>NZ_CACSIP010000049.1 GCF_902705885.1 Mycolicibacterium austroafricanum | reverse complement strand
CCACCCACCACAGCACCACCGACAGTCCCGCCGTATCCCGGACCCACCGGCGAACGCGCCCAATGGAAGTGGTACACCCCCTACCAATCACCACCCACCACAACCAACAACTAGCTGATCAGAGCCCGAGGAACTCCCGGGTCGGTCCTAGTCCGCTGATCTCGATGTCGTTGCGGTGCACTTTCTCCCACCGCGCACGCGTCATCGAGAACGACAGCATGGTGTCGACGTGGTCGCGCCGCGGCTCCTTGCCCGCGCCGTCCTCGGTGTACGGCAACGACCGCGTGACCCGCAGCGAGGCGATGTTGTCGTGCCACGCCCGGGTGGTGGCACGTTCGCCGTCGAGTCCGGCGAAGATCAGATGCAGCGCGGCCTGGCGCATTTCGCGCCCCAGCCCGCGGCCCTGGTAGCGCCGACCGAGCCACGACCCGGTGCCCGCCGTACGGATCGACGGGAACTGCGTGCCGTCGACGGTGCAGGTACCGACGACGTTGCGGTGCTCGTGCACGGCGAAGTTGAGATGCCAACTCTCGAAGGTGGTTTCGGCGCGGCACCGCCAGAAGTAGCGCAACGAGTTCCATTGCAGTTGCGGCGGTGCGACGTCGGTCCAGGGCTCAGAGAACGGCATGGTCGCAGGATCGTGGATGCCCTCGGCGGCGAGCTCGGCGATCTGCTCGGCGAGACCGTCGTCGACGTAGCGCAGCGTCAGACGGGGTGTCGACACCGCGAGTTCGTCGAGCGGCCAGAGTGCAGCGGGCATGGGGCCCATGTCACCGCAGACGCGACGTCAGCTCAACGCATTTTTCTGCTCAAGGCGCCGGGTCGCCAGCACCGATCCGGTCAGGATCAGCGCCAGACCGGCGAGGTGCCAAGGGGTCAGCGGTTCGTTCAGCACGATGACCCCCGCGGCGAGCGCGACCGCCGGGTTGACGTAGGTGAAGACCAACGCCCGCGGCGCACCGACCTCACGGATCAGCGCGAAGAACACGATGAAGGCCAGCGCGGTACAGACCACCGCGAGAAGCGCCACCGCGATCATCACCCGCGGCGCGGGAACGTCGTCGGGCCACGTCACCGCCGCCGGGCCGGCGTAGATGACCGCGGCGAGGCCGAGGCAGGCGGCCGTCAGCGGCATCGTCGGCACGTCACCGAGATAACGCGCGGCGACCAGCGGTGCGATCGCGTAGCAGACCGCCACCATCAGCACCTCCGAGACCGGCCATGCGCTACCGCCGGTCAGCTCGGGGCCGGCGAGCACGGCGACCCCCGACAGCCCGACCCCGAGCCCGGCCAACCGCTTCACCGTCAGCGGCTGACCGCCCCCCGTGAGTCGGTCGAGCAGCGCCGCGACGATGGGCGAGGCCGCAATCAACAGGCCGGTCAACGAGCTGGAGATGAGCCGTTCGGCGTCGGACAGCAGCAGCCAGGCGGCGATGATCTCGAAAAACGCGAACACTGCCACCGGCTTCCAATGTGCCAGCACCGGCGCCCACGCGGAGCGCCGCAGCGTCAGCGGGATCAGCACCAGCGCACCGACCGCAGTACGTGCGAACACCAGCACGGGGGCTGAAAGTCCCTCTACCGCAACCTTGATGAGCAGATATGGGATGCCCCAGATGACGCTCATCGCAGCGAAGAGCAGCCATCCGCGAATGCTCACCCGGCAAGGTTAGCCAGTCGGCACGATGCCCCGGGGCAGCGGTAGTGGCAGATCGTTGTAGGTCGCGATGCCCGGCGCCGCGGCGACCACGGCCGGGATCGCGTGGATCGGGGGTAGCGCGGTCATGATGTGGCCGAGAACAAAGAAGTCCTCGAGCGTCTTGGCGTTCTCGATCATGTCCTGCGGTGGCAGGAAGCCGACCGTCATGTTGACCGTCGGCCGGCCGTCGATGGTGATCTTCCAGCCGTCGCCGTCGAGCTGCCAGTCCGGCTCCAGGGTTTGGCCCTTCTTCCAGCGGACGTTGATGTCGATGACGGTCTTGCCGTCGACGATGCCCTGCCAGCTGGCGAAGACGCCCGCCACACGTCCGGCTTTGATGGTCCAGGACGCCATCGGCAGATCCTCCGTCGTCTGGGCGTACTCGGAGATGCAGGTGATGTCGTCGAGCTCGATGCCCAGCGCGTCCGCGACCAGTTGCACGGCTTCGGCGAACACCGCGGTGCCCTTGGCGGCCATCGGCTGCAGGTCCGGATCATCGATGGCCATGTCGAAGCCGACGGGTCGCTCGGTCTCGGGGGAGTCGTAGAGCGTGGTGTCCGCGGATTCGGCGATGGTGACCTTGTCGATGCGGTCGCACGCGGTGCCGGCCACGATCGCCAGCATTTCGGCGAAGCCGGGGCTGACGCCTGAGCCGAAGAGGGTCGATCCTCCGCGCGAGCACGCGTCGGCGAGCCGGTCCCGGTCGTCACCCAGGTTGTGTCCGGTGATGAACGATGCGGACGCCACGACGTTCACCCCGGCTTCCAGGATCCGCACCAGCTCGTCGACGTTGATCCACATCGGGTTGTAGACGACCACATCGGGCTTGAGCGCCAGTAGGGCGTCCACGTCGTTGGTGGCCGTCACCCCGAGAGGGTCGATGCCGACCAGCTCACCGACATCACGACCGGCTTTGTCGTCGGACCAGGCGTAGCAGCCGACCAATTCCAGGCTCGGGTGCTTCGCTATCGCGGCGACCGAGCTCTTTCCGACGTTTCCCGTCGTCCACTGGATCACCCGGTACGAAACATTGTTGTGCACTCGCTCAGCATAGGGTTCCGTGGGGTCACGCCCGACGGGTTTGAATCAATTCACTCCGGGGGTCAGCACCGCGACGCTGGTGCGCGTCTGTCCCGCGCGGTCGATCCACACCAGCTCCAGCGCGTCTCCCGGGTAGTGCCGGTCGAGCACCGAGGTCAACGTGTTCGTCGAGTCCAGCGTGGTGCCGTCGAGGGCGATCAGGATGTCGCCGTCCAGCAGTCCTGCCAGGTCGGCGGGGCCGCCCCGCATCACCTCCTGGACGAACACACCGGGCTCGTCGCGGGGAGTGGTGCGGACGCCGACACCGAGGAGTACGGGCGGACCGATGTGGACCGTGTCGGAGCGGATTCCGGCGCGGATCTGGTCGGCAACGCCCATCGCGTCGTTGATCGGGATCGCGAACCCCTTGCCGCCGGGACCCATCCGGAAGTTCACCGATGCCGCGGTCGTGAGGCCGACGACCTGACCGGCTCCGTTGACCACCGGGCCGCCGGAGTCGCCGGCGCGCACCGGTGCGGCGATCTCGATGAGGCCGGTCAGCTCGTCGGAGATGCCGGTCAGGGTGTCCTCGGCGTTGACGGTGCGGCCGAATCCGGTCACGGTGCCGACCTCGCGGGTCAGCGGTCGGTCCGTGCCCATGGAGTTGCCGAGCGCCACCACGGGCTCGCCCGGTACCAGCACGTTCGCGTCGCCGATGGCCGCCGCGGGCAGTCCGGCGGCACCGATCAGCTGGATGACCGCGACGTCGCGCCCGCGGTCGTAACCGACCAGGGTGGCCGGGTAGGGCCGTCCGCCGACGGTGCCGGTGATCCGGTCAGCACCCTGGACCACGTGGAAATTGGTGAGTACCTGCCCGCCGGGATCGAGGACGATCCCGGTGCCGAGTCCGATCACGCCCTGGTAATCGACTGCGGTGTCGATGCGGACCACCGACGGCTCGGCCTGTGACGCCGCCGCGAGGACATCGCCCGGTGCGGCGGCCGCGGGTGCCGCGGGTGCCACGAGCGCCAGGACCGCGACGAGCGCGATGAGCAGGCGTCTGAGTGAGGGATACGGGCCCATACCCATCAATAGTGGCTGCGCTGACGGCCGCTGTCGATGTCGTGCCGGTCCCTCAGTCCTCGACAGCAACGCCGCCACGGGTCCGTTTACGTCTACCCGGGGACTTTTCCTTGCCGGTCGGCCGCCGATTCCGGAACGTGCCGTTGGTGCGTTCGGCGTCCACATCGTCGGCATCATCCGAGGTCTGCGGGCTGGTCTGGGCGTCGGCGGCCGGTTCGTCGGATGCCTGACCGGCCGTGACCGGCTCCTCGTCGGGGGTTTGCGGGACCTCAGGAACCTCAGGGGTCTCGACATCGTCCGCGGATTCGGAATCCCCTGACGATTCGGTGACCTCCGAGGCATCCTCGGCCGGCTCGTCGTCGTCCGCGGTGGCCGTGACCGATTCGTCCCCAGCCGATTCGTCCTCGGCCGATTCGTCCTCGGCCGATTCGTCCACCGCCGCGTTCTTGCGGCCCAGCCGGCTTCTGCGTTTCTTGGCCTTCAACGGTTTGGGCGGTGGCGGCGGCAACTCGGCGACGAACGCCAGGTAGAAGGCGAACATGCCCAGCAACGCCATGGCGGCTGCCGCGCCATAGATCCCGAACAGCCACTGTCCGGCGTCGTCGAGGGAGAGCCAGATCTCGCTGATCGCGGTGCCGATGATGAGCAGTCCAGCGGCGGCATGCAGACCGATCGACGCCGTGCGCAGGTTCAGCGCCAGCGCCGGGGTGCCGAATTCCGGCCGTCGGGTGCGCAGCAGCGTGAACACCACGGGCAGCGCCGCCAGGCCGATCAGCGCACCGGTGACGATGCGCAGCACTGTGCCCAGGGTGGGTGAGGTCTGCCCGAGAAGCTCGGGCGTGCGCGGGAGCACGAAGAAGAAATAGAGGACACCGGCGGCGATGCAGAACGACGCGTGCCAGATCACCGCGACGGTGCGACCCATACCCCTCCTCGTTCTTTGTTGTCCGGGGTGCGACCGTGCTCTCGGTGATTGCCGGTCGCACCCCGGACTGAGTGCGGAGGATAGGGGATTTGAACCCCTGAGGGCTATTAACCCAACCCGCGTTCCAGGCGAGCGCCATAGGCCACTAGGCGAATCCTCCGTCGGCCATGGTAGCCGACCCGCATGGTGGCTCCGCAAAGCCGCTCGGCGGTCGCACCCCGGCGGACGACCGCGGCGAGGTACTACACTCTCCGTGGACCCCGCGCGGCGTCCATCCTGTGAACTCCCCCAGGGCCGGAAGGCAGCAAGGGTCAATGGGCTCTGGCGGGTGCGCGGGGTCCCCTTACGTTCCGGAGAATCCACGCACGACGGTGAAAGGCGCGCGGTGTCGTTTCAGTCGCTGGGCCGTGACGAACTGCTCGCAGAGCTTGATCAGCAGCAGCGCAACTATGCCGACCTGCAGGCCCGGGCGCTGCAGCTGGACCTCACCCGCGGGAAGCCGGCTCCGGAGCAACTCGACCTGTCCAACGGGCTGCTCGCGCTGCCGGGCGATGGACCCGACTCGTACCGGGACGGGTCGGGCACCGACACCCGCAACTACGGCGGCCCGCACGGCCTGCCCGAACTGCGGGAGATCTTCGGCGAGTTGCTGGGCATCCCGGTGCCGAATCTGATCGCCGGCAACAACGCCAGCCTCGAGCTGATGCACGACGTCGTCGTGTACTCGTTGCTCCACGGAGGTGTCGACTCGCCGCGCCCGTGGATCGACGAGCTACGGGACGGCCCGGGCGTCAAGTTTCTGTGCCCGGCGCCCGGCTACGACCGCCACTTCGCGATCACCGAGAGCCTGGGCATCGAGATGATCGCTGTGCCGATGCTCGAGGACGGTCCGGACGTCGATCTGATCGAGGAACTCGTCGCCGCCGATCCGGCGATCAAGGGCATGTGGTGTGTTCCGGTCTACTCGAACCCCACAGGTACCACCTATTCGTGGGAGACGGCCCGCCGGCTGGTTCAAATGGGAACGGCGGCAAGCGACTTCCGGCTGATGTGGGACAACGCCTACGCAGTGCACACGCTCACCCACGACACCGTTCGTCAGGTCGACATCCTGGGTCTGGCCGCGGCGGCCAACCACGCGAACCGGCCGCTGGTCTTCGCCTCCACGTCGAAGATCACCTTCGCCGGCGCCGGCGTCAGCTTCCTCGGCGGTTCGCTGGGCAACATCGCCTGGTACCTGCAGCACGCGGGCAAGAAGTCGATCGGCCCGGACAAGGTCAATCAGCTGCGGCATCTGCGGTTCTTCGGCGACGCCGACGGCGTGCGTCTGCACATGCAGCGCCACCAGGAGCTGCTGGCCCCCAAGTTCGCTCTGGTCCTGGAGATTCTCGAGGACCGGTTGGGTGACTCCAAGATCGCGTCCTGGACCGAACCCAAGGGCGGGTACTTCATCAGCCTGGACGTGTTGCCCGGCACGGCCAAGCGGACCGTGGCGCTGGCGAAGGAAGCCGGGATCGCGGTGACCGAGGCCGGTGCGTCGTTCCCGTACCGAAATGACCCCGAAGACAAGAACATCCGCATCGCGCCGACGTTTCCGGCGGCGTCTGATCTGCGGGTGGCGATCGACGGGCTGGCGACGTGCGCCTTGCTTTCGGCCACCGAATCGTTGCTGACCGACAAGTAGTCGGTCGGCCTGGGTAGCCTGCTTCCGTGGCTCTATATCGCAAGTACCGCCCGGCGACTTTCGCAGAAGTCATCGGCCAGGAACATGTCACCGAGCCGTTGTCGACAGCGCTGAACTCCGGCCGGATCAACCATGCCTACCTCTTCTCCGGTCCTCGCGGCTGCGGGAAGACGTCGTCGGCCCGGATCCTCGCGCGGTCGCTGAACTGTGCGCAGGGCCCCACCGCAACCCCGTGCGGGGTGTGTGACTCCTGCGTGGCGCTGGCGCCGAACGGCCCCGGCAACGTCGACGTCGTCGAACTCGACGCGGCCAGCCACGGCGGCGTCGACGACACCCGCGAGCTCCGCGATCGGGCGTTCTACGCCCCCGCCCAATCCCGCTACCGCATCTTCATCGTCGACGAGGCCCACATGGTGACCACGGCGGGGTTCAACGCCCTGCTGAAGATCGTCGAGGAGCCGCCCGAACATCTGATCTTCGTGTTCGCCACCACCGAACCGGAGAAGGTGCTGCCCACCATCCGGTCGCGCACCCACCACTACCCGTTCCGGCTGCTGGCCCCCAAGATCATGCGCACGTTGATCGAGAAGATCATCGCCTCGGAGAACGTCGACGTCGACGACGCGGTGTTCCCGCTGGTCATCCGCGCGGGCGGGGGGTCGCCCCGGGACACGCTCAGCGTGTTGGACCAGCTGCTGGCCGGCTCTGAACCCGGTCCGGCCGGCAACCACGTCGCCTACCAGCGCGCGCTCGCCCTGCTGGGAGCCACCGATCTGGCCCTGATCGACGACGCGATCGACGCGTTGGCCGCCGGTGACGCTGCGGCGCTGTTCGGCGCGGTCGAAGGTGTCATCGACGCCGGGCACGACCCGCGCAGATTCGCCACCGACCTGCTCGAGCGCTTCCGTGACCTGATCGTGCTCCACGCGGTGCCCGATGCGGTCGCGCGCGGCGTCGTCGACGGGCCCGAGGACGTCCTGGACCGGATGCGCGATCAGGCCGCCCGGGTCGGGATGGCGACCCTCACCCGCTACGCGGAGGTGGTGCACGCCGGCCTGGGCGAGATGCGCGGGGCGACCGCGCCGCGGTTGCTTCTGGAAGTGGTGTGCGCCCGGTTGCTGCTGCCGTCGGCCTGCGACACCGAGGCGGCACTGCTGCAACGGGTGGAGCGCATCGAGACCCGGCTCGACATGTCGATCCCGGCCGGCGAGAACGTCGTCGCCGCGCCCGCGCCGCCAAAACAGTTCGTCCGCAAGACCACTGTCACCAACACCAAGTCCGCCCCGGAACCCGAACAACCGGCACCCGAGCCCGCGCCGGCACCCGAGCCTGCGCCCGCACCGAAGGCTGCCCCTCCCACCGCACCGCCCGCACCGAAAGCCGTTGAGCCCGAACCTGCTCCGGCACCGCCCCCGGTACGGCCCCCGGCGGCGCCCGCGGTGGAGGCGCCGGCGGTGACCCCGGCGGCCGCCGTCGCATCCGGTGAACCCACCGCCGCCGCGGTGCGCACGATGTGGACGACGGTGCGGGAGAAGGTCCGGGAACGCAGCCGAACCACCGAGGTGATGCTGGCGGGCGCAATCGTGCGGGCCGTCGACGGGGACACGCTGGTCCTCAGCCACGAATCGGCGCCGCTGGCCAAACGTCTCACCGAGCAGCGCAATGCCGATGTCATCCGGGAAGCGCTGCAGGATGCGCTCGGCGTGAACTGGAAGATCCGGTGTGAGGTCGGCGCTGCCTCCCCGCCGCCGCCGGCTGCGCCGGCGGACTCTGGGAATTCGGGGAGTTCGGGGCCCGCTCCGGTAGAGCGGGAGTCCCCCCGTGATGACGAGGAGAGCATGCTCGCCGAGGCGGGCAACGCGGACCCCGCCGCCCCGCGCCGCGATCCCGAGGAGGCGGCGCTGGAGCTGCTGCAGAGCGAGCTGGGGGCGCGCCGCATCGAGGGGTGAGGCGGGCCGTGTCTGTCGCGACTCAGGCGGGCTTGGGGTCCCGCAGCACCAGCATCGGCAGCACCGCCGTCGCCACCGCGGTGACCAACCACACCACCACCGTGGCCGCGATCCACGATCCGATTCCGCGAATGCTCAGCCCGTTGGACAGCAGTGACGCCAGCAGCAGCGCCACGAAGGTCGACACCAGCCCGATGCCGCCCAGGAAAGCCGAGGCGTAGCGGGTGGCCATCTTGAGGAAGAACGGCGCCAGGATCGCCTGGGCCACAGTGAAGATCACGACCGCGGTGACAAAACCCCACAGCGGTACCGAAACCCCGGGCACCAGGAAGTCGGCCGCGAGCAATCCCAGCGCGGAGGATCCGAGGAACACGGCAATGCGCACCAGCAAGCGCTTCACCGGGACGAGCCTAGTCGCTACGCGTTCCACCAGGGCCGTAATGGCAGTCCGCCATCACCGCCCCGCCGGTCGAGTTTGGCTGCCAGCACCTGATGCAGCTGGATCGCGTTCTGTTCGAAGCCGACTCGGGACCCGGCCATGTACAGGCCCCACACCTTGGCGGTGGGCAGACCCACCTCCGCGACCGCCTCGTCCCAGTGTTCGACGAGGTTGCGGCACCAGTCACGCAGCGTCATCGCGTAGTGGTGCCGCAGGTTCTCCTCGTGCAGCACCTCCAGGTCGACGTTCTGGATCTCGGTGATGATCCGTCCGGAACCGGTGAGTTCGCCGTCGGGGAAGACGTAGCGGTCGATGAAACCTCCGGCGGTCGTACTGTGCCGGTTGTCGTGGCGGGTGATGCAGTGGTTGAGCAGCAACCCACCGGTGCGCAGCTTCGACTTGAGGAAACGGAAGTAGGCGGGGTAGTTGGCCACGCCGATGTGCTCGGTGAGCCCGATCGAGGACACCGCGTCGAACTGCGACTCCCGCACGTCGCGATAGTCACTGTGACGGACCTCGGCGAGGTCACCCAGGCCGTCCTCGGCGATCGCCTTCTGCGCCCAGGTCGCCTGCTCCCGCGACAGCGTCACGCCGATCACATTCACACCGTGCCGGGCCGCGTAGCGCACCATGCCGCCCCAACCGCAGCCGACGTCGAGCAGTCGATCCCCCGGTTTCAGGTGCAGTTTCTCGAAGACCAGCCGGTACTTGTTCTCCTGCGCCTCCTCGAGGGAGGCGTCGGGATGCGGGTAGCAGGCACAGGTGTAGGTCATCGACGGGCCCAGCACCAGTTCGTAGAACTTGTTCGACACGTCGTAGTGGTGGTGGATCGCGTCCGCGTCACGGGTCTTGCTGTGCCGCAAGCCTTCCGCGAACCGACGCCAGCGAGGCAGCGCCTCCTGGGGCGGCGGTGCGATGGGCCGCAGATGCTCGATCCCGATGGACCGGATGACGTTGGCCAACACCCTGGCCGACGGGCGCTTGAACTGCAGCTTCTCGGCCAGCGCGCTGAGCAGGTCATAGGGATCGCCGGGATGGACCCCGTGCGGTTCCAGGTCGCCGGAGACGTAGGCCCGGGCCAGTCCCAGGTCTCCCGGAGCGGTCGCCAGGTAGGTGGTGCCGCGTGGCGTCCGCAGGTCGAGCCCGAGGACCGCGTCCTCGGGTCCGGCGCTGCTGCCGTCGTACGCCGTGAACTTCAACGGCAGCCGGCCGGCGGCGAAGATCTCCAGGATCTCCGCCAGCGTGAGCCTGCCCTCGGAGTTGTCAGCCGCGTCTGTGGCGCGTTCCCGAAATGTCGTCATTGTCTTCGCACCGCCTTCGCATACAGGTCGAGGAAACGTGAGTCAGGGTCGTAGGCCTTCTTCACCGTCTTGTAGAGCTCGCCGCCGTAGAGCTCGTCGAACTCCTCGGGGGAGTAGTACGCGTCGGAATACAGCGACTTGTGCCCGTGCAGCTCGCTCACCCTGCGCTCGATCATCTTGTTGGTGTACCCCTCTTCGGGGCCGACGGGCACCGAGGACCAGAAGCCGATGTTGACGTAGCTCTGATGGGGGTGCAGCGGGTACAGCGGCCAGTTGCCCTCATCGCGGAGCCTCAACGGGCACAACCAGATCGGCTCGATGGGGACGTTGTCCAGGAACCAGGCCAGGAACTCGGCGGTCCGCCCGATCGGCACCTCGACATCCTGGACGACCCGTTCGCGCGGGGGCCGGCCGTTTCGCTTCTCGATCCGGTCTGCGATGTCGAATCGCTGGTCGTAACCGATGAGCTTCCAGTAGAAGCTGCTGCGCCGCAGCCTGCGGGGCCACCAGCGGCGGATCCGCGGGTTCTGCGCGCCGAACGCTCTCGAGCACCAGAACCAGTCGGTGTCCCATCGCCACAGGTAGTCGTGGATGGTGAGCCGGTCGTGCTTTTCACCACCCTCGTGTCGGATCGACTGGTAGTAGATGTCGTTTCCGGTGTAGTCGCTGACCGGTCCGGGGGTCGCCGTTTGGACGCCCAGGCACAGATAGCTCTCGTCGGCGCTGAACACTACACCGTCGAGGTAGTCCACCCGGTCGCCGTGGAATCCGCCGGTTTCGATGATCGTGTCCATCGTGTCGACCAAGTCGGTCAGTGATCCGAACCTGACATGGCGCAGCGCCACGAAGGGCTTGACGGGCTCGAGCTCGATCTTCAGCCGGACCGAGTAGCCAAGGGTGCCATAGGAATTCGGAAACGACCGGAACAGGTCGGGGTGTTCGTCGGCCGACGCCCGCACGATCTCGCCGGTGCCGGTGAGGATGTCCATGTCCAGCACGGACTCGTGGGGCAGTCCGTTGCGGAAGGACGTCGACTCGATACCCAGCCCGGTGACCGCACCGCCGAGCGTGATGGTCTTGAGCTGCGGCACCACCAGCGGCGACAACCCGTACGGCAGGGTGGCCGCCACCAGGTCCTCGTAGGTGCACATCCCGGCCACATCGGCGGTGCGCTCGTCCGGGTCGACGGCGATGACCTGTGTCAATCCCGAGGTGTCCAACCCGGGGGCGGTGTTCTTCGCCCGGGCGCGGAACAGATTGGAGGTCGGCTTGGCCAGCCGGACCGTGGCGTCGGCGGGGATCGCCCGGTAACTGGACATAAGCCGCTGCACGCCGTCACTGTGAGTGGCCCGTGCGTCGGTCGAGGCAACAGACACACATATACGCTAGTCCCCGGTGGCAGCCGATGCGACCCACCGAACCGCTAGTCACCCCCTGTTGACGAGGAGTTTGCACTGATGGGACAGGTCAGCGCGTCCAGCACGGTCCTGATCGACGCCGACCCTGCGACCGTGTTGGGCGCCGTTGCGGACTACCAGGCCATGCGCCCGAAGATCCTCTCCGAGCACTACAGCGGCTACCAGGTGCTCGAGGGCGGCCAGGGTGCCGGCACGGTCGCCGCCTGGAAACTGCAGGCCACCAAGTCACGCTCTCGTGATGTCAAGGCCACCGTCGACGTCGCCGGTCACACCGTCATCGAAAAGGACGCGAACTCGTCGATGGTGACCAACTGGACCGTCGCCCCGGCAGGGCCCGGGTCGTCGGTCACCCTCAAGACGTCCTGGCAGGGCGCCGGGGGTGTCGGAGGGTTCTTCGAGAAGACGTTCGCCCCGATCGGACTGCGCAAGATCCAGGCGCAGGTGCTCGGCAACCTCAAGCGCGAGGTCGAGGGCACCGTGGGCATCGAGGGTGCCGAGGCTTAACGCTGGGAGCCGAGAAATGCGACGATGCCGCGGACGACGGCGTCGGCGTACTTCTGTCGCCCCTGCTCGGTGGTCATCAGCGCCGAGTCCACCGGGTTCTTCATGTTCCCGAGCTCGACGAGGATCGACGGGTACTGCGCGAGGTTGAGCCCGGCGATGTCGGAGCGCGGATTGAGCCCGGACGACCCGATGTAGGTCGCGGGTGGGATACCGGAACCGGCCAGCTGATCCCGCATCACCCGGGCGAACTGCACCGATGGACCGGCCTGCGCCGCGTTGAGCGGAGGCGCGGAGTACAGGATGTGGAACCCGCGCCCGGTGGGCGGACCGCCGTCGCCGTGGATCGAGACCACCGCGTTCGGTTGGACCGAGTTGGCCAGCGCCGCGCGCTCGTCGACGCACGGGCCCGGGCCGGTGTCATCGCCCCGCGACATAGCGGTGCGCACCCCGAGCGCGGTCAGCGCCTGGCGGACCCGCAGCGTGGTGTCCCAGTTGAAGGTGTGCTCGGGGTATCCGTCGTTGGTGGAAGTGCCGCTGGCCTGGCAGTCCTTGGTGCCTCCCCGCCCGGTGGGGACCTGTCTGCTGATCGAGGCGTCGTTGGCGCCGTTGTGGCCGGGGTCCAGGAAGACGATCTTCCCGGCGAGGGTGGCGGGAGCGGCTTGGGCGGGACCGGCGAAAATCGACGCGGCGACGAGCATGACGGCGGCGATCGCCGAAGCTGTTCGCACGCCGACACGGTGGCGGGCTGGCACGTGCACGGCGACACGGTAGCCCGCATGCGGACTACGCTTAAAGACCAAAGCAACGGATCTTGACGAGCGAAACCAAGTCGAGACCGATATGACATCTGTCCGCATACCAACACGCAAGAGGATCAGCCATGCAGCCTGGGGACCAACCCGACATGTCAGCCCTGCTCGCGCAGGCTCAGCAGGTCCAGCAGCAGCTGATGGAAGCGCAGGAGGCTCTCGCCAACGCCGAGGTGCACGGCCAGTCCGGCGGCGGGCTTGTGCAGGTGACCATGCGGGGCAGTGGCGAGGTGGTGGCCGTGTCGATCGACCCGAAGGTGGTGGACCCCTCCGACGTCGACACGCTGCAGGACCTGATCGTCGGCGCGATCTCCGACGCCGCCAAGCAGGTCACCATCCTGGCGCACGACCGGTTGGGGCCGTTGGCCGGCGGGATGGGCGGGCTCGGCCTGCCGGGGCTCTGACTTGTTCGAAGGCCCGGTCCAGGATCTGATCGACGAGCTGGGCAAACTGCCCGGTATCGGGCCGAAGAGTGCGCAGCGCATCGCGTTCCATCTGCTGTCTGTGGAGCCGCCGGACATCGACAGGCTGACGGCGGTGCTGGGCAAGGTGCGCGACGGCGTGAAGTTCTGCGCGGTGTGCGGCAACGTCAGCGACGAGGACCGGTGCCGCATCTGCAGTGACCCGCGCCGCGACGCCTCGCTGGTGTGCGTCGTCGAAGAACCCAAGGATGTGCAGGCCGTCGAGCGCACCAGGGAGTTCCGCGGGCGCTACCACGTGCTCGGCGGCGCACTCGACCCGCTGTCGGGCATCGGCCCGGACCAGTTGCGCATCCGCGAGCTGCTCAACCGGATCGGTGAGCGCGTGGACGGCGTCGACGTCTCCGAGGTCATCATCGCGACCGATCCGAACACCGAAGGCGAGGCCACGGCCACCTATCTGGTGCGGATGCTGCGCGACATCCCGGGCCTCACCGTGACCCGGATCGCCTCCGGTCTGCCGATGGGCGGTGACCTGGAGTTCGCCGACGAGCTGACACTGGGTCGCGCGCTGGTGGGCCGCCGCGCGATGGCCTGACCCGCGGCCTGAGACGCCTGATGTCGGCGGTCTCTGCCACGCCGAGATCCGAGTTTTGCAGAAGTCTTCTCGCACTTTCGTGACAGAACTCGGATCTCGAGAATTGTCGGTGGCTGGTGACACCATACGGGCCATGGGCAGGGTCATTCTCGGCGGTGAAGCGGTCAGGGCCGGTGTGGTCACCCGGCACGAACTCCGGCGGTCCTACACCAGCCTCTACCGCGGTGTTTTCATCCGGAACGACGTGGCGGTCACGTTGCGGGATCGAGCGATAGGGGCCTGGCTCGCGACAGGCCGCAAAGGAGTGATCGCGGGGGCGGTGGCGTCGGCCCTGCACGGTGCACCGTGGGTGGACCCGGCTGAACCTGTCGAGGTCGCCAGCGTGAAGAGCCTGCCTCAGGACGGCCTGATTCCACGAGCCGAACGTATCCGCGACGACGAGGTCACGCGGATCGGCGGATTACCGGTCACCACCCGGCTGCGCACGGCTTTCGATCTGGGCCGTCACCTGGACCGGGGCGAGGCGCTCGCGCGCCTAGACGCGCTGATGTGGAACCAGCGCTTCGACGTAGATGACGTGGCGCGGCTGGCCGATCGGCACCCACGCGCCCGCGGAGTGACGCAGCTGCGGGAACTGTTGCCACTGATCGACGCTGGCGCTGCCTCGCCACGGGAAAGTGCGATGCGACTCCGGTTGCTGGACTGCGGGTTTCCCCGTGCCGAAACCCAGATACCGGTCGTCGTGGGTTCCCGGCCGGTCGCGTTTCTGGACTTGGGGTGGTCGCAGTACGGGGTCGCGGTCGAATACGACGGTGATCACCACCGCAAGGACAGGCGCCAGTACGTCAAGGACATCGAGCGGCTGCGGATGCTCGAGCAGATGGGTTGGATCGTGATTCGCGTGATCGCCGAGGACAAGCCCGATCAGTGGCTTGCCCGGGCGGAAGCGGCGCTGCGACAGCGGGGTTGTCCGCTCGACCTCCGCGATGTGCAGCGCGCGGTCAGGACCGCTGCCGCCTAGACTCGCCGCGGCGCCGCGAACCGCTCCCGGCGCAGCAGCGTGACCTCCGGCAGGTCCAGCGACGCCAGCGGGCCGACGACCCTGGCCAGCAGATGGTCGGCGAGTTCCGGGTTACGGGCCAGGGCGCAGCCGTGCAGATAGGTGGCGACGACGCTGCCCTGCACCGCGCCGTCAAAGCCGTCCCCGGCGCGGTTGCCCGCGCCCTTGGTCACCGCCGCCAGCGGTCGTGCCTCGGTGCCCAGTACGGTTCCGCCGCGGTGGTTCTCGAATCCGGTCAACGGTTGGGTCAGCCCGTCGACGAGCGGGTTCGCCGCGACCTCGCCGATGGTGCGCTCCGGCTGTGGCGACGTCGTCAGGTCCAGCACGCCCACCCCGTCGACGCGTTCCCCCGCAGACGTCTCGTACCAGTGGCCCAGCACCTGGATGGCCGCGCAGATCGCCAGTACCGGCGCGCCCCGCGAAATCGCCTGCTGCAGACCGGGGTAGCGGATCAGGTGCCTGGTGGCCAGCCGCTGCGCGTAGTCCTCGGCGCCGCCGAGCGTGTAGAGGTCGAGGTCGGCGGGCACGGGGTCATCGAGGGTGATCGGCACGATCTCGGCTTGGAAGCCGCGCAGCCGCAACCGCTGTCGCAACACCACCGAGTTCCCGCCGTCGCCGTAGGTGCCCATGACATCGGGCAACACCAGCCCGATCCGCACCGTCGACTCGTTCACTTCACCCGCTCCAGAACCCGGTTCAGCTGCAGGAAGGCGGTGTAGTTCGCGATCACCTCGACATGGCCGGGCGGGCACGACTCGATGGCACGCACGGTGTCGTGCACCAGCGTGTGTCCGACGCCGGCGTAGCCCAGCCGCACCGCGAGGTCGGTGCCACGCTCACCGGCTGCCACCACCGGCACCGTCTCGAAATGCTCGAAGCGCACATCCCACAGCCAGGACAGGTCCTCGCCGTCGGGCACCTGCCCGTTGACCGCGATCACCACACCGGCGGCATCCCGGTCCACCATCGACAGCGCCTCCTGCCAGCCGGCCGGGTTCTTGGCCAGCAGCACCCGCGCGGTGTGCGAGCCGATCTGCACGGTCCGATACCGCCCGGCGACCTCATCGACCAGTGACACCGCCGCCACCGCGGCTGCGGGGTCGGCGCCCAGGGTCACCGCCGCGGCCACCGCCTGCGTCGCGTTGCCCCGGTTGACCGCGCCGGGCAGCGCCAGCGTCATCGGCAGCGACAGCCCGTTCGGCCCGTGGATGTGGGTGTCGTCGAACCACCAGTCCGGGTCCGGCCGCTTGAAGTCGCTGCCTGTCGAGTACCAGTGCGCCTGTTCGCGGACGATGATCTCGCCGGAGCGTGGGCAGCTCACTGAGTCGCCGGCCCACCCGCCACCGGCGGCCACCCACACCACGTTCGGGCTGTCGTAGGCCGCCGAGGTCATCAGCACGTCGTCGCAGTTGGCGACGACCACCGCCGAGGGGTGGCGGGCGAGCCCGCCGCGCAGGGTGCGTTCGATGTGGTTGATCTCGCCGACCCGGTCGAGTTGGTCGCGCGATAGGTTCAGCAACACGACGACCGACGGGTCGACGGCATCGCTGACGTGCGGGACGTGCATCTCGTCGACCTCAAGGGCGGCCAGGGACGCGTCCGGCGCGGCGGCCAGGGCCGCCACCAGGCCGGCGTCCATGTTGGCGCCTTCGGCGTTGGTCGCCACCGGTCCGAGAGTGGCCAGCGCGGCGGCTGTCATCCGGGTGGTCGTCGACTTGCCGTTGGTTCCCGTGATCACCACGGTGCGACGGTCGTGACCCAGCTGACCGAGGATGGAGCGGTCCAGCGTCATCGCGACCAGACCACCGATCATCGCGCCGGCCCCCCGGCCGGTGACCCGCGACGCCCACCGCGCACCCGCCCCTGCGGCGAGCGCGATCCGTCCACGTCCGGTGACCATCCCGGCAGTCTAAAAGAGACCGAACTGCAGCGACCGACACGCGGCGTGTGGCACGGGGCTTGTCGGCGGTGCGTGCCATTCTCGTGAGGTGAGCTCATCCGCCGGAAGTCTCTGGGGCAGGCCTGCCGAGGCGCCCGGTGCCGGGTGGGCCGTAGTCGATGTCGAGACGTCGGGATTCCATCCCGGACAGGCCCGGATCGTGAGCGTCGCCGCGCTGGCTCTCAGCGACGACGGCAATGTCGAGAAGAGCCTCTACAGCCTGTTGGACCCCGGCGTCGACCCGGGCCCCACGCACGTCCACGGGCTGACGGCTGAGATGCTCGACGGCCAGCCCACCTTTGGGGACATTGTCGACGATCTCCTGGAACTGCTGCGGGGACGCACCCTGGTGGCCCACAACGTCGGCTTCGACTACGGGTTCCTCGCCGCCGAGGCCGAGCTGGTGGAGGCCGCCCTGCCCATCGAGTCCGTGATGTGCACCGTCGAGCTGGCCCGTCGCCTCGACCTGGGCACCGAGAACCTGAGGCTGGAGACGCTCGCCGGCCACTGGGGCATCACCCAGATGAAGCCCCACGACGCGCTCGACGACGCGATGGTGCTCGCCCAGATCCTCAAACCCGTGCTGGCCCGGGCCCGGGAGCGCAGCGCATGGCTGCCGGTGCGGTCGGTCACCCGACGCACCTGGCCGAACGGCCGGGTCACGCACGACCAGTTGCGCCCGCTGAAGGTGCTGGCGGCCCGGATGCCGTGCCCGTACGCCAACCCCGGACGGTTCGTGGCCGGCCGGCCGCTGGTGCAGGGAATGCGGGTGGCGCTGGCGGCCGAGGTGAGCCACACCCACGAGGAGCTCATCGAGCGCATCCTGCACGCCGGGCTGGCCTACACCGATGCGGTGGACCCGCACACGTCGTTGGTGGTCTGCGACCACATCTCCACCGACCAGGGCAAGGGCTACCAGGCCAGCGAGCTCGGGGTGCCGGTGGTGCCCGGCGCCGAGTTCATCAGGTCACTGGACTCGGTGATCGGTGGTGCCGCGATCGACGAGTTCGTCGACCCCGCCGCCCGCGACGACCAGCTCGCGTTGTTCTGAGCGCCGGTCAGGCCAGCGCTCTGGCCTTCAGCGCGTCGAACTCCGCCGGGGTGATCGTGCCCGCTTCCAGCAGCACCTTGGCGTCGGCGATTTCCTGCGCAGGCGAACGTCCCGCGGCCTGCTTGATGTACTCGTCGGTCTGCGCCTTGGCCTGCACAGCCTGATCCCGCGCCCGCTCGGCCATGCCCTTGCCGCGGACGATCAGGTAGACCAGTGCTGTCAGATACGGGATAGCGATCAGGAAGATGACCCAGATCGCCTTCACCAGCCCCGAGGTCTTGTGATCACGCCAGAACAGGTCGGCCAAGATGTTGAACAGGATCATCAGGTACGCGATGAACGCGAAGATGACGACGGCTGACCACAGATAGTCCCAAAATGAATCCCACACGACGGCTGCTCCTTAACCGAGGTTCGCGCACTTCCTGCGCGACCGTCAGTTAATCACGCGCGGCGCGGTTGACGGCCGACACGACGGCACGCAGCGACGCAGTGGTGATCGACGTCGCGATCCCGACGCCCCACACCGTCTTTCCGTCGATCGAGGCTTCGACGTAGGCCGCGGCCTTCGCCTCTTCACCCGCCGACATCGCGTGCTCGGAGTAGTCCAGCACGTTGACGTCGTAGCCGACAGCCCCGAGCGCATCGCAGAACGCCGCCAGCGGGCCGTTGCCCGCGCCCACGATCTCGCGTTCGGCGCCGTCGATCTTGACGATCGCGGTGATGGTGTCGGTGCCCCCATCGACCTCCGCGGCCACGACCTTCTGGCGCATCCGCTCCAGCGGCGTGATCGGCGCCAGGTACTCGTCGTAGAACGCGTCCCACATCTCCTTGGGCGACACCTCGCCGCCCTCGCCGCCTGAGCCCTCCGCGAGCTGCTGGATGACCTGCGAGAACTCGATCTGCAGCCGCCGGGGCAGGGCCAGGCCGTGGTCGGCCTTCATAATGTAGGCGACGCCGCCCTTGCCCGACTGGGAGTTCACCCGGATGACGGCCTCGTAGGTGCGGCCGACATCCTTGGGGTCGATCGGCAGGTAGGGGACCTGCCACAGGAGGTCATCAACGTCCGAGCCGACGTCATCCGCTTGGACCTTCATCGCGTCCAGGCCCTTGTTGATGGCATCCTGATGGCTTCCGGAGAACGCGGTGTAGACCAAGTCGCCGCCGTAGGGATGGCGCTCGGGTACCGGCAGCTGGTTGCAGTATTCGACGGTGCGGCGGATCTCGTCGATGTTGGAGAAGTCGATCTGGGGGTCGACGCCGCGGGAGAACAGGTTCAAGCCCAGCGTCACCAGGCAGACGTTGCCGGTGCGTTCGCCGTTGCCGAACAGGCAGCCCTCGATGCGGTCCGCGCCGGCGGCGTATCCCAATTCGGCTGCGGCGACCGCGGTTCCGCGATCGTTGTGCGGGTGCAAAGAGAGGATGATGGACTCTCTTCGATTCAAGTTGCGGCTCATCCACTCGATCGAGTCCGCGTAGACGTTGGGGGTGGCCATCTCGACGGTGGCAGGCAGGTTGACGATCAGCGGAGTTTCGGGGCTCGGCTGGATCACGTCGGCGACGGCGTCGCAGACCTCGACCGCGTACTCCAGCTCGGTGCCGGTGTAGGACTCGGGGGAGTACTCGAAGCGCCACCGGGTGCCGGGGTACTTCTTGGCTTCCTCGACGCACAGCCGGGCACCGTCGGTGGCGATCTTCTTGACAGCGTCGCGGTCGGCGCGGAATACCACGCGGCGCTGCAGGATCGACGTCGAGTTGTAGAAGTGCACGATGGCCCGCGGGGCGCCCTCACACGCTTGGAAGGTGCGCTCGATCAGCTCCGGGCGGCACTGAGTCAGCACCTGGATGGTGACGTCGTCGGGGATCGCGCCCTCGGTGATGATCTCGCGGACGAAGTCGAAGTCGGTCTGGCTGGCAGACGGGAAGCCGACCTCGATCTCCTTGTAGCCCATCCGCACCAGCAGGTCGAACATCCGGCGCTTGCGGACCGGGCTCATCGGGTCGATCAGCGCCTGGTTGCCGTCGCGCAGATCCACCGCACACCACATCGGCGCGGTGCTGATCACCTTGTCGGGCCAGGTGCGGTCCGGCAGCCGGATGGCCTCCACTTCCTCATCGAAGCTGCGGTAGCGGCTGACCGGCATCGACGACCCGCGCTGGGTGTTCCAGGCGGGCTGGCCGGGGTGGGGCGCACCGGCGGGGGTGCTGATGGTGCGAACTGACGAATAGGCGTCAGCGGAGTTGAAGCTGGTGGACGAGAAGGTTGTCATGATCTGTGCTCCGGAGGGTCTCGAGGGATTTCAGACCGGCGCGTCGCGAAACACCCGCGACGGGAAGCCAGTCTGGATCAGACCCCGTCGCGGCGTCCGAGAAGGAGCACCCGCTGCACGGGCATCACTGTACTCCGGGCCCACGAGATGCCCAAACGCAGTCCCGAACCCCGTTGACAATGCGTTCAGGGTGCCGCCCACTCGCACTTCTGCGCCCTGGTCGCAGTCTCAACGTACGGGGGTTGTCAGACCTGGGAGTCGGGGAAGGCGATCACCGACAGGAACCGGATCGGCAGTGACACCAGGTCGATGGGTCCGTGCGCGCCCTCCCCGTCGATCTGCAGCGAGTCCCCCGGGTGCAGCCGGTACACCGAGCGACTGTGGCTGTAGTCCATGACGCCTTCGAGCATGTAGATGAACTCGGTGCCGGGGTGCTGGAACAGCGGGTAAGTCTGGCTCTTCTCCGACAATGTGACGTGCAGGCACTCCAGGCGTTTGTGCTCACCGCGCAGCGAGCCCAGCAGCTGGTATTCGTGGCCCTCCCTGGTGCCGTTGCGCACGATCGCCGCCCCGGTGCCGGCTTTGACGAAGGCGGCGGGCCGCTCCACGTCGGCGCCGCGGAACAGGCTGGTCACGGGCACATCGAAACCCTTCGCCAGCAGTGCGAGCGTCGACAGGCTGCAGGAGGTCTGGGCGTTCTCGATCTTGGACATCATCGCCTTGGAGATGCCGATGCGGGCGGCGGTCTCGGCGACCGTGAGCCCCTGCTGCAGGCGCAGCAGGCGCACGTTGTGCCCGATCGCGGCCTCGATCTCGAGTTCTTCGACCGGCTCGGCCGGGTCCCGGTCGCGCGCGGTGCCGGACTTGTTGCGGAGCAGCGGATCGTGATCGTCGAGGGGGGCCACAAGACTCCTGTCTAGCGCATCTGTCCCGCCCCGACGTAGGGGAAGGGTGTCTTGAGCGGCTCTCCCTCGGCGAAACGCGCGAACCGGAAGTCCGAATCCGGGATGCGTGGGTCGCTGCTGCGGCCGTCGACGACGATGTCGGCGACGAGCCTGCCGACGGCCGGCGCGATCTTGAAGCCGTGGCCGCTGAACCCGGCGGCGATCACCAAACCGTCCAGCGGGGCGTTCGAGATGATCGGGTTCCAGTCGGGGGTGACGTCGTAGCAGCCGGCGTAGCTGCTGGAGATCGCCGCATCGGCGAAGCCGGGGAACCGGGTGCCGACCTTGTCGACGGTGACGTCGACGAAGTCGTCGGTGGCGCGGTTGAGGTAGCCGTCGGGATCGGCCGGCACGATGGCGTCGTATCCGGGCAGGTCGCTGTTGCCGAACAGGATGTCGCCGCCGACCTCGGCGCGCACGTACTGCAGCGACACCAGGTCGGAGAAGACGGGCACCGGACCCGTATCGACCCCGGGGCTGATCATCACGATCTGTTCCCGGATCACCCGGATGGGAACGTCGATGCCGTATCGCTCGAGCAGCGGCCGCGTCCAGACCCCGGTGGCGACGACGACGGTGCCCGCTGAGATCGCCGAGCCGTCGGCCAACTGCACGCCGGTGACCCGGTCGCCGTCGACGAGCAGGCCGGTTACCGCGCAACCCTGCCGCACCCGGACCCCGGCGGCGCGCGCCGACGCGGCGAACGCCTGGGCGGTCTGGTAGCCGTCGCCGTACCCGCCGCGCGCCTCCCACCCGAACGCGGCGAACGGCGTCAGGTCGGCGAACGGCCACAGCCGCGCCACCTCGGCGTGGTCGATCTCCTCGGTCTGGACCCCGACGGAGCGCTGCGCGGCCAGGCTCTTGCGCAGCGAATCGACGTTGGCTTCCCCCACACCCACCACGTAGCCGGTCTGCCGGAAACCGATGTCGGTGGCGTGTTCTCCGAGGAATTCCTGCGGCCGCTCGAACACCTCGAGCCCGTCGGCGGCCATCGCGGCCAGCGAGCTGACACCGTAGTGGCAGCGTACGATGCCGCTGGACTTGCCGGTCATCCCGGCTCCGACGGTGTTGCGTTCGGCGACAACAACATCGGTGACGCCACGCTGGCTCAGTGCCCACGCCGCCGCGGCACCCTCGATGCCGCCGCCGACGATGACGACGTCTGCGGTCTCGCTCACTTCTGGCCCGGAATCCAGTCGGTGCCCGCCAACGGCACCCGCGCCATCGCGGCGGCCTCGATGCTGACCGCGACGAGGTCGTCGGGTTCGAGGTGGCACACGTGCGACTTGCCGCACGCTCTGGCGATGGTCTGGGCCTCCATCGTCAGCACCCGCAGGTAGTTCGCCAGCCGATGGCCCCCGGCGACCGGGTCGAATCGGGCCGCGAGCTCGGGATCTTGGGTACTGATCCCCGCGGGGTCTCTGCCGTCCTGGTAGTCGTCGTAGAAACCCGCTGCGCTGCCGATCTTCTGGTACTCGGCGGCGTAGCGGGGGTGGTTGTCACCCAGTGCGATCAGCGCCGCGGTGCCGATGGCCACGGCATCGGCGCCCAGGGCGAGCGCCTTGGCGACGTCGGCGCCGTTGCGGATGCCGCCCGAGACGATCAGCTGCACTCGTCTGTGCACCCCGAGTTCCTGCAGCGCCTGCACGGCCTGCGGGATCGCTGCGAGCGTCGGGATCCCGACGTGCTCGATGAAGACGTCCTGGGTCGCCGCGGTGCCGCCCTGCATGCCGTCGACGACCACCACGTCCGCGCCGGCGTGCACCGCGAGTTTCACGTCGTAGTACGTGCGGGTGGCGCCGACCTTGACGTAGATCGGCTTGCGCCAGTCGGTGATCTCCCGCAGTTCGTTGATCTTGATGGTCAGATCGTCGGGGCCGGTCCAGTCGGGGTGCCGGCACGCCGACCGCTGATCGATGCCTTCGGGCAGGGTGCGCATGCTCGCGACCCGCTCGGAGATCTTCTGGCCCAACAACATTCCACCGCCGCCCGGTTTCGCGCCCTGGCCCAGGACGATCTCGATGGCGTCGGCCTTGCGCAGGTCGTCGGGGTTCATCCCGTACCGCGACGGCAGGTACTGGTAGACGAGGTACTTGCTCTGCCCGCGTTCCTCGGGGGTCATCCCCCCGTCGCCCGTGGTGGTTGAGGTCCCGACCTCGCTGGCTCCGCGGCCGAGCGCCTCCTTGGCGGGCCCGGACAGCGCGCCAAAGCTCATCCCGGCGATGGTGACCGGGATATCCAGGTGCAGAGGGTTTTTGGCGAACCGACTACCGAGAACGACGTCCGTGGCGCACCGTTCGCGGTAGCCCTCGAGCGGGTAGCGGGACATGGAGGCGCCAAGGAACAGCAGATCGTCGAAATGCGGCAGTGCCCGTTTGGCGCCCCACCCGCGGATGTCGTAGATGCCGGTGTCGGCGGCGCGCTGGATGGCCGCGATGGTGGGCCGGTCGAACGTCGCCGACTCACGCAGGCCGAGGCGGGCGCGGTCGTCGCTGGTGTAGGTCATCGGATCCGTCCTAGTACGCGGCGGCGTTGTCGACGTGGAAGTGATACAGCGACCGCGCCGACCCGTAGCGGGTATAGGAGCCTGTGTCGTCGTCGTCGAAACCTGCTGCCTTCAAGAGTTGTTCGAGCTCCCGGTGATGCTCGGGGCGCATCGGCTTGGCCACGCAGTCGGCGCCGAGGGAGGCGACGTCACCGCGCACGTAGAGCCTTGCCTCGTAGATCGAGTCACCCAGTGCCTCACCGGCGTCGCCGCGGATCACCAGGCGCCCGGCCTGCGCCATGAACGCGCTCATGTGGCCGACATCGCCACCGACGACGATGTCGACGCCTTTCATCGAGATCCCGCACCGCGCCGCGGCACTGCCCTCGATGACGAGCAGCCCGCCGTGTGCGGTCGCGCCGGCCGACTGCGACGCGTTGCCCTTCACCCACACCGAGCCGCTCATCATGTTCTCGGCCACGCCGGTGCCGGCGTTGCCGTTGACGATCACCTCGGCGTGCTTGTTCATCCCGGCCGCGTAGTAGCCGACGTGACCGTCGATCGTCACCTTGATCGGCGCGTCGAGGCCGACGGCGACGTTGTGTGCGCCCGCTGGATTCGCGATGACGAACTCGCCGGCCAGGTCGGGTGCGTGCAGTGCCGTGTTGACGTCGCGCAGTCCGGTGACGCGCAGGTCGAAAGCCGTGATACCGATCACCTGCTCCATGCGTAGACGATCTCTGGTTCGGGTTCCCAGATCCGTGCCTTTGCGACGCCGGGAAGCGCTGCCAGGGCCCGGTATTCGCTGCCCATCGCCACCCAGTCGTCGGTTTCGGCGATGACCGCCGGCTTGCAGGCGATGGCGTCGCGGACCACGGCGAAGGAGTCGCGGTTGGAGACCAGCAGCGTGTAGAAGCCGTCGAAGGTGGCGCACAGTGTTTTCAGCGCCGTCTCGACGTCGCGGCCCGCGGCGAGCTGCTCGGCGATGAACCGGGCGCCCACCTCGGTGTCGTTCTCGCTGTCGAAATGCACGCCCGCCGCCTGGAGTTCGCGGCGGATGGTGGCGTGGTTGGCGAAGGAGCCGTTGTGCACCAGGCATTGCCCGGGCCCGACCGCGTAGGGGTGGCAGCCCGACGGGGTCACCGCCGACTCGGTCGCCATCCGGGTGTGGCCGACGCCCTGCCAACCCTGCGCCTTCTCCAGCCCCCACCCCTCGGTGAGGGTCCGCGGATGTCCCACACCCTTGAGAACCGCCATGTCCGAGCCGAATCCGGCGATCAGCGCCTGCGGGTAGGCCGACCGGACTGCGGCGAGCAACGCCTCGGAGTCGGTGTCGGCCGACAGCAGGTGACTGCTCTGCACCGCGACGCCGTCGACGTCGCTGCCGAGAGCCGCGCCGACCGAGGACCGCACCCGCGCGATGTCCTCGGTGCCGCCGGTGCCGGTGTCGACCATCGAGACACATCCCGCGCCGGGCGGCGACCAGGTCGGATCTCCGTAGACGGCGACCCCGGCGGAGTCGCTGCCGCGATCACCCATCTCGCACAGCATCCCGGTGAGCAGCTCCCCGAGCTGGGGGTAGAGCTCGGGGGTGCGCAGGTGCAAACCCACGATCCCGCACATTCGGTGTTGTTCCCTTCGTTTTCCGGCTCAGAAGGCCGTCAGGTAGTTGTCGATCTCCCACGGGCTGACGGCGCTGTGGTAGGCGAAGAACTCGTCGCGCTTGACGTTGGCGAAGTAGCCGGACACCCCCTCGCCGGCGGCGTCGAGCACCCCGGTCACCACCGGGTCACCCTCAAAATCCTCGACGGCGTGCAACAACGTGGGCGGCAACGCTCTGGTGCTGAGACCGCCGCCGACGGCACCCGGATCGGTGCTGCGCTTGATGCCGTCCATCCCGGCGCCCAGGGCAGCCGCGATGGCCAGGTACGGGTTGGCGGCGCCGTCCCCGCCGCGCAGTTCGATCCGGTCGCCGTCGGGAACGCGGATGTAGTGCGTCCGGTCGTTGCCGCCGTAGGTGGGCAGCCGCGGCGCCCAGGACGCCCCGGAAGCCGTCGACAGCGCCCCGGTCCGCTTGTAGGAGTTGACCGTCGGGGCGATCACCGCCTGCAGCGCACAGGCGTGCTCGAGGAGGCCGCCGATGAACCCGTAGGCGGTGTCCGACAGGCCGAGGCCGCGGGCGTCCGGGTCATCGGGTCCGACCGGGAAGACCGGCTCGCCGCCGCTGGTCAGCGACAGGTGCAGGTGCAGGCCGCTGCCGGTCTTGTCGGAGAACGGCTTCGGCATGAAGGTGGCGACCATTCCGCGCTCGGCTGCGATCATCGACAGCAGATAGCGCAGCGTGACGACGCGGTCGGCGGTGGTCAGCGCCTCGGCGAACTTGAAGTTCTGTTCGAACTGGCCGTTGCCGTCCTCGTGGTCGTTGGCGTAGTTGGACCAGCCGAGCTGGTTCATCGCCGTCGACACCGCGGTGAGGTGGTCGTACATCCGGGTGACCCCGCGGGCGTCATAACACGGCTGGGCGGCGGTGTCGGCCGAGTCGGCGACCGACACGGTGCCGTCGTCGTCGCGGCGCAGCAGGAAGTACTCGACCTCCGCGCCCACCCACGGTTCGAAGCCGGCGTCGGCGCACTGGTCGATCAGTGCGCGCAGGATGACCCGCGGCGCGTACGGCCATGGCCGGCCGTTGACGTGAGGGTCGCAGTGCACGATCGCCAGGCCGTCCTTGATGAACGGGATCGGGGTGAACGACGCAGGGTCCGGGATGGCCATCAGGTCCGGATCCTTGGGCTCCTGGCCCATCGCCCCGACCGCGTAACCGGCGAAGCCGACGCCCTCGGTGGCGAGCATCTCGACTGCCTCGACCGGCACCAGCTTGGCGCAGGGTTTACCCCGCAGGTCCACGAACAGCGCCAGGATGAACTTCGTTCCGGACTTGTCGGCCATCGTGGCCAGGTCGGCGGTCCCAGGGGTCACGGGGGTCACGGTTATCACCTCTGTCTCTTAACGGGAATCAAAGTATCACGGAGTGAAACAGAGTGCAGCGCGAGCGGCCGCGGCCTGTCGGGTCCTGCACCGACAGTCGGGCGTCGGTGTTACGGGCACGGTCGCGAGTCGTTTCGGGGCGGTAACCACCCGGGCAGATACGGTGCAACGCGTGTGCACACGTGTGGTCTATCTAGGGACAGGCGATCGAGTCGTCACCGGCCGCTCCATGGACTGGAGCGTCGAGATCGGAACGAACCTCTGGGCGTTCCCGCGGGGGGTGCGCCGCACCGGGCAGGCCGGGCCGGACTCCGCGGAGTGGACCTCGAAGTACGGCAGCGTGGTGGCCAGCGGCTACGACATCTCCACCACCGACGGGGTCAACGAAGCGGGTCTGGTCACCAATCTGCTGTGGCTGGCGGAATCGCAGTATCCCGCCAACGCCGGCGACCGGCCGGCGGTGTCGCTGGCGCTGTGGGCGCAGTACCTGCTCGACAACTTCGCCACGGTGAGCGATGCCGTCACGGCGCTCACCGCCACCCCGCTGCGGGTGGTCACCGCGGAGGTGCCCGGCCAGGAGCGGCTCGCCACCGTCCATCTGGCACTGTCGGATGCCGGCGGAGACAGCGCCATCATCGAGTACATCGACGGCGAACAGGTGATCCACCACGGACGCCAGTACCAGGTGATGACGAACTCGCCGATCTTCGACAAGCAACTCGCGATCACCGAGTACTGGGACGAGATCGGCGGCACCGTGATGCTGCCCGGCACCAACCGCGCCGCCGACCGGTTCGTGCGCGCGTCGTTTTATGTCAACGCCGTGCCCAAGACCGCCGACCCGTTGCTCGCGGCGGCCGCGGTGTTCAGCGTGATGCGCAACGTGTCGGTGCCGTTCGGGATCACGACGCCGGATCAGCCCAACATCTCCTCCACCCGCTGGCGCACCGTCGTCGACCACGCGTCGCTGCGCTACTTCTTCGAGTCGGCGCTCTCGCCCAACACGTTCTGGGTGGAGTTGAAGAACCTCGACTTCTCCGAGGGAGCGCCCACACTGCGGCTGATTCTCGGCGAGGGGGAGAAGACCATCTACGCCGGTGACGCCAGCGGGCAGTTCGAACCAGCCGAACCTTTCACGTTCCTGGCTGCGCCGTAGTCAGAGCCGGGCGGCGAGGATGGCGTGCCCGGCGCCGCTCAGTTCGCCCAGGACGGCGGGCCGTCCCGCCATCGCCATCAGCAGTGCCTCGCCCGTCCCCACCACTTCCGGCCCGCGGCCGTGTGCCCAGTCCACGTCGTCGGCGCACAACCGCAGACCTCTGATCCGCCACGGCACGCCCAGCCTCGGGTTGCGCGGCATCAGTCCGAGCACCCGGAGCAGCCGATCGGAGGGGATCCGGCGCGGCAGTGCGAGCGGGCGGCGGATGTCCTGGTGGTGGATGGTCCCGTCGAGCAACGCGATCATCCCGCCGAACCCGGCCGTCAGACCGCGTGGTTGCAGGTGATCACCGAGGAAGGCGACGAGCTGTTGCGGCGTCAGTGCGGAGTATTCGTCGACACCGACCTGGTTCGCGTCACGAATCCGCCCTCTGGCGAACCGCTTCACCAGACCCCCGGCACCGAGCTCCTCGTAGCTGATCATGTGCGCGACGACGTGCTTGACGCTCCAGCCGGCGCACAGGCTGGCCGATTCCCACTGTTGTGGACTCAGGGTCTGCAGGAACTCGGCGAGCTCGGCTCGTTCGGCCCGAGCCATGGCCATCAGTGCGGCGCTCATCGGGCGACCAGGAGCTCGGCGTATCTCCGCAGGTACAGCGGCCATCCGCCGTCCCCGTCCACGCCGCCGGCCACCGAGCGCCACCCCGGGCCGTGCCGGTCCAGGTGGCGATGCTCGAGTTCGACGCGGGTGCGGGTCTCGGACTCGGAGATGAACCGGACCTCCACCTCGCTGGTCCTGTCCGGATCGGGCTCGACCTGCCAGGTCGGGCTGATGTCCCAGGTGAACACCACCCGCGAGGGCGGCTCGAAGACCAGAATCCGTGACCATTCGCAGCGGCTGCCGTCGCTGCCGACGTCGTAGATGCGGCCACCCACTTCCGGCTCGAACACCGTCTCGACGATCGGCACGGCAAGCAGATTGTGTTCGCGTGGCTTGAAGTCCCCGAACTGAGCGGTGAACACCGCGAATGCCCGCTCCACGGGCGCGTTGACGACGATCTGGTGCCGGATGCTCTCGGTCACGGGACCTCCTCGGTGTGTTCTTCAGGTGCCTCGGCGGCCTGCTTGAAGCGGGCGAGCGCCTGGGTCCAGTAGCGGTCGAGGTCAGCGCGCAGCGCCCCGATGCCGCCGGGGTCGAGTTGGTAGACGCGGCGGGTGCCGGCGGCGCGGTCGGTGACCAGGCCTGCGCACTTGAGCACCTTGAGGTGCTGGGACACCGCGGGGCGGCTGACCGGCAGATCACGTGCCAGTTCCCCGACCGCGCAGGGGGCCTGCGCGAGCCGCTCGACGATCGCGCGCCGGGTGCCGTCGGCAAGTGCGTGCCAGGGATCACCCGATGCTTGGTAAGTAGTCACTAACGGTAAGTTATCACTTACCAGTTGAGGACGACGTCGTTCAGCGGAAGACGTTCACGGGGCCGCCGGTCGCGTTCGGCGATCTCCGGTGCCACCTCGGAGTAGTCGCCCAGCCTGCCGCCAGCGATCACCATCAGCGGGCGGAGTCCGTCGGGCAAGCCGAACGCCTCGATGGCCTGCTCCGGATAGAAGCCGGCCATCGGGTGCACGACCAACCCGCGCGCGACCGCCTCGATCGACAGGTTGGCCATCGCGGCACCGGCGTCGACTGCGGAGTACAGCGCGGTCTTGGAGTCCTCGCCTTCGTCGGCGCACAGCACGATCAGCGCGCCGGCGACCTTGGCGTAGCTGTTGCCTCGCCTGAGCGAGCCGGCGATCGTGACGAACACCTCGTCGCCGCGACGTCCGACGACAAACCGCACAGGTTGGCGGCCACCCCAGGTGGCGGCCCAGCGAGCCGCCTCGAGCAGGGCTCTCAGATCACCGTCGGACAGCTCGGCATGCTGGTCGAATGCGCGCGGACTCCACCGCTGCGCAATGGCGGGTTGAACCGGGATCGAGGTGTCGGCGGACCGGTCCGAAGGGGCGTCGGGCACGGTCGTGACGCTACCGGCGGGATAAACCGGATGCGCGCAACCTTTATCCTTTACGGGATCCCCTGGTTTCCCGAAGTGTTTTTGAAACGGTACTGAAAGGCTTTGTAGTGGCGCTCGTCGTACAGAAGTACGGCGGATCCTCGGTGGCCGACGCCGAGCGCATCCGCCGTGTGGCCGAGCGCATCGTCGAGACCAAGAAGGCGGGCAACGACGTCGTCGTGGTCGTCTCGGCGATGGGCGACAGCACCGACGAACTCCTCGACCTCGCCAAACAGGTGTGCCCGGCGCCGCCCGCGCGTGAGCTCGACATGCTGCTGACCGCCGGTGAGCGCATCTCCAACGCGCTCGTGGCGATGGCGATCGAGTCGCTCGGCGCGCAGGCCCGCTCGTTCACCGGCTCGCAGGCCGGGGTGATCACCACCGGGACCCACGGCAACGCCAAGATCATCGACGTCACCCCGGGCCGGCTGCGTCAGGCACTCGACGACGGCCAGATCGTGCTGGTGGCCGGGTTCCAGGGCGTCAGTCAGGACACCAAGGACGTCACCACACTGGGCCGCGGCGGGTCGGACACCACCGCGGTGGCCGTGGCGGCGGCGCTGAACGCCGACGTGTGCGAGATCTACACCGACGTCGACGGGATCTTCACCGCCGACCCGCGCATCGTCCCCGATGCCCGGCGCCTGGACACCGTCTCCTTCGAGGAGATGCTGGAGATGGCGGCCGCAGGCGCCAAGGTGCTGATGCTGCGCTGCGTGGAATACGCCCGTCGGTTCAACCTGCCCATCCACGTGCGGTCGTCGTATTCCGACAGGCCCGGCACGCTCGTCAAAGGATCGATGGAGGACATCCCCATGGAAGACGCCATCCTCACCGGGGTCGCGCACGACCGCGGCGAAGCCAAAGTGACCGTCGTCGGGCTGCCCGACGTCCCGGGCTACGCCGCGCAGGTGTTCCGCGCGGTCGCCGACACCGACGTCAACATCGACATGGTGCTGCAGAACATCTCGAAGGTCGAGGACGGCAAGACCGACATCACGTTCACCTGCTCACGAGAGAGCGGGCCCGGCGCCGTGGAGAAGCTGGTCTCGCTGCAGAACGAGATCGGTTTCACCCGGGTGCTCTATGACGACCACATCGGCAAGGTCTCGCTGATCGGCGCCGGGATGCGCAGTCACCCCGGCGTGACCGCGACATTCTGTGAGGCGCTGGCCAAGGCGGGCATCAACATCGACCTGATCTCCACCTCGGAGATCCGGATCTCGGTGCTGATCAAGGACACCGAGCTCGACCGGGCCGTCGCCGCGCTGCACGACGCGTTCGGACTCGGCGGCGACGAGGAAGCCGTCGTCTACGCGGGGACGGGGCGCTGAAATGGTGAACATCGGTGTTGTAGGGGCGACCGGCCAGGTCGGCCAGGTGATGCGAAAACTGTTGGCCGAACGCGACTTTCCGGCCACCGAGGTGAGGTTCTTCGCCTCCGCCCGCTCGGCTGGGCGCAAGCTGGAGTTCCGCGGCCGGGAGATCGAGGTCGAGGACTCCGAAACCGCCGATCCGTCCGGGCTGGACATCGCGCTGTTCTCCGCAGGTGCGACGATGTCGCGGGTGCAGGCGCCGCGGTTCGCCGCCGCCGGTGCGGTGGTGGTGGACAACTCCTCGGCGTGGCGCAAGGATCCCGACGTCCCGCTGGTGGTCTCCGAGGTGAACTTCACCCGAGACGTCGGCGATCGCGCCCGGTCTCTTCCGAAGGGCATCATCGCCAACCCCAACTGCACCACCATGGCCGCGATGCCGGTCCTGATGCCGCTGCACGCCGAGGCCGGGCTGGTGCGGCTGATCGTGTCGAGCTACCAGGCGGTTTCGGGAAGCGGACTCGCCGGCGTGGAAGAACTGGCCGGCCAGGTGCGGGCGGTCATCGACGACGCCGAGCAACTGGTGCACGACGGCGGGGCGGTGGATTTCCCGGCGCCCGACAAGTACGTCGCGCCGATCGCGTTCAACGTGGTGCCGCTGGCGGGCTCGCTGGTCGACGACGGGTCCGGGGAGACCGACGAGGATCAGAAACTGCGCAACGAGAGCCGCAAGATCCTGGGCATCCCCGACCTGGCTGTGTCCGGAACCTGTGTGCGGGTACCGGTTTTCACCGGGCACTCACTGTCGATCAACGCGGAGTTCTCCGAGCCGCTGTCGGTGGCGCGGGCCACCGAGATCCTGGCCGCAGCGCCGGGGGTGACGCTGGTGGACGTGCCGACTCCGTTGGCCGCCGCCGGCGCGGACGAGTCGCTGGTCGGCCGGATCCGGCAGGATCCCGGCGTGGCAGACGGTCGCGGGTTGGCGCTGTTCGTGTCCGGCGACAACCTGCGCAAGGGCGCAGCGCTGAACACCATCCAGATCGCAGAGTTGCTCGCAGCGCAGCTGTAACTCCATTGCGCCGGAACGGTATTCCAGCAGGGGTTTTGGCGGCTTTTCTCGCGTGGAATACAGTTCCGGCGGCGAGCGCGACGCCCCCTGAATTGCCTCCGCTGCTGCCCGGGCAGGTCACCCGCATCGGTCCGGCGGCGGGGACGGGCACGCCGACCGGTGAGTACGGCATCGGCGCGACCGATCTGTGCGAGTTCATGCAGTTCCCCGAGCAGATCCTGCAGGTGTGTGGCGACAGCTTCCGCGGCCAGGGCGTGGGCTTCGGGGGATGGTTCTCGCCGATCGCCCTGCACGTCAAGGACGGTTCTCTCGACGACCCGGGTGGGGTGCGCTACGACGGGGTGACCGGAGTCGATCGCCCATTGCTGGCCGATCCCACACCGCCGGGCGCCTCGCAGTTACCCGCGGGAATCGTCGAGATCAACCGCGAGAACTACCTGCTCGTCACCACCACCGAGAACCTCCGGCCCCAGAGTTCACGGCTGGTGAAAGCCGTTCCGGGACAGGGTGAGTGGGCCACGATTCCGGATTCGGTACGCGACGCCGACCACGCCGACGGGCGCCAGTCCCAGATCAGTGGGTACTACGATCCGATCCCCACGTCCGACTCCGAGCGCGGCTGGGTCTACATCGTGGCCAACAACTTCGACCGCAGCGGTCCGGTGGTGCTCTACCGGGTCTCGCCGCAGTCCTTCACCGACCGGGCCTCGTGGCAGGGCTGGTCGGACTCCCGGGGCTGGGGGTTCGAGCCCACCCCGCTGTGGGGGGATGCGGTGGGGGAGATGAGCGTGCGCCAGATCGACGGCAGGACTGTGCTGTCCTACTTCAACGCCAGCACCGGGAACATGGAAATCCGGGTGGCGAACAACCCGACGGGGCTGGGCACCGCGCCCGTGACGACGGTGGTGTTCGCCGCGGAGTGGCCCGATCCGGTCGAGGTTCTCCCGCCGCCGGAGGTCAACCGGCTGGCGCAGCCGTACGGCGGCTACATCTCCCCGGGGTCGACGCTGGATGCGGTGCGGGTTTTTGTCAGCCAATGGAACACCACGCCTCGCGGTGGCACCCCGTATCGGGTGATCCAGTTCGCGGTGAACCCGATCAAGCCCTAGTCAGACCCGGCCCCGAGGACCGCATCGACGGCCGTGTAGAGCGTCTCGGTCTCGGCGTGCAGGACCGACTCTCCGGACGGCATCGCGCGTTGTACCGACAGGCCGTTCACCACGGTGATCAGGAAGTGCACCTTGCGCGCGAAGCCCTCGCGGGGGAGCGCTCCTTCGTCAGCCAGCACACCGAGCCAGTATTCGACACGGCCTGCCGACGCCCGTTCGTGGGCCAGATATGCGTCACGGGCCTTGTCGCTGGGTTCGGGCGCGATGAAGGTTTGATACGCAGCGCCCCAGGACTTTCGGGCTTCGTCACCGACTCCGGCGGCCGCGAGCACCTGCCGAAGGCAGTCCACCAACCGGTCCCGCGCGGCACGGGACGAATCGCGGATCGGGTCGTCGGGGATGAAGTGCTGGTAGATCCTCGTCAGCACCTCGTCCTGCAGGGCGCGTTGGGTCGGAAAGTGAAATCGCAGCGATCCGGTGCTGATGCCCGCGCGCGCTGCGACTGCGCGGACGCTGAGTGTGGTCGTCGCGTCCTCGGCGATCATCTCGGCCGCGGCCTTGAGAATCCGCTCCCTGGTGTGCATGGGGCAGTTCTCCTTCGGCGGCGATCCGGTGCGCACAGCCACCCTACTAGCACAGCGTGTTAGTGTCGGCGACTAACACGGCGTACTAGTACACGCCGTCTGAAGAGAGAGGCCGGTATGACCCTCCGTGAATGGCGTCCGTTCCGCATCATCGCCGAGAACGCCAAGGTCTATCTGGTGGCGAATCTGGCCGCCTACGGCGTGTTCCTCGCGGGTTTCGGCCTCGGGCTGGCGTTCCCGCAGCTCAGTGCGGTGCAGTACACGCGGCTGGAGGATGACGGCACAGCAGATCTCGTCCAGTCGCTGATCGCCCACCCGTGGTTGTTCGCGTTGACGATTCTCGGGGTGAACACGCTCAAGATGGGTGTGCTGACCATCGTGGCGCCGTCGATGATCGTGCCGTTCGCCGGTATCGCGCTGTTCGCCTACTGGGCGTTGACGACGGGCATGACGCTCGTCCCCGGGAGCGACATCGGCTGGGTGGCACTGATACCGCACTCACTCACACTGATCGTCGAGTTCCAGGCCTACCTGCTGTTGTTGCTGGGTGTCTATCTGCTCGGCAAGAACTGGGTTCGTCCCCGGACCGTCGGAGCCGAAACCCGCGGACAGGGCTACCTGCGAGGGCTGCGGGATCTCGGCTGGCTGGTGCTGCCCGCTCTGGCACTGTTCGTCGTCGGCGCGGTCTACGAAGCGTTCTCGCTGCGCTACCTCGTGCACCCGCTGGCCGAATGGCTGTTGTAGGAGAGTTCTGTCGGCGAAGCCTCATAGCCGATTCACAGCTGGTACCTAACCGGCACAGGGCAGCGCGGCGCACCATCGAGGTCATGAGCAATCCGACACCACCCGCAGACAACCCCGAGCTCGCCACCGGTCCGGTGCAGACTCCACCGCATGCCGAGACGCCACCCCAGCCGGTCCACGTGCAGGAATCCAATCGGCTCAACAAGGCCGCCGCGTGGGTCGGCGTCGTGGCCGGATCGGTGATCATCGTCGCGGTGATCTTCGGCACCGGTTTTTTCGTCGGCAAGGAGGTTGGAGAAGGTTCCCGCGGCAGTCACCCGGGCTACGACCGGGGCCATCACATGATGGTGCGCCCGGCGATGCCGATGTTCCCGATGGGCCCGCAAGGTCAGTTCGAGCGCGGCCCCGGATCCCCGGGGTCGTTCGGTCCCAGCGGTCCGATGACCGAGATGCCGCGGTCGCCGGGCGGCTCGGACGCCACCCCTGGCCCCGCTCGGCCCTGACCCCGATTTCCTCGGGTGGATCGCGGGGCTTTCGGGTACACCGCCCAGAGGACGGCGGCTCAGCCCGGACGCCGCCGCGTCCCCGAGGAGAAAAGGCATATGACTGAGAAGTACGCGACGACCGACGCCGGCGCACCCATCCCCAGCGTCGAGCACTCGTTGACCGTCGGCCCGGATGGCCCGATCCTGCTGCAGGACCACTACCTGATCGAGCAGATGGCCAACTTCAACCGGGAGCGTATTCCGGAGCGCCAACCCCACGCCAAGGGTGGCGGCGCGTTCGGCCACTTCGAGGTGACCCAGGATGTCAGCGCCTACACGAAGGCTGCGTTCCTGCAGCCGGGCGTCAAGACCGAGATGGTCGCCCGGTTCTCCACCGTTGCCGGTGAGCGTGGTAGCCCAGACACCTGGCGTGATCCGCGTGGCTTCTCGCTGAAGTTCTACACCAGCGACGGCAACTTCGACATGGTCGGCAACAACACGCCGGTGTTCTTCGTGCGCGACCCGATGAAGTTCCAGAACTTCATCCGCAGCCAGAAGCGGATGGCGGCCAACAACCTGCGCGACCACAACATGCAGTGGGACTTCTGGACTCTGTCACCGGAATCCGCGCACCAGGTCACCTGGCTGATGGGGGACCGGGGCATCCCGAAGACGTGGCGCCACATGAACGGCTACTCCAGCCACACCTACAGCTGGCTCAACGCCGCGGGGGAGATGTTCTGGGTCAAGTACCACTTCAAGACCGACCAGGGCATCGACTTCCTCACCCAGGAGGACGCCGACCGGTTGGCCGGTGAGGACGCCGATTACCACCAGCGCGATCTGTACAACTCGATCGAGGAGGGCAACCACCCGAGTTGGACGCTGCACGTGCAGATCATGCCGTTCGAGGATGCCAAGACCTACCGGTTCAACCCGTTCGACCTGACCAAGGTGTGGCCGCACAGCGACTACCCGCTGCACGAGGTCGGCAAGATGACGCTGAACCGCAACGTCGAGGACTACCACGCCCAGATCGAGCAGGCCGCGTTCGAACCGAACAACATCGTGCCCGGCACCGGATTGAGCCCGGACAAGATGTTGTTGGCCCGCGGGTTCTCCTACGCCGACGCCCACCGGGCCCGGCTCGGGGTGAACTACAAGCAGATCCCGGTCAACGAACCGCACACCGAGGTCCGTGCCTACAGCAAGGACGGCGCGATGCGGATTCGTAATGCGCCGGATCCGGTGTACACACCGAACTCGATGGGCGGGCCGGAGGCGGACGCCAAGCGGGCCTCCGAAGTGCACTGGACGTCCGACGGCGACATGGTCCGCACTGCCTACGCGCTGCGTGCCGAGGACGACGACTGGGGCCAAGCCGGCACCCTGGTGCGCGAAGTCCTCGACGACGAGGCGCGGGATCGACTGGCGCACAACATCATCGGACACGTGTCCGATGGGGTGAAGGAGCCTGTGCTGTCGCGGGTGTTCGAGTACTGGCGCAACGTCGACCCCGATCTCGGCAAGAAGGTCGAGGAGGGCGTGCGCAACGGCGGCTGACGCGCGATCCGGCGCGGATGCGCGGTTTGTGACTGGTCGCCAACCTCATCAGCTCGGCGGAACGAGTAGCGACTGCCATGTCTTGTTCTGCTCCGCGCCGGGTGCCAGATCGGCCTGGGTGTACCGCTTTCCATCGGGCCCGATGTATGAGCCTGTGGCCGGGTCATACGGCACAACCGCAACCGGCGCTGCCGGTGCGGGGGGCAGCTGGGGGATGTCCTGGCCGGAGAGCGTCGCGTTGGGGTCGCCCTTCCAGTTGAAACCGTCGTTGAGCGGCACGTAGTTCTCCTCGCTTTCGCATATCGCCGCCGTGGGGGCGCGCTTGCCGGGCTTGGCGGCGCAGGGGATGTTGCGGACGCCGCGCACATTGATGGGCGAGTCCTGGGGCACCCGGCAGTACAGGTTCCCTGCCGGCCGGTCCGGCGTGTCCACCGCGGCGGGCGGCCGCAGCTGTTGGGGCGGCAGATAGCCGGTCAGGCACGGTGGTGGCAGGTTCAGGTTCAACGCGAGGTTCATGTTCAGGCCCGCGAGTGAACTGCCGATGTCGGCTTCGGCCACCGCGGTGCCCTGCAGCACCTGAACGGCCATCGGGAGCAGCACCAGCAGCTGCTCGAGACCTGCGTGGTACTTGAACAGGACGGGGGCGGTGGTGGCGAGATTCGCCAGAACGACCGGCAGCGTCGGCTGCATTCGGCTCAGGAGCGCGCGGCTCTGGTCAAAGGCTGCTGGGCCATTGTTCAGAATCCCTGCGAAATCTTGGTCATGGCTTTGCATCTGGCTGGTGATGGTGGCCAGGTTCGCAGCCCAGGCGCGGACTGCGTCCGCGGTGTCGGTCTGGGTGTCGAGCACTGCGGCCGAGTGGTCGACCAAGTTGGTCAAGTCGTCCAGGTGTTCTCGCGCGTCGGTGGCCAGTGTGGTCGATCCCTTGACGATCCGCGCAATCTCCGGGCCCAGTCCGCCGAAGGCGATGTAGGACTCGTCGATCACTGTTCTCAGGTTGTCTTCAGGGACTGCCTGCAGGCCGCGGTTGGTCGCGTCCAGTAGCGAGTTGATGTCCGGGGGCACCGAGCCGTGGGTGATGACGTCGCCGTTCTCCAGCGGCGGCGACGTGTTGTTGCGCGGCAACAGATCCACGTACTGTTCGCCGAGGGCGGTCTGGCTGTGGACCTCGGCGGCGAGATCTGACGGGATCGGGACGCTCGACTTCAGCGACAGATCGGCCCGAACACCGCCGTCGCTCAGCCGGATGGCCGTGACCTGACCCACCTTGGTGCCGCGGTAGGTGACATTGGCCTGTGGGTAGAGTCCGCCGGCGCTGGGCAGGTCGAGCACAACCTGGTATCTGCCGACGCCGAACAACAGTTCCGGTAGACGCATGTAGCCCACCGTCATCACTACAGTGGACACGGCCGTGATCGCTGCCAAGGCCGCCAGACGGATCACGGTCCGTCTCGTCACGTGCAGTATCGGCACGTCAACGCCCCTGATCGAGTCGATAGGGCGACACCAACGGGTTTCCCGCGGTGTAAGGGCTGGGGATCTGGCCGATCGTGCGGCCCCATTGCATCTCCAACTCGGTGAGGTCACCTTCCCACCGGGTGCCGGTGAACAGGGCGTTGTCCAGTCGGCTGAGCGTGAGGTCGAAGATCAGCACGCTGTTCGCGTAGTCACCGCGCATCCACTTGTGCAGACCGTCTTTGTACCAGGGGTAAGTGGACAAGACGCTGAGCGAACGAGTCAGCGCCTGACCTGAGTCGGCCAGCGATTGGGCGACCGGACCGAGCTGTTGGAGTTCGCTGACGATGCCGTCTTTGGTCTTTTGCACCGAGTCTGCCGACAGGGCGCTGAACGTGCCGAGTGTGTCGAACGCGTCGACCAGGTGCTGTCGCTGGTCTTTCAGCACAGCGAGCGCGTCCGGGATCACCTCGACGGCCTTGTCGAGCAGAGGTTTCTGGTCGGCGATCTGGGCTGTCAAACCGTTCATGCTCTCGGTGGCGGCGATGATGTCATCGATTTGGTCATTGAGGTGGGCGATGAACACGCCGAGCTGCTCGATCAAACTGCGAAGGTCGTTCTCGCGGCCGTTGAACGCAGTGCTCAACGCCTGGGTGATCTCCTGCACCTGACCAATCCCTCCGCCGTTGAACAGCATTGCGAGCGCGGCGAGAGTCTTCTCGATGGTCGGGTAAGAGCCCGAGGAGGACAGCGGGATGATCGAGCCGTCGTGCAGGCTTCCTCGTGGAGGGACCGCGGTGGGCGACGAAAGCTCGATGTGACGGGTTCCGAACACACTGGTCTGACCGACGGTGGCGGTGGCGTTGGCGGGCAAACGGACGTCGCCGTTGACCGTCATGGTGACCAGCGCGTGCCAGCTCTGTCGTTGGATGTCGGTCACCGTGCCGACGGTGACATCGTCGACACGCACCCTGGAATTGCGCTCGACATTGGCGACATCGGGCAGCTGTGCTTGGACGGTGTAGGCACCGGGACCCCGACCTTCGGTGCCCGGCAACGGTAAGGAGTTGGCGCCCTGCCAGCCGCATGAGGTCAACAGCATCACGATCGCGGTTCCAGCGACCGCCGCCCCGAAGGCGACCCGCCCCGTCACGAACCCGCCCCGGCCGGGATCATCATCGCCGGCAACCCTTGCTTCGGGTCGGGGTTGCGCGCCTCTGCCGCACGTGGCTGTTGCGGCGGAACGTAGTCGGGCCGCAGCCAGTCCTCGCTGTAGGTCAGTTCGTTTGGTCTGGCCATCGCACCGCGGAACGGGTTGATGCCCAATGGCGGAAAGTTGTATTGGCGGTTCTTGAAGATCGGCGCTAGATACTGGACACACAGCTTCGCTGATTGCTCGGCGCCCAGACGGGAGGCGGCCTCGACAGCACCGCAGATGAACGCGACGGGATTCTCGAAACCATTGAGCTCGAGTGCGCCCACCAGTGCCGCCTTGGCCGGATGGTAGATATTGACGAAGTTCTGCAACGTGTTCGGTGCCATGTGCAGCGTCTCTTCGAGGTCGCCGAGGCTCTGCACGAGGGCGGTGCTGATCGAGGCCACCTTGTCCGAGGCAGTACCAAGGGTCTCCTGGTTCGCGGCCACGAACGTCTGCACGTCGCCGACGACGGAGTTGACATCGCGCACCGCGTCGCCGATCTCGGTGGGATCGTTGGCGAGCATTTCGGTTGCCGTGGACAGCTGCTGGTTCAGCAGACGGATGGCCGTGGTGCTGTCTTGCAGCGCGCTCACCAGGATCGACAGGTTGTGCACGGTGCTGAAGATGTCGTCGCTGTGGTCGCCCAGGGCTGAAAACGCCTGTGACATCGAGGTGATGGACTGTCTGATCGCCTCACCTTGACCGCGCAGGTTGTCGGCGGCGGTGTTGATCAGGGCACCTGCGGTGCTCACACCGCCGGCTTCGGTGGGCTCCAGAGCGGTGGTGAGCTTCTGGAGTTGGTCTCGCAGATCGTCGAACTCCACCGGGACAGCGGTGCGCGCCTGCGGGATCACGGCCTCGTCTGCCATCGACGGCCCGCCGGCGTAGGCCGGCGTGAGTTGGATGGCCCGCACCGGGACCAGCGTCGGCGACAGAATGGCGGCATTGGCGTCGGCCGGCACCGTGAACGAACTGTCGAACCAGAAACTGATCTTCACACGCGCACCATCGGGTTCGATGCGTTCGATCCTGCCGACAGGCACCCCGAGGATCTGGACGTCGTCGCCGACGAACACCCCGTTGCTGTTGGCGAAGTACCCGACCACATTGGTGCGGTTGACCTGGTCGTTGACCCGCACCGCTGCCAGGATTCCCCCCACCAGCGTGACCGACAGCGCTGCGGCCAGAAGAACCCTCAAACCCGGCCTGTTCACCGTGCGCCCTCCTCGGTGGGTCCGGGTGGGGCGAGCGCAGGTGGCCCCGGCGGCGGACCGCCAGGCTCCGGCGCCGGCAGCGGGGGACGGTAGGGGTACCGGGGATCTCCGGGGGTGCCGGTGATCGCGTCGGGCAGCGTCTGATGGGGTGGCCCGCCTTGCCCGGTGCGTGGATAGGGCACGGGCAACGCCGGAGTGCCCGGTTGCCCGACCTGGGGGTCGTTGAGCTGCGAAGGCAGCAGGGTGTTGGGATCCAGCCCGAGATCGGAGAACGCAGCGTCGATGAACGGCGTCATCAGCTGGCCGGGAGGCAGATTCGAGATGTATGCCTTGAAAAACGGCGCAGCAGAAACACTTTCACCTAGCGACATCAGGTACGCGTTGAGCATCTTGACAGTTTTCTGCACCACCTCTTTGCGATTGTCGATGATGGTGAGGACTCCGTTGAGTTTGTCCAGCGCGGGCTTGAAGGTGTCGCGGTTGTCGGCGATGAAGCCCTTGACCTGGACGGCGAGCGCCGAGATGTTGTGCGCAACCTGATCCAGTGACGAGCTCTGCGCCAGCAACTGCGCGAGCAGTCCGTTGAGATCGGCGATGATACTGACCACTTGGTCGCTGCGTTCAGCCAGAACGGCCGTCGCCTTGTTGGCGCTTGCGAGCAGTTGGCGCAGTTGATCGTCGCGGGCGTTGAGGGTATCTGAGTACCGGGTGACTCCCTCCAGTGCGATCTTCAGCGCCGGAGGGGTGTCTTTGAAGGTCTCCGAGAGCGTGGCCAGCGATGCCGAGAGCTGGTCGGTGTTGAGTCCGCTGATGGTCATGGTCAGTTCACCCAGCGCGTCGGGCAGCTGATACGCCGAATGCGTTCGGTCCAGCGGTATCGGATCGAACTGGCGGCCGTTTCCGCGGGGCGTGAGTTCGAGGATCTTGGCGCCGAGGATCGTCTTGGTCTTCACCGCCGCCTCCGTGCGGTCACCGAGGTCGACGTCGCCATCAACCTTGAAGGTGACCAACACTTGTTGTCCATCCAAACCCAGGCTCTGCACCTGGCCCACCTTGAAGCCCGAAACCTCGACTGCAGCGCCGGGAATCAGGCCTCCGGCTTCGGCGAAATATGCCGTGTACTGCGCGCTGTGGTCGAACAGGGGCAGTTTGTCGTAGTTCAGCGCGGTCGCAGTGAGCGCTGCGGTCAGGCCGATTCCGATCGCGCCGATGAGGACTGGGTTGTGCTCGGCGAAGGACTTCATCTCGGCGCGCACCGTCCGCTGGGCTGGCCTGTCATCTTGACGTACACCGGCTGGCCCCCCTTGCCGTTGACCTTGAGCAGCACCTGGCAGGCGTAGAAACTGAAGAAGTCACCGTAAATCCCTTGTCTGCTGAGGATCTGGTAGGCATCGGGCAGGGTGGCGATGAGGTTGTCGACATAGTCGTGGTCGGCCAACACGGTCGCGGATGTCCGGTCGATCTCGTGCACCACCTTCTTCAGCGGCGGACGTGCCTGTGACAGTAGATCTGCGATCGAGCCCGCGGCGGCGTTGGAGTAGGCGACCGAGTTGGCGAGGTCCTCCCTGCGCTCGGCCAGTGTCGAGACCAGCTGTGCCAATGAATCAACAGCCTTGGCAAACTGCGTGTTCTGGTCTCCGAGGGACGTCAGGACCGTATTGAGGTTGACGATCACCTCGCCGATCAACTGGTCACGATCGGCGATCACGTTGGTCAGCGCAGCGGTCTGTTGAAAGAAGCCGGCGATGGTGTCGCCCTGGCCCTCGAAGGCTGAGATCAGTTGACCGGAAAGCGCATTGACCTCATCGGGGTCGAGCGCCCGGAACAGCGGACGAAAACCACCGATCAACGCGTCGAGGTCGAGCGCAGGCGAGGTGTTCGACGCCGGGATCGTCTCGCCCGGACGCAGCGGCGCCGCTGGGCCCGTGCCGTCTTCGAGTGCCACATATCGTCCGCCGACGAGATCGGAATAGCGGATGACCGCCCTGCTGCCCTCGGTCAGCACCACCGACTTGTCGGTCGAGAACTGCACTTTGACCGACGCGTCCCGCTGCAGGCCGATGTGTTGGACCTTACCGACTTCGACGCCGGCGACCCGCACGAACTGTCCTTGCTCCAGTCCGGAGACATTCGTGAAGATGGCGTTGTAGACGTTGGTTCGCTGCATCCGCACCTGCGCGAAGATCGCGAACATCGCGCCGGTGAAGAACAGGCAAACAGCGACGAAAACGGCTAGGCGCCAGAGGATGCCACGCATGTTGCCCGTCATGGTTGCTGCTCGCTGCCGGTATCGGCGGGCTCCGCTCCGGGAGGTGCGTGGGCCGGGTCGGGTGGTGGTGTGTCGGAGGGAATGCCTGGAGGGAGCCCCGGATACAACGGAGTGCCGTCCGCTGCGTACCACGGCGCGCCGTAGGGCGGCCCGCCTGGATAGGCCGGGGCCGGACCCGGCGCCGGGCCGGCAGGCGCGCCGTAGCGGATACTGGGTGGCTCGGGTACCGCGCGGGTGACCGGAAAGAGGTTCATCCAACCGGGGAACCCGATGCCGAGGTTCGGTGTCCAGTCCATGCCGGTGCCCCATCCGGTGTTGGTGACGATCTGGCGAACTGGGAAGTTCTGCGAGACATCCGGCAGCGATCCACATCCTGGTTTGCCACCAGGACCGCCTTTGGCGCCGATGATCGGCAGGTCATCCGGGTAGCGGTAGGGGTCAACACCCCAGTCGAGGGCGGTCGACAGGATGCCCGAGAAGCCGTTGCCGCCGCCGATCTGGTCCCAGCCGTACTTGTCGATCAACACCTGAGTTCCCACGATCGAACAGGTCAACGACGGGTTGTAGGTGAGCAGCAGCTCGGTGGTGGGTTCGAGTTCGTTGACGGCCCGCACCAGGTTGTCCTTGCTCGGGGCCAGCAGATCGATGCCACTGCGGGAGAAGCCGATGACGCTGAGCAGCAACGAATCCAGCGCTTGGGCCTGGCCGGTGATGGTGGTGCTGGTGGTGCTGAACGCGTCCAGAGTCGCGAGGATGTCCCCTGCGGCGTTTCCGTAGGTGTCGGTGAAGCCCTTCAACGACCGCCAGTCCCGCCGCATCGCCTCGGCGCGTGGATTCAGCTGGAGGAGAACCTCGTTCGCATCGGTGAGGGCGTTGCCAATCGCCGGCCCCTGGCCACCGAGACCCTGCGCGAAGGCGGCGAGGACACTGTTGAGCTTGTCCGGATCGATCTGATCCAACAGGCTGACGAGGTTCTCGAACACGGTGTTGACCTCGGTGGCCACGTTGAGAGAGGCGATGACGGCGCCCGCGGCGAGGCGCCGCGAGGTCGGGTCGGCCGGGTAGACCAGATCGACGTACTTGGCGCCGAAGATCGTGCTGGCGCGGATCTGTGCGGCGACGTTGGCCGGAATGTGCTGGAGTTGGTCGGGGTCGATCGAGAGGCCGAGTTGGACGGAGTCAGGCCCGCTTCGGACGTCGGTCACGTGCCCGACGGGCACCCCTCTGAGCTTGACCTTCGCCCCCGGCTCCATCACCAGGCCGGAGCGTTGCGAGGTGAGCAGCACCGGCGCCGACGGGGTGAATGTGCCCCGGAACTGACCGACGGTCGCCAGCACGAAGGCCACGACGAGCACGACGAAGGCCAGCGCCCACCACCCAGGGCGGAGCTTGAAGCGAGAGCCTGGTTCCACGTCTCTATCCCGAGAAGTTGAAGTGACCGCCGGGGCCGTAGATGGCCAGCGAAATGAGCAGGGTGAGGACAACCAACGTCACCAGTGAGGTACGCACGGCGCGTCCGACGGCTTCTCCGACGCCGGCCGGACCGCCGGTGGCGGTGAACCCGTAGTAGGTGTGCACCAGCATGACAACCGCCCCGATGACCAGCGCCTGCAGGAACGACCACAGCAGGTCTGTCGGATTGAGGAAGGTGTAGAAGTAGTGGTCGTACACCCCGGAGGATTGGCCGTAGAGCGTGGTGGTTCCCACCCTGGTGGCGATGTAGGCCATCAGAATCGCCACGGTGTAGAGCGGGATCACCACGATTACACCGGCGATCAACCGGGTCGAGCACAGGTAGGCGACGGCACGGATGCTCATCGCCTCGAGAGCGTCGATCTCTTCGCTGATCCGCATGGCACCCAGCTGAGCGGTCGATCCGGCGCCGATGGTCGAGGCCAGCCCGATGCCGGCGATGAGCGGCCCCAGGAACCGGGTATTGAGGATGGCGCTGGTGAATCCGGCGAGAGCGTCGACGCCGACTTGCTGAAGTTGCGGGTAGAGCTGAATGGCGATCACCGATCCGGCTGTCGCCGTGAGGAACCCGATGACACAAACGGCGCCGCCGATCAGCGCGAGGGCGCCGACGCCGAGGCTCATGTCGGCGATCAGTCGTAACAACTCACTGGGGTAGCGGGTGATCGCCTGCGCGCTGCCCCGGATCGTCTCAACGCAGAATTGGATCTGCCGACCGAGTCGGTCCCAGCCGTTGAGCGTGTTGTCGGCGACCTGCCGCAGCCGGGGATGCAGGCGGCTCGGCGCTGCAGCCGGGTAGGTCTTCGGGTGGGTCGTCGTCGCAGGGTGGGTCGCCGGG
>NZ_CACSIP010000048.1 GCF_902705885.1 Mycolicibacterium austroafricanum | reverse complement strand
CCACCCGATCGGGGCATGACCGCGCGCCCCACCCCGCCCCATCATCGGTGTCATGCCCCCATGGCGCTTACGCGACTTTCATGATGACGACCTGGACCAGGCCATCTCGGTCTGGGACCAGAGCCGGGAGCCGGCCGAGGCGGCCCCGGCGTTTCCGGTGTCCGAGGTGGTGTCGGCTGCCCGGGGCGGTCAACCCGCCGTGGTCGCCGTCGTCGACGACCAGCTCGTCGGCATGGCGGTGGCCCAGATCAGCGGCGACCGTGCGTGGATCACGATGATCGCGCTCAGCAGCGGCTGGCGGGACCGGGGGATCGGCAGCGCACTCCTCACCGAGCTCGAGGTCCGGCTGCGTACCTCGGGTGTGCGGCGCATCAGCGCGATGTTGCCCGAAGACGCCACCGGCACCGCCGCACTGCGCAACTTGGGATACACCGAGCGCACCGATCTGCGGTACTTCGACAGGGTCGATCACGTCGGGCCCGCCGACACCGGACTGCTCGCCGCACTCGGCGGCCGGATCATGACCCAGCGTTTGTGGGACGACATGGCCGGCATGGAGGCAGAGAAGCGGATGATCGAGCGCCGCATCGTGCTGCCGCTCGCTCAACCGGATTTGGCCGCCCGCTACGGGGTCTCTCCGCCCAAGGCGGCGATTCTGTTCGGGCCGCCGGGTACGGGCAAGACCAGCTTCGCCAAAGCTGTCGCCGGCAGGCTCGGCTGGCCGTTCATCGAGATCTTCCCGTCCCGGTTGACCGCGCCCGACGTCACGATGCCCAACGCCCTGCGGGACATGTTCGCCGACCTCGGCGAACTCGACGCAGCCGTGGTGTTCATCGACGAAGTCGAAGAGATCGCCGGCTCGCGGTCCGGCATCCCCTCGGACCCGGCACACGGTGTCACCAATGAACTCCTCAAACTCATCCCGACGTTCCGTCAGCAGGACGAACGGTTGCTGATATGCGCGACGAACTCCGTGCGATCACTGGATTCGGCGTTCCTGCGCCCGGGACGGTTCGACTACGTCATCCCCGTCGGGCCGCCCGATGACGCTGCGCGCAAGGCGATCTGGAAGCGCTACCTGGGCGCTGTCGCCGATGGCGTGGAGGTCGACAAGCTCGTCGAGGCCACCGCGATGTTCACTCCCGCCGACATCGAGTTCGCCGCACGCAAGGGCGCACAGTGCGCGTTCGAACGCGAGGTCGAGTTCCGCCGCGGCGAGCCGCCCAACACCGACGACTTCCTCGGCGCCATCGCCGACATCCGGCCGACGCTGACCGACGCGATGCTCGACGAGTTCAACGAGGACATCGCGATGCGGACCCGGCTCTGACGGTTCCCGAAACAGCAGGAAGCCTGCCGCTCCGGGGGGAAACGGCAGGCTTCCTGGTTTGTGGGTTGTCGCTAGGCGACGCTCTGCGCGCCCAGCACCCGCTGGATGTCGGGCTTCATCTGCAGCAACTGCTGTCCCCAGTAACCCCAGCTGTGCGTGCCCGCAGCCGGGAAGTTGAAGACGCCGTTGGTACCGCCGGCGGCGATGTAGTTGTCGCGGAAGCTGATGTTGGTCCGCAAGGTGAATCCCTCGAGGAACTGCGCAGCCAACAGGTTCTGGCCGGGGGTGCCCGCGTCCAGTTCCGACGGTGTGCCGGTGCCGCAGTACACCCAGACCCGGGTGTTGTTGGCGACCAGTTGGTTGATGTTGACCATCGGATCGTTGCGCTTCCACGCCGGATCCGAGGACGGACCCCACATGCTCTCGGCGTTGAAGCCGCCGGCATCGTTCATCGCCAGCCCGATCAGCATCGGCCACCAACCCTCGGACGGGTTCAGGAAGCCCGAAAGCGATGCGGCGTAGATGAACTTCTGCGGGTAGTAGATCGCATAGTTCATCGACGCGCTACCGGCCATCGACAGACCCACGACCGCGTTACCGTTCTTGGATACCCCGCGGTTGGCCTCCAGCCACGCCGGGAGTTCCTGCGTCAGAAAGGTCTCCCACTTATAGGTGTAGTCCTGACCGTTGCCCCGCGACGGCTGGTACCAGTCGGTGTAGAAACTCGACTGACCGCCTACCGGCATCACGGTGGACAGGCCGGACTGGTAGTACCACTCGAACGCCGGGGTGTTGATATCCCAGCCGTTGTAGTCGTCCTGGGCCCGCAGACCGTCGAGCAGGTACACCGCATGCGGACCGCCACCCTGGAACTGAACGCGGATGTCGCGATTCATCGCGGGGGAGAACACATCCAGGTACTCGACGGGAAGGCCCGGCCGGGAGAACGCCCCCGCGGTTGCCGAACCCCCGGCGAAGCCGATCAGCCCGGGCAGTGCAGCCGCCGTCAGGGCAGCAGCGGCCACCCGGCGCACCCACTTACCTCGAAACTTCTCTGTCAACCTCATAGCGGCAGCCAACCCACCTTTCCGTGCTCGCCTGGCAAAAACGCGGTCGCGTTGCACAGGTAATGCAACACGGTCGCCTCGGCGGGCCCGGCATTCGACACCACAAAACGACGTCGCGGTTGGCTAACGATTACAACTCGGCGCGGACTCGCCATCCGCCGATACGCTCTGTGACGGGTGTGAAATCTGTGACCACGATGGGCAGCGGCAATGGCCATGAACAGGTATTACGCCACTACCGCTCGGCTGGAGATGTCACCCGGTCCGGCGCGGCGAGTGGCATCGGCACGAATTCGCGGCAAACAGTCGTTGAAGCAGGTTCGGTGTCCTGCAAGACTCGGCGACACGATGAGTGAGGATCCGTTCGACCTCGGTCGCTTCGTCGAGGCCCAAGACCACGTGTACCCGACGGTGCTGACCGAACTGCGTGCCGGCGCCAAGCGAAGTCACTGGATCTGGTTCGTCTTTCCCCAGATGCGCGGCCTGGGCCACAGCGCGCCGGCACACCGGTTCGGGATCTCGTCGTTGGCCGAGGCGGACGCGTATCTGCAGCACCCGGTTCTCGGGTCGCGGCTACGGGAGTGCGCCGGACTGCTGCTCGCCGTCGACGGTCGGACAGCCACCGAGATCTTCGGCCACCCAGACGATCTCAAGGTGCGTTCGTCGATGACGTTGTTTGCCCGCGTAGACCGGGATCCGGTGTTCCGGGCGGTCCTGGACAAGTTCTACGACGGGTGCGAGGATCCCGCGACCCTCGAGTTGTTCGGCTAAGCGTCAGCGCGGTTCCAGCACCAGCCAGCCGTGGGGCGGCACGACGGCGTCGACCACGACCTCCGACGGTGGAGCACCCGACCCCGCGACCATCTCGCCAGCGGTGAAACCGAGGGCGGGCAGGGACAACGGCATCGCCGCGTCGTCGACGTTGAGTGCCACGACCAGAGTGTGGTCACCGTTGCGGGCGGCGTACACGTACCCGTGATTGGTCACATGCAGCGGGGTGGTCCGCGCGGTGTGCAACCAGGGATGGCGCCGCCGCAGGCCGATCAGGTGCTGATGAGCCCGGTACACCTGCACCCCGTGCTCGCCGACTCCTTTGTGGGGAGAATCGAATTCGGGCCGGACCGCGTCGTCGCCGCCGAACCTCTCCTCTTTGACACCCCGGTAGGCGGACTCGTCACCGGCATAGATGCTCGGGGTTCCGCCGGTGGTCATCAGGACGGCCAAGGCGTGTTCGACATGGTCGGGGTTGGTCAGCATGCTGGCGATCCGGGTGACGTCGTGATTGCCGATGAAGGTCATCGGCACGAAGGTGTCCAGAAACTCATTGTGACGGGTCAACGTCCAGTCCAGCTCATGGAAGTTCGCGTCGTTGAGGCTGCTCCAAATGGACTTCCACAGCTCGTACTGCGTGACGGAGTCGAATCCGGCCTGGTTCACGTGGGCGCCGTAGTCACCGTGGATGACCTCCCCGACGAACCACGCCTGCGGGTGCATCGCGCGCATCCGGGGCAGTACCTGCGCCCAGAAGCGGTCCGGGACCGCGTAGGCGGCGTCGAGGCGCCAGCCGTCGGCTCCACGGCCGAGCCAGTGACACATCACGTCGACGGTGTAGTCGATCACCTCGGCGTTCCGGTGGTTCAGCGTGATCAGCCCGTCATGGCCCTCGAAGGTCACAAAGTTGCCGTCGCGCTGTAGGAACCACGAGGTGTCCCCACCGTCGGCCGCCTCGCGGTAACGCGGGAAGTCGGCGCCCACGTGGTTGAAGACTCCGTCGAGCAGCACCCTCAGCCCTCGTTGACGGGCTTCGGCGACCAGGTGGTCGAAGTCGGAATCGTCACCGAGCCTGGGGTCGATGCGGTAGTGATCCGTGGTGTCATAACCGTGGGTGCGTGAGGCGAACACCGGCCCCAGCGCCAGCCCGGAGGCCCCGAGTTCGACTGCGTAGTCGAGCCAGTCGACGATCCTGCGGATCCGGTGTTCGTCAGCGGTGGGCGCGACGTCGGCCGGGTGCGCACCGACGAAGCCCAGCGGATAGATCTGCCACCAGATGACGTGTTCGACCCAGGCAGGTTCGGTCATCGGTCGACCTCCAGTCGGCACGCACACGAGGTCAGCACCGGGACGTCGGCCCGCGCCAGTGCGAGCTCGAGTTGTCTGCCGATGATCATGGCTTCGGCGTCACGGCCCAGCCGCGTCAGGCACTCGTGATAGCCGTGCAGGCTCCACACGTTGCCCGGATGCTGGCAGGGCCTGCTCAGCGTCGGGTCCAGCCCCAGGTCAGCGGCATACACCTGCGCCGCCTGCGCCACGTGGCCCTGCTCGAGCAGCAGCGCGCCGTACGCATGCCGGGTGGGCTGCATCCAACCCCATGGTTCGTCGTAGGGCAGGGAATCGTCGAGCTCGACCGCGCGCCGCAGATGGGCGAATGCCTCGTCGAATTGCCCTGCACGATAGTCGATTTCACCGTCGAGCATCTCGGCGGCGACCGCCAGGATGTCACGGCTGGTGTTGTTGAACAGATAGCGGCTCTCCGGGATCTGTTCGTACACCGTGGCGAACGACTCCCGCTCGGCCCGCGCTTTTCCGAGCTGCCCGGTCGCGGCGTACGCCACCCCCCGCCCGTAGTGGACGGTGGCCGCGGTTGTGCAGTACAAGGCTGGATCGTCGGGAACCGGCGTGGCGATCAAGTCAGCCCACCGGCCGAACCGGATCAGCACGTGCACCCGCAACGGCACGAACGCTTCCAGCCAATCAGCCATCGGCGGCGATTCGATGGCGAGCAACTCGGGGGTGAGCTGAGCCGCGAGCTGGTTAGCGGCCCGCAACGCGATCGCCGAGTTCCCTTCGAACATGGCCGAATACACCACGAAGTGCAGATTGTGCGCCCGGTAGAGCGAGTAGAAGTTCAGCGGGCCCTCACGCTCGACGAATCGCTGATCAGCCTGTACGGCAGCCAGATTCGCCACCACCGAGTCACGGTAGTTGCCGCACAACACGTCGATGTGGCTCGGCATGTGGCGCAGGTGCCCGGCGTCGGGCACCAGGTCACGCAGCAGGTCCGCCGCGGGAAGCGCCTCCTGGGGCGTCGTCGACATCTCCATGGTGTGCAGATACAGGTGCAGGATCCCGGGGTGTTCGCGGCCGGCCGGAGTCGCGAGCGCGTCATCGAGGATCCGCTTGGCCTCGACCACCCGCGAGCCGGGGGCGGGCTGCCCGGTTCGACTGTCCCACAGCGCCCATGCCGTGACGTTGACAAGTGCGTCGGCGGTCAGTGCGGCGACGTCGATATCGGCGGGATGGGTTTTCGCCAGTGCCGACATCGCGTCGGCGTAGCCGGTGTGACCGGACTGCAGCGCCGCGGTGTCATGCGGGTCATCAGTGCGATAGCGCGCGGTCAGCGCATCGATGAGGCCGCGTTCGACGGCGCCGGCGCGGCCGTCTGCGGCCCGTGCCAGCTCCGTTCGAGCCCGCTGCAGCGAAGCGGCCAGATCGACCGGGTCGAACGCCTCCCACGGCTTGTTGTAGTTGGGTCCGACGGCGTATGCGATGCCCCAGCGCGCGATCGCCAGGTCGGGGTCGAGTTCCAGCGCCCGGTCGAAGCAGCGAATCGCCTCGTCGTGATTGAACGCGTAACACCAGATCATGCCGCGGTCGAACCAGACCTGCGCTCCCGCCGAGGGGGTCTCAATCGGCCGATGGAACGAGCCGAGATCGTAGTAGTCCTCGGTGTCGCCGAGTCCACTCGGCGCGGCGTTCATAGAGGGCACGATAGTTCACCCTCGCGGCGGTGGCGAGGATCGCGAGCAGGCAGCCCGCGCCGGCCCAGATGCCCAGCGTGGCCAGGGGGACGGCGGCGCCGTGACCGCCGAAATAGGAGATGCTGCGCAGCAGCGACACCCCCGAGCCCTGGGGCACGACCGAGGTGAACGTCGCGTAGAAGCCGGACAGCAACGGACGGCCGACCGGGCCGGCCGCGGCCGCGTTGCCGACCACGACGAGGAAAAGTCCGAGCAGCACCGAGGCCAGCATCCCGAACGCCGCTGCGACTCCGGTCACCGCTCCGCCGACCGCCATCGCGTACAACCACAGCACGCCGAACACCTGCCACGTGTGGGTGGTGAGGGCACCCAGCACCGGCCCCACATACACCGTCACCGAACCCGCCAGCACCGCCGAGAACGCGGCGAGCGACAACGTGCGCCGGCCGAGGGTGGCGGGGGTACGCACCGGGCCCATCAGACGGCCGAGTAGTGCCGCCCCCAGGGAGGCGCCGATCGAGATGAAGATGACGGCGTAGAACTCGACGGTGCCGGACGGATCGCCCGCAGACGTCGGAGCCACGTCTTCGACTCTGGGGGTCAGACCGGCGCGCTCGGCCGTCGCCTGTCCCACGGTCTCGGCGGCCAGCGCCACGCTGTGCCCGCCGCCGCCGGCCACGTAGATCGTCATGTCGTGCTCAGAGGTGACGGCGAAGGCTGTGTCGGCGCGGCGCTCGTACACCTGCTGGCGGGCGGCGGCTGGATCGTCGACGACGTTGAGCGCCAATTCATGCTGGTGCCTGAGATTTTCGACGATCTGGTCCGGGGCGGACACCGCAACCGTCAGGTGGTGCAGCGTCGGTTTTGCGAATGCGCCCGAGTAGCTGGCGACCATTGCGAGGACGAAGACGGTCAACCCCGCCAGCGCGAGCGCCACGGTGCGCACCGCGGACCGGTCACGACCCGCGGTGGTCTCGGGGGAGTGGTGTCTACCCACGTCATGATCCTTTCTGAACTGTTGAGATGCCCAGCAGCGCATCGACGGTGTCCAGCGCCGCGGTCACCCGGGCGGACAGGTCTGTGGCCTCGGGGTCCTCCATCCACGACCGCAGAACCTCCATGAAGCCGCCGACCAGGAACCGGGTGACGGATTCGGGGGGGAGTGGACTGACGATTGAGAGCACCACCATGCCGTGCGCCGCGATCTCCTCGCAGGCCGGGAGCAGTGCGGCGCGAAACGCGGTGACGACTCGCTGGGTGACGGCGCTGGGCACGACATTGCGGTACATCGCACGGTGGTCCTCGGCGAAGCTGAAGAGTTGCAGGATGCGCCCGCGGGCGTCGTCGCCGCCGCAACCGGCCACGGCGGCGGTGAACGCGTGGGAGATCGCCGCGGCGACCGCATCGTCGCGGTCGCGGAAGTGCCGATAGAAGACCTGGCGGCTGACCTGCGCCCGGGCCACTAGATCGGCGACGGTGATCTCGTCGACGGGACGCTCGTGTGCCATCGCGAACGCCGCACCCCGCAGGCGGGCACGGACGCGTTCGGCGCGAGGATCGGCACTGTGGCCGCGATCCGGTGTTCGGGAAGGCACTGTCAGAGAATAGGGCACTTCGTAGACACATGACTACGAAAGATCAGGTTATCTAAGCCACGTCATGGTCGTGTTGTGACCGCCGTCGCGTCACGTGGGGGCGGCGGTATCCGGCGGGCATTAGGCTGCTGTGTCGTGCAGCGGACGCGCTTCGACACCGCTCGTATCCGGGCGGCGCGCCAGATGATCGACCCGGTTTTCCTCGATAGTCCGCTCTACCCGTGCGAGGCACTCGAGCCCGGCCTCGGGTGCGCCGTGAGCGTCAAGCTCGAGACGGCGAACCCGGTGCGCAGCTTCAAGGCTCGCGGCACCGAGGTGGTCGCGAGCCTGCTCGTCGCCGGTGGTCCACGAGCGGCGGTGTGCGCCAGCGCGGGCAACCTCGGCCAAGCCCTGGCCTGGTCCGGACGTAGCCGCGGGCTCGACATCACCGTGGTGGCGCCGCATGTCGCGCCAGCGGCCAAGCTCGACCGCATCCGCGCACTCGGGGCCAGGTTGGAGTTGGTGGACGGCGACATCGAGGCCGCACGCGAGCGGGCGGTGACGGTCGCTCGAGACGAGGGGATCCGGTTGGTCGAAGACAGCCTGGACATCGAGACGTGTGAAGGTGCAGCGACAATCGGGCTGGAACTGGTGGATTCTTCGGCCGGCTACGACGCCGTGCTGGTGGCCCTCGGCGGCGGCGCCCTGGCGACTGGCGTAGGTCACGTGATGAAGGCCTTGTCGCCCCGCGTCGAGGTGATCTGTGTCCAGCCGCTCGGCGCACCGGCGATGACGCACTCATGGCGTCAACGACGCGTCACCACCACCGAATCGACTGACACCATCGCGGACGGGGTCGCCGGTCGGCATCCCATCGCGGCCGTATTGGACGATCTCCTCCTGGTTGCCGACGACGCCGTGCTGGTCCGAGAAACCTCCATCATCATGGCGATGCGGATGCTTGTCGAACACGCCGGTCTCGTCGTCGAGCCGTCGGCCGCGCTCGGCATCGCCGCGATCCTCGAAGACCGCGAACGTTTCGCCGGCCGGCACGTGGTCACCATCGTGTGCGGCAGCAACGTCGACCCGGATGCCTATCACCGGTGGGTCACTGACTTACCCTCTTGACGGAACTGACCGGTTCAGTACCGATTCAGTGGCCTGCCACGACATCTGGTTCTTCCACATCGACGGGATCGTCGGCGCCGGGCAAAAACGAGAACACCACACAGACGATCCCGAACATCAGATACCCGAGGGCGACCTGTGGGCTCGCCGCCCACGCCACCTCCGGCGCATGGATCAGGCCGATGAAGGACAGCGCCGCACCCACTGCTGCGGCCCCTGCGGCATAACGGAACTTCTTGTCCAGGATGAAGGTGACCATGGTTCCCAGGATCAAGCCGACCAGCACGGCGCCCTCACCCAACGTTTTCAATCCGTCGTAGACCACACCTGCTCCGTTGAGCGCCTCGGAGGTCACCTCGGCTGCCGACGTGCCCGCCGCGCTGAGCGCGTTGTCGATCATCCCCCGTCCCCACTCGGCGAGATTGGGCAAAAGCGCAGCCACCACCGCCACGGCGTGCAGCCGGGGCACGGCCTGAAACGCCTGCGCGCCGATCAACAAACCGATGTAGAGCAGGATCGGCACGATGGCCGGAACCGGGAGCAATGCCGCGAGTACTCCGAAAAGTCCGACGAAGCAGAGCATCCCGATGACCGCGCCACTGGCCAGTGAGTAGCTAGCTCGGCCGCCGGCATCCTTCCATCCGGGGTGTCCGATGTAGACCGCAGGCGGAAACGGCGAACCGAATGCTGAACCGACCACCGCGCCCGCACCATCGGCCAGCAGCACGCTGCGCAAGTTGTAGCTGTCTCCGGCGGCCGCGGCACTCTCGACGTTGCTCATCGCCTCGGTGAAGTTGTAGACGCCGAGCGGAATGGCGGTACCCAGCAGCGGAGCGAGATCGGCAAGTCCGTTGAACAGCAAGTCGAATCGCAGGTCCGGGACACCGATGGCGATGTCGCTGACCGCCTGTCCGACGTCGGGTGCCGACATGTAGCCGCCCGCCCAGCCGATCGCGGTCCCGACCAGCAGTGCCACCAACCCGATCGGTACACCGCCCGGGATCCTCACATTGGTGAAGAAGCCGATCAGGATGATGGCCAGGACTGGCAAACCGATCCAGGCCACCTCCCACATCTGCGCCGCCGGACGCATCGAGATGAAGGTGATGGAGATGCCCGCGAGCGTGCCCAGCATCGCCGCGCGCGGGGTGAGCTTGCGGATGTAGGGCCCGACGAATGCGCCGATCATCACGATCACACCGATCAGGAACGCCCACGCCAGACCCGCCTGCCAGGCCTGGATCGGATCGTCGGTGGCCAGATACACCGGCAGCATCACGACGAAGACCACGATGAACATGTGTGGCACACTCGGGCCGTACGGCAGGGCGGTCACGTCGGATCTGTTCTCGCGCTGGGCCAGTCGGCGCGCAAGAAACGTGTAGTACAGGTTGCCGAGGATCAGCGCCACACCGAGCGCGGGCAGTACGGTGCCAAGGACGTCGTCGGCGGGCACTGCGACCACCGCGATCATCAGCCCTGTCAGCGTCAGGACGTTGACCAGGATGTTGAAGCCGAGACCAAAGAACGCATTGGTGTCTCCGCGGGTCCACCACGGGATGGAGACCGGTTTCTCGGTCGGAGGATCGGCGGGTGGATTGGTGACTTCGGTGCTCATCTGATCCTCTTTTCGGGCTTCTCAGGTGGGGATGGTGGTGAGATGACTCAATGCCGGGATGACTGCTGCGGAGGCGGCCACCCATCCGAAGATGCCGCCCTGCGCTTTGACCATTTCCAGGCCGATGCGCTGGAACTCGGGGAAATACGAACCCACACAGTCGGATACGACCAGGCATTCGTAGCCCCGGTCGTTGGCCTCGCGGGTGGTGGTGTGCACACACACCTCCGTGGTGACGCCGGTGATCAGCAGCTGGGTGATCCCCGCCTCGGTGAGCACAGTGGACAGCTCGGTGGCGTAGAAAGCACCCTTGCCGGGTTTGTCGATGACGATCTCGCCGTCGATCGGGGCGAGCTCATCGACGATGTCGTGGCCGTATTCTCCGCGGATCAGGATGCGGCCGTACCTGCCTGGGTCGCCGATGCGCTTCGACGGCGCTCCTCGGCTGAGCTTGGCGGGCGGGCAGTCCGACAGGTCGGGCTGATGCCCTTCGCGGGTGTGGACGACCATGACGCCGGCGGCGCGGGCCGCCGCGAGGAGGGTCGCCAACGGCGGGACCACCTTGAGCAACTGGCTCACGTCGTTACCCAGGCTTTCACCGAATCCGCCGGGCAACAGGAAGTCTCGCTGCATATCGATCAGGATCAGCGCGGTCTTACCGGCGACGATCGGAAACGGGGACGGCTCGGCCGGCACGTCTATCCTCGGTGTCACAGATGCTCCTCGGCGGTGAGTGGGTTGACGGACAGCGAAGGTGGTCCGGGCTGCGGGGTGCGCGGTTCGTCGAGGATCTGTGCGGCCAGCGCGAGCACGGTGTCGTCGGTGAGCGCCGCCCCCAGCAACATGGCGCTGTACGGACGTCCGTCGGCCGTCACGCCGAGGGGGAGTGCGGCGCCCAGGAGGTCGAGGAGGTTCCCGAAATGTGTGTAGTGCCCGAGCACCGTGTTGCAGTCGACCGGCGCGGCCAGAACCTCGTCGACGGTGAACGTGGTTCCGATCGTCGGTACCACCAGCACGTCGATGTGCTGCCACACCCGGCCGACCACCGCTTTGAGTTCCTGCAGGCGCTGGAGTGCGGTGAACGCGTCGACTGCTGTGTAGCCGTGCCCGCTCCGGAGGATCTCGCGGACCACCGGGTGTATCGACTCCGGCTGCCCGGCAAGGAAATCACCGAACTCGACGAGCCGCTCTGCCACCCACGGGCCCTGGTACAGCAGAGAACCGGCCGACAGAAACGGTTGGAGAGAGACCTCGACGACCGTGGCCGTACGGGACAGGTTCCGGCGGAAGGCCAGGTGCGCTCGGCGCATTTCGTCGTCGCCGAAGAAGTCCAGTTCGGATTCGGGCGGCAGTCCCACTCTGATCGGGCCGCCGGGGAAACGAGGACCGCGATCGCGCGACCACGGATCGCGGTCGTCGCGGCCGACCATGACGTCGAGCACCCGGTCGACGTCATCGATCGAACCGGCCATCACACTGATGCAGTCCAGCGACTTACAAGCGGGGACGAGCCCGACCGTGCTGATCAGGCCGCGTGACGGCTTGAAGCCCACGACCCCGTTGAGTGCTGCCGGCACCCGGCCCGATCCGGCGGTATCGGTGGCGACGGCGAACGGCACTTGCCCGAGCGCCACTGCCAGCGCCGAGCCGGAACTCGACCCGCCGGAGATCATGTCGCCGCCGTACACGCTGCGCGGAACGGTGTAGGGCGTCCGGGTTCCGTTCAGGCCCGTCGCGAACTGGTCGAGGCTGGTCTTGCCTACATACAGCGCTCCCGCGTCGAGCAGCCTCTGGACCGAAGGCGCAGTGGCCGATGCGACATACGAATAGTCCGGGCACGCCAGCGTGGTGCGCACGCCGCGGACGTCGATACTGTCCTTGACTCCGAACGGGACCCCGTAGAGCGGCAGAGTGCGGGCGCCGGGCCGCTGCTCGATCGCTTCGGCTGCCGCGATCAGCTGCTCGCGGGGGACGGTGGACAGCCAGGTGCCGTCGTCACCGCGTGCCGCGATGGCGTCGGCCACTCGAGCCGCCGTCTTGGCGGGCGAACCGGTTCCGCCGGCGTGCGAGGCGAGGACCTCCGCGACGGAGGGTCCGATGGATGGTCCATGGAGAGCGTCGGCCATAACTGTCGATTGTCGACAGAATGATGGCGATTTCGGGTCGCCCGTGTGTCGTTTGTGTTAGCGCTCGGACTCCAGGCCGAGATAATGCAGATGACCATGGTGCAGGAGCGCCTCCACCACCACGGCAGGGTCGTTCCTCTCCAACGCGGACAGGACGGCCTTGTGCCGCTCGATCCCGTCGCCGGGATCACGATGCCGGGCTTCTTCGCGCAGGTTCCTGGCCATCGGGAGCTGCAATTTCAGCAGAATGGGTTCCAGAGCGATGTCGAGTTGGCGATTCGCGGCCAGCGCCACCACCGCTGCATGGAACTCCCGGTGAGCATCGTCTCGATCCAGTTCGTCCTGAGCAGCATCCATCCGTTCGAGTGCAGCGCGAACCGGTTCGAGGGCGTGCTCGGGATCGGGCAGCGGCAGCGCGCTTTCCACGGCGTGCTTCTCCAGCACATGACGAAGCCCGAACAACTGGATGATGTCGGTGGGCGACCATGCGGCGACCCGCGAGCCGCGACGAGGGAGGTGCTCGACCAGGCCCTGCTGCGCGAGCAGTCGCAACGCCTCACGCAGCGGCGCCCTGCTTATCCCGAAGTCGGCGCACAGTTGCTCCTCGACGATCTTGTCGCCGGGCGCGAGTTCTCCGCTGAGGATCGCTTTGCGCAGTCGGTGGCCGGTTGCTTCGACGAGTGTGGCAGGCAACGCAACGCGCGACGGGTCATCGTTCGGCGCGGCCATCGCACCTATCGTAGGAACTCTTGGCCGTCGGCGCACCGGCACCGCCGCTCCAGCGCGGGGTCTCACGCAGCACACCGCACGGTTCGCGTCGCCGGCAGAAGACTGACTCTATACTCCGGCAACACTTTCATGGTCCTTGGTCGTGTTCGGGGAGTAGGTATCGGTGGGGGTGGTGGTAGTGGTTGATTCTGCTTTGTCCGGTGTCGAGGTGTGGTGGGGGGTGCCATTCGGTGTGGCCTTGGGGGTTTTCTGGTGGTGGTCCAGCCGGTGTTTTCGATGAGGCGGTTGTCGGGTCCGCAGGCCAGGGTGAGGTCGTTGATGTTGGTTTGGCCGTTGTTCTTCGAGTCTGCGGCGGCGTGGTGGACTTGGCTGTGGTAGCCGGGGGCGGTGCAGCCGGGTCGGGTGCAGCCGCGGTCACGGGCCAGTAGTGCGATCCATTGTGGCGGTGTGGCGCAGCGTTTCGCCCGGCCGAGGTGCAGGACTTCGTTGGTGTGGTCGTCGAACACTGTGAGGTAGTGGTGTGCGCCGCGGGCGGCCATCCGGATCAGGTCCGGGATGGGTAGTTTGGTGCCGCCGGCGGTGACACCTCACCCATACATCGAACACTAGTTCGAAGCTCTGACAAAAGTCCCGCTCTGCACACCGCAGGGGAGACATGTCGGCTAGAACGTGTTCTAGTCGAGGGGTGCTGGACTACACACACGTCGAGAACCTCAGCGCGGCCGACGTCGAGCGGCTTCGGGCCGTCTACGAACCCTTGACCCGGTCGGTTCGCGATCTGGTGGACGCCACCATCCGCACCGAGGTCGACGCAGGTGTGGTTGCGGCTGCCACAGCCGAGATCGAGTCGGCCACAGCCCGATTGCGCGAGAAGCAGCGCGCCCTGTCGTTCGGCATCCAATTGGGCGCCGACGGCGACGCGATGCCATGGGGCAACGCGGTGATCGGCGTGCGCAACCCGACCGCTCCGCCGTTGGTGGTCCGGCGGATGACAGACGACAGCGGAGAGCGGGTCACCAGCGACTTCTACCTGGGCGCCGCGTTCGAGGGGCCACCCGGCCACGTCCACGGCGGCGTCTCGGCGATGATCCTGGACCACGTGCTCGGTGACGCGGCGAGCACACCTGGCAAGCACCGTCTCACCGGAACCATCACGGTCAGCTACCGGCGGCTGACCCCGCTGGGGCGGGTGCACGCCGAGGCCAGAGTGTCGCACAGCGAGGGCGTGAAGACCTATGTGGTGGGGCACCTCGCCGACGGCCGGGGGGTGACCGTCGAGGCCGAGGGAGTGTTCATCGAGCCGCGGTGGGCCCGGGGCTGACGGCGATCATCAGCAGATGGCGGGTGATGGTGCCGATCTCGGCGACCAGAACCCGTGCCGCGCCGTCCTCGGACCGTCGTCCCGACACGGCGTCGCGTAGCCGTTGGTCGGCAGCCGTCAATTCTTCGGTGTCCACGGTCCAGGGTGACGCCGGCGTCGGCGGATCACCACACAGCGATTCCACGTACTCGTCGACCGCGCGCACGAACTCGCGACTCCATGCCGTCGACGGGTTGCCGGGGAAGTTGGCCTCGAGCGTCGTGCACGACGCCGTGACGACGTTCAGTGCGGTGCGGTAGGACCGCAGCCAGTGCCGCAACTCACGTGACTCCATCCGGGTGACACCTGCCGCGGCCTCGAAGGCGGCGCGTGCCCGAAACGCCCGCTGCCATGCCGAGGACAATGCGTCGTCGGGGTTGTCGAGTTCGTGCACGTAGGCCTTGATCACCGTTGCCGCGTAGTCGATCTCGGTCTTCAACAGCTCGCCGGCCCGTTGTCCCAGGCGGGCTAGTGCATGGTCGGGCAACAACACGTGGACGAGCACCGCGATGGCGCCGCCGACCAGCGTGGCGGACAACAACTCCCCGACGGTGGCCGGTTCGGCGGCGCGGTCGATGTTGATCAGGAACACCACCGCGGCGGCCAGCGCCGCCGAGAGCGCCAGGTACCCGAACCCGGCCGCGGCATACGACACGGCCAGGAATAGCACCGCCAGCACCGCCGACGCCACCGCACCGGGGTCCAGCAGGAACAACACCGTCGACGCGACAAGGACGCCGATCGCGGTACCGCCCACCCGGCCTACGCAGCGGGTGTATGTGTGTGCGGTCTCGGGGCGAAGAACCAGCAGCACCGTGAGGGGAACCCAGTAGCCGTAGGCGACATCGGCGTAGCGCTCCATCCCGCCGCCGACCGCCACCGCGACGCCGAGCCGCACCGCATGCCGGAACACCGGCGAGTGCCGGTCGAGATGGGCGCGTGTGCGGTCCACCGCCGCGCGCACCGAAGTCCTCAACTCGGGCCGCCTGAGCCGCACCACTTCTGACGACGACGGCGCGAAGTCACCCAACCGCATCGCCAGGGCGTCGTGCAGTTGCAGCGACAGCCGACCCACCTCCGCCGCCTCGGCACCGGTCAGTCCAGCGGCGGCGCTGTCCAGTCGGCGCATGGCAGCGTCCGCGGCACCCCGGGCCGAGCGCCCCGTCTCGGCGACCGCGGCCAGCGCGTCGGCGGCGGCGGTCAACACGTCAGTCAGCCCGTCGGTTCGACTCTCCCGGGCGGCCAGGCCTGTCAGCGTCGTGGCGATCCGCTCGGGCAGTCCGTACCAGTCGCGGTGCTCACCCGGGCGCCGTCCGGCCTGACCGTCGACTTGTGTGAAGGCGGCCCGCAACCCGATCAGCGGCTCCGTGTTCACCGTGGCGTCGCCGGCGGCATCCGCGTCGGCCAGCCTCCTCGCGTCCGCGGCCAGGCAGCGGTAGGCAGTGGCGAGGGCGTCGCGCTGCACACGCCAGCGGCGCTGCGGCCAGACCGCGAACAGGCCCGCCTGCAACAGGCCTGCGGCCGCTACCAGCGCTGCGGCGCCCAGCGTCGACATCAGCGTCGGCGGGACCGGCGGAGCGATGACGATCAGCGCACCCGACACCCCCGCGATCAGTCCGGCATGAGCGCCCAGCGCCCAGAGCATCGCTGCGCCGAAGCACCACAGTGCGATCACTGCCACGAACAGCGCCGAGTACGCCGACGTCAAACCACCCAGCAGCGCGGCGGCGCCCATCAGCAGCGAGACTGCGGCGACGCGAGCGATGCGCCCCCGTGGACTGTCCTGCAGCGCCGTGACACCGGCGATCGCGGCCGCACCGGCCGCGGCAGTGCCTGATCCCGGCGGCCCCCAGTTCCACGCGATGACCGCCACCGCCAGGACTCCCACGAGGCTGCGCATCACCGCAGCGAGGTCCGGCACCACAGGCAGCGTCAGGACCTTCAGCATTCGTCCATTCTGACCCGGGCTATGTTCGGCCAGTGGAGAAAGTCATCATCACCTTGCGGGGAACACCTGGCGACGACGCGTGGTGCGCCCGCCTGCGCACCGAGGTCGGCCAGGCGCTGCTCGACACCGGTGCACCGGGAGTGGCGATCCATGTCCGCGACTCGGCCGTCACCGATTCACTGATGACGCTGACCACATTGGACCCACCGGTGATCGGCTTCGTCAGTATCTGGACCGAGCAATGCTATGGCGAGCAGATCAGCACGGCGACAGCACTTTTGGCGGATCGCTGCGTCGAGGTGGCGGCGTATCTGGTGACCGAGTCGGTGCCGCTGACGCCCCCGGACACACCGGCCGGCGAGCGCAGTCCGGGTTTCGCGAACGTGGCGCTGCTGCGCCGCCCTGCCGAGTTGGACGAAGCGACCTGGTTGTCGCGCTGGCAGCTGGATCACACGCCGGTGGCGATCGACACCCAGTCGACCTTCGGCTACACACAGAACACGGTGGTGCGTGCGCTCACCCCCGGCGCGGCGCCGATCTCGGCGATCGTCGAGGAACTGTTTCCGATCGAGGCCACGTCCGATCTGCACGCGTTCTTCGGTGCGGCAGACGACGACGACCTCAGCGACCGGATGTCACGAATGGTGGCCAGCACCGCGGCATTCGGCGCCAACCGTGACGTCGATACGGTCCCGACAAGCCGCTACATGCTGCGCAGCCCCTTCACGACGGCCGATACGCTGGCGCGGTGACTCTGCAGATCAGTGACGACAACCGGGTCCGCACCCTGGTCCTGGACCGGCCCGAGGCTCTCAACGCGTTCAACGAGGAGCTCTATCTCGCGACGGCGACCGCGCTGCGCGATGCGGCCGACGACCCGGAGGTCGCGGTGGTGCTGCTGACCGGGGCGGGCCGCGCCTTCAGCGCGGGCAACGATCTCAAGGAGATGCAGGCCCGCATCGAGGATTCCTCGCTCAGTTCGCAGGGCAGCCACTTCTCCACGATGATCAACGCGCTGACCGAGCTGTCGAAGCCGTTGATCTGTGCGGTCAACGGAGTCGGTCTGGGTATCGGCACGACAATCCTGGGCTACGCCGACCTGGTGTTCATGTCGGCGTCCGCGCGGTTGAAGTGCCCGTTCACCAGCCTCGGGGTCGCGCCGGAGGCAGCCTCGTCCTACCTGTTGCCGCAGCTGGTCGGCAGACAGAACGCGGCGTGGCTGCTGCTGTCCTCGGAGTGGGTTGACGCGGCCGAGGCCCAGCGGATGGGGATCGCGTGGAAGGTGTGCGAGCCGGACGACCTGCTGCCGGAGGCACGCCGGCACGCTGAGATCCTGGCGTCCCGCTCGATCCCGAGCCTGGTGGCGGTCAAGCAGACCATGGTCGCCCCGTACCGGCCCGGGATCGCTGCGGCGACCGAGCTGGAGAACGCGCAATTCATGGAGTTGCTCGGTGGCGCCGCCAACGCCGCCGCGCTGGCAGAGTTCACCGGGCAGGGCAAGGCCTGAACCGTCAGCGGCTGACGCTCTGCTGAGCGGAGTCGACCGCCGCGAAATGCGCCTCGATCATCGCCCGCAGGGTCCGACGGCATCGCCCGCAGTCGCCACCGGCGCCGCAGGCCTCGGCGATCTCCCTCGATGTCCGCGCACCCTTGGCCACGACTTCACTGACCACGTGACTCGTGGTTCCGGTGCAAAGGCAGACGAACATCGTGGCGCCCCGCTATCCCTGCTCGCCGACGCTCATCAGATGCGCGAACCTGCCGACGAACCTGGTGGGGTAGGCCCCCAGACCGGCGTTGGACATCCACTCGGCGGCGGCGTCCGGATGCTCGATCCACTGCCGGGCGCTGATCTCGTCCTCGATCTCCTGCAGGATCAGCACTTCGTGCCCGTCGTCGAGGGCACGGTAGACCCAGATCTTGCGGACACCGCCCGATTTGAACCGCTCGAGTCCGTCGTGCACCTTGACCATCAGGGTGGGCACGTCTTCGACCGAGGACATGACGCCCACCACGACCCGACCGATGTGGTCCGCGGGCGTGGGAGGGTCAAGATCGATCTTCTCGACGACTTCGCCGCCGAAGATCGGCGGAATGTCATCGGCGCCCGAGATGTCGAACCATTCGAAGATCGCCGGCGAGCGCAGCACCTCACGAATCGAATTGGAATGCCGAATTCCGATGGTCACCAGAACCCGGCGCGGTTCCCATATCGATTCGTACAAAACGACGTGATGTGCGCCGATCGCGGATAACCCGTCGTGGTGCCTTTTGAGCCAGACCCACATTCGATCGACATCGTCGACACGGAAATCACAGGCAAGAATGAATGAGTGGAGATCGTACTCACCCATTGGTTATCCTCACCTACCTCCGCCAACCGAACAGTTAGCTCAGTCTAACCTTACTTAGCCTAGGCAGTCCAGACTAGGGGGTTGATCTGGCGCGCGAGTCCGTTCGCTGCTCGTCTCGGATCGCGGAAACGCGTCGCCCACAGTGGTAGTGGCGTGCATTCGGCACCCGCCTTGCACTAGATTGGAACCACTTGCACACAGCCCGTGCAAATAGCGAACGCGATCAGTGATCAAGGTGTTTAGGAGCAGTCATGCAAGGCGATCCCGAGGTTCTTAAGCTACTCAATGAGCAATTGACGAGCGAACTCACCGCCATCAATCAGTATTTTCTGCATTCCAAGATGCAGGAAAATTGGGGCTTCACCGAATTAGCGGCGTATACGCGCAAAGAATCATTCGAAGAAATGGTGCACGCCGAAGAGATCACCGATCGCATCCTTATTCTCGACGGGCTGCCCAATTACCAGCGGCTGTTCTCCCTGCGGGTGGGCCAGACGCTGCGCGAACAGTTCGAGGCCGACCTCGCGATCGAGTACGAGGTCGTCGAGCGTCTCCGGCCGGGCATCGTCATGTGCCGGGAGAAAGGTGACGCCACCTCGGCGAACCTCTTCGAGAAGATCCTGGCCGACGAGGAGTTGCACATCGACTACCTCGAGACCCAACTGGAGCTGATGGGCAAGCTCGGCGAGGAACTGTACTCGGCCCAGTGCGTGTCCCGACCCCCGAAGTAGGCGGTTCGGGGTAGCCGTCGGCGGGGAAGAACTTCCTGAGTCCGGTAACTTTCCTAGATCATCTAACGATGCATCAGGGAGTTCCCCGGTCGTCAGGAAGGTCAGGTCATGACGCCACCGACGCCAGCTTCCGTCACCCGTAGCGACTCCGCGGCGCCGGTCGGTGCCCGTCGCCGCAACATCATTTTCGTCGCGGTCCTGCTGGGCATGCTTCTGGCTGCGCTGGATCAGACGATCGTGGCCACCGCGCTGCCGACCGTCGTCGCCGACCTCGGGGGCGCGGGCCACCAGTCCTGGGTGGTCACCAGCTACCTGCTGGCGTCGACCATCGTCACCGCGATCGTCGGAAAGCTCGGTGACCTGTTCGGCCGCAAAGTGGTGTTCGGCACCGCGATCATGTTCTTCCTCGCCGGTTCCGTGTTGTGCGGAATCGCATCGTCGATGACGATGCTCGTCGCTTCCCGCGCGCTCCAGGGCATCGGCGGCGGAGCCATCATGGTCACCGCGATGGCGCTGATCGGGGAGGTCATCCCGCTGCGGGACCGGGGCCGCTACCAGGGCGCGCTGGGTGCGGTGTTCGGAGTCACCACGGTGATCGGACCGTTGCTCGGCGGGTACTTCACCGACCACCTGAGCTGGCGCTGGGCGTTCTGGATCAACATCCCCATCGCCGTCGTCGTGTTCGTCGTGGCGGTCGTCGCAATCCCGGCACTGGGACGTCGCACCCGCCCGGCGATCGACTTCGCCGGCATCGCCTTGATCGGGGTGGGCGCCTCGAGCCTCACTCTGGCCACCAGTTGGGGCGGGAGCACCTATGCGTGGTCGTCGCCGGTGATCATCGGATTGTTCGTCGGCGCGGTGATATCCCTGGCGGCCTTCGTACGGGTGGAGTTGCGCACCGCCGAGCCGATCCTGCCGATCCGGCTGTTCGCCAGCCCGGTGTTCACGGTGTGCTGTGTGCTCTCCTTCATCGTCGGTTTCGCCATGCTCGGCGCGCTGACGTTCCTGCCGACGTTCATGCAGTTCGTCGACGGGGTGTCGGCGACCGAGTCGGGGCTACGCACGCTGCCCATGGTGGGAGGGCTGCTGTTGACGTCGATGGGCAGCGGGGTCCTGGTCAGCCGCACCGGCAAGTACAAGGTCTTTCCGGTGGTGGGCACGGCGTTGATGACGCTGGGCTTCGTGCTGCTGTCCACGATGGACGCAACCACCCCGATGGTCGTGCAGAGCCTCTACCTGTTCATCCTCGGCGCCGGGATCGGGCTATGCATGCAGGTGCTGATCCTCATCGTGCAGAGCACCGCCGATTTCTCCGACCTCGGAGTCGCCACGTCGGGTGTCACGTTCTTCCGCACCATCGGAAGTTCTTTCGGCGCAGCGATTTTCGGTTCCCTGTTCGCCAACTTCCTGGGTGGTCGCGTCGCCCAGGCACTGGCCGCCGGGGGCGCGCCGCCGGAGGCCGCCGAGTCACCGCAGGCGCTGCGCGAGCTTCCCGCACAGGTCGCGGCACCGATCGTGGCGGCCTACGCCGACTCGCTGGGGATGGTGTTCCTGTGGGCGGCCCCGGTGGCGCTGGTCGGCTTCATCGTGGCGCTGACACTCAAACAGGTGCCGTTGCGGGAGATGGAGGCCGGGTCCGCACTGGACATGGGGGAGGGTTTCGGCATGCCGCTGACCGATACCCCCGAACAGATCCTCGAGGCGGCCGTCGGCAGGCTGGTGCGGCAGTCGCCGGAGATCCGGCTGCGCAGCATCGCCGGACTGCACGGCTGTGAATCCGACGTGGCGCTGCTCTGGGCGCTGATCCAGATCTACCGGCAGAGCCAGGTCTTCGGCTCCGCGCGACTGACGCAGATCGCCGAGCGACTGCGCGTCCCCGTCGAAGTCCTGGAACCGACTTTCGACCGGCTCGTCGGCTCGGGCCACGCCCTGCGCACCGGTGACCAGGTCTGGTTGACGCAGTCCGGCGTCCAGCAGGTCGACGCCGCATCCTCGGCGCTGGTCAGCCGGATCGTGGAGAAGTTGGCCGCGTCGTCGACATTCGAAGGACGGCCGGACCGCGATGACGTCGAGGCGGCACTGGAACGGATCGCGATGCGGCTGCTGGTGCAGCGGGACTGGGACGACGACCGGACCGAACTCACCACGGCCGGAAAGTGAAACACGTTACAATTCGCGGATGAGCCGAATCGGAGACTTCGCCGACGACGACGTATCGGGGTTTGCGGTGAAATCGCCCGACCTCGGTGCCGCCATGGCGAACTTCAGCCATGCGGTCTACACGAAGGGCAGGTTGCCGCTGCGGGTCCGCGAGGCTGCCCGCATCGTGATCGCCCATGCGAACGAATGCGTGGTGTGCCAGAACACCCGCGACGCCGACGGCGAGGCCGCCGGAGTCGACGAGGAACTCTACGACCACGCCACCGAGTGGCAGACCTGGCCCGGTTACAGCGATGCCGAACGCCTCGCGATGGAGTTCGCCCACCGCTTCGCCACCGACCACACCGGTCTGCGGGATGACGAGGATTTCTGGGCGCGCGCCGGCGAGCACTTCGACGACGAGTTGCTGACGGATCTGGCCATCTCCTGTGCGATGTGGGTCGGCATGGGCCGAATGCTGCGGACACTGGACATCGGCCAAAGCTGCAAGATCACGCTGTAAGCGCCGCCGTTCGACGGCACAATGACCGGCATGGCCGCCAAACCGCTCGCTGCCGCAGCCATCGCGCAGCTCGAATCCGATGGGGTCGCCACCCTGATCGGCACCGTCATCAACCCGGCCGGACTCATCCACGCCAAGACCGTTCCCCTGCGGCGGATGGGGGCCTTCGCCGAACCGGGCCTCGGCGCCAGCCCGGTGTGGCACGTGTTCGCCATCGACCAGGCCGGCATCGTCTTCGGAGACGCGACCGGTGTGGTGGGGGACCAGCGAATCCGCATCGACCTCGGTGCGCTACGCATCCTCGGAGATGGATTGGCTTGGGCCCCAGGCTCGTTCTTCAACCAGGACGGATCGCCTGATCCGTACTGTGCGCGCGGAGCGTTGTCCCGGCTGGAGGCGAGGCTGGCCGACGCCGGCATCCAGGCGCTGGTGGGTCACGAGATGGAGTTCGTGCTCGTGGATCCCGGCGGGGAGCGACTGCCCTCACACCTGTGGGCGCAGTACGGGTTGGCGGGGGTGCTCGAACACGAGGGGTTCGTCCGGGACGTCACCAACGCCGCGACCGCCTCGGGCGTGGCCATCGAACAGTTCCATCCCGAATACGGCGCCAACCAGTTCGAGATCTCGCTGCCGCCCCAATCACCCGTCGCCGCCGCCGACCAGTTGACGTTCCTGCGCATCATCGTGAGCCGGGTGGCCAGGCGGTACGGGATGCGGGCGAGCCTGTCGCCGGTGCCCTTCGCCGGGAGCGTGGGTTCTGGTGCCCATCAACATTTCTCGCTCGTCCGGGACGGATCGCCCTTGTTCTCCGGAGGCGACGGACCCGCCGGGATCACCGTGGCTGGCGGGTCGGCAGTGGCCGGCGTGGTCGCGGGACTGGCACCCGCGCAGGGCGTGCTGTGCGGGTCGATCCTGTCGGGTCTGCGCATGCAGCCCGGCAGTTGGTCAGGAGCCTACGGCTGCTGGGGCACCGAGAACCGGGAGGCAGCGGTGCGTTTCCTGCCCGCCGGTCAGCACAACCCGCACGGTGGCAACGTCGAGGTGAAGGTGATAGATCCCTCAGCCAATCCGTACCTCGCGTCCGCGGCGATACTCGGTCTGGCGCTCGACGGCATCGACCGGGAACTGGTGGCGCCGGGACAGGTCAATGTCGACCCCGCGACGCTGACCCAGGCGCAGCGCGACGAAGCCGGCATCACCGTGCTCACCTCGAATCACCTGCAGACCATCAACACCCTCGACGAATCCTCGCTTCTGCGAAGCATTCTCGGGAACGAAGTGGTCGACACCGTGGTCGCAGTGCGCCGCTACGAACACGACCACTACGGTGACCTGGAGCCGGAGCAGCTCACCGAGCGGTTCCGGCTGGCATGGAGCGTGTGAGTGACGGCGCTGCGCGAGCACATCGAGGCGGTGGCGCTGGTCGACCACCACGCGCACGGCTGCTGGCTCGCCCCCGGTGATCGCAGCCGGTTCGAGAACGCACTCAACGAGGCCAACACCGAGCCGCTTGCGGCGTTCGACTCGGGGTTCGACACCCAGTTGGGCTTCGCGGTCCGCGCCAGGTGCGGCCCCCTGCTCGGGATCTCCCGGCACACGGACGCCGACACCTACTGGCAGCACCGCAGCGGGATCCCCGAACCCGAGCTCGCCGAAAGGTTCCTACAGGCGGCGCAGGTCTGCGACTGGCTGGTGGACACCGGATTCGCCGCCGGCGCAGCCGGTCTCGACGAGATGGCTGCGCTCGGGGCCGGCCGGGTACACGAAGTGGTCCGGTTGGAGTCGGTCGCCGAAGAAGCCGCGGCCGCGCCCGGCGACTACGCCGCGGCGTTCGACGACCTGCTGTGGCGGCGGACCCGCAATGCCGTGGCGACCAAGTCGATCCTGGCCTACCGGGGCGGGTTCGCCGGCGACCTGTCCGATCCGGCACTCAGCGAAGTCGCCGAGGCGGCCGCCCGCTGGCGTGACAGGGGCGGCACCCGTCTCGACGATCGGGTGCTGCTCCGCTACGGGCTGCACCGGGCGTTACGAGTCGGCAAGCCGCTGCAGTTCCATGTCGGGCTCGGCGACCGCGACTGCGACCTGCACGCCGCCAACCCCAGTCACCTGCTCGACTTCCTGCGGGTCAGCGGTGATGTTCCGGTGATGCTGCTGCACTGTTACCCGTATGAGCGCGAGGCCGGTTACCTGGCTCAGGCGTTCAACAACGTCTATCTCGACGGCGGTCTGGCCGTCAACCACCTCGGTGCGCGTTCGGCGAATTTCATCGGCCGCCTGCTCGAATTGGCCCCGTTCCGCAAGATCCTGTACTCCTCAGACGGGTTCGGCCCGGCTGAACTGCACTACCTCGGAGCGCGACTGTGGCGCGCCGGCCTCGCAGCCACGCTGGCGCGCTTCGTCGACGCCGACGAATGGAGCCAGGCCGACGCCGTCAGGGTCGTCGACCTGATCGCGCACACGAATGCCAGGCGGGTCTACGAACTCGGCTAGCCGCGGCTCACACGATGCCGGTCGCGTCGAACACCCACGACATGTCGGCTTCGGCGAAGTCCGCCAACCACGTGGGCGGCGCATGGTTGGCCAGCGCCCCCATGTCCCAGTAATCCTTCCACAGGGTGATCTTGCCGTCCTGGACACGGTGCACGGTGACGAACTGCAGAACAGCGGATTCGCCTGTGGGCCAATGCCATTCTTCGTGATGCTCATACATCACGTCATCGCCGTCGCTGACCATCAGACCGTCGAAGTTCTGGTAGGAGGCCAGCGGCTCCAGACCGATCTTGAGTCGTTTGACGATGTCGTCGGGACCGCGTGCAGCCGCGGCCGGCCCGACCGGCATGTCCAGATAGATGCAGTCGGAGGCCAGGAAGGTCTTCAGCGAATCCCAGTCCCGCGCCGACAGCGCCCGCCACATGCCGTACACCGTCGCCCGGGCCGGGGTGACGTCGTGGACCTCGTCAACCGACATGGGCCAGCACACCTTCCTGCACGCCCAGCGCCGGCGCTCGGTGCGCGGCGCGCAGGAAGCGTCCGGTGCGTTGCGATCCGACCACGTCGGTGAGCTCACCATCGAGGAACACCGCTCGGCCCCCGACGAAGACCGCGGTCACGGTGTCGTCGTTGCGATTGACCATCCGGGACAGACCGCCGTACTGCGCCACCGGTTCTTCGGCATAGCGGTCGAGCACCCCGTCAAGGTGTTCGGGGTCGATGACGACGACATCCGCACGGTCACCGACCCGCAGATGGCCGGCATCGATGCGGTACCAGTCGGCGAGCTCACCGGTGAGCCGGTGCACGGCGCGCTCGACGCTCATGAACGGCCGCCCCGCGAGTTCTGCGTCCCTGACGTGCCGCAGCAACCGCAGGCCCATGTTGTAGAAGGCCATGTTGCGCAGGTGGGCTCCGGCGTCCGAGAAGCCCATCTGGATGCCGGAATCGCGGGCGAGTTTCTTCAGCACCTCCGGACGGTGGTTGGAGATAGTGGTGCGCCACCGCAGCGACCTGCCGTGCTCGACCACCAGGTCGAGGAACGCGTCAACGGGGTGCACACCGCCGCGGTCGCGGCCCACCTGGCCGAACGACTTTCCGATCACCGAGGTGTCGGGGCAGTCGACGATCTCGGCGTCGAAGAAGTCGCGGTGCCACACGCGCAGGCCGAACTTGCTCTCGTACTCCTTGCGGAACCGCCGCCGATAGGCCTCGTCGGTGAGCAGCGCGTCTCGTTCCACTTCGTCTCGCAGGTGCAGCGCCGCTGCACCCGCGCCGAACTCCTCGAAGATCACCAGGTCGATACCGTCGGCGTACACCTCGAACGGCACCGGGAGGTGCTGCCAGCGGAAGTTGCCGCCGAGCCGGTTGATCAGCCGGGCGGCGGGGCCCAGCGTCTTGACCGCAACCGGGTTGGACTTCACGTCGGCGGCCGAGAGCAGGCTGGTCTTGAGCGGATTGCGGATGACACCGAGCGACTGGACCAGTTGTGAGCCCAGGTTCGCCGGGTTCTCGATGTCGGGGCCGGACTGCAGGATTCGCCCGCGGCGTCGCAGCAGGGACTTCAGCCGACGCAGCTCGCGGGGTTTCGCGTAGGTCGATGGCAGGGTGCGTGACCGGCAGACCTCACCGTCCAACTTGTCGAAGAGCAGCTGCTGGGACGACATCCCCACGAAACCGGCCCTGAGCGCCTCGGCGAGCATCGCCTCCATCTGCGCCTGTTCGCTCCGCGTCGGACGCTCGTCCTTGCGGGTGGCGCGATCCAGACCCATTGTCGCGGCACGCATGTCGGAGTGACCGAGGAACGCTGCGAGGTTGGGGCCCAGCGGGCGCGACTCCAGAGCCGCGATGTATTCCTCGCCATTGGTCCATGTCTTGTGTCGGTCCACGGCGTCGATGACGTACTCGCGGGGGATGGCCTCGACCCGGCCGAAGATGTCCCCGGCGTCCGGTCCGTCGACGTAGACCGTCGACAACGAACACGAGCCGAGCATCACGGTGGTGACGCCGTGACGCAGTGATTCCGACAGCGACGGACCGCCGAGCACCTCGACGTCGTAGTGCGTGTGGATGTCGAGCATCCCTGGCAGCACCCATTTGCCGGTGGCGTCGATGACCTGAGGGCAGCCGGTTTCGTCGAGGTCGCCGGGGGTGACGGCGGCAACGTGCCCGTCCCGGATGCCGATGGTGCGCACCGCCGAGGGCGCGCCGGTGCCGTCGAACCATCGGCCGTTGCGGATGATCGTGTCGTAGCTCACAGCCCCATGCAACAGCCCGCGCAGGCGGGTGTCAACGAAATCTGTGAACAGATTTTCTTGAGTGTCTACTGTCCGATCTGACCTGCGGCGACGCTTCCCGGCGCATAATCGCAGGGGTGACGCCGCTGCAGCGCTACATCGCCGAGGAGATCGCCACCGACCACGTCGACGGTCTGATGTCGCGCCGGGAGGCATTGCGCCGGTTGGCGCTGCTCGGTGTGGGCACCGCCGCCGCCACCGCCCTGATCGCGGCCTGCGGCGAGAATCAGCAGAGCACCGACACCCCGGCCACGCCTGATCCCGCCCCGCCCGGCAGCCCGCCCGCCACCGCGGCCGNCACCCCGCCCGGCATGGCGGACGCCGCACCCACCACCGCGATCACCTGGGCCGGACCGCGCGGTGAACTGCAGGGCGCCTGGGCGCAGGCGCCGCAGCCCCGCGGCGGCATCCTGGTGATCCACGAGAACAAGGGGCTCAACGACTGGGTCCGGTCGGTGGCGGGGCGACTGGCCGGTGCCGGTTACTCCAGCCTGGCGATCGACCTGCTCTCCGAACGGGGTGGCACCGCGACCTTCCCCGATCCTGCGGAGGCCACGGCCGCGCTGGGCAACCTCGCGCCCGAGGACATGATCTCCGATATGAGGTCGGGCATCGGGGAAGTGGCGCGCCGCACTCCGGAGGTGAAACTGGCGGCGGTGGGATTTTGTATGGGCGGTGGCCTGGTGTGGCGGCTGCTCGCCGGCGGGGCGCCGGAACTGGCTGCCGCCTTCCCCTTCTACGGGCCCACTCCCGACGATCCGGACTTCTCCGGTTCCGCCGACGTCGCGGTGCTCGGCTTCTACGGCGAACTCGATCAGCGGGTCAATGCCACCGAGCCCACCGCCGCGGCTGCGCTGCAGGAAGCGGGTCTGGTTCACGAACTCGTCACTGAACCGGGCGCCAACCACGCCTTCTTCAACGACACCGGGGACAGGTACGACGCCGCCGCGGCCGCCGACGCCTGGCGCAGGACGCTGGACTGGCTGCGCACCTACGTCGGCTGACCGGCACCGACCGGCAACCCATCGTTCGGCCACCAGCCGACTCGCCGTCGCCCACCGCACACGCGGTCGGGATCTGATCTAGCCATGCGGGTGGTCCAGGTGGCGAACTTCTACGGCCCGCGCTCCGGAGGTTTGCGCACCGCGGTCGACCGTCTCGGTGCCGAGTACGTCGCGGCCGGACACGCGGTGTTCCTCATCGTCCCGGGGCAATGCACCCAGACCGTCACACTGCCGTCGGGGGTGATCCGGATATCACTGCCCGCCAGGCGCATTCCGCTCACCGGTGGCTATCGCGCGGTGCTGCCCCGTCCGGTCACCGATCTGCTGGAACGACTGCGCCCCGACGCGCTGGAGGTCTCGGACCGACTCACGCTGCGTTCCCTGGGAGATTGGGGACGCCGGCACGGAGCCTCGACGGTGATGATCTCCCACGAGCGTCTGGATCGACTCGTCGGACAGGTCCTGCCGGTGCCGCTGGCGCGGACGGTCGCCGACGCCGCCAACCGGCGCACGGCGGCCAACTACGACGCCGTGGTGTGTACCACCGAATTCGCCCGCGAGGAGTTCGACCGGATCGGGGCGACGAACCTGGTGACGGTGCCGCTGGGGGTCGACCTCGAACAGTTCCATCCCCGGCGGCACTCTGAGGCGGTCCGTGAGCGCTGGGCCGGTCCGAACCAGTTGCTGCTGGTGCACTGCGGGCGGCTGTCGGTCGAGAAGCACGCCCACCGCAGCATCGGCACCGTTGCCGCCCTGCGCGACTCAGGTGTGGACGCCCGGCTGGTGGTGGTCGGGGAGGGGCCGCAGCGGGCTCGGCTGCAACGCCAGGCCGCACAGCTCCCCGTCGCCTTCACCGGCTTCATCGGCTGCCGTGACACCGTCGCCGGCATACTCGCCAGCGCCGATATCGCCCTCGCACCAGGTCCGCACGAGACGTTCGGGCTGGCGGCGCTCGAGGCGCTGGCGTGCGGCACCCCGGCGGTGGTGTCCCGGACGTCCGCGCTGGCCGAGATCCTCACCAGCGACAGCGGCGCCACCGCGGACAACGACGCCGACGCGATCGCCGGCGCCGTCACCACGATCATGAGCCGTCCGGAATCACAGCGTCGGCGCAGTGCGCGACAACGGGCCGAACAGTTCAGCTGGCCACGCTCGGCAGCCGGGATGCTGCGCGCCCTCGGAGCGCGGTGATACCTGTGCCGCTCATTGCCTGATATCCACCCGCCGACGTGACCTACGATCCAGGGATGTTCCGCACGTTCGCCGTCGTAGCGGCCACGACGCTGGTGTTCGGCTCGACCGCGTCGGTCGCGGGCGCCCAACCGGCCCCGTCCGCATGCAACTACGAGCTCACCGCCCCCACCGTGGTGAACGTGTCCGGCACCGACATGGTCACCGCCACCGTCTCCCCGAAGGCATGCGACGGAGCGGTCACCTTCCAGACGGTGGCGTGCATCCAGATGCAGGGCAGCGACACCGCCGGCCAGTGCGCACAGGGCAAGGGCATCAAGCCCGCCCAGGTGTACTTCCAGCCGTATCGGCCCGGCACGACGTACACCGCGACAGGCCGCGGATGTGCGGCGAAGGGGAATCCACCGCAGACGTACTGCCAGGAGAACGGACCGATCACCGCGACGCTCTGACCGGCGCTCGCGCTGGTTTAGCGCTGGTTTAGCGCAGACTCCACCCGGGCATCCGGCGTGTCACCGGGACCGTCGACCCGACCGGCCCCGAAGGCAAGGAGCCGGCATTGCGGACACCGCCGCCACCCACCGTGACTCGGTCACCGCGTCCCGCGAAGACCTCGCGGCTCGCCGCGCTAAACCGCCCAGGAGATCGGCAGCCGTTTGATCCCGTGGATGAAGGCTGAGTGCAACCGGTCGGGCTCTGAGGTGGCGCGGATGCCGGGAACGCGGCGGTGCAGCTCTTCGAACGCCACGGTGATCTCACGGCGGGCCAGGTTTGCGCCCAGGCAGAAGTGGGCGCCGCCACCGCCGAACCCGACGTGTGGGTTCGGATGACGGCGCACGTCGAACGTCCACGGATCGACGAACTTGGATTCGTCACGGTTCGCTGAGCCGTACCAGAGTGTGACCTTGTCTCCCGCAGCCATTTTCACGCCGCCGAGCTCCACGTCCCGGGTGGTGGTGCGACGCATGTAGGCGACCGGGGACGCCCACCGCACGATCTCCTCGACCGCAGTCGGCGCCACGGCGTCGTAATCCGACCACCAGATGTCGCGCTGCTCGGGGAACCGGCTCAGCGCGAGCACGCCGTGGCTGATCGCATTGCGGGTGGTTTCGTTCCCCGCCACCACCAGCAGGATGAAGAACGAGGCCACCTCGGCCGAGGTCAGCCGCTCACCGTCGAGTTCTGCGTGGACCAGGCTGGTCGTCAGGTCATCGCCGGGGCGTTCCCGGCGATCCTCGGCGAGCTCTTTGGCATACGCGCCGATCGCCATCGCCACCGACACGAAGTCGTCGAAGTCGGTCGCGATGTCCGGATCACCGAAGCCCAGGATCACGTTCGTCCAGTGGAAGATCCGCGCATGGTCCTGCTCGGGGATGCCCATCATGTCGCAGATGATCTGCAGCGGGAGCGGACCGGCGAGTTCGGAGACCAGCTCGCCGTGGCCGTCGGGATGGGCGGTCACCATCTCGTCGACCAGCCGCCGCGCCCGCTGCCGCACTGAATCCTCGATCATCGCGAGCACTCGGGGGGTGAACGCGCTGCGCACGATGTTGCGCAGCCGAGTGTGGCGGGGGTCGTCCATCGCGATCATCGAGCCGAAGTACTCGTTGAGCTCGGGGGTCTGGTCACCGATCGTGATTCCGAGCGCTGAGCTGAAGACCTCGGGATGCCGGCTCGCGTAGAACACGTCGTCGTATCGGGTCAGTGCCCAGTGCCCGGCGACCGCAGCGCCGTCGTCGACGACAAACGACTCGTGGAACGTGATCGGCGCCTCGCGCCGGAGCGTGGCGAACGCGCCGTCGCGGATGTCGTCGTCGAGTCCCCAGAAATCCCAGGTGCCCAGATCGATGTCGGACAGCGGGACGTCGGGCGGAGCGATGCCGTTGGGGCGGGCGACGCCCGTTCTCAAGCCCATGTCCGCCCAGCGTAGCGTTACGGCCGGGCTTCGTGCCCTTTTCTGCCGTGTGTGCGGCGCCGCTCCTTCATCCGGGCCTCGTGCAGGTGACGGACACCGTCGGTGAGTTCGTCGCGCACCTGCCGCTCGTGCTCGCGCAGCCGCGACCAGTAGGTGTCGTCGAACTCCTCGACCACCTGGAACGTCCACCGCCCCTGGAGCACATTGCGCCCGATCATGTCGGTCTCCAACCGTTCGGCAGCGGCGTCGGCGCCGGCCTCACGCAGCGCGTCGCAGGCCTCGCCGAGCAGCAGGTCGGCATGGCCCATCAGCTGATGGAACGAGTAGAGGTGGCCCCTGGCCCGTTCGACGAACTCCAGAGCCTCGGTCACCTTGCCGACGGCGTCGGCCACGTCATCATGCACAGCACTCACCGAGCCGAAGTACCCGCCCGCGCGGGCCGACAATCAGCCTTTGCCCGCGGAGGCCCCGGTTTCCGCTCCATCAGAGGTCGGGCCGCGCCCCTCTCCATCAGAGTTCGGGCCCTCCGCCACCGTCACCGTCACCGTCACCGCGCCCTGCATCGCCACATCCCCCTCAACGATCGGACTCCCGATCATCCTCGGGGACGGGGATCGCCTGTTCGATGAGATCGGCTTCGCTGGCCTGCCAGTCGCGGTCCTCCGAGACCCGCTGTGCATCACTCCAGGAGTTGTCTTCGGTGTCGTCGATCGGGACGTGTTGCTCGGCCACGTCAGCTTCGGAGGCGGCACCGAGTGGGTCGTGGTCTGGTGTCGTCATGGGTGCTCCCTGTAGGTGGTCGGTGGTGAACGGACGTCTCGGCGTGCTCCGTCCGTGCTCCGGTGTACCCGTTCCGGCGCCGGCACGCACCCGACAGACGTTCCCGTTTGGTCACCGATCACCGTTGCTGCGCGCTGCGACCTAGTGATTCACTGAACGGGGTAGCTCTCGGGTATTGTGCGTGAGTTGCGCAGACGACGTACAGGCCCTCAAGCCGGGCGGGGCCGACCATGACCACCGACCATCATCCCGAATCTCAAAGGCTTGTAATTTGCCAGAAATCACCGAAGGCGCTCAGAACCTGAAGCCACACTTCGAAGACGTGCAGTCGCATTACGACCTGTCCGACGAGTTCTACAGGTTGTTCCTCGATCCGACGCAGACCTATAGCTGCGCGTACTTCGAGCGCGACGACATGACGCTCGAAGAGGCGCAGATCGCCAAGATCGATCTGTCGCTCGGCAAGCTCGGACTCGAGCCCGGGATGACGCTCCTCGACATCGGCTGCGGCTGGGGTGCGACTTTGCTGCGTGCCATCGAGAAGTACGACGTCAACGTGATCGGCCTGACGCTCAGCGAGAACCAGAAGGCTCACGTCCAGAAGGCCCTCGAGGCGCAGGGCAGCCCGCGCTCCAAGCGTGTGCTGCTGCAGGGCTGGGAACAGTTCGACGAGCCGGTCGACCGCATCGTGTCCATCGGCGCCTTCGAGCACTTCGGGCGCGACCGGTATGACGAGTTCTTCAAGATGGCCTACCGGGTGTTGCCCGACGACGGCGTGATGATGCTGCACACCATCATCAAGCCCACCGACGAGGAGTTCACCGAGCGCGGCCTGAAGCTCACGATGAGCATCGTGCGGTTCTCGAAGTTCATCATGGACGAGATCTTCCCGGGCGGAGATCTGCCCAAGCCCACCACCGTCGAAGAGCACGCCTCCAAGGCCGGCTTCCGGCTCACGCGCGAGCAGCGGCTGCGTCTGCACTACGCGAAGACCCTCGACATCTGGGCAGATGCATTGCGGTCACGCGAGGACGAGGCGGTTGCCATCCAGTCCCGCGAGGTCTACGACCGGTACATGAAATACCTCACCGGTTGCGCGGACCTGTTCCGCGGCGGCTACACCGACATCTGCCAGTTCACCCTGCAGAAGGGCTAAGCCTTAGCCGGCGGTTCCCCGGAGGGAATCCGCGTCGCGGTATGACCGCGCCGGCTGCCCCGGCTCCACCTTTGCCGCATCCCGGCGCCGCGCCGCCATGCCCGCAAGGGCCTCGAACACCACCCGGTGCGCTGCGTTGACCGTCAGTTCGGCGTGGTCGTAGGCAGGTGCCACCTCGACGACGTCCACGCCGGCAATGTCGTGCTCGTAGCAGAGTTGACGCACCATCCGCAGCAGGTCCGCGCTGGTGATACCGCCGGGCTCCGGGGTTCCCGTGCCGGGTGCGTGCGCCGGGTCGAGCACGTCGATGTCGACTGACACGTAAAGCTTGTCGGCCTTGGCGAGGGCTTCCCCCACCGCGTCGCGCATGACGCTCTGAAATCCTCGCTCCCAGATCTCCTGCATCGTGTGCCAGGTCATCTTCTGCTCGAGCATCCAGTCGAAGGTGTCCTGCGGCGGCCAGTAGCCGCGCAGGCCGACCTGGACGAAATGCGACCCGGGAACGGCGCCCGATTCGATCAGCCGGCGCATCGGGGTGCCGTGGCTGGCCAGGTTTCCCTCGATCTCGTCGGCGGTGTCTGCGTGCGCGTCGAAATGGACGATGCCGACGTTGCCGTAGCCGTGCACATCTGCGACCGCAGTGGCCGCCGGCCACGTGATGGAATGGTCACCGCCGAGGATCACCGGCACGATGCCCCGCTCGGCGAGGGTGTGGACGCGCTCCCGAATGTTGTTGTGGGACACCTCCGTCTGACCGTGCGGACAGTACGCGTCGCCGAAATCGACGACCTCCAGCCAGTCGAAGATCTCCAGACCGAGATCCATGTGGTAGGTGCCCGGCTCGTAGGCTGTGGCCCGGATCGCCCGCGGGCCGAACCGGGCTCCCGGACGGTTGGTGGTCCCGATGTCGAACGGTGCGCCGACGATGGCCGCGTCCGGTTTCCACTCGTCGAGTTGTGCCACCTCGGTCAGAAACGGACGGTGCCCGAAGGAGGCCAGACCCGCATAGGCGAGGTCGAGTTGCTCGGCCATCCCCGGCGGGATCTCGCGGCGGTGATCGTGGTCGTGGCCCATGGCATGACCGTACCGCTCAGCGGGTCACCGAACCGCTCAACGCAGCACGCATCGACTCGGGGATCGGCCGTTTCGCCCAATCGTCGGTCGACACCACGACATAGACGTTGTGGCCCCGGACCGCATACCGCTCGTCCGTCCCTGCGGACGTGCGGCACACCCCGAAGCCGACCGTGAAACTCGTCGTGCCGATGCGGGTGCACTCGGCGGTGACCCGCACCTGATCGCGCCAGCGCACCGGGGTCAGGAAATCGATCTCACTGTGCACCACCTGGAAGTCGAAGCCGTCCGACATCAGGTCGGGGTAGCTGACGCCCAGATGCTCGAGCAGTCCGGTGCACGCCTCGTCGAACCAGGTCAGGTAGTGCCCGTTGAACACCACGCCCTGCTGGTCGACCTCGGCGTAACGGGGAACGATCGGCAGCGAGAACTCGCTCACCCCGATCACCCTAGCCACGGTGTCCCCGGCCGCCACCGCGTGCCGCAGACTTGAGCGATGAAGTTCGTGACGATCGACGACGTCCGCGCGGCCGCCGACCGGATCCGGTCCCACGTGGTGCGAACCCCGCTGCTGGCGGCCCGGTGGGGTGATGAGCAGCGCCCGCTGTGGATCAAGCCCGAGAACCTGCAACCGATCGGCGCATTCAAGGTGCGCGGCGCGTTCAACGCGATCTCGGCCCTGTCCGGTTCGGCCGCCACCGGCAGCGGGCCGACCGACGTCGTCGCCTACTCGAGCGGCAACCACGCCCAGGCGGTGGCATACGCCGCGGCGGTGCACGGACTGACCGCCCACATCGTGATGCCCGAGGAAACGCCGAACATCAAGGTGCACGCGACCCGCGAGCATGGGGCTCAGGTCGTGCTGTGCGCTGCAGGGGAGCGGGAGACGGTCGCGGCGCGGGTCGTGGCCGAGACCGGTGGGATGCTGATCCCGCCGTTCGACCATCCCGACGTCATCGCCGGCCAGGGCACGATCGGCCTGGAGATCGCCGCCGACTTGCCCGAGGTGGCGAACGTGCTGATTCCGGTCAGTGGTGGCGGACTGGCGTCGGGCATCGGGGTCGCGATCCGCGCGCTGTGCCCGCAGGCCCGGATCTTCGGGGTCGAACCGGAACTGGCCGCCGACACCGCGCAGGGGCTGGCCCGTGGCCACCGGGTGGACTGGCCCATCGAGGACCGCAACCGCACCATCGCCGACGGCCTGCGATCACAACCGTCGGATCTCACGTTCGCGCATCTGCAACAGGTCCTCGACGGGGTGATCACAGTGGCGGAGAGCGAGATCCGCGCGGCCGTCCGGGAGTTGGCGTACCGGGCCCGCCTGGTGAGCGAGCCCAGCGGAGCGGTCGCGCTGGCGGCATACCGGCAGGGCGTCACGCCGCCCGGACCCACCGCGCTCATCGTCTCCGGCGGCAACATCGAACCGCAGATGTTGCGGCAGATCCTCGACGAGAGCGTCCCCGACTGATTTGACAGGTGTGCAATTGAGGGTGCGCAAAGGGTAGGGTCCCCCCGGTATTTCCGTCACGTGGTCCCGCAGGACCGGGACGCACGAAGGAGTGGTTGGTGGACGCGGTACTCGGCCTGTCGGTGACGCCGTCTGCCGTCGGCCTTGTCCTGGTCGAGGGTCTGGACGCAGACGGCGCGACCATCGACGGCGTGGGCTTCGATGTCAACACCCGCGGGTCCGAGGGCGCACTGCGGACCTGTGAACAAGCGGCCGCGGCGGTACTGCGCACCGAAGCCGGCGCCGCCGACCGGGGCCACCGGGTGCGCTCCATCGGCGTGACGTGGAGCGACGACGCCGACACCGAGGCGTCGCTCCTGCTGAAGTCGCTGAGCGATTCCGGCTTCGACAACATCGTCCCGGTTCGGCTGTCGGAGGCCACCGACGCGCTGGCCCGAGGCATCGCCGAGGTCACGGGCTATCCGACCACCGCCGTGTGCGTCATCGAACCCGAGCAACTCATCGCGATGATCGTGCAGACCGAACAGGGTGCGGTGCAGACGGCGGTCAATCACACCGTTGTGACCGAAGAGGACCTGATCGGCTGGCTGAGCGCGGTGTTCGCCAAAGCCGACTGGAAACCCCAAGCGCTGGTGCTGGTCGGTTCCGCCGAGGATCTCCACGGGCTTCGGCCCGTCCTCGAGGACGCGCTGTCGGTGCCGGTGTACACCCCTGCCGAGGCGCAGCTGGCGCTCGCACGCGGCGCGGCGCTGGCCTGCGCGCAGAACGGCGATCTCAGCCTAGGCGGTGGCGGCGGCGATGTCCGTCCGGCCTCCGACGCCGGGCGCCGGGCCCGCCGACTCGTGCAGACAGGACCGGCGGCAGTTCTGGCCGCCGGACTCGTCACCTTCGTGGCCTCCGCGTCCGCCGCGTTGGCATTGCAGGCCGCCCCCGAGCGGACGGCACCGTCGCCCCGACCCGCCGACACGTCCGCGCAGACTCCGGTCGCGGTTCGCGGCCCTGCGCCGGCGCCACCGCTACCGGCGGCCCCGGTCGGGGCCGCGGCCCAACTGCCCGTTCCCGAGGCGCCGGCCGTGCCGGTTCCGCAGGCCGAGCCCGAGGTCGCGCCGATCCCCGAGGCCCCGCCGCCACCCGAGCTTGCGCCGGTCCCCGAAGCGGTGACGCCGCCACCCGAGGGCGCGGCCGCCCCGCCCCCGCTCGACGTGCCGCAGCCGCCCGTCGGCCTTGCGCCCCCGGGCGCGCCGGCACCCGAGATGATGCCGCCGCCGGTACCCGAGGAACGCCCGGGGATCCTGCAGCGGATCCGGGATCGCCTCTCCGGGGGAGGCGACGACCAGCAGCAACCGGCCGCGGTGCCCCCGCCGCCTCCGTAGTGTCCGCGGGCACCTGAAGCCGGCAACGCTTACCCTCGCTGAGGTGAGTCTGCCCGTCGCGCTGCCCGACTCCTCGATCCTGCGCACCACCCTGCGGGTGGCGATCGTCACGTGCGTGGTGGTGGCCGTGGCGGTGGTGGCGATGACCTCGGAGTGGGGGGTGTGGTGGCGCCTGATCACGTTCACCTACCAGGCCAACCTCCTCGCCGCCGGGTACTACCTCTGGACGCTGGTCTCGCCGCGCGCCGATGCACGGGTGGGCCTACGCGGCGCTGTGGTGCTCTACGTGGTGATCGCAGGGGCGGTGTGGAACCTGTTCCTCACCGGGCACAGCATGGGTTACACCCCGGCGAATCTGCTGCTGCACGTCGTGGTGCCGGTGCTGGCGCTCACCGACTGGCTGCTTGTCGGCCGGGGGGCCGCGAGGGTGTCGTGGTGGCAACCCGTGGCCTGGCTCGCCTATCCCGCCGGCTACCTGGTGTTGGCACTGCTGGTGCTCAACGAGTTCGGCCGCCGCGCGCCCTACTACTTTCTCGATCCCGCGACCGTCGGCACCGCGACGGTGGCAATCAACGTCGTCGGGCTCGCCTGCTGCGTGCTCGTCACGGGGTACGCGTTGCTGGCCGCCCACCGCACCGCCACCAGGGTCGGCGTGGAGATGCCGTGAAACGTTACGACGTGGCAGTTCGATAGTCAGACCGAGGCAATGTGAAACCGACCCCGAATTCGCCCGTGCGACCAGCATGTCTGCGCCGAACCGGGACGATAACTAGGATGGCACCGTGGCGAGCGCCCCTCTGCAGCAAACTCGACGATGGCGGGTGGCCGCGCGTCGTCTGACGGCGCTGGTCGGTTCGGTCGTCGTTCTCACCGGACTGTCGCTGGGAGGACCGATCGCGGCGGCATGGGCAGGATCAGCCGCCCCGGCGGCAGTCGCGAGCGTGTCGCCGGCGGCGGGGCAAACCGTCGGCGTGGCGCATCCCGTGACGGTGACGTTCATCGGTGCGATCGCCGATCGGCGCACGACAGAGCGGGCGATCACTGTCGCTCCCGCCGGGGCCTCCGAACCGGCATCCGGATCGTTCACCTGGCTCAACGATCACACCGTGGAGTGGACCCCCGCGGAGTTCTTCCCGGCGCACACACCGATCAACGTCTCGGTCGGCGGGTTGAAGACCAGCTTCCAGACCGGCTCGTCGGTGGTGGGTGTCGCCGACATCAGTGCGTACACGTTCACCGTGAGCATCGACGGAGAGGTGGCCCGCCAGATGCCCGCCTCGATGGGCAAGGCCAAGTTCCCCACCCCGATAGGACGGTTCACGGCGCTGAGCAAGGAGCGCAACGTCACCTTCGACTCCCGCACCATCGGGATACCGCTCGACGATCCCGAGGGCTACCTGATCAAGGGGGAGTACGGCATCCGGGTGACCTGGGGCGGCGTCTACGTGCACTCCGCGCCGTGGTCGGTGGGCTCCCAGGGCTACGCCAACGTCAGCCACGGATGCATCAACCTCAGCCCTGACAACGCCGCCTGGTATTTCAACACCGTGCGGGTGGGCGACCCGATCATCGTCCAGGCCTGACGACGATCAGCAGTTGGTCTCGATCCTGAACTTCGCCGTGACCGCGTTCATCTGGTCGTCGGTGAAGGCGCCGTCCGCGGTGCCGGTGATCGTATAACGCCCGTCGGCGCCTTCCACCTCGGCGTCGCCGATGTTGTCGGCCCAGTAGTTCCCGGTGAAACCGCCGACATCACGAAACTCCACGGACTTCGGGGTGATCGGCCCGCCGGTTTCCAGGACGGCGGTGAAGCCGCTGTCTTTCTGCGGCGTTTCGATGTACCACGACCAACCGGATTGGTGGCAGCGCACCGGTTGCGCCCCACCGGTGTTGGCGCCGTCGATGGTGACCGTCGCCGTGGTGCCGCCCAGTGCCGGTTCCGGTGCCGAGCAGCCGGCCACACCCAGGAGGGCGATGCCGCCGATGGCAGCCGTGATGAAGTGTCGATTCTCCATGGCGACCGACTCTATGCGCTGCAGCGCTGGATTCCGGCCGAAATGCCGGGGTGATCACCGATCGGCCGGCCTTCCGGTCCCGTGCAGGGTGGCTGCAGTGGCGTCGTCGGCCGGAAGAAAGGTCTCGATGCTCAGTTCCGCGGCGGTGAGATCGAGCGCGGTGCCGAAGGTCGTCACCATGCTCAGCAAGCGCAATTGCCCGCCGTCCGGTGTCACCAGCTCGAGCGGCACCGCAACCCCGCCCAGATCGGTTGTGTCGTCGAATCCTCCTGGGTACGAATCGATCTCGGTCAGTAGCGCGGCGAGTTGGGCGGAACCACCGGCGGCGACCTCGCGACGCAGCCGGTTGATCAGATGGGTCCGCCACTGCGCGAGATTGGCGATCCGGGGCGCCAGACCGTCGGGGTGCAACGCGATGCGCAACGCGTTGGGCCGCTCGAGCAGATGCGCGGCGACGCCGTCGAGCAACACCCCGGCACCGGAATTGGCAGTGACGATCCACCAGCCCTTGTCGACGACAACGCAGGGATAGGGGTCGACGGCGTCCAACACCCGGTCGATGCCCGCGCGCACCGCGGCCATCTCCGGTGCGTCCAGCGCCCGTTCGGCGTACACCGGGGCCAGCCCCGCCGCGAGCAGTAACCGGTTCGTTTCCCGTGCAGGGACGTCCAGCACGGAGGCCAGCCGCAGCACCATGGTCCTGCTGGGGTTGGAACGGCCGGTCTCGACGAAGCTGACGTGCCGCGCGGAGACACCGGCCTGCACGGCGAGATCCAGCTGGCTCAGCCGGCGCCGGAGACGCCAGCCGCGGATCATCATGCCGAACGTCGCGGGCGCCTCGGACCGCCCGTAGCGGGTTGTCATGGGGATCAGTGTGGCCTGCCGGAGGACACCGGGCCACTACCTCTGAGGTAATTGCAACGCCTACCTGGGCGCGGCATCGTGGAGATGTGAGCAGCTCGGAATCCCCACCGAACATCCCCCGGTGGCTGCGCTTTGTGTTGATCGGCGACCGGGCCGGGTCATCGTGGTTCATCGGCGCCGGATTCTTCTTCGCGCCGGTGCTCGCAGTCGTCTCGCCCTGGCCGACGCTCACCGCGGCGCTCTGGGTCGCCATCGCCGCGGCCGGCGTGTGGCTCGGCGTGCTGGGTATCGCGATGGCCGCCGGCCTGGCGGTGGTGCTGCGTTCGAACGGGGAGATCCCGGAAGACTACTGGCGCTCCATCATCGACTATCCGCAGGTGCCTTAGTGCTGCACCGGGCACCCCGACTGGCCGGTGTAGTCCACCTGCCAGTGCTTGATTCCGTTGAGCCAGCCCGACCTGAGGCGTTCGGGGGTACCGACCGCGGCGAGATCGGGGAGGTGGTCGGCGATCGCGTTGAACATCAACTCGATCGTCATCCTGGCCAGGTTCGCCCCCACGCAGTAGTGGGCGCCGGTGCCGCCGAAACCGACGTGCGGGTTGGGGTCGCGCAGGATGTTGAACGAGAACGGGTCGTCGAAGACCTCCTCGTCGAAGTTCGCCGACCGGTAGGACATGACGACCCGCTGCCCCTTCTTGATGGGCACCCCGGACAGTTCGTAGTCCTGCAGTGCGGTGCGCTGGAACGAGGTCACCGGCGTGGCCCACCGCACGATCTCATCCACCGCGGTGACCGGACGTTCCCGCTTGTAGAGGTCCCACTGGTCGGGGTGCTCGGCCATCGCGATCATGCCGTGGGTGATCGAGTTGCGGGTCGTCTCGTTGCCCGCGACCGCCAACAGCACCATGAAGAACCCGAACTCGTCGTCGGAGAGCTTGTGTCCGTCGACATCGGCCTCGATCAGCTTGGTGACGATGTCCTCACCCGGCTCTTTCGCCCGGACCGCGGCCAGCTGCATGGCGTACATGATGAGTTCGGTTGCCGCGTTGCGTCCGTCGTGGTGCGCGTACTCCGGGTCGTCGTCGGCGACCATCTGGTTGGACCAGTCGAAGATCTTCTTGCGATCCTCCAGCGGGATGCCGATCAGGCCGGCGATGGCCTGCAGCGGCAACTCGCAGGACACCTGTTCGACGAAGTCTCCGGAGCCTTCGGCGGCCGCGGCTTTGGCGATGTTCTGGGCCCGTTCGTTGAGGTCGTCACGCAATCGTTCCACGGCCCGCGGAGTGAACCCCCGCGAGATGATCTTGCGAAGGTGGGTGTGGTGCGGCGCGTCCATGTTCAACAGGACGAACTTGCCGGTCTCGATCTGCTCCGCGGTGGAGCCTTCGGGGTACCGGGGCAGTGCCGTCTTCTCCAGGCTGGAGAACACGTCGCTGCGTTTGGAGATCTCCTTGACGTCGCGATGCTTGGTCACCACCCAGTAGCCGCCGTCACCGAACGGCCCGGCCCCGCCTTCGGTCTGCTCGTTCCACCAGATCGGCGCGCAGCGACGCAACTCGGCGAGTTCGTCGACCGGCAGTCGCTCTCGGTTGAGGTCGGGATCGGTGAAGTCGAATCCCGGCGGAAGGGTGGGAGTCGGCATGCGTTGGCTCCTAACCGTGGGGTGGCCTTAACGCATTGCTACACCACACCCGGGCCTCGGCGAGACAACTTGCGCGAAGTGTGCACCCCGAAGTCTTCCGGTGGACTCCACCGCCGGACGGTGTAACGATTTCAGGGCCACCGCAGATGCATCCAGTGAATAGCCGCGAGACCCGAAGGGGGCATCGGTGAAGTTCGGAAACGACGTGAAACTCGCTTCAATCGTCGGGGCTGCAGCGTTGGCGGCCCTGACACTCACCGCGCCGGCCGCCCTGGCCGAGCCGGGCCCACCGGCACCGCCGATTCCGGTTCCGGCGCCCGTCCCCGCGCCGCCGCCCGCGGCGCCACTGGGCGCCGAGGCTCCCGCGCAGGTGATCGAGACGGGCGCCGCCGGTGCGGCTGTCGAGGCCGCCCCCCATCTGCCGAGCCCGGAGAACCTCCCCCCTGGCACCAGTGACGCCCCGGTGGCGCCGAGCCAGCCGCGGCTGACCTATCTGCGGGATCTGTGGCACGCCATGCAGACCCAGGAGGTCAGCGGCGGTGACGCTCTGCTGCTGCTGACGCAGCGGCCGATGGTCGCCGACGCCCCATCTCCTCCGGGGCTGCCCCCGGGTCCGCAGGCTCCGCTGCCTGCCGCGCCGCCGCCGCCGGTCGCGCCCTAACCACCGGCGACCGCTGCGACGGGCACGGGTTCGATCCGCGCCGGGACATGCTTGTGCCAGGGCGTTGCGGCGTAGGCGTCGCGCCACTCGCTGGACGTCAGCGAGTTCGGTGCCACCCCGCGGGATTGCTCGCGGCCATCGCTGTCGACGAAGTCGAGTCCGTAACCGTTGGGCAGCGAGGCGTGGCCGGACATCATCGCGTCGCTGACCTCGACGGTCACCTCCGCGGCTCCGGCGGCGGTCGTGACCCGGGCGCGGCCGCCGTGGCTGAGCCCGAGCAGCGCCGCGTCCTCGACACTGACCCGCAGTGCACCGTCGGGGTCGCGCTTGCGCCATGACGGGTCCCGGAAGATGTCGTTGGCGGTGTACGCCCGACGCTCACCGGCCGACAGCACGATCGGGAACTCCGACGACGTCAGGCCGGCCGGCGCCGCCGTCAACCGGCGCACCTCGGCAAGCATCTCCGGGATCTCCAGCGCGATCCTGCGGTCCGGATGCGAGATCAGCGCGAAGTCGTCCTCGTACTCGTGGACAGTGAACGTGACACCGGAGCGACCTTCCAGAATCGCGTCGAACAACGCGTTGCCGTCGGCATGCCCGGCCCGCGCCACCGCCTCCGGGTAGGTCATCGCCGCCTTCTGTGCCAACCCCCACAGCGCCGCCGCGCCGCGGAGTTCGTCCGGCAACGTCGGGCCCAGGGTTTCGTACAGCACAAACGGCAACACCTTTCCCAGCCCGGGGTTGCTGCCGACGGCCTGCAGGAATGCCTCGGTGAACGCCGCGCGTCCCTCCTCGGCCGCACGGCGCAGAGGAGTCAGTTCAGCGTCGTCGACCACGCCGAGGGCACGCATCAAGCGGGCCCAGATCTCGGGTTCGGGCAGCGTGCCCGGCAACGGTTCCATCAACCGGTGCCGCAGGTGGAAGGTGTTGTGTGGGAATTCGAGGTTGAAGAACGTCGCCTCGACCTTCTCGAACTGCGTCGCCGCGGGCAGTACATAGTGTGCCAGCCGGGCGGTCTCCGTCATCGCCACGTCGATGACGACGAGCAACTCGAGTTCGGCGAACGCACTGGCCACCGCGCGGGAGTCCGCGACCGAATGGGCCGGGTTGCTGCTCTCCACGATCATTGCGCGGAACCGGTCGGGGTGGTCGGTCAGGATCTCTTCGGGCACCACGTTGCTCGGAACCAGACCCCCGATGATCGGCGCGCCGGTCACCGGAGTTCGACCGACGCCGCCGGACCGGAACAGCGGCGCGAACGACGAATGCAGATGTTGGCCACCACGTTTGGCGAAGTTCCCGGTCAGAATCCACAGCAACTTGTCGAGGTACGAGCACAGGGTGCTGTTGGGCGACTGCTGAACACCGAGGTCCTCGAACACCGCGACGCTGCCCGCCCTGCCGATGCGGCGTGCCGCGGCCCGCACCAGCTCCTCGTCGACGCCACAACGCGCGGCGTACTCACCGACCGGCACCTCTCCGAGGACCTTCCGAACCGCGGCGACGCCGGTGACGTGGTCGGCGAGAAACGTTTCGTCGCAGAGGTTCTCCTGCACCAGGACGCCGGCCAGTGCTGCCAGGCACCATGCGTCGGTGCCCGGCCGCACCCGCAGGTGGAAGTCGGCCATCTTCGCGGTGTCGGTGACGACGGGATCGATCACCACCATCGACCGCGACGGGTCGTTGGAGATCTCATGCAGCACCACGCGGGCCCGCGGGAAACTCTGCGACATCCACGGGTTCTTGCCGACGAACACCGACACCTCGGCATGCTCGAACTCGCCTCGGGTGTGGTTGCCGTAGAGGTGGGCGTCGACCCAGTGCTCGCCGGTCTTCTCCTGGGCCAGCGCATTGGAACGGTAATGCGAACCGAGCGCCTTGAGGAACGCGCCGCTGTAGGCACCGCCGAGGTGGTTGCCCTGGCCACCGCCGCCGTAGTAGAAGATCTTGTCGCCGCCGTGGGTGTCGGCGATCGCCCGGAACCCGGCGGCGATCTCGGAGATCGCGGTGTCCCAGTCGACTTCTTCGAAGGTGCCGTCGGGCCGCCGGCGCATCGGGGTGGTCAGGCGGGAGTGATTGTTCTGGTAGTGGTCGAGGCGCAGCGCCTTGTTGCAGGTGTAGCCGCGCGAGGCAGGGTGGTCCCGGTCGCCGCGGATGCGCGTCAGGGTTCGACCTTCGAGCTGAACCACGATTCCGCAGTTGCACTCACACAAGATGCAGGCTGTGGACTGCCAGGTGTCGGGGAGGTCGGTCATCGCGGTGCTCGCTTTCGTCCGGGGGGCGGGGTCTGGGCACCGATCAGCAACCGGAGCTGGGCCTGGACGGTGTCGAGGGGTTCGAGGTCGCGCGCCGCCCGGGCGATGACGAGCGCACCTTCGAACGAGGACAGCACCAGCAGCGCCAGCGCTCCGGCGTGCTGCGCGGGCACACCGTCGGCGATCAGCCGCTCGCCGATTACCTCCCGCCAGCGGCCGAACGCCGCCGCCGCCCGCTCGATGACAGGTTTCGCCTGGTCGGGCTTGGTCGGGTCACCGGCTTCGACGGCCACTGCAACCACCGGACAGCCGGCACGAAAGTCGCTGTGCTGCAATTGCTTACGAAACTCCGCGAAGAGTTCGTCGAGGGCATCGAGGGCCGAGGGCGCCGCATCGAGCTTGGTCGCCATGTACTCGCCGGCGTAGTCGACCGCCTCGCAGAGCAACTGGGTGCGCCCCCCGGGGAAGTAGTGATAGGCCGATCCTCGGGGCGCTCCGCTGTGCGCAAGGACGTCGGCGATGGCGGTCGGATGCGCGCCGCGTTCCCGGATCAGCAGAGCCGCCGAGACGACCATTCGTTCACGTGGACCCGTCACCCGTCCGCCTTCCTTCGCACTATGTATGTAACCCTACATAATGCGAAGCCGCGGCAGAAGATGCCTGAGGCGATTTCGGCGTAGTTGGTCAACGCCAGCGTGATGTTCTGTTTCGGGACATCGCTGACAGGTGTATGTCTCGGGACATCGCTGACACCTGAGTAGGGCCGTGAGGCCACGATGGTCCATGGCCCAGAAGGTGACCGCGATGGATATTCGTGCCGCGACGGCGTTTGCCGGGCAGATCGACAACGTTGCGCAGTTCTGCCGTGAGCAGCAGATCAGTCGACAGA
>NZ_CACSIP010000047.1 GCF_902705885.1 Mycolicibacterium austroafricanum | reverse complement strand
ATGTCCGGGCGCGGGCCAAGGCCAGTGGCCGCAACCCCGATGACATCAAGTTGTTCTTCGTGGTGTCCCCGACGATCGCTGCCACCGAAGCCGAAGCCCGCGCGAAGGTGGCCCGGTTCGCGGCCGCCCCGAACTTCGAGGAGAAGGCCCTCGTCGGCATCTCGTCGAACACCGAGATCGACTTCAAGCAGTTCGATCTCGACGAACCGCTACCGGCCGACCTGACCACCAACGGCGAACGCGGATCACTGGAACACTTCATGCGCGGCAACGGCGCACCCGGACCCAAGACCCTTCGCGAACTCGTGCGCGAGCGGACCACCCGCGGTTTGGAACTCGTCGGAACCGCCGACCAGGTCGCCGAGAAGATGGGTCAGGCCATGGAGGAGATCGGTGGCGACGGCTTCCTGATCAGCAGAGGTGGGCGCGACCTGTCCCGTGAGTACATCACCGAAGTCTGCGACGGGCTGGTGCCCGCCCTGCAGCGGCGCGGGCTGATGCGCACCGAGTACACCACATCCACGTTGCGCGAGACACTGCGCGAGTTCTGAACGCACACCCCTCACAACAATATTCAGGAGAATCGAGATGCCCAAGAAGTTTCACCTCGGCTGGTTCATGAACTTCATCCCGCCGGAGTGGGACACCGACGATGCTAGCCCAGACGTGCAGAACTGGCCGAACGGTCGGTTCTACGTGGACATGGCGCGAGCCATGGAACGGGCCTGCTTCGACCTCATCATGATCGAGGACACGGTGATGGTGGCCGACGCGTATGGCGGCACCATGGAAGGCGCGCTGAAGCACTCGGCGTTTGCGCCGAAGCACGATCCGATTCCGCTGGCCGTCCAGGTGGCGTGCAGTACCAGCAATCTCGGCGTGGTGTCGACGATGTCGACGAGCTTTTATCCGCCGTATCTGTTGGCCCGGTTGTGTTCGACCGTTGATTCGATTGCGCAGGGCCGGTTCGGGTGGAACATCGTGTCCTCGGCTGAGGATCGGGCGGCGCAGAACTTCGGGCTCGAGGGGTTGCCTGAGCACGACGAGCGTTACAACGTGGCCGAGGAGTATTTTGATGTGGTCAACCAGTTGTGGGATTCCTGGGAGGCCGATGCGGTGGTGATGGATCGCAAGACCCACACGTTCGCCGATTTCAACAAGGTTCACACGATCGATTTCGACGGGAAGTATTTCAAGTCGCGCGGTCCGTTGAACACGGTGCCCTCTCCGCAGCATCGGCCTGCATTCCTGCAGGCGGGTGCATCGCCGAAGGGCCGTCAGTTCGCGGCAGGTGCCGCGGACGCGATCGTCGCGGTGGGTACCGGGCTCGAGGGGATGAAGGAGTACCGCGACGACATCCGGGCGCGGGCCAAGGCCGCTGGGCGAAATCCCGATGACGTCAAACTGCTCTTTGTCGTCTCACCGACCATCGCTGCCACCGAAGCTGAGGCGCGAGCGGAGGTTGAGCGACTGCTCGATCATCCTTCCTACGTGGAGAAATCGTTGGTCAGCATCTCGTCGAACACCGAGATCGACTTCAAGCAGTTCGATCTCGACGAGCCGCTGCCAGCGGACCTGACCACCAACGGTGAACGCGGGTCACTGGAGTACTTCATGCGCGGTGACGGCAGTCCCGGGCCCAAGACGCTGCGCCAACTCGTGCTGCACCGGGCCAAACGTGGTCTGGAACTCGTCGGCACCCCCGAGCAGGTCGCCGAGAAGATGGGTCAGGCCATGGAGGAAGTCGGTGGCGACGGCTTCCTGATCGCCAAGCCCGGCTGGGACCTCTCGCGAAAGTACATCGAGTCGATCTGCGATGGCCTGGTACCGGCTCTGCAGCGGCGCGGGCTCACCCGGACCGCCTACACCACTACGACGTTGCGCGACACGCTCCGCGAGTTCTGAGGACACCGACATCAACCAGACGCCGCGTGGTCAGCGGTGACCACGCCGATACCGCCCGCGACGCCGGCTCATATTCCAGGCGCACATCCATGGAGCTATTCGGTCACCATGGTTCTGGTCGGGTTCATCATGGCGATGACCGCGCCGATCGAACTGCTCTATGCCATCAAACTCGGCCTGTCCACCGCCGAAGTGACCGCGTTCATCTTGGTCTCGGCGCTGGGTATCGTCTCCGTCGATGTGCTCGGTACCCGCGTGATCACCCGTGTCGACGCCCGAGCGTCCATTGCGATCGGACTTGGACTGTTCGCGGCCAGCGAGGGGTGCTTTGCGTTGTCCGAGGGCACAAGTGGGCTGATCGGCTCCCGGGTGCTACAAGGCCTGGCAAGCGCCGTGGTCGCCGGGGCGGCGCTGCAAGTCGCCGTCCGGATGCACAGCCGTCCTCAACAGGTGTTGGGCTCCAATCAAGGGCTCCAACTACTCGGTGCGGCCCTTGGGGCACCTACCGGCGGCACCATCGCCGGGCTGCTTTCCGGGCTGGACGGCTATCGGCTCAGCTTTCTGGTCTGTGCCGGGCTCGGCGTTGTGGTTGCCGTGGCAGCGGTCCTCCTGTTGCCCGGATTGCCGCCCCCGGCCGGAGGTTACCGGCCCCGAATCGGACTGCCGGAACTCAGCTTGCCCCCGGTGTTACGGATGGCGCTCGCGCTGGGCCTATTTGGCAACTACCTACGCAGTGGCATCGAGAACACGGCGCTGCCGTTGGTCGGCCACGCCTACGGCATGTCTGCGGCCAACATCGGCGTCGCGCTGGGCATTCTGTCCGCCGTCCAGATCGGTGTGCTCGCGCTGTCCGGGCGGCTATTCGAGCGAATGCCCCCGGCGCGTTGCCTGGCCGTCGCGCTGCTGCTGGGCATCGCTGCGGTGACCCTGCTGGCTACCGTGCATGATCTTCGAGGGTTCTTCGGGTCGGCCGCTCTGTTCGGGGTGGTCCACGGCATCGCCCTGTCCGCGCCCCCGGTACTGATCGTGGCGCTGAGCCCGAATCCGTCTACTGGCGTCGCCACCTACCGGATCGCGTGCGGAATGGGTTCATTTCTCGGTGCCGGAAGCGTGAACCTCCTCATCGCGGTGCTCGGTGCCGGCGGTGGCCTGGCGGTGGTATCAGGGATCCTGGCGGGAGGTGCGATGCTCGCCCGCAGCACCGCTCGCCGGTTCCCGCCGGCCGCGCCCGCCCCGAGCTGACGGCGCCGGCTGAACAAATGTGACGTTCGGTGAAACGTCATGGCCTGACGCGCAATAGCCCCGCAACGTGATTGATCTGTCCGCGATACCGGTTGCGTGTGAACTTCGCAGCAGAGACGTCCGATGCAGTCGCTACAGGAGGAACCGTGGCAGTCGCACAACCGTATGTACCCGGAATTCGAGTTCCCATTCCTTCAGGCAGAAAAGCCACCCTGGCGGTCAAGGACTACTTTCGCGGCACCTCGGCGCCGAGCTGGCTGGCCTTCGGCGCGCTCGCGGCGATGTTTCTGGTCGCGATCTTCGCCCCGCTACTCGCCCCCTTCGACCCGCTGGTGCCGGCCGGGAAAGCCATGGCCGCGCCCAGTGCCGAGAATTGGCTGGGCACCGACACGGTTGGCCGTGACGTGCTGTCGCGGGTCCTGGTCGGCATGTCCACCAGCTGGTGGGGCGCTCTCGCTGTGGTCGCCTCCGGAGTGCTCATCGGCGGCCTCATCGGCCTGATCGCCGGCGCCGTCGGAGGCGTCGTCGACGCCGCACTGATGCGGATCACCGACGTCTTCCTGTCCCTCCCCGGGCCAATCCTGGCGATCGCGGTGGTGGCCGCGATGGGCCCGTCCTACATCCACACGCTCATCGGGGTCGCGATCGTGTGGTGGCCGCTCTACGCGCGGATCGTCCGTGCCGAGATCCGCAAGCTGCGCGCCTCGCCTCACATGGAGGCGGCCCGCATCGCTGGTGCCGGCCGGCGACGCCAGCTCACCCGCCATCTGCTGCCAGGTGCGGTGCCGGTCACCATCGTTACTGCCAGCCTCGATATCTCGGCTCTGGTGCTGCTGTTGGCCGGTCTGTCCTTCCTGGGACTCGGAGCGCCACAGCCCGCGCCCGAGTTGGGCGCGATGAGTGCCCAGGGTCTGACCCACATCTTCAGTGCCTGGTGGATTCCCATCTTCCCCGCCGTGGCCGTCGGGCTCATCGCCATCGTCAGCAACTTCGCCGGTGACGCGCTGCGCGACCGCATCCGCGACCGCTGAGGAGGAACCGCCATGCTGATGACGCTCGGCCGGCGTTTCCTGGGAGCCGTTCCCGTGTTGCTCGCGCTCGTCGCGGTCGTGTTCACCCTGCAAAAGATCGCTCCGGTCGACCCGGTTGTGGCGTTGGTCGGTGAGAAGGCACCTCCGGAGGTCTACGAGGCCGCTCGGGAGAAACTCGGGCTCAACGATCCGCTACCCGTCCAGTTGCTCGGCTATCTCGGCAAGGCATTGCAGGGCGATCTCGGTGTGTCCACCGTGACGCGGACGCCCGTCGCCGACAACATCCTCGAGTTCCTACCTGTGACTCTGGAATTGGTCTTTGTCGCCGGAATCCTCATCGCGGTCATCGGGAGTTTCCTCGGCCTGGCCACCGCGCAAGGCTGGCGCGGTTCGGGGGTGCTCCGAGTGGTGATGATCTCCGGCGCGTCCGTGCCGGTCTTCCTTGCCTGTTTGTTGGCGATGCTGATCTTTTACCGATGGTTGGATATTCTGCCGGTCACCGGGCAGACCTCGTTCTACGACGCCCCGACCGGGCCAACACATTTCCTGCTGATCGACAGCCTGCTGGCGGGCCGCCCAGTGCTGTTCTGGGATGCACTGAAGCACCTCATCCTGCCGGCGCTGTGTATCGCCATCACACCCGCGGTCGCCGTGGGTCGAGTGTTGCGCAGCAGCCTTGAGGGCACCATGCGGGCCGAGTACATCCGCACTGCCCGGTCCAAAGGCATTGGTGAGAAGAGTATTCTGATTCAACATGCACTACGCAACGCGGTAGGCCCGGTGTTCGCCCTGCTGGGTCTGCAGCTGGCCGGGATGATCGGCAACAGCATCGTGGTGGAGTTGATCTTCGCCCGGCCCGGCATCGGCCTGTTCATCGCCCAGGCCATCTCCAAGGGAGACTTCAATACGATCGCCGGTGTCACGTTGGTGATCGGTGTGCTCTACGTGCTGGCCAACATCATTGTTGATCTCATGCAGGCCGTGGCAGACCCCCGCGTCACCGTCTGAGATGCCCCGGTAGCGCAATCCGCCCGCAACAGCGACGTTTTCGGCCGGAATCGCAGACACTGTGCTATCGAGTGATGACGACTCCACTCGACATTCGGGAAGCGAAAGCCGGCAACTCCTCTCCGTTGCCCCCGGTCGAGTCGAAGCACCACGGACGGTTCGGACGCGGCACCTTGCGCCTGCTGGCGCCGGTGCTGAGCCGGCGCAACCGATTCGGGATCTGGGCCGGGGTGGTGCTCGCCATCATTGCCATGGGCCTGATCGGCCTGGTTCCGCTGATCCAACAGATCATCCTCGACGACACGATCGTCGAACGGCGGCGCTCCCTGCCACTGTGGCTGGGCATCCTGCTTGTCACGGGCCTTGCGAGTTTTGTGGCCAACTATCTGCGGCGTTCCGTCGGCGGGCGTGCGGCGGTCCGCGCCCAGCGCGACCTGCAGGTCAGGGTGCACCATCACATGCAGTATCTGGATGCCTCCCGACGCGACGAGTTGCGGGCCGGCGACATCATGTCCCGGGCCACCTGCGACCTGACCCTGATCCAGATGTTTCTGCAACAACTCGGCGTTGCCTACGGCAACATCGCCCTGCTTCTCGTCTCGCTGGTCGTCATGGTGGTGTTGTCGCCGCTGCTCGCGCTGACCATGGTGGTGTCGGTGCCGACTTTCCTGATCGTGGCGATGCGGTTCCGCAGCAAGTCTTTTCCGGCCAGCTGGATGGACCAACGCTTCCAGGGCAGCGTCGCGGGAGTGGTCGAGGAAGCGGTCACCGGAGTCCGCGTCGTCAAGGCGTTCGGCCAGGAAAGCCAGGAGCAGGACGCGTTGCATGCTGAGGCGGGCAAGCTATTTCAGTCCCGGCTGCGTACCGCGCGGATCACCGCTGTCTATTCGGCCGCACTGGACGCCATTCCGGGGCTGACCCAGCTTGCGATGCTCGCACTCGGGGGGTGGCTGGTGATGGAGGGCCAGGTCTCCCTGGGCGTGTTCCTGGCGTTCGGCAGCTACATCCTGCAACTCGTCGCGCCGGTGCGCTTCCTGTCCGGGCTGATGGCCACCAGCCAACAGGCGCGGGCCGGAGCGCAACGGATCGTGGAGCTGCTTTCGATCGAGTCGCGCGTCCAGGAGCGGCCGGACCCCGTCGTGCTCACCGAACCGGTCGGCTTGGTCGAACTCGACCACGTCGACTTCGGTTATCCCGGTGGCGAGACGGTCCTGCACGACATTTCTCTGCGGGTCGCGCCGGGCGAGACGGTGGCCATCGTCGGCGCGTCCGGGTCCGGCAAATCGACGTTGGCCCACCTGCTGGCCCGCTTCCACGACCCCACCGCCGGGACGGTTCGGATCGACGGGCGCGACATCCGCGACTACAGCCTGACCTCGCTGCGCGCGGCAGTCGGCATCGTCTTCGAGGAGGGTTTCCTGTTCTCGACGACGATCAGGGACAACATCGCATTCGGCCGCCCCGATGCCAGCGATGACGAGGTCGAGCGTGCCGCAGTGGCCGCGCACGCACACGGATTCGTCGCTGGGCTGCCCGAGGGCTACGACACCCTGGTCGGGGAGCGTGGCTTCACCCTGTCCGGTGGACAGCGGCAGCGACTCGCGCTTGCTCGCGCGGCCCTGACCAACCCGACGGTGCTGATCCTCGACGACGCCACCTCCGCAATCGACGCACGCACCGAACACGCCGTCCACCGCTCGCTGGAGGAGGTGCGTGCCCGACACACCACGGTGCTCATCGCGCACCGGCGCTCGACCCTGATGCTCGCCGATCGGGTGATCGTGCTGGACCGCGGCCGGATCATCGACACTGGGACCACCGAGGAGTTGCTGGCACGGTCGGCGCTGTTCCGCGAACTGCTGACCGGACCCGATGCCGAGTCCTCCAGTTCGGCATCAGCTGATCCGCCGGTGACCGCGCTCGATCCGGCGGCCTGGCCCCAGGGTGTCTCGCGGCTGGGTGCGCCGAAGATGAGCAGTTTCACCAGCGAGGCGGCTACCCGGGCGGCCTCGGGATCGCAGGGGCCCGGGATGAGTGGAGATGCCTCCACGCTGGCCGGGCTGTCCAGTGTTTCCCCCAAGCTGACGGACGCGGTGCGGGCACTGCCGCCTCTGCGTGACCAGCCGGACATCGACATGGCAGAGGCGACCGCGCCGGTCCGGGAGCTCTCGATGGCCAGCGTATTCCGGCCGTTCCGCCGGCCGCTGCTGTTGGCGAGCCTGCTGGTGGTGATCGACGGGATGTTGTGGATCTCCGCGCCGATGCTGATTCGGTACGGGCTCGACCATGGTGTGCTGAAGAACTCCCACCGGGCCCTCATCGCAGTGTGCCTGGTGCTTGCGGCGGTGCAGGTGTTGATCTGGATCAACACCAGGGTGATGGTCGTCTACACCCAGCGAACGGCGGAGCGGGTGCTGTTCGGTCTGCGCGTGCGCACCTTCGCCCACCTGCAGCGGCTTGCGCTCAATTACTACGAGCAGTTCATGGCGGGCCACATCATGACCCGGATGACCTCCGATGTGGAGGCCTTCGCCCAGCTTCTCCAGCAGGGCCTGCTGACGGCGATGGTGAGCCTGCTGTCCTGCGCCGGGGTGGCGGTGGCGCTGGCCATCTTCGATCCACAGCTGGCTGTGGCCACCGCAGTGGTGCTGCCGTTCCTGATCGCCGCAACGCTGTGGTTCCGCCGCGAGTCGGGGCGGACCTACCTGCTGGCCCGCGAGCGGGTCTCGGTGCTGTACGGCAACATGCAGGAGAGCCTGGCGGGGGTTGCGGTGAGCCAGGCCTATTGTCAGCAACCGGCCAACGAAGCGCGCTTCGCGGTGCTCGCGGACTCCTACTGCGCGGCGCGGGTTCGCTCGGCGGAGTTGATGGCCCGGTTCTTTCCCTTCCTGCTGCTGCTCAGCATCGTTGCGAAGGTGATCGCCCTCGCGTTCGCGGCACCGCGCCTGGCCGCGGGTGACCTCAGCTACGGCGTCCTCATCGCCTTCCTGCTCTACCTGGATCTGTTCTTCACACCGATTCAGCAGCTGTCCTTCGTGTTCGATCAATGGCTGCAGGCTGGTGTTGCGCTGACCCAGCTGCGCGAGCTGTTGAGGACGCCGAGTACTACCCCTGCGGCGGCGTCGGGCGCCCGGAGGGAGCGGCTCGACGGTCGGATCCAGCTCGAGCACGTCACGTTCGTCTACCCGAGCACCGGCCTGGTCGCGATGAACGATGTCTCCCTGGAGATTCCGGCGGGGCAGACGGTCGCGCTGGTGGGCACCACCGGAGCGGGCAAGTCGACGCTGGTCAAACTCATTGCCAGGTTCTACGACCCTACCTCTGGCACGGTGTTGATCGACGGATTGCCGCTGCGGGAACTCGACTTGGTGGCGTACCGCCGCCAACTTGGCTATGTCCCGCAGGAGCCGTTTCTGTTCTCGGGCACGATCCGCTCCAACATCGCCTACGGCAACCCGGATGCACCCGACCTGCTCGTCGAACAGGCGGCCCGCGCGGTCGGAGCGCACGCCTTCATCGCCGAATTGCCTTACGGCTACCACACTCCCGTCAGTGAGCAGGGCGGGTCATTGTCGGCGGGGCAGCGCCAACTGCTGGGGCTGGCCCGAGCCCTCCTGGTCGACCCGCGCATTCTGCTGCTGGACGAGGCGACGGCAAACCTGGACCTGGCCACCGAGGCGCAGGTGCAGCGCGCAATGGGTCAGGTGTCGCGGGGCCGCACCACGATCGTGATCGCCCACCGGCTGCAGACCGCCCGCGCTGCGCAGCGTGTGTTGGTCGTGGACAACGGGCTGATCGTCGAGGACGGCGCCCACGAGCAGCTGCTGGCACTGGGCGGCCGCTACGCCGCCCTCTGGTCCGCCAACACCCAGCACCACTCAGTGGCGCGACCCCACGAAACGGTGTGTCGCCCAACGGCGCCGGCTTCAGGGAGGCCATCGGGTGAGCGCCGCGGACCCGGGGGAGGGGTCAGGCCGACCGCGACGCACACGCCGTAAAGGCGATCCGGTCACTGCGCATCCGGAACTGCGACAGCGCGCGCGGCTGCCCGCTCGCATCCTCGAGAATGTCCTCCAAGAAGATCATCGGTGCGCCGAGCACAACGCCCACCAGGGCCGCGGACTGTTCGTCGGCCGCGGTAGCGCCGATCGTCGTACGACTGCCGGTGATCTTGACGTCGAGTTGCCGCTCCAGGAACAGGAGGGGGTCTGGCTCGTTGAACTCGAGGTCGCGGGATTGGTCGGGGTGCATCGCGATGTAGCTCACCGAGATGCCCAGCGGCTGCGTGTCCTGCATGAGCAGCGACTCGATCATCAGCACCGTCCAATCGGGCGGGAGCCGCAGGCGCTCGCGCACCAAACGGAGGCCTCCCAGGGTTCGATATTCGAGCGTCTTGAGCTCGGTTCGGATGCTGGCGTCACCACCGAATTCCCTTACGGGAGAGAGTTGGTTGATGCGCAGCTTCACTGCCGCCGCCGAGCGGGTGCCGCGTTTGGGGCTGCGGGTCACCAGACCGTCTTTGGCGAGCTGCTGCAGCACGGCGCGAACGGTGTTGCGGCTCGCCGACAACGCATCGATCAGCTCGCCCTCGACCAGGAACTGGTCACCATGTCCGTTCTGCAGGGTCGAGCGCAGCAGGTCGTAGGTCCGTCGCAGCGAGTTGTTGAGTCGGTCCGGAGTCTGCCGGTTCCTCTGGTAGAGCGTCTCAGGCCGCACGGGGCGGGTCAGGCTGGGTCTCAATGCACACCGCCGCCGGTCCAGAGCTCGTGAAGGCCGATTCCCATGAAATCCTCCTCGTCAGGCGGGTGAGCGGAAGTGGTGACATCAATTAACAAATGGATTTGTTTCAACTCTTCGCCGCTGAGAAGTCGAGCGCTTTACGCGGGTGCTTGGGGCAGGTGATGGGGGTCACGCGGATGTCGAAGCCATGGGTGTAACCAATGCTCTGCGGCGCAATGGAGTCGTTCGGTATCCGACACACCCCGATGACCCGCGCCGCATTGAGTGATCCCACAACTGTTGAACGGCACCGGAACCGGGGTGCCGACGTCGGTGAGGAGGCGCTCAGGTGAATGGCGACAGGAGGATGCATCTGGCCTGGTTCCTCGGCAACGGTTTCGGGGTGCACGACTGGAAGAGCCAGTGGCGCGGCACGGCCGCGACGGACTGGATGAACGGCGAGTTCCACGTCGATTTCATCCGCGCGCTCGAACGTGCCTGCTTCGACTACCTGATCATCGAGGACTCCGCCTACGTGCCCGACGGCTACGAGAAGTCGATGCGGTATTACCTGCAGAATGCGCGGGCGGTACCCAAGCACGACCCCGCGGTCCTGGCCACCGTGATGCTCAGCGCGACACGCAATATCGGCGTCGTACCGACACTCGCGGTGACTGAGTATCAGCCATATCTGCTGGCTCGTTTGGTCGCGACCCTGGACAACCTGTCCGACGGCCGAGCGGGGTGGAACATCGTCACGGGAAGCTCCGACCGGGCGGCCCAGAATTACGGCAAGAAGGGCCAGCCCGCGCATGACCTCCGCTATGAGATCGCCCAGGAGATGACCGACGCTGTCTGCGCTTTGTGGTCCTCGTGGGACGCCGACGCCGTCGTCGCCGACCTGGAGGCCGAGGTCTTCGCCGATCACACCAAGGTGCGTTCGGTGGACTTCAACGGCAGGTTCTTCCGCAGTCGCGGTCCGCTGAACACGGCGCCGCCTCCGCAGGGGCGGCCGGCACTGATCCAAGCAGGCGGATCGTCTGCCGGGCGCGAATTCGCGGCCCGAAACGCGGATAGCATCATCGCCGCCGCGACCTCCGTGGAGGAGATGAAGGAGTACCGCGACGACGTCCTCGGTCGCGCGGAGGCGGCCGGGCGAGATCCGGCCGAGGTCAAGGTGTTGTTCCTGTGCACGCCGTACCTGGGGGAGACCCATGCCGAAGCGGTGGACCGGAAGAAGCGCCACGACGACGAAGTCTGGGCGAACCCCGAGGCAGGGCTGGCGGGACTGGGCTTCATCACCGATATCGACTTCTCGCCCTATGACGTCGACACCCCGCTGCAGGATCTGGCCGCGAAGTTCGAGACCAACGGACACCAGAGTTCGCTGGCCGCGCGTCTGGGGGATCCAGGGCGCACCCTGCGGGAAGTCGCGGCCCAAACCCACGCCGTCGAGCCGGTGGGCACTCCGGCCGAGGTGGCCGACGAGCTCGGCAAGATGATCGGCGAAGTCGGCGGAGACGGCGTGCTGTTCGTGGCCGGGCCCCTCAACCGGCGTGTGGTTGCCGAGATCGCCGACGGCCTGGTGCCAGAGCTACAGGTCCGCGGGCTGGCCCGGACGTCTTACGACTCCCCGCACCTGCGCGGTAACCTGGCGAGCTTCTGAAACCTCACATGATTCGACGAGTCATGGCGCTGAACGCGATTCGGTCGCCGCGCAGCCGAAGCTGGGACAGCGCCCTGGGCTGTCCTGCGTCGTCTTCGATGACATCCTCGAGCCAGATCAGTGGGGCGCCGACATCGACACCCATCAGGTCAGCGGTCTGTTCGTCGGCGGTGACGGCGCCGACGGTGCTACGGCTGGGGCCGATGTCTATCCCGAGCTTCTGCTCCAGAATCGAGATGACGTCCAGCCCTTCCACGTCGATACCGCGAGACTGGCCCTCGCTCACGGCGATGTAGCCGACGGTGACCCCGATCGTGAGCCCGTCGTGCACCAGGAGGCTTTCGATCATCAGGACGCTCCAGCCGACGGGCAGTCCCAGGCGGTCGCACACCACCGGTGGGCGGCCGACCTGCCGGCATTCGATCGTGTGAGTTTCGAGCGGGGCAGACGGTTCGCGGGCGAGCTGGTCCATCGTCTTGAGCTCGTCGATGGGCAGTAGCAGCGAACCAATGGCTCGGGTTCCGTTCTTGGGCTCGCGAGTGACCAGCCCTTCGCGGGCGAGTTGCTGCAGCACCGCCCGGACGGTGCTGCGGCTGGCCGAGAGCGCGTCGGTGAGCTCACGCTCGACAAGAAGAATGTTCCTGCTCGTCGACACGAGCGTCGACCGCAGTAGATCGTAGGTGCGCCGATGTGAGTTGTTCAGTCGATCTGGGCTATGCCGCTGTCGTTGGTAGAGCACCTCGGGACGGATCGACCCGGTGTGCCGGAACGTTGGCCTGCACACCCCGAATGGTTCGCCTGCTGACACCAATTGTGCTCCGATCTTCACAACCCCGATCGGCACATGGAAACAGCCATCTGTAAACGCGCTTTGCCGACAGTGATTCGCCTGTGTTACATCACATCCTGTGTCAGGCGGGTAACGGTAGTGTCTCGACGACTTCGAGGCCGTAGGCGCCGAGTCCGCTCCGATTGACCTGGTGGTTCGTCAGCAGGCGCATATGCCGCACCCCGAGGTGCGCGAGAATCTGCGCACCGACCCCCTGGTCGCGGGCATCGGTGCCGCCGTGCGGGTCTGCGTGGCCACGCAGGTACAGCACGACGCCTCGGCCCTCGGCTGCGACCATCTTCATGGCGTACATCAGCTGCAGGTTGCAATCGCAGCTCTCGGAGCCGAAGACATTGCCCATCAAGCATTCGGTGTGGACACGAACCAGCGTCGGTGAAACAGCCTCCTCGGAGATATCTCCCATCACGAGCGCGAGATGCTCGCGGCCGTCGAAAACTGAACGGAACCCGCACGCCTGGAAGACGCCGTGGTCGGTAGGCAGGCGGCTGGACGCCTTGAATTCGATCAACATTTCGGTACTGCGTCGGTATGCGATCAAGTCTGACATCGTGACGATGGGCAACCGGTGTTCGGCGGCGAAAAGGCGCAGCCGTGAACCCCGCAGCGCCGCCCCGTCGTCATCCACCACTTCGCAGATCACCGCGACGGGTGGCAGCCGCGCCAGCCTGGCCAGGTCGACCGCCGCCTCCGTATGCCCCGCCCGGCGAAGCACCCCCCCTTCGACCGCCCGCAATGGGAAAACGTGGCCAGGCCGGTTCAGGTCGCTCGGCGTGCTGCCGGGGTCTGCCAGTATCGATATTGTCCTGGCCCGATCAGTCGCGGAGATCCCGCTGCCGATTCCCCGGCGTGCGTTCACCGACACCGTGTAGCCGGCTCCATTGGGATCCTGATTGAGCGCCACCATCGGGGGTAACTGCAACCGATCGAGGTCGGATGCCTGCATCGGGACGCAGATGATGCCACTCGTGTGGCGCATCATGAATGCCAATCGATCTGGTGTGGCATGCGCGGCCGCGAGCATGAGATCTGCGTCGCCACCAGGGTTTTCAGCGTCGACCACGATCACCATTCGGCCCGCTGTCAGAGCCGCGACTGCGGCGTCGACCGCACAGCTGGCCGGGTCGTCGGCGCCCGGGTTGCGCAGCGGCGCTTCGATGATTGTCATCCTCAGAATTCGCGCAGGTGGTCGCGCAACATCGTGGTGGTGTAGTCGCCGCGGGCCAGGCCGCGCTTCTGCAGTGCCGGTACCAGACCGTCGGTGATCTCGGTGACATAGCGGCGGTTGAGCCGCATCACCGGACTGGTGATGAGGAAGCCGTCGCCGCCGACCTGTGCCATCACCGAGCCCATCTCCTCGGCGACCTCATCGGGTGTGCCGACGAACTGGACATTGCCCGTGAGTCCGCTGCCCGTGACCAGTTCGCGCAAGGTCTTGTCCTTGCCGCGGGAGATGAAGCTCTCCAGCGACCCGCGCTCGCCGTTGGTCGACACCTCCGGCAGCGGCTCGTCCAGATCGAACTGGGCGAAGTCGATTTCGGTGATCGATGAGATCTCGGCCAGCATGTACTCGATGTACAGCGGATCGTTGAACCAGCGCTCGCGTTTGGCCAACGCCTCCTCGTGGGTGTCGGCGACGATCGGGGAGACGAGATAGAACACCTTGCAGTGCTCAGGATCTCGACCGTGTGCGGTCATCCGGGCGTGGATGTCGTCACGATAGGCCTTCATCGCCTCGATGCCGTTGGCGGGTGCCACGATGGTGTCGGCATGTTGGGCGGCCAGCTCCCGGCCCGGTGGCGACGCGCCGGCCTGGGCGATCGTGGGACGGTACTGCGGGGAGGGGGCGGTGTTCAGCGGTCCACGCGACTTGTAGTACTTGCCCACGAAATCGACGGTGTGCACTTTCTTGTAGTTGGCGAACACCCCGGTCGTGTGGTCGCGTTCGACGGCGTCGGGTTCCCACGACTCCCAGAGCTTGCTGACCAGCTCCAGGTACTCGCTGGCCCGCACGTACCGCTCGTCGTGCTCGTAGAGCTTGTCGAGCCCGAAGTTCTGGGCGGCGCGGTCCTCGGCGGAGGTGACGACGTTCCAGCCGAACCGCCCTCGGGCGATGTGGTCGATGGTGCTGCACAGCCGGGCCAGCAGGAAGGGCGGGTAGAAGCTGGTCGACATCGTGGGCACGACACCGAGGTGACTGGTGGCGTTGGCCATCAGCACCGCAAGCGGAACCGGGTCGTGTTTCGGGTTCACCCCGTGCTTGAGGTCGTACTCCATGGTGCCGCCGTAGGCCGTCGACACCATGAGCTTGTCCTCGATGAGCACGTAGTCGAATTTCGCGCGCTCGAGGTCGCGAGCCATTTCGACGTAGAACTCCCCGGTGAAATCCCGCGCCCCGTCACCCCAGGTGCCGTTCCATTCGTCGGCGACAAAATTGAGGAACCACGCCAGGTGGAACTTCTCGGTCATGCGCAAAGCCAAGTTCAGAGGCGTTACTCCGGGGTGACGTGCGGGTAGCGCCGCGATTGCGCTGGAATCCGGCCGCGAGTCAGCGCAGCGGGTGGTCCAATTCGTCGCGGCGCATCTTGGCCGCCCACACCGCCACTGCGGCGAACAACACCGGTGCCGCCCCCGCCGCCAGGAAGATCACTTCCATCGACACGATCTTGGACAGCGGGCCCACGATCGCGAACGACACCGGCATGAATGCCAGTGACACGAAGAAGTCCAGGCTCGACACTCTTCCGAGCATGTGCGGCGGCACCCGGCGTTGCAGCAGCGTGCCCCAGATCACCATTCCGGCACCGTCGGTCACGCCGATCACGAATGTCGCCGCGGCCATCAGCGGGAACGACGAGGTGACCCCGACGATGGCCAACGGGAGCGAGCCCACGCTCCACATCGCCATCATCACCGTCAGGTATCGACGTGGTAGGCGGGTGGACGACACGCCCAAAGCCCCCAGCGCACTGCCCATCCCGAAGAACGCGAGGATGAAGCCGTAGGTCTGGGCACCATGGGCGAACCGCTCCTGAACGATGAAGGGCAGCAGCACCTCGATCGGGCCGAGCACCACCAGCACGAACATGCTGGCGAACAGCAGCGTCCACAGCAACCAGGGTGTACCCAGAACGAAGACGAACCCGTCGCGCAGGTCCCGCAGTAGCCGCGACCGTTGTTGATCAGGTTGGGAGGCAGCGGCTTCGATGGGCTCGCGGGTAGCCAGCAGAAGCACCAGGCCCACGCCGAACAGGGCGGCCACCACCACGGCCCCCAGCGACGGGAACGTCGCCCCGACCACCAGGCCGGCCACAGCCGGTCCGGCTGCGCGCTGGAACACCGGGCGCACAACACCTTCGACTCCATTGGCGGCCAGGAGTTGTTCGGCGGGCACGATGCGTGGCAACAACGCGCTGTAGGCCGGGAAGAAGAATGCCGCGGCGATGCCCAGGGCGCCGGCCGCCACAGCCATGTGCCAGATCTGCAGTGCCCCAACGAGGCCGAGTGCGGCTACCGCAGAGACGACAACGGTGTTGACGGCCTCGACGGTGATGATGATGGCGCGTTGGCTGATCCGATCGGCCGCCAGCCCGCCGACGAGCACGAAGCCGACGAGGCCTGCGGCCAGGCAGGTCGCTACCAGCGACAGCGACATCGGGTCGTTGTCGAGGGCGATCACCTGCAGCGTCATCACCACGGCCCACATGCCCTCGGCGAAGATGGACACCGACACCGCAGCGATCAGCAGTCGGTACTCACGGGACTGAAACGGCGCGAGCACCCGCCAACCGGCGTGTGCTACCGGTTGTTCGATGTCGGGCTGGATGCTCACCGTCAGATGGTCGCCGACGAGAGGTGGCCACGTCGAACGATTTTCCGGCCGGCGACGACCGTGATCGAACAGCTGTTGAGACTGCACTGGCGGCGGCTCCCACTCGCTCTTCTTCGCCAGGAATGCAGTCTCAACGAGGGAGGGGGGCCGCTCGTCAGGAGTCGGTGAAGTTCGCGGCTCTGCGCTGCTGGAAGGCCCGCGTGCCCTCGCGGAAATCGTGGGAGTCCAGCAGCGCCAACTGGCCCTGCTTCTCGAGTTCGAGCGCGCCTTCCAGTTCGGTCAGCGCCGCGGTGTTGATCGCGTCCTTGGTCTTGCGCAGTGCGATCGCCGGACCGGATACCAGCGTCGAGACCACCTGGTCGACGGCGGCGTCGAACTCGTCGGCGGGATGGACGGCGCTGACCAGGCCCCACCCGTACGCGTCGGCGGCCGAGATCCGCTCCGCCAGCAGCGCCATCCGCATGGCGCGGATACGGCCCACCGCCGCGGCGATCAAGGCTGACGCCCCACCGTCGGGCATCAAGCCGACCTTGGTGAACGCCAGCATGAAAAATGCCTTCTCCGAAGCCAATACGATGTCACACGCCAGTGCCAAGGAGGCGCCGACGCCGGCGGCGGCACCCTGGACCACGGCAACCGCCGGTTGCGGGAGGCTCACGATCGCACGGATGCAGCGATTGGCGGCATCCAGCACGTCGGCCGGCGTTCCCGCGGCGCCGGGGTTGGCGTGGTCTTCCTCGCTGATTCCCGCACCGGAGGAGAATCCACGGCCGGCCCCACCGATGCGAACCACCCGCACCCGCGGGTCCTGCGCGGCCCGTTCCAGGGTCTCGGCGAAGGTGGTCAGCATCGGCGCGGTGAGCGAGTTAAGGCTCTCCGGCCGGTTCAACGTCACGACCAGCACCCCGTTGTCGAGCGCGACGGTGAGGTCGTCGAAACCCTGATAACTGCCCGAGTGTGCCTCGGCGCCGGAATCGATGGTGGTCATGCACGTCCCCTTGTCTGGGGTTCGATGCCCCGTGGCCGTCCGACTTGGTTATACAAGTAAGCTATGTCGGCGGTCAACTGAGCGATTTCGATGGAGGGCGGTTTGGCATGGCTGGACCACTGCAAGGACTGCGCGTCGTGGAACTGGCCGGTATCGGCCCGGGCCCGCACGCGGCGATGATTCTCGGTGACCTCGGTGCCGACGTGGTTCGCGTCGAGCGCCCGGGAAAGGGTCCCGGGCCGGCGACCAAGCCCGGAGGCGACTACCTGCTGCGCAATCGGCGGTCGGTGACCGCCAACCTCAAGAGCGACGAGGGTCGCGAGCTGGTGCTGCGGCTGGTGGCCAAAGCCGACGTGCTGATCGAAGGGTTCCGCCCCGGTGTCACCGAACGTCTGGGCCTCGGTCCCGAGGACTGCGCGAAGGTCAACGACAAGCTCATCTATGCGCGGATGACCGGCTGGGGTCAGGACGGCCCGCGTGCCCAGCAGGCCGGCCACGACATCAACTACATCTCGCTGAACGGAACATTGCACGCCATCGGGCGCGCCGGCGAACGACCGGTGCCACCGCTGAACCTCGTCGGTGATTTCGGCGGGGGCTCGATGTTCCTGCTCGTCGGCGTGCTCTCGGCGCTGTGGGAGCGGGAGCGCTCCGGCAAGGGGCAGGTCGTCGACGCCGCGATGGTGGACGGGTCGAGCGTGCTGTCGATGATGATGTGGGCGTTCCGCGGGATGGGCATGTGGAGCGACGAACGCGGCGTCAACATGCTCGACACCGGCGCGCCGTACTACGACACCTATACCTGCGCCGACGGGCGCCACATAGCGGTGGGCTGCATCGAACCGCAGTTCTATGCCGAGTTCCTCAAAGGCATCGGCCTGGACGGCGCCGACCTGCCCGACCAGAACGACATGAGCCGCTGGCCGGAGCTCAAAGAAGCCTTCACCACGGCAATCGCCGCCCACGACCGCGATCACTGGGCCGGGGTCTTCGCCGGCACCGACGCGTGCGTGACGCCGGTGCTGTCGTTCGCCGAAGTCGAATCCGAGTCGCACAACACCGAGCGCGACACCTTCTACCGCGAGAACGGCTACCTGTACCCGGCGCCCGCGCCGCGGTTCTCGCGCAGCGCCCCGCCTGCGCCGAAGCCGCCGGGGGTTCCCGGCGCGGACACCGAAGCTGTTCTGCAGGAATGGGTTTAGAGGAAACACGGGCAACAAGGACAGAGGAAGGAATCGATCTGTGGAGATCAAAGACGCGGTGGCGGTCGTCACCGGAGGCGCATCGGGCCTCGGTCTCGCGACGACGAAACGGCTGCTCGACCGGGGAGCGTCGGTCGTCGTCATCGACCTCAAGGGTGAGGACGCGGTCAAGGAACTGGGCGCGCGTGCCAAGTTCGTCGAGGCCGACGTCACCGACCCCGAGCAGGTCTCGGCTGCACTCGACGCCGCCGAGGAGATGGGCCCGCTGCGCATCGACGTCAACTGCGCCGGGATCGGCAACGCGGTCAAGACACTGGGCAAGGACGGACCGTTTCCGCTCGACGGGTTCACGAAGGTCATCCAGGTCAATCTGATCGGAACCTTCAACGTGATCCGACTTGCCGCTGAGCGCATCGCCAAGACCGGGCCGATCAACGGTGAGCGCGGCGTCATCATCAACACCGCATCGGTCGCGGCATTCGAGGGTCAGATCGGGCAGGCGGCGTACTCGGCGTCCAAGGGTGGTGTCGTCGGCATGACCCTGCCGATCGCGCGCGACCTGTCGCGCGAGTTCATCCGCGTCTGCACCATCGCGCCCGGGCTGTTCAAGACCCCGTTGTTGGGCTCGCTGCCGGAAGAAGCGCAGGCCTCGCTGGGCAAGCAGGTTCCCCACCCGGCCCGTCTGGGTGACCCCGACGAGTACGGCGCGTTGGCAGTGCACATCGTCGAGAACCCGATGCTCAACGGTGAGACGATCCGCCTCGACGGCGCGATCCGCATGGCGCCGCGATGAGCGCTTGCGCGAAGAGTAGACAACACAGGGAGCATTCCGTATGACTATTTCGACGAAGTTCACCGAGGCGTTCGGCGTCGAGCATCCGATCGCCCAGGGTGGCATGCAGTGGGTCGGCCGGGCCGAACTGGTTGCGGCGGTTGCCAATGCGGGTGCATTGGGTTTCATCACCGCGCTGACCCAGCCGACGCCGGCCGATCTGGCCAACGAGATCGCCAAGACGCGGGATCTGACCGACAAGCCGTTCGGGGTGAACCTGACGATCCTGCCCGCGATCAACCCGCCGCCGTATGACGAGTACCGCCAGGTGATCGTCGACGCGGGCATCAAGATCGTCGAGACTGCGGGCTCCAACCCGGCACCTCATCTGCCGATGTTTCACGACAACGGCATCAAGGTGTTGCACAAGTGCACGTCGGTGCGGCACGCGGTCAAGGCGCAGAGCCTCGGTGTGGACGGCATCAGCATCGATGGTTTCGAATGCGCCGGGCATCCGGGTGAGGACGACATCCCGGGCCTGGTGCTGATCCCGGCCGCTGCCGACAAGATCGAGATCCCGATGATCGCCTCGGGCGGGTTCGCCGACGCCCGCGGCCTGGTCGCTGCGCTGGCGCTCGGCGCCGACGGCATCAACATGGGATCGCGGTTCATGTGCACCGTCGAGTCCTGCATTCACGCCAACGTCAAGGAAGCAATCGTGGCCGGCGACGAGCGGGGCACCGAGCTGATCTTCCGCAGCCTGCACAACACCGCAAGGGTCGCTTCGAATGCGGTGTCGCGTGAGGTGGTGGAGATCCTCAAGGGCGGCGGTCAGTTCGAAGACGTCAAGGACCTCGTCGCCGGAGTGCGCGGCCGCCGGGTGTTCGACGACGGCGACATCGACGCCGGCATCTGGACGGTCGGCACGGCCATGGGACTGATCAACGACATCCCGACCGTCGGTGATCTGGTCGCACGGATTGTCGGTGAGGCGGAGCGCCTGATCAGCGAGCGACTGGCCGACATGGTGGTTCCGGCCGCGGAGAAGGCTGCTGTCTAGCGGGAGATGTGACAGAGACGAAGGGGCGCATCGAAGCAGCGCGCGCCGGAGTCCGGCTACCGATCAGCGAGGAACGCGCGCCCCGGTGGGGCGCGCGTTTTTCACACTGCGGTGGGGAGGGCGTGCTCGTCGTCGAGCTGCTCCGCGGTGACTCCCTCTACCAGGACATCGCCGTGGTAGAGAGCCTCGAAGTCAACCTTGATGACATCAGCACTGGTGTCGTCGATCCACATGTACTGAACAGTAACCACCGCCATTAAGGAATCTGTGAGCCGCGATTCGGAAAATGGTGGCAATCGTTACCGCTCGGTAGGGTCGGCGATCTACCGGCGGGTAGCCATCACGGTGTCGGTGTCGTGAGGTGGATCGGATTCACGCCGTACAGCGCCACCCAGGTCAGCACCGCTGCGGCGAACGCGAGGACCAGGAGGCCGACGGCGACCCGCTTCGGCCAGTGCGTCCGGTTGAAGGCCAGACGGTCGACGGAGTAGCCGCCCGCCCCGGTGAACAGCAGCGCGACCGCGCCGACGCCGATCAGGAACGGGATGTTGAACGGTTCGGACCAGAAAGCCGTTCCGGAGACGTTCACCGCCCACGCGCACAGCATTGAGCCGACCGCGGCACATGCCGCCAGCGGAGTGAGCGCCCCGAGTATCAGTCCGATGCCGCCCAGCGTCTCGGCCGCAGTCACCATGAACGCCGCGACCTTTGGCAGCCGCCATCCGGCATCGGCCATGAACTGGGAGGTGGTGGTGAGGTCGAGGGCCTTGATCAGGCCTGCCTGCAGGAGGGCTGCGCCCACCCCGAGTCTCAGCAGCAGCAGGCCGATGTCGCCGCCCCCGGTGGTCGAACGGGTGGCTTGTTCGGTCGTCATCGGGGACGAATCTATCGCCTTGGCCGAGTTCTGTGCAGTGGGCTGGTTCATGATCATGTCGACTCGACACCGCCCACAAAGTCATCGCCGCCCCCCGGTGCCACCTATTGACCCACTAAGTTATCGCTGATAACTTAACGGCGATTTTCACGGAGGTGGCACGTGCTCCAGCGCATCGCTTCGGCGGCGATTGCAGCACCGCGGCGGATCCTGGGCGCCGCGCTGCTGCTGATGATCGGCTGCGGGATCGTCGGCGTGCCGGTGACCCAGCACCTGTCCGCCGGCGGCTTCCAGGACCCGACGTCGGAGTCTGCCCACGCCTCCGCGCTGCTGGTCGACAAGTTCGGCCAGGGCGACATGGAATTGGTGATCAGCGTGACCGCCGAGGACGGCGTCGAGGGCGTCGCCGCGACGGACACCGGCACCGACATCGCCGCCCGACTGGAGCGATCCCCGTACGTCGCCAACATCACCTCGGCGTGGACGGCGCCGCCCGCCGCGGCCCCGGCACTGATCAGTGAGGACGGCAAGACCGGCCTGATCGTCGCGGGTATCACCGGCGGCGAGAGCGCCGCCCAGCGGCACGCCAAAGAACTGACCGACGAACTCGTCTACGACCGTGACGGGGTCACCGTGCGGGCCGGCGGCGTCGCGATGACCTACGTGCAGATCAACACCCAGAGCGAAAAAGATCTGCTGACGATGGAAGCCATCGCGATCCCGCTGAGCTTCGTTGTGCTGGTATGGGTGTTCGGCGGGTTGCTCGCCGCCGCGCTGCCGATGGCGGTCGGCGCGTTCGCGATCCTGGGCTCGATGGCGGTGCTGCGCGCCGTCACGATGGTCACCGACGTCTCGATCTTCGCGCTGAACCTGACGATCGCGATGGGCCTCGCGCTGGCCATCGACTACACCCTGCTGATCATCAGCCGATACCGCGACGAACTCGCCGACGCTGGCCGTTTAGTCGGCTCCGCCGACGCTGGCCGTTTAGTCGGCTCCGCCGACGCTGGCCGTTTAGTCGGCTCCGCCGACGCTGGCCGTTTGATCGGCCCCGAGGATCGTCACCGCGCGCTGGTGCGCACCATGGTGACCGCCGGCCGCACCGTGCTGTTCTCGGCGATGACGGTCGCGCTCGCCATGGTCGCGATGGTGCTGTTCCCGATGTACTTCCTGAAGTCCTTCGCCTACGCGGGCATCGCCGTGGTGGGGTTCGCGGCCGTGGCGGCCATCGTGGTGGCGCCCGCCGCGATCGTCCTCGCCGGCGACCGATTGGACTCGCTGGACGTGCGCAAGCTGTTGCGGCGCATCCTGCGCAGGCCCGAACCCGCACCAAAGCCGATCGAGCAGATGTTCTGGTACCGGTCGACCAAGTTCGTCATGCGGCGGTCGGTGCCGATCGCTGTCGCGGTCGTCGCGCTGCTGGTGTTGCTGGGTGTCCCGTTCCTCGGCGCCCAGTGGGGCTTCCCCGACGACCGGGTGCTGCCGTCATCGGCGTCGGCACGCCAGATCGGTGACGCGCTGCGTGAGGACTTCGCGGTCGACTCCTCGACGAACGTCACCGTCGTGATGCCGAGCACAGAAGGGGTCAGCCCTGACGCGTTCGACGGCTACGCCGCCGAACTGTCCCGCGTCGACGACGTCTCCTCCGTCTCCGCGCCGCGCGGCACATTCGTCAACGGGTCAGTGGTCGGTCCGCCGTCGGCTGCCGCGGGTTGGGCCGACGGCAGCGCCTTCCTCACCGTGGCGAGTTCGGCACCGTTGTTCTCCGACGATTCCGAGACCCAACTCGACCGGTTGCACTCGGTGGCGCCCCCGGCTGGTCAGCAGGTACAGCTGACCGGCCTCGCCCAGATCAACCGGGACAGCGCCGGCGCGATCACCTCCCGGTTGCCGATGGTTCTGGCCATCATCGCCGCGATCACGTTCGTGCTGCTCTTCCTGATGACCGGAAGCGTGGTGCTGCCGCTGAAAGCGTTGGTGCTCAACGTCTTGTCACTGACCGCGGCATTCGGTGCGCTGGTGTGGATTTTCCAGGACGGCCACCTCGGTGCACTGGGCACCACACCGACCGGCACGCTGGTGGCCAACATGCCGGTGCTGCTGTTCTGCATCGCCTTCGGGCTGTCCATGGACTACGAGGTGTTCCTCATCTCGCGGATCCGCGAGTACTGGCTCAAGTCCGGAAAGACGGCCGCGGACAACGACGAGAGCGTCGCCCTCGGGCTGGCCCGAACCGGCCGTGTCGTGACCGCAGCGGCGCTGGTGATGTCGATCTCTTTCGCGGCGTTGATCGCGGCTGAAGTGGCGTTCATGCGGATGTTCGGTGTCGGCCTCACGCTGGCGATACTGGCCGATGCCACCCTGGTCCGGATGCTGCTGTTGCCGGCCTTCATGCACATGCTGGGTCGCTGGAACTGGTGGGCACCCAAACCGCTGGCTCGATTGCACGAACGAATCGGCTTCAGCGAGAACGCCGGAGATGATCGAGCGGCGGGTCCGCCCCCGGTGGCTGAACGCGTCGCATCGGGACGAGAAGCCGGTTAACGTGACCGGCCAGCGGCTGCGGCGGCACCGTGCCCCCCGGGGTTCGGGCGATCAGCTCAGGGACGAGATCCTGGGCGCCACCACCGATCTGCTGTTGGAAACCGGTGACGCGAAAGCAGTGTCGATCCGGTCGGTGGCCGAACGGGTCGGGGTCACACCGCCGTCGATCTATCTGCACTTCGCCGACAAGGACGCGTTGCTGGACGCGGTGTGCGTGCAGTACTTCGAAAAGCTCGACGCAGAGATGCAGGAAGTCGCCGGGTACGCGGGCAATGAGGGTTCTTCGCTGGTCGACGTGTTGCGGGCTCAGGGATTGGCGTACGTGCGCTTCGCGCTGAAAACGCCCGAGCTGTACCGGATCGCGACCATGGGGGAGGGGCATCCCGGCAGCGATGTCGACATGACACTGAACAGTTCGGCGTTCGTCCACATGCGCGCGTCGGTGCAGGCGTTGATCGACCAGGGAATCTATCCGCCGGGCGACCCCACCATGCTGGCTCTCGAACTGTGGACCGCAGCTCACGGAGTGGCGGCGATGCTGATCTCCCGTCCCTATCTGCCGTGGGGGGATGTCGAGGACTTCGCCGACCGCGTGCTGCGAGCGATGTGTTTCGGGCATGTTGTATCCGGGGCCGTCCGGCCCTCCGATTCCCCATGCGAGATGGTGACTTGGCTGAAGGAGACCGTTGATGAGCGACACCGTCGATAACCCGTTCTTCGCGCGGCTGTGGACGGCGATGTCCGCGCGAGAACCTGAATCGCTGCGCCGCCTCCGGCGGGAGAACCTGGCCGGGCTGTCGGGCCGGGTCCTGGAGGTCGGGGCCGGCACCGGCACCAACTTCGAGTTCTACCCCGACACCGTCACCGAGGTGGTCGCCGTGGAACCCGAGCACCGGCTTGCGGTGCTGGCCGAACGTGCCGCGTCGTCGGCCCCGATACCGGTCACGGTCGAAACCGAGACCGTGGAGAAGTTCCTCGACGGTGGGCAGTTCGACGCGGTGGTGTGCTCGCTGGTGCTGTGTTCCGTCGACAATCCGGAACAGGTTGTGGGACAGCTGTTTTCGGTGCTACACCCCGGCGGTGAGCTGCGCTACCTCGAACACATCGCAGGCGCCGGGGCCCGCGCGCGCCTGCAGAGATTCGCCGACGCGACGTTCTGGCCGCGGCTGCTGGGCAACTGCCACACGCACCGCCACACCGAGGCCACGATCGTCGGTGCCGGATTTCAGGTGACCGGCGCCCGCCGTGACTGGACCTTCCCAGCCTGGGTGCCGCTTCCGGTCGCCGAGTTCGCGATCGGCGTCGCGATCAAGCCGGCCTGACCGCGGGAGGCCCTCAGCTGAGCAGGGCCGGTAGCCGCTGCAACAGCCCGGGCAGCACGGTCGCCGCCGACTCGCGAAGCGTCACCGTCGCGCTCGTCGACAGCGGGGTGGGCTCGGGATTGACCTCGATCACCGGGGTGCCGTTGGCCACCGCCAACTCGGGAAGCCCGGCGGCCGGGTAGACCACCGATGAGGTGCCGACCGCCACGACCAGGTCGGCGCCGACGACGGCGTCCACCGACTGCTGCCACGCGTCATCGGGCAGCGCTTCGCCGAACCACACCACATCGGGCCGGATCAGCCCGCCGCATTCGCACTGCGGCGGCGTCACGGACTCGGCCGGCTCGGGCATCGCCGGGATTTCGCCTGCGTACGCGGATTGGCATTCGTCGCAACGGAAATCGAACAAGCTTCCGTGGACGTGGTACACCCGGCTGCTGCCGGCGCGCTCGTGCAGGTTGTCCACATTCTGCGTCACGACGTGCACGTCGGCGTAGTCCTCCCACGCAGCCACCGCGCGATGGGCATTGTTCGGTGCGACGGCCCGCATCATGTGGTGGCGCCACAGATACCAGGCCCACACCCGCTCGGGGTGCTCGCGCCAGCCCTCCGCACTGGAGATCTCGTAGGGGTCGACCTTGGCCCACAAACCCGTCTCGACGTCGCGGAATGTCGGCACTCCGCTCTCGGCGGAGATCCCGGCTCCGCTGCATACCGTCACCTGCACCCCACCAAACTAGCCGCTGTGGGTGATACTGGGCACGTGGCCGAGTTGGGGGATTGGGTACGCGTTGATCCGCACGCTGCCAGGCCGCTGTTCGACCAGCTCAGATCGCAGATCATCGACGGCATCCGAGACGGGCAGCTCACTCCGGGCACCCGGCTGCCGACGGTCCGCGAGCTGGCTGGTCAGATCAACCTGGCAGTCAACACCGTGGCGCGCGCGTACCGAGAGTTGGAAACAGCGGGCATCCTCGAAACGAGGGGACGTTTCGGGACTTTCGTGGCGCGTTCGGATCCCGCCGACGCCGCGATGGCCACCGCGGCGAACACATACGTTTCCGCGGCGCGGGCGCTCGGTATCGACAAAAAGGAGGCCCTGCGCTACGTGGAGACGGCCTTCGGCTGATCAGCCGAACTCGAGCAGGGTCGTGACCGGCCGTACCGGGTCGAGCAGCGGAGTGCGCTGCACTGTCCAGATCAACGCGTTGAGCAGCGCCCCCCGGGCCCGCTCGGGCGGCACGTCGTGCACAGCGCGTACCCCGGGAACGGTGTTGACCAGGTCCGCGGCCTCCGAGACCGACAGCGTGAACGGCATCGGCGGCACCCGGTAACGCAGGGACGTCCGCACGCCGCGTCGCGCCAGGGCGGCGAAGGCCGCCGGCGGCAGGTCGAACATGAACCGGCCGCCGGGAAACCGTGCCGCGCACTCGGTGATCAGCGCCATCGCCTCGTCGGGCTGCAGATACATCAACAGCCCCTCCGCGGTGATGAAGACGCCGTGTTCGGTGGTCACCTTGTCCATCCAGGCGAAGTCCAGCGCCGATTGTGCGCACATCGTCACCCGGTCGGAAGCGGGCAGCAGCTTGCGGCGCAGCTCGACCATCGGCGGCAGATCGACGGTCAACCAGCGAAACTCATGACCCACGTCGGCGGCGTCGAGACGAAAGAAACTCGTCTGCAGACCCTCGGCGAGCGCCACCACGGTTGCCCTGGGGTGGTCGAGCAGGTATCGCCTGGCCTGCTTGTCGAAAGTCAACGCGCGCAACGCCATATCCTGGCGCCGGGTGAACCCGAACTTGGCGAAGTCGTACTGGATGGAATCGACGAGGTGGACCGCCATCGGGTCGTCGAGGATGCCGTCGGGTCGCCTGGCCTCCGACGCGCGTACCAGCAACGTCAGCAGGGCAGTCTCTGACACCCCGGTCAGATCGACGGTGTGCTTTCCGGTCATCGGTGATGTCTCTCCGCTCCGCGCTATCTGCGCAGTACCTTGTCGAGGGTGCGCAAGTTGCGCGTGGTGGTCGACGACTTGTAGCGCTTCTTGCCCATCGTCTTGCCGATGGTGCTGTCGAGTGTGCCGGTACGGGGCACCTGCCAGTAGAGCACCCCGGCCCCGGCGGTGATCTTCTCCCCGGCTCCGGCATCGGTTGCGAGCTCTGTGAGTTCGCGCAGCACGGCCTCGTCGCTGACGAACGTGACGTAGGAGTGGTGGCCCTCGACCTCGCGCTCGAACGGGTACGCCGCCGAAATCTCTGCGATCGCGTCCATTTCGTAGCACAGCACCCAAGCGTCGTACCCGAACTCGTCACGCAGGGCCTGCTCGGCCTTCCTCCTGACCGCGGCCACCCCGGATCGACTGTCGAGCAGAACGTTGCCGCTCGCCAGGATCGTCGTGACATCGGTGAATCCGGCGTCCTGCAGCACCTGGGCGACAGCGGACATCTTGAGGTTGACACCGCCCACGTTCACCCCACGCAGAAATGCGGCGTAGCGCGGCATCAGCCGAACTCCAGCAGAGTGACGCTCGGCCGGATGCTGCGCAGGATTCCGCGGTCGAGCGACGGGTGGGACGCGATCTTGAACCAGCCCCGGCCCGCCGGCAGCCGCATGTCGTGCGCCGTGCGTACCCCGGGGACGTTTCCGGCCAGCGCGGCACTCTCGTCGGCGCTCAGCGCGAACGGCATCGGCGGTGCCACGTAGCGTCTGGAGAGTTTCAGCCCCCGCAGGGTCCGGCCGCTGAACCAGTGCGGGATCGAGTCGAACATCATGGCTCCGCCGGGGAAGCGGCGCGCACAGTCGGTGATGAGCCCGAGCGCCTCGTCCGGCTGCAGATACATCAACAATCCCTCGGCGGTGATGAACACCCCGTGCGTGGCGTCCACGCGGTCCATCCAGCTCCGGTCCAACGCCGACTGCGCCAGCCCGACGATGTGGTCCTCGGCGGGCAGGAGGCGCTCCCGCAGCTCCATGACCGGCGGCAGGTCGATGGAATACCAGGCGGAGTCGGCGTTGGCACGGTCGCGGGCCAGCCGCCAGTAACTGGTTTGCAGACCCTCGGCCAGGGCGACCACCGCGGCCTTCGGGTGGGTCAGCAGGTACTGGCGCGTCGCCGCGTCGAACGCCTGGGCCCTCAGGGCGTGTACCTGGCCCGGTCTGCCGAACTTGTCGTAGTCGTAGGCGATGGCGTCGAGAAGGGTGATCGCCCACGGATCTCGGATCACCCCATCGGAGCGTTTGGCCTCGACGGCACGGTTGCGCAACGTCCACAGCGTGGTGGCGGACACGCCGTCGAGGACGCTGCCGTCGATTACCGGGTTTCGGGCCATCTGTTCGATCATCCCAGACCGATGTGAGTCGTAGGCTCTTGTCATGACGCGCGATGCCTTCGACGACAAGCTGCTGGCCGTGATCGCCGGGAACTCGCTGGGCGTGCTGGCCACCATCAAACGTGACGGGCGGGCGCAGCTGTCCAACGTCTCCTATCATTTTGATGCTCGCGCGCTGACCATCTCGGTGTCGATCACCGAGCCCAGGGCCAAAACCCGCAATCTGCGCCGCGACCCTCGCGCCGCGCTGCACGTCAGTTCGGATGACGGGTGGTCCTACGCGGTGGCAGAAGGCGACGCCGAGCTGACCCCGCCGGCCGCCGACCCGGGTGACGACACCGTCGAGGGGTTGGTCGCGCTGTACCGCGAGATCTCGGGCGAGCACCCCGACTGGGACGACTTCCGCCGGGCCATGGTCGACGATCGGCGGGTGCTGATGACCCTGCCCATCTCCCACGTCTACGGCATGCCGCCGGGGAGGCGTTGAGGCGCTAGGCTTCGGTCATGGCACCCACGGAGTCGGCAGGGTCAACGGAGTCGTCCCAGGACGACACCGAGCGCGAGGACGACACCAAGCGCAAGTTCCGCGAGGCGCTCGAGCGCAAGAAGTCCAAGTCCGCCGCAGGCTCGGCGCACACCGACATCGGGGCCAAACAGCCACGGGCGCACGGGCCGCTGGAGAGCCGTCGCGAATTCCGCCGCAAGAGCGGCTGATCGGCCCGAACTTCTCAACTCCCGACGAGCCGGGCCCGCACGCACCGTTATTCCGCCGGAACGGCATTCCAGCAGGCGCCGCCCGAGATGCGGCCTGCTGGAATACCGTTCCGGCGAAGAGTGGCGCTTAGTGGGCAACCGCCTTCTCGGCGCCGATCCCGGTCAGCGACCGCACCTCCATCTCGGCGGCGACCTTCGGATCCTCGTCGTCAGGCGACGTCAGGGTCCCGACGATGCCGAGGATGAAGGCCAGCGGGATCGACACGATGCCCGGGTTGGCCAGCGGGAAGAAGGAGAAGTCGACGCTGCTGATCATCGACGTCGGCCCGCCCGACACCGCCGGGGACAGCACAATCAGCACGATGGTCGAGATCAGACCGCCGTACATGCTCCACAGCGCGCCGCGGGTGTTGAACCGCTTCCAGTACAGCGAGTAGACGATCGTCGGCAGGTTCGCCGCCGCGGCGACCGCGAACGCGAGAGCCACCAGGAATGCGACGTTCTGTCCGTTGGCCAGGATGCCCAGGCCGATCGACATTGCGCCGAGCACGACCGCGGTGATCCGCGACACCCGCACCTGTTCGGCCTCGGTGACCTTGTGGTCCTTCCTCAGCGTGGCGTAGATGTCGTGGGCGAACGAGGCCGAGGCTGTGATCGTCAGGCCGGCGACCACCGCCAGGATGGTGGCGAACGCCACCGCCGAGATCACTCCCAGCAGGATCACGCCGCCCAGTTCGAACGCCAGCAGCGGGGCCGCCGAGTTGACTCCGCCGGCTGCGCCGAGGATGCGGTCCGGACCGACCAGCGCCGCTGCGCCGTAGCCCAGCACCAGCGTGAACAGGTAGAACGCGCCGATCAGGGCAATCGCCCAGACCACCGAACGCCGGGCCTCCTTGGCGGTGGGCACGGTGTAGAAGCGCATCAGCACGTGCGGCAGACCTGCGGTGCCGAGCACCAGGGCGATCGCCAGCGAGATGAAGTTGATCTGCGAGGTCAGCGACCCGCCGTACTGAGCGCCCGGGGCGAGCACGTCCCGGTCGGCCACACCGGCGGTGGTGGAGCCACTGATCGCCGACTGCGCGGCGCCGAGGATCTCGGAGAAGTTCGCGCCGAACTTCGCGAACACCATGATCGTCATGATTCCTGCACCGGCGATCAGCAGGACGGCCTTGATGATCTGCACCCACGTGGTGCCTTTCATGCCGCCTACCAGTACGTAGGTGATCATCAAGATGCCGACGACGGCGATGACGATGGACTGGCCCGAACGGCTCTCGATGTTGAGCAGCAGCGCCACCAGGCCACCGGCACCGGCCATCTGGGCGAGCAGGTAGAACAGCGACACCGTCAGCGTGTTCGTTGCCGCAGCAAGTCGCACCGGTCGTTGCTTGAGTCGGAAGCTCAGCACATCGGCCATCGTGAATTTGCCTGTGTTGCGCAGCAATTCGGCCACCAGAAGCAGAGCCACCAACCAGGCGACGAGGAAGCCGATCGAGTACAGGAAGCCGTCGTAACCGTAGACCGCGATCGCGCCGGCGATGCCGAGGAAGCTAGCGGCCGACAGGTAGTCGCCCGCGATCGCGATGCCGTTCTGCGTGCCCGAGAACCCGCGCCCGCCGGTGAAGAACTCCGCGGCCGTGGCGTTCTTCTTGCTGGCACGGATCACCACCACCATGGTGACGATGACAAACAGGCTGAAGATGCCGATGTTGGCGATCGGGTTGCCGACCGTCTCGGATTGAGCCAGAAAAGTGGTCATTTGAGCAGCTCTTCCTCAAGTTCGGCGCGGATCTTGCTCGAGCGCGGATCGAGTTCGCGGTTGGCGAACCGCACGTAGATTCCGGTGATCACGAAGGTGGACAGGAACTGGCCCAATCCGATGATCAGGCCGATATTGATGTCACCCCACACCCGGGTGCCCATGAAGTCACTGGCGAAGGCACCCAGGGCAACGTAGATGGCGTACCAGAGTAGAAAGATCGCTGTCATGGGGAACACGAAGCGGCGCAACCTACTTCGGAGTTCCTGGAATTCGGGACTGGCTTGGACTTCCAGATAGCGTTCGCCGCTGATCGCCTCTGGGCGAATGGGAGAATCTGTCTCGGACACCTTGATCTCACGCTCCTGACTGAGTGAACCGGTACTGCGGTGAACCTAGTTGAGATGTGGGTCACATACCCAGGCCTGACGGGGGGTCACACGCTGAGGCCGGGAGTGGTTGCGGTGAGCGGTCGATCGCCGACGACGAACGGTGAAAGGTGTCAGCTCACCCTGGGCATCCGCTCGATGCCCATCCCCAGGTTCTCCGGAACATGCATGCGCGCAAAGGTCTGCGCCACATCGGACGGCACCGTCGTGCGGGTGGCGCGGCTGACGACGATCATCGTCGCGAAAGCCAGCGGGACACTGATCGCCGCCGGGTAACCGATCAGTACGGCCGGCCACCCGCCGATCGCGTTCTCGTCGATTCCGCCGGCCACCGCGACGGTCACGGCGCCACCGGACAGCAGCCCGCCCACCACCAGGCCGCACGTCGCGCCCATCGCCGTCAGTCCCCGCCACCAGATGCCCAGCACCAGCAGCGGGCACAGCGTCGACGCCGCGACGGCGAATGCCAGGCCGACACTGCGGGACAACTCCAGTCCGCCAGAGACCGCCAGCGCCAACGGGATCGGGATCAGCCCGCCGACCACCGCCGCCAGCCGGAAGTCGCGCACCCGGCCGGGCAACACGTCGGTGGCCAGTGCGCCCGCCAAGCTCACCAGCAAACCGGAGGACGTCGCCAGGAACGCGGCGATGGCGCCCGCGGCGACCAGTGCGGCCAGCAGTTGCCCGACGGGCCCGGCGATCGCCGAGGACGGCGCCAACAACACCGCCGCGTCGGCAGTTCCGGTGATCAACAGCTGCGGGACGTAGAGCCGGGAGAAGATCCCCAACAGCGTTGGGAACAGATAGAACAGCGACAGCAGCGCGATCACCGCGAGCGCAGTGCGTCGTGCGGCCCGGCCGTCGGGGTTGGTGTAGAACCGCACCAGCACATGCGGTAGGCCCATCGTCCCCAGGAACGTCGCCACCATGGTGGACAGCACTTGATACATCGGGTGCGGGCCACCGAGGCCGCCACCGGACGCGATCCAGTCGGTGCCGGCGGCCGGGGTGCCCGCCAGCACCGGTGTCGCCGCGCCGGCCGCCAGGGTCAGTGTGCTGCCCGCGCCCAGGGTGTGTTCACCGGCCGACCCGACCGATGCCCCCTCGACGCGGCGACCATCGAGTGTGCCCGTCACCTCGATTCCCGCCGGCTCGGAGACCTGAACGACCACATCGGTCTCGACGGCGACCGTGGTGGCCTGCTGCACCGTCGGCGGGAGCGGACCACCCAGCTCACCGCCGCGGTCGGTCAGGAACAGCGCGGTCAGCGCGAGCGCCGGGATGGCGACCGCGGTCAGCTTGAGCCAGTACTGGAACGCCTGCACGAACGTGATCGAACGCATCCCGCCGGCGACCACATTGGTGATCACGATGGCGCCGACCGCCACTGGGCCCAGCCACACCGGAAGGCCCAGAAGCGTTTTCAGCGTCAAGCCGGCACCCTGGTACTGCGGTACCAGATAGAAGATGCAGATGACGACGACGACGAGCATCGCGACCTTGCGTAGCCGCGCCGACCCGAGTCGGAACTCGGCGAAGTCGGGAACCGTGTAGGCGCCCGACCGCCGAAGCGGCGCCGCGACGAACAACAGCAGCCCGAGATAACCCGCGGTGAAGCCCACCGGATACCACAGGGCGTCGGCGCCGTACTTGGCGATCAACCCGGCGACGCCGAGAAACGATGCGGCCGAGAGATATTCACCCGAGATTGCGGCGGCATTCCAACGCGGGCCCACCGTGCGGGAGGCGACGAGGAAGTCCGAGGTGGTGCGCGAGAAACGCACGCCGTAGACGCCGATCGCCACGGTGGCCACCGCGGCGGCGAGCAGTGCGACAGCTGTCAGCGGTTCGCCGGTCATGGCTCTGCGTCGACGACGCCGACGAAGTCGCGTTCCGCCTGCTCGGCCAGCCGGACGTAGAACCAGCCGATGCCGTACACCAGTGGATAGGCCAGACCGGCGAGAACCAGCCAGTTCAGCCGGATGCCGAACACCGCGACCGCAGCCAGATCCGGGAAGATCGCGTTGAGCAACGGGATGGATCCGATCAGCAGCACCACAACCGCAGCCAATCGCAGAGCCAGGCCCAGTTGGGCCCGCACCAGGCCGCGTACCAGTGCGTCACCGACCTGTGTCTGCTCCTGGACCTCCACCCGGGTGCGCACCATCCGCGCGCCCCGGCGATGGGCGAGGACAACGCGCTGGCGCTGCGGGACGCCACCGCTAGTCATCATTGCTCCCGGTGGGTCTGAGATTGCGCATGGGATTCCGCACCACCCTGTCACGCAGTTCCCGGGCCTGACGGCGGCTGACGGGAAGCTCGACCGCCGGCGACGCGCCGTTGGCTCGCAGCCGCACCAGGACGGCGCCGTCGGTGGAGCGCAGGCCCGTCACCAGGCGCAGGGCCACCAGATACGAGCGGTGCACACGCTGGAAACCGTGATCGCGCCAGCGGGTTTCGAGCGTGCCCAGCGGGATGCGCACCAGATGTGAGCCCGACGCCGAGTGCAGTCTGGCGTAGTCGCCCTCGGCTTCCACCCAGCCGATGCTGTCGCGCGGCACCAGATGGGTGACGCCGCCCAGTTCTGCCGGGATCACGTCGGGTTCTGTGCCCCCGAGCCCGCCGGCGTCGCCTCCCTCGCCCGCCCGAGCCGCACCCGGGTCGGTCGTCTGCGCTGTCATGACCCGGCGGACCGCTTCGTCCAGGCGGTCGTCACGGATCGGCTTGAGCAGGTAGTCGACCGCGCCCACGTCGAAAGCCGCCACGGCCTTGTCGTCATGGGCGGTGACGAACACGATCGCGGGCGGTTGGGAGAAGTTGGTCAGGACCCCGGCGAGTTCGATGCCGGACAGGCCGGGCATGTTGATGTCCAGGAACACGGCGTCGATGGTGCGCGCGTTGAGTTCCCGCAATGCCGAGGNGGCGTCGCCGGCGCGCAACACCTCGGCGACATCGGGGTGCTTGCCGAGCAGGTAGGCCAGCTCGTCGAGGGCCGGGGCTTCGTCGTCGACCGCGAGAACAGTGAGTGGTTTCACCATCACCCTCCCGCCCCGAACGCGGCGCCGCTGGCCCGCACACCCGACCGGAACTTCGGCACCCTCATCACCACCTTGGTGCCTGCGCCGATCGCCGTTTCGACCACCAGACCGTAATCGTTTCCGAACGCCGCGCGCAGCCGATGGTCGACATTGGTCAGGCCGACATGCGCCGAGTTGCCCTCTGCGGCCGGCACACCGTCGGAGAGAGGATCTCCGGGACCGGTCCGAAGCGCGTCGGGGTCGATTCCCACCCCGTCGTCCTCGACGGTGATGACGCAGTCGGAGCCCTCGTCGCGGGCGATGAGTTCGATCGATCCGCCACCGCGGCCGGCGAAACCGTGTCGAACGGCGTTCTCCACCAGCGGTTGTAGCGCCAGGAACGGGACGACGACGTTGAGGACCTCCGGCGCCACCCGCAGGGTGACCTTCAGCGCGGTGCCGAAGCGGGCCCGTTCCAGATTGAGGTAGCGGTCGATGTTGCGGAGCTCGTCGGCGAGGGTGGTGTACTGCCCGGCGGCACGGAACGAGTACCGGGTGAAGTCGGCGAACTCCAGGATCAGCTCACGGGCGCGGTCGGGATCGGTGCGGACGAACGAGGCGATCGTGTTGAGCGCGTTGTAGATGAAGTGCGGGCTGATCTGCGCGCGTAAGGCCAGGACTTCGGCACGGTCGAGTCGGGCCCGGGAGGCGTCGAGTTCTGCGAGTTCGATCTGGCTGGCCGCGTAGCGGGCGACCTCGCCGACGGCGCCCAGCATCCCGGGCGCGGGGGAGCGTGTCGTCACCACCACGAGCACGCCGAGCATGTCGCCGATCTCGGCCAGCAGCGGCTGCGCGACGACGGTGGCGGCGTTGGCGTGCGTCAACACCCGGCGCTCTCCCGAGATCGATTGTCCCGCGGCGCCGTCGCAGGCCTCGAGGATGACCTCATCCCAGATCACGTGATCGGCGGGGTCGCGGGCGAGAAGCTGGCCGTCACTGCTGTACAGCGCCAGCCCGCCGGTACCGGTGAGTCCCCGGAGGAACGGAGCGGCGGTCTCCGCGGAGTCGGTGTCGAGGCCCTGGCGCAGGGCCCGAGCGGCCAGCGACGCGGTGTGCAGCGCGGCGTGGACGGCGCGTTCGGTGGGGGTGGCGACGACCCGCCTGGTGCGGACGGCGAGCACCACCGCGGCCATCGCCGCCAGGATCAGCGCGGCCGTCAGTGCTATCGCGAGCTCGCCCGACATGTCACCTTCTGTGCAGTTGTGGCCACCTTAAACGGGTGGTGCGGCGAAGCTGCGGATAGTTCGGGATCCTGCGGGTGGCCTTTTAGCCGGTGCTACTGAACGGGGCACGCGTACTTGGTGGCCACTTCCATCACCCGCTGCTGCGCTCCGGGGCCGATGACCCCCTGTGCTGCCAGTTCCAGACCGATGTATCCGGGGATGCCGCCGATGCACGCCTGGTGTGCAACGCGCCAGGCGGTGTCCGGATTGAGGTTGTAACCGTTGCGTTGCAGGCCTTGCATGTACTCGTCGAAGGCCGGTGTGCCCTGGTCGGGTATCGCGTTCGCGGTTGCGGCCAACACGATTGCGGTAGCGACCGCCGCCACGAGAGGTGCGATCACCCTTCTCATGTCTGTCTCCTAGGGGCGTATCGACCGGATGTCGTCTCCACGATCGCACACCCGCGGCCTCACCGACCCCCGAACGGAACTGACCTGATCGCTCTGCACCCCGTCGTCCTAGACTGGCGGGGTGCCCACCTTGCAGCTGGTCCAGGACCCGGAAGCCGACGCACTGCTGGAAGCAAACCCGTTCGCCCTGCTGGTCGGGATGCTGTTGGACCAGCAGATCCCGATGGAGGTGGCGTTCGGCGGCCCCAAGAAGATCGCAGATCGTATCGGTGGTTTCGACGCCCGGGTGATCGCCGACTACGACGCCGAGGAGTTTGCCGCGCTGTGCTCGCAAACGCCTGCGATACACCGGTTTCCGGGCTCGATGGCCAAGCGGGTACAGGCGCTGGCGCAGGTGATCGTCGATGAGTACGGCGGCGACGCGGCTGCGTTGTGGTCCGACGGCGCCGACGGCAAGGACGTGCTGCGTCGACTCAAGGCGCTGCCGGGGTTCGGTGAGCAGAAGGCGAAGATCTTCCTCGCGCTGCTGGGCAAGCAGTACGGGGTGACACCGAAAGGTTGGCGTGCCGCGGCCGGCGACTACGGCAAGGCGGGCACGCACATGTCGGTGGCCGATGTGTTGGACGCAGGATCGCTACAGAAGGTGCGCACCTACAAGAAGGAAGCCAAGGCCAAGAACAAAGAGGCGAAGGCCGCCAAGGCCTGAGCGTCCCGGGGTCACGCTCGGTGCGCAGTCTCGGTGTGATGGACCGCGTCGAGAGCAGCCAGGTCGCTGAGCACCTCGGCCACCACCCGGCCGGCGGCGGTGGCGGTGTCCAGACCGTTCTGCAGGCAGCGCAGCGTGATGCCGCGGGTCGCGAGGTCGGCGACGGTCTGGGCGACCTCCGCGGCGGAGCGGCCCAGCCTGGCGAGCGCCACGACCACCACCGAGTCACCCGGGCGGGCGTAGCTGCGCAGCGCCAGCAGCCCCGGGCGCATCTTGTCCGCGGATCCTGCTGACCTGTCGGTGAAGATCCGGCGCGGGTCCACGCCCGCGGCGGTGAGCTCGGCGACCTGATCCTCGAGGTCCTGCTCGATACCTCCGGCCGTCGCGTAACCCAACGTGACCGTCACCGTTCCAAGGTCTCACGAGCCGCGGCCCGGGTCCCACAGGCTCGCCGTCGCACCGTCCGAAGGACAGGTCCTGGCCCATACGGACGTCGCTGCTGTGTCATTGTGAAGGTATGAAGACTCACCTGAACTGCCCGTGCGGCGAAGCGATCACCGGCAAGGACGAGGACGATCTGGTGGAGAAGGCTCAAGCCCACCTGTCCGAGGTGCATCCCGGCCGCGACTACGACCGCGACGCCATCCTCTTCATGGCCTACTGATCACCGCGAAATGGGATTCCAGGTCGTGATTGCGGGAGCAGGAACGACCCGGAACCCCATTTCGGCGCACAGCGTCAGGGGACGACGGTCGAGCCGATCGTCGGCATGAACTGACACTGCTTCTCGGTGGTGGTGACCTGGCCGAAGATCGTCGACATGATGCTGCCCGATCCGGTGTCGGCGATGGCAGTGAGCGTGGTCGGCCCCTCGGGGTTGATGTCCGGGCGGGGCGTGAGGGTGGCGCTGCCGGACTTGCCGGTGCTCAGGTTCACCCAGGTGACGTTCAGGGGCAGCTTCTGCTCAGCGGCGGGAGCGGGAGTACCGATCGCGGTGAAGACGTACGCGGTCTGACCGGGTCCGGGGCCCGGAGCTGGGATCTTGGCGGGACCGGCCACCGAGATCGCGGTGGCCAGGACGTTTCCGCCGTCGGCCAGGCAGCCGTTGCTGATCGACGGATACAGGAAGTCCTGCGTGACGGGTGCATCCGGTCCGAAGGCGGGGGCGCCGCCGGGCGCTGGGCCGCCGGGGCCGGGCGCGGGCGCCGGTGCGGGAACCGCCTCGGGCGCCGGTGCGGGGGCGGGGCCGGGCGCCGCAGCGGGAACCGGCTCATGGGCGACCCCGGGCGCGGCCTGCGGCAGTGCCTCGGGTGCCGCCTGCGGCAGTGCCTCTGGTGCGGCCTGCGGCAGTGCCTCGGGCGTCGGACCGACCGCGTGTGCCGGGTTGACCCCCGCCGGTAGGTGCGCCGCAGGGCCGGCTGTCGCTCCGGTGGCCGGGACGTGCGCCACCGGGTGGGCGACGAACTGGTTGACCGCCGACGCGACCTCGCGGGAGGGCAGCGGCGCCGCCGCGTCTCCGGCGAACACCGCGGCGGCGGCCATCAGCATCGATGCCGCATTGGTCGGGTCAGACGCCGCCTGCTGGATGACGGGTCCGATGCTCTCCATCGCGGGCAGGCCCGGAGCCTGCAGTCCGTCGATCGGTGCAGTAGCGGTCACCGGTTGGGCGTGTGCGACTCCGGTGAGGCCGACCATCAGCAGCGCGGTCGACGAGCCCACCGCCATCGCGGTGGTGAGCCTCGTCTTGGTCGTTGGCATGTTTCCCCAATGCGTTCGGTGGGTCAGGTGGCGGGTATCGGATCCGAGCGTCAGGGCAGGGCTGACAACGGTGTGAACGCCGGGCCGACGGGGGCGGCGGGAGGTGCCGGCGCGGGTACGGCCGGTGCCGCAGCGCCCCCCGTGGGCAGCAGGCCGGCCAGCGGAGAGCCGGTCGGCAGCAGCGAGATAAGGCCGCCGGGGACACCCAGCTGATCGGTCAGTGCGGCCGGCAGCAACGACGGTGTCGCGGTCGACGCGGGGGCGGCCGGAACCGTCGCTCCGGGGACCGTGGTGGTGTTGCCGGGCAGGACGCTCGCCGCACCGGGCAGTGTGGCCGCCGGCTGCGGCAGGGTGATCGATGCGCTGGCTTCCGCGGGGGTGGCGACGGTGGCCGGTGTGGTCTGCGCGGTCGGCGCGGCGTTGCCCATCACGTTCGCGAACGTCTGCACGAGCTCGGTAGCGGCCTGTGGATTCGTCGCGAGCTGCTGCAGGAAGGGCAGACCGGGCACCTCGGGAGCCGGGGCCGGAGCGGGCGCAGGTGCTGGCTGCGCCGCCGCGGAGGTGCTGAGCGCCAGCGCAGCCGAGACCGCTCCCGCCGCTGCGATCATCGTGGTTGCGAACAGTTTCCCGGTGCGATGCATGGTTCTCCCAATCGGTTTGATGGCACGCCTGAAACCCGAAGCTAGCCGGTTACTAGAGTTACTCAAGTGACACGTGTGGCATTTATGCAACCGTTACTGCACCGAAGGCCGATGGTGACCGCTCGATAGAGTCGGTCGGCATAGACGCCACCGCTTCCGCCCCCGCACCGCCCGGCTCCCGCCTGGCGGCCGGGCTGTCGGCTGCGGCACCGGTGCTGCTGATCATCAGCATCAGTGCCCGCCTCGCGTGGACCTACCTGCTGCCCACCGGCGCGAACTTCGTTGACCTGCATGTGTATCTGGGTGGCGCGGCCGCTGTCGACAACCCCGGCACGCTCTACGACTACGTGTATGCCGACCAGACCCCGGACTTTCCGCTGCCGTTCACGTATCCACCGTTTGCGGCGGTGCTGTTCTACCCGTTGCACCTGCTGCCATTCGGGGTGGTGGCGCTGGCCTGGCAACTCGGCATCGTCGCGGCGCTCTACGGCGTCGTGCGCGTCAGCCAGCGGTTGCTTCCGGACCGGGAAGGGTCGGCGGGTGCCGGTCGGCGTGTCGCGATGCTGTGGACGGCAGTGGGCATCTGGATCGAACCGCTGCGCAGCACCTTCGACTACGGCCAGGTCAACGTCCTGCTGGTGCTGGCCGTCCTCTGGGCCGTGCTGAGCACGAGATGGTGGCTGTCGGGTCTGCTGGTGGGGTTGTCGGCCGGCGTGAAGCTGACGCCGGCGGTGTCCGGGTTGTACCTCGTCGGCGCCCGACGCTGGGCCGCGGCGGTGTTCTCCGCGGTGGTGTTCTTCCTGACCGTCGGCGTGTCGGCCGTGGTGGTCGGTGGTCAGGCCCGCTACTACTTCACCGAACTGCTCGGCGACGCGAGCCGGGTCGGCCCGATCGGGACGTCGTTCAACCAGTCGTGGCGTGGTGCGATCTCCCGGATCCTCGGCTACGACGCCGGCTATGGACCCGTCGTTCTGGCGGGTATCGCCGTGACAGCGGTGCTGGCGCTGCTGGCGTGGCGCGCGGTCGGCGGAGCCCGGGACCGCCTCGCCGCCATCGTGATCGTCCAGTTGTTCGGTCTGCTGCTCTCGCCGATCTCGTGGACGCACCACTGGGTGTGGGTGGTGCCGCTGATGATCTGGCTGCTGCACGGCCCGCTACGGGACCAGCTGGGCGCGCGGATCCTCGGCTGGGGCTGGCTCGCCCTGACGGTCGTCGGGGTGCCGTGGCTGCTCAGTTTCGCGCAGCCCAGCATCTGGACGATCTCTCGGCCGTGGTACCTGGCGTGGGCCGGCCTGATCTACATCGTCGCCACGCTGGGCACGCTGGCGTGGATTGCCGCTACTGCCCGACGATCCGGTTGATCTCGCCCGCCATCGCCACGTCCTTGTCGGTGATGCCCCCTTCGGAGTGCGTGACCAGGGCGAAAGTTACTGTCCGCCAACGGATGTCAATGTCCGGATGGTGGTCCTGCGCCTCGGCGTGCTCGCCGACGCGTTTCACGGCTTCGATGCCGTCGAGGAACGCGGGGAACTTCACCGAGCGGCGCAGGACGCCGTCGGCGCGCTCCCAGCCGTCGAGATCGGGCAGTGCGGCGTCTACTTGGTCGTCCGTTAACACAGCCATGTCTTCGAAGGTATACCGTTCGCGGCAGTGTCAAACCCAGCGATGCCAAACCCGCCGATGTCGAACCCAGCGATGCCACACCAGGCGCCGAACCTGATCGTGGTCGCCGGCGCGTTGATCCACGACGCGGCCCTGCTCGTCGCCCAGCGTGCCCGGCCTCCCGAACTGGCCGGGTTGTGGGAACTGCCCGGCGGCAAGGTCGCTTCCGGCGAGACGGATGCCGCGGCGCTGGCGCGTGAGCTCCGTGAGGAACTCGGCATCGAGGTCGCCGTCGGCGGTCGCCTCGGCGGCGACGTTGCGCTGAGCGGCACGACGACGCTTCGCGCCTACCTCGTCACCCGGCTCGACGGGGACCTGCACCCCGTCGAGCACCGGGCGCTGCGGTGGGTCCGTGTCGATGAACTTCAGGACCTACCCTGGGTGCCCGCCGACACGGCGTGGCTTCCGCAGTTGGCGGCACTGCTGAAGTGAGGCAGATCCTCAGGGCGTCTTGGTTTCGGTCTCCTCGCTGTCGGTGACGTGCTCGCCGTTGAGGGGGTCCACCGGCTCCTCATACGTCACCTCGCCGGTGGTCGGGTGCACCACGTAGGAGTCGGGATGAACCGAGCGCACCTGGACCAGCCCGGCCAGGGTGGCCGAGACGTCGTGGCGCCGCGACGCGGTCATCTCCTCCGGCACCGAGATGTGCAGCAGCCGCGGAGTGGTCGCCAGGTCGTAGCGGAACGCCCGCAACATCGACACACACGCTGCGACCATCACCAACGAGAACGGCACCGCCGTCGCGATCGAGGCGGTCTGCAGCGCGGTCAGGGAACCGGCGCCACCAACCAGCAGCAGCACCGCAGCGACCAGCCCCTCCATGACCGCCCAGTAGACCCGGGTCACCCGGGGGGTCTCCAGCTCTCCACCCGTGGACAGGATGTCGATGACCAGCGACCCCGAATCCGATGAGGTGACGAAGAAGAACACGATCACCGCGATCGCGAGCACACTGGTGATCGTCGCGATCGGCAGCGTGCTGAGAAGCTGGAACAACGATGTGTTGGTGTCCACGGCGCCGTCCACCAGCATGTCGCCGCTCTCCCGCTGCCGAAGGATCGCCGAATCGCCGAAGATCGTGAACCACAGCGCGCCGATCACACTCGGGACGAGCAACACCGCGCCGACGAACTCCCGGATGGTGCGACCCCGCGAGATGCGCGCGATGAACATGCCGACGAACGGCGCCCAGCTGATCCACCAGCCCCAGTAGAAGACGGTCCAGCCGCCCAGCCACTCGCCGTCGGAGAACGGCGCGGTGCGCAGCATCAAATCCGGCAGCGACTGGATGTAGATACCGAGGTTCTGCACGAAGGCCTGCAGCAGGAACAGGGTGGGGCCCAGCAGCATGACGAACAGTGCGAGCGCGGCGGCCATCATCATGTTGATGTTCGACAGCCACTTCAGGCCCTTGCTCACACCGGTGACCACCGAGATCGTCGCGACGAGCGTGATCAGGGCGATCATCCCGACCGTCCACCAGTTGTTGATCTGGATCCAGCCCAGGTACTCCAGGCCCGCCGCGATCTGGGTGATCCCGAAACCGAGGGAGGTCGCCACGCCGAACAGGGTGCCGACGACAGCGGTGACGTCGATCGCGTGGCCGATGGGGCCCTCGATGCGCTCCCGTCCCAGCAGCGGCTCGAGCAACCAGCGCACCGACAGCGGCCGGCCGCGGCGGTAGGTCATGTAGGACATCCCGAGGCCGATGACGACGTAGATCGCCCACGGGTGCAGGGCCCAGTGGAACAGCGTCAGCGACATGGCCTGATTGGCCGCGGGAGCCGTCTCTCCCGGGATCCCGCGCGACTCGGGTGGGCTCACGTAGTGGGTCAGCGGCTCGGCCACGCTGTAGAACACCAGGCCGATGCCCATACCGGCGCTGAACAGCATCGCCAGCCACGCCATGAAACTGAACTCGGGTCGCTCTTCGTCGGCGCCCAGTCGGATGGTGCCGATGCGGGAGACGCCGCAGTAGATGGCAAACACCACGAAGCCCGTGGTGACCAGCACATACCACCAGCCCACACCGTCGGTGATCCAGCCGTTGAGGTTGGTGAAGGCATCCTCCGCCGACGAGGAATACGCGACCGCAAAAATGATGAGCCCGAGGATGATGATCGAGGAGGGGATGAACACGGCGGGTTCCAGGCCCCGCCAGGCGTTCACCAGCGGGTTCTGCCGCTTGCCGTCCGCTTTCGTCTGGTCCGATGGGGTCGGCACGATTACCGCCTCCTCGTGGTCGTCGTTGTCGTATTCGTCGTCATCGTCCGTTACGTATCTGGTCGGTTTCGGTGTCGAGGGCCGCGTCGGCGCGGATCAGACCATACCTTTCCGCAAGCGTCGGCGCGGCTCCAACCTGCGATTCGCGGCGGGGTCCGGTCAAGATCGGCGGGCGCGTTTGAAGACCTTGGCCAGCTCTTTGCCCCGAATTCCGTTGAGTTCGGCCTTGTGGACTTTCTGCACGACGACCGGGCAGCGCTTGCAACGCGGCTTGCTGCGGCAACACTTCTTCTTGGGTTTCAGATCGGCGAGTCGGCCGGGCTTCAAGTGAGCTGTCTCTCTCGTTTTCGTGATCGGTGCGCTGCACTGCGACAATCACGACGTGAATGCACGCCCCGATTTCCGCAACGTCGCCATTGTGGCCCACGTCGACCACGGCAAGACAACCCTGGTCGACGCGATGCTGCGCCAATCCGGGGCGCTGAGTCACCGCGGCGATGACGCTATCGAACGCCTGATGGACTCCGGTGACCTGGAGAAGGAAAAGGGCATCACCATCCTGGCGAAGAACACCGCCGTCCACCGGCACCACCCCGACGGCGGGATGACGGTGATCAACGTCATCGACACCCCGGGGCACGCCGACTTCGGCGGCGAGGTGGAACGCGGCTTGTCGATGGTCGACGGCGTGCTGTTGCTGGTCGACGCGTCGGAGGGCCCGCTTCCCCAGACCCGGTTCGTGCTGCGCAAGGCCCTGGCCGCCCATCTGCCGGTGATCCTGGTGGTCAACAAGACCGACCGGCCGGACGCCCGGATCGCCGAGGTGGTCTCCGACAGCCACGACCTGCTGCTCGACGTCGCCTCCGACCTCGACGAGGAGGCGCAGAAGGCCGCCGAGGACGCGCTCGGTCTGCCCACGCTGTACGCGTCCGGACGGGCGGGCATCGCCAGCACCACCGAACCCGCCAACGGTGAGAACCCCGACGGTGAGAACCTCGACCCGCTCTTCGATGTGCTGCTCGAGCACATCCCGCCGCCACAGGGAGATCCGGAAGCCCCGCTGCAGGCGTTGGTGACCAACCTCGACGCCTCGGCGTTCCTCGGCAGGCTCGCGTTGATCCGCATCTACAAGGGCCGGATTCGCAAGGGCCAGCAGGTGGCGTGGATGCGTGAGGTGGACGGCCATCCGGTCATCACGAACGCCAAGATCACCGAGTTGCTCGCGACCGAAGGCGTCGAACGGACCAGCACCGATGAAGCGGTTGCCGGTGACATCGTGGCCGTCGCCGGGATGCCCGAGATCATGATCGGCGACACCCTCGCCGACGTTGAGCATGCGCACGCGCTGCCACGGATCACCGTCGACGAACCCGCCATCTCGGTGACCATCGGCACCAACACCTCGCCGCTCGCCGGCAAGGTCTCCGGTCACAAGCTCACCGCCCGGATGGTCAAGAGCCGCCTCGATCAGGAACTGGTCGGCAACGTGTCGATCAAGGTCGTCGACATCGGCCGTCCGGACGCCTGGGAGGTCCAGGGCCGCGGCGAGTTGGCGCTGGCTGTGCTCGTCGAGCAGATGCGTCGCGAGGGCTTCGAGCTCACGGTCGGCAAGCCGCAGGTGGTCACCCGGACGATCGACGGCAAGCTGCACGAGCCGTTCGAGGCGATGACGATCGACTGCCCCGAAGAATTCGTGGGCGCCATCACCCAGTTGATGGCCGGCCGCAAGGGACGCATGGAGGAGATGGCCAACCATGCCGCAGGCTGGGTGCGGATGGACTTCATCGTCCCCAGCCGCGGACTGATCGGCTTCCGGACCGACTTCCTGACCCTGACCCGCGGCACCGGCATCGCCAACGCCGTCTTCGAGGGCTACCGGCCGTGGGCCGGCGAGATCCGGGCCCGCCACACCGGTTCCCTGGTGTCGGACCGCTCGGGCACGGTGACGCCGTTCGCGATGATCCAGCTGTCCGACCGGGGCCAGTTCTTCGTTGAACCCGGCGATGACACCTACGAGGGTCAGGTCGTCGGGATCAACCCCCGGGCCGAGGACCTCGACGTCAACGTCACGCGCGAGAAGAAGCTCACCAACATGCGCTCCTCCACCGCTGACGTGATGGAGACGCTGGCCCGGCCCCTCGAGTTGGGACTCGAACAGGCGATGGAGTTCTGCGCCGAGGACGAGTGCGTGGAGGTGACGCCCGAGATCGTCCGGGTGCGCAAGGCCGAACTCGACGCGACCACCCGGGGGCGTGCCCGTTCACGCGCCAAGGCGCGCAACTGACCGATGGATACCCTGTAGGGCGTGCCGACGACTCCACGACGCGTCAGCGCCGTCCGTTGGTCGGCACTGGCGGCGCTTCCCATGACGCTGGCCCTGTTCACCGGTTGTACGGTCAGCCCGCCGCCGGCGCCGCAGAGCACCGACACCACCGAGCCGACGCCGCCGCCGCCGATGAGGGCGACGCAGATCATCATGGCGATCGATTCGATCGGCCCCGGGTTCAACCCGCACCTGCTGTCGGACCAATCCCCGGTGAACGCGGCGATCAGCTCGCTGGTACTGCCGAGCTCGTTCCGGCCGATACCGGACGCCGGCACGCCGACCGGGTCGCGCTGGGAACTGGACACCTCGCTGCTGGAGTCCGCGGAGATCACCAGTGAGGATCCGTTCACGGTGACCTACCGGATCCGTCCCGAGGCGCAGTGGACCGACAACGCGCCGATCGGGGCGGACGACTTCTGGTATCTGTGGCGCCAGATGGTCGGGCAGCCCGGGACGGTGGACCCCGCCGGCTATGACCTGATCACCGGGGTGCAGTCGCTCGACGGCGGCAAGACCGCGGTGGTGACGTTCTCGCAGCCCTACCCCGCCTGGCGGGAGCTGTTCAACAACATCCTGCCGGCCCACATCGTCAAAGATGTGCCCGGTGGTTTCGCCGCCGGGCTGACGCAGGCGATGCCGGTCACCGGGGGCCAGTTCCGGGTGGACACCATCGACCCGCAGCGCGATGAGATCCTGTTGGCGCGCAACGACCGCTACTGGAGACAGCCCGCCGCACCCGACCTGATCCTGTTCCGTCGCGGGGGTTCGACCGCCGCGTTGGCCGACTCGATCCGCAACGGGGACACCCAGGTCGCGCAGGTGCACGGCGGCGCCGTGGCGTTCGCGCAGCTGTCGGCGATCCCCGATGTGCGCACGGCGCGGATCGTCACGCCGCGTGTCCTGCAGCTCACGTTGCGCGCGCAGCAGCCCGATCTCGCGGATGCTCGAGTGCGGCAGGCGATCATCGGTCTGCTCGACGTCGACCTGCTGGCCGCGGTCGGCGCGGGTGACGACAACTCAGTCACCTTGGCGCAGGCGCAGGTGCGCTCACCCTCGGACCCCGGTTACGTCCCCACGGCACCGGCGGCGATGACGCGGGAGGCGGCGATGACGCTGCTCGCCGAGGCCGGATACCAGATCGACCCGGTGTCGACCACCAGCCCGGCCCCGCCC
>NZ_CACSIP010000046.1 GCF_902705885.1 Mycolicibacterium austroafricanum | reverse complement strand
CCGCCGCCGCTGGAGCCGCCCCCGCCCGACGAAGACGACGACTGGGAGGCGGTGTAAGCACCGATCGAGGAGGACAGCGCCGATTCGAAACTGTCGAAATCGGGACCGCCGGACCCTGCGGCGAATCCCCAGCCCGTCGACGATGACGACGAGCTGTACCAGTCCGGTTGCGGCGCAGCGCTACCGGTGAACGCCTCGTACTTCTTGGCCCACAGGGCGGCGGCCCCCGCGGCGACGGCGAACGGCACGTAGGCCGTGTACAGGTCTTTCCTCGCGCCGAAGTCGAACCTGGCCTCGGCGGAGTCGGTGGCCAGCATGCGGTGGAAGCCGCCGGCGCGAGACCACAGCTCGCGACCCGCAGCGGTGCGTCTGGTCCCGACGCCGGGATTCCACGATCCCGCCGAGAGCACGAAGAACGCTGCGAAGGGCAGCGCCCACATGGTCGCCGGGAAGCCCCACAGGAAGCACGCGCAGATCATCAGGACAAAGGCCACCGCGTTGGCGACGCGCACCCAGAGTTCCTTGTTGCGCTTGACCATCAGTCGATTGGTGGTGGCCCACTTACCCGCGGCCTTGTTCATGTCGACCTTGGCCTTGCTGAGTCTCTCCCCCGACTTGACGGTCTTCTTCGCCTGGAACACCGATCCCGGTGTGGTCACCTTGAGCCGCTTGGCGACCGCCATGCTGACCGGGTCGACGCCCGCCCACTGGCCGGGTTGACCGATGCCGCGGATGTTCCACTGCTTGTCGTTGACCTGTTCCAGGCTGATCAGCCTGCGCTCGGCCAGATAGAACAACGTCGCGGTGAGCCCGTTCTTGGGAATCGCCTCGGTGCGGATGTACTCGGTCTGCACCGGCCCCAGCCCTGGTGGCGGCGCGTACTGCAGCGGGAAGCCCGGTGACCGCTCGAGGGTCATCCGGAACCAGCCCAGCCCGGCGAGCCCGAACAGCAGAGACAGCACGCCCACCGAGATCACCCCGCCGACGGACTGACCGAGAACCTCGTCCCAGGCGTGCGGCCACGGTAGGTCGGTCCGGGCCGGGGCGGGGAGGTCCACACCGGCGCGCAGCGTCACCGGGGTGCGGGGCGGAAGCGCGGTGGCCGACATGGTCACCGTGTCCCCGCTGATGGCGAGGTCATCGCAGGCGCGACCGACACCGAGTCCGACCGAACATTGCGCCATGCCGACCGCTGTGGGGAGGGTGACGGTGATGTCGGCGCGTTCGATGCGGTTGTTCCAGGACGGGGCGATGACGTTCCAGAAGAAGACCGACGGCGGAGCCGTCAATTCAGCCACCGACGGCGGAGCCGTCAATTCAGCCCCCGACGGCGGAGCCTCACCCGGGCCACCGACGGTCTGCGCGAACTGCTTGTCGGCGCCGGTGTCACCGGGGTCGAGGACGCCGGGGATGGTGTAGCGGATCTCGAAGACGTGGGTGCCGGCGCTCAAGGTCCGGTCCGGATCGCCGATCTTCGCCACCCGGAACCGCTGGCCGTCCTCCCACAGCATCTGGTAGGGCACCCGTCCGCCGTCGAGCAGCACGGAGTTGACCATCGGCCTCTGCCGCACCCGCGGGTCGTTCTGGTTGGTGACGTCCCAATAGCGGAAGATGCCGTGGCGTCCGCCGGGGAACTCGGTGGTGATGGTCTCCACCGCGGACATGTCACCAGCGGTGTCCACCACGATGTCGACGTCGTAGTCGGTGATCACCACCGGGTCGTAGACCGCTGCGCCAGAGTCGCTTCCGGCAGGCACGATCACGGGCCAGAACAGGCCAAACCCGATCAGGAGCAACGGGATCAGCCACCTGAGCAGTCGTCCCATGGCACCTCCGGTCGGGTGTAGTCAAGATCACCCTATGTGCAGCGGGTCGATCTGCACACGAACCGGCTGCTGATCGTGGCGCGCGCTCTGGATCGCACTGGCCCGCCGCAGCGCCGCGGCCAGAGCCAACCCGCCGTCGCGCGGCACCCGCACCAGCATCCTGCTGACCGGCAGATCGGCAGGCACACCCGGTGGTCGGCGCGCTCCGATCGGCAGCTCCACCGGCCCGATCCGCTCGCCGGGTTCCGCCAGCTCGGCCGCGTCCAACAGCGACGTCACCGCGGCGGGGGCCCCGTCCACCGCAGCGATGTGTACCGCCGGGGGCAGGCCGACCTCGGCGCGGGAGTCCAGCTCGGTCTGGGCGTGGCCGATCGGGTCCCACCGGATCAGGGCCTGCACGGTCGGCAGCGCCGACTCCGCGACGACCACGACGACACCGCCCTCGGCGCGGCTGCGGACCAGCGCGGCAGCGGCCATCCACCGCCGCAACGTGTCCTCGGCGGCGCGCAGATCCTGCCGTCCCAGCAGGGCCCACCCGTCGAGCAGCAACGCCGCGCCGTACCCGCCGTCCACAGCCGGCTCGACGCCCGGTGTCGCGACCACCAGGGCAGGGCCCGCCGCCACCGACTCGACCACGGAGTCACCGCCGGAGGTGACGACCGAAGTCCCCGGGAACGCCCGCCCCAATTCCTCGGCGGTTCGGCGGGCGCCGACGACGACGGCCCGTACCGCCTCGGAGCCGCATCGAGCACAGCGCAGCGCCACTTCTTCGCGGCCGCACCATCGGCAGACCGCTCCCGGGGCGTCGCGACCCGGCAGCGACATTGGGCCGGTGCAGTGCCGGCATCTGGCGATCGCCCGGCACCGTGCACATGCCAGCGCAGGCACATAACCGCGCCGGGGAACCTGCACCAGCACCGGTGAGCCGGCTGTGAGGGACGTGCGCGCCGCGTCCAGCGCCATCGACGGGAGCCGCGCGGTCCGCGCGGCCGGATCACGTTCCTGTGCGTAGGCGCTGTCCTCCAGTGCGACCACCCGCGGCGCCCGCACCCGCAGCGTCTGCCGAGTCGCCGCGAGGTCGTGTGCCCAGCCGCTGCGCACCAGCGCCTGCGCTTCGGCGGTCCGCGCATACCCACCGAGCAGCGCGGCGCAGCGGACCTGGTGGGCGCGCAGCATCGCCACCTCGCGGCTGTGCGGATACGGCGCCCGCGGCTCGGCGAGCGAATCGTCACCGTCGTCCCACATCATCACCAGCCCGAGATCTGCCACCGGGGCGAAGACCGCGCTGCGCGTGCCGATGACCAGCCGGGCGTCACCGCGTAGCACCGACAACCAGCGCCGGTAGCGTTCCGCCGGCCCCAGCCCCGCCGACAGTGCCACCACCCGGGACTCCTCGACCCCGGCGACCGCAGCGGTGTGGAGCAGGTCCACGTCCCGCTGGTCGGGCACCACCGCGAGCACGCCGCGACCGGTGCCCACGGTCACCGCCGCGGCCTCGGCCAGCCGATGGGACCACGACTCGCCGGGCAAGGCCTGCCAGACGGCCCGCGCCGCGCGGCTGTCCTGCAGAGCCGCGATGAACTGCGAACCCCCGCTGTAGGAGGACCAGTCGGAGGTGTCGGGCTGTCGGGCAACAAACGGCTCGAGTTGGTTCGGCGGCTTCTTCTCCACGTTGGCGTGCCGCGGCGGTACGGCCAACCGCAGCACATCGGCCCGGGTGCCCGCATACCGGGCGGCGACTGCGTCGACCAGCCGGCGGACCTCGTGGGTGAGCACCCGTTCGGCCGAGACGACCTTGTCCAGCCAGCCGAGCTTTCCGACATGGTCGGTGTCCGAACGTCTCTCGAGCACGAACCCGTCCACCAACCGACCGTGGAACCGGACCCGGACGCGCACTCCCGGCTGGGCATCGTCAGACTGGTCGGCCGACACCAGGTAGTCGAACTCGCGGTCCAGGTGGGGCACCGAGAGCATCGGCAACACGCGAGCGACCGGTTCGTGCTCGGCCGCGTGCCGGGTAGTCGTCACACCGCAGGTCTAGCAGACGGTCCTGACGAACGACCGAACAGCAATCCCGCAGTGATCAGCAGCAGCGAGGTGGCGTACGCCCACCAGATCGGCACCGCCAGTGCCTCGGTGTTCTCGGGTGCCAGCACGAACTTGCTGATGCCGATCATCGCGTCCGAGACCGCGAAGCAGACCGCACCGAGTGCAGTCCACGGTGTCGGGAGGTCGGCGAGCAGCGCCGCGCACACCATGGCGCCCAGCACCGCGATGTAGACGGTTACCGGCACCGCCATACCGTCGACGAGCAACCGCGGCCAGAACCACACCAGCAACGCGACGCAGGCCGCGATCAGCAGCCCCGCCGACACGAGGCGGCCGGGGGTGGGAACGGCCAGTGGCAGCAACGCCGCCAGAAAACACAGGTGGGCCACCAGGAACGCCGCCAGACCCAATACGAACGACGGTTCCCACCAAGGCATGGCGAGCAGGTAGTCGCCTGCGGCCGAGAAGATCAGCGCACCGACCAGCCAACGACGTTCCCGCGGGACGGGGTGGCCCAGCGCGGCGACGGCCAGCAGCACCGCGGCCAGAGCCTTCACCGCTGGTTGCAGGCCGAACTGACCGGTCAGCTCGGCACCGGCAGGCAGCCGGACCGCGGTGACGATCAGGAACAGCCCGTAGCCGGCAGCCACAGCCGCTGCGGTCGACCACAGCGTCCGGACTCGCAATCGGCCCGCGACGGTGCCGCGGTCGGTGGTGGCCATGCTCAGAACCTACTAAACCGGGTCGCGACGTCCCGCGATTGTCCTTGTCCCCCTGCGACAGAATCGCCGGCACCTGCAGATATCGCTCTGATAGGTTCTGCAGGCAAATGGTCCACGCCCCGCGCCGCCGGCAGCCGGACACCGTTCGGGTCGCGACACTCGACGTGGCGCACAGTCACCGGCGTTCCGCGGTGATCGTCGGTCCCGTCCGGCTACCGCCCACCGATGAGCTCATCGCGCGGTTCACGGCGATGGCCACGGTGGGTCCGGTGACACGGGTCGGGCTGCAGCCCTCGACCACCAGCACCCGTTGGCGCTACTCCCCCGACACCGTGGGCGACGCCGTCGGCACCGCTGTTCGCGAACCGGCGTCGGACCCCGTCACGCTGCTGACAGCCCTCAGACAACAGCCGGGTGACGGCATCCGGGTGCTGGCCGCCGGTGACCACCTGGCCATCGACTTCAGCCACGGACTCGGCGAGGTCCCCCTGCTGGACATGCTCATCGCGGTGCTCCTGGGCAGCGTGGATCCTGCCGATCCGGACGTATGGGCCGACTATCGGCACCGGATCGCTCCGCTACCGGAAGCCGCCCTGCGGGCCATCGGACTTGGACCGCAACGTCTCTGGCCACTGTGGCGGCAATATCGCCGTGGCGCCGCAGCGATACCGGCCGGGTCCGCAACGGCGGGATCCGACACGTCCCCACCGCGTCCCGCGACGCACGTCGGGCGGATACCCGCGGACACCGTCGCCGAGTTGCGCCGGCTACGCGATTCAGCGTTGCCCGGCGTCAGCATGTTCGCCCTCTACACCTTCGCGTTGTACCAGGCGTTCGACGACGCCGGATTCGACGTCGATCCGACCGTGACCGTTCCCTTCGATGTCCGCCCCTACCTGCCCAGCGGGCACAGCACACTGGCCACCTTCTCGGCTGGGCTGGAGTTCACCCTCGATCGCCGGGAGGGCCCGCGCGCGTTGCACGCCGAAATGACGGCAGCCCAACGGATGGCGCGGCCGGTGGCCAACCTCGTGGTGAGCACCCTGAAGGCCCGTGCCGCGATTCGCGCCGGTCACCATCGGTCGCAGGTGCCCGCGCGGCCGCGGTTGCGGTTGCTGCATTCCAACATCGGCGACGTCCCCCGAACCGGATGGTCGTTCAGCGAGCTCGCCGCGGCCAGGATCCTGGTCGCCAGCGATCCGGCCGACCCGTCGGGGATGACCGTCACCACGTCCAGCACCGCAGGTGCGCTGTGGCTGACAGCGGCGTATCACGATTCGCTGTTCGACAGCCGGCGGGTCGGTGCCGCACTCGATTCTGTTGCAGAGCAAGTACATTCGCTGATCTGCTCCCGGTAGGTCGGGTAGCGCACGTCAGCGGGCGCCGTCGGCCGTCGTCTGTGCCGGCACATCCCAGTCATGGGCGGTCCGGAAGACGACCGTCTCACCATCCTCGTGGAACACGGTCCAGTTCGGCGACTTTCGGAGCGCCTCCTGCATGATATCGACGGCCTCGGGTCGGAAATCGCCGTAATACCTCACCGCCTTATTGGACTGTTCGCTGAACAGCACGTAGGCCCGGAAGGCGTCGTACTGCGCATAGTCGTCAAGGGTTTTCATGTCCTGGGGCGTGGGGAAAGCCGCTTTCAGTTCCGGCAGCTTCGGGTCCCGGTAATCCCACAGGTCGAACCCGATCGTCTGGTCGAAATAGTGGTTGTAGCGGGTCACCTCGGCGTAGCTGGCGTTCAGGCGCGTCGGCATGCCGCCCAGCCGCAACATCACCAGACGGGTGCGCACGTCAGCGCCATCGGTAATGCGATCCATCAGCTCGACCTGGGCGCGGGTCTCGAAGACCATGGGCCACAACGCAACGTAGCCGTGCAGGCCGGCCACCGACGCACCTGTCAACCCGAGGACGGCTGCGCCCGGCCAGAGCATCCGCCGACCAGAGTATCCGAGCCGATCGACAGCGCCGACCACCGCCGGAGCGATGAGCAGTGCACAACCGAGCAGCGAGTAAAGATAGACGCGGAAGATGGCCTCACCGCCGTAACTCTGCCCCAGCAACAGGCCGAACGAACTGAACGCCAGCACCGACAGCACGAACGCCGGCCGTTCGCAGCGCCACAACCACACCGCACACCCAAAGGCGGTCAGCAGGACCACGATCGACAGCACGCGCACCACCGCGGAGGTGAAATCCTTGGCGGGCAGCCCGGACGTAAGGACATTGCTCGCGGCATTGCTGATCGGGCTGCCTCCGGAGAGCAGTCCGTAGGGCAACACCGCTTCGAGGTTCAGCAGCAGGTAGGTGACAGCGATCGCCGCCATCGCCACCGCGGCCCACCGCGGCCGGGCCCGCTTGAACAGGCACAACACAGATGCCGCCGCCACCGCCCAGAACGGCGTCAGCTGGTGGGTGGGCACCATCGCCGCGAAGACCAGGATGCTCAGCACTCCGCAGGCCCGACTGCGGGGTGAGGCCAGCAGCAGGACCAGCATGCCGAAGGCCAGGACCAGCGACCATGCCTGCGGTGAGAAGTAGTCCTGCCCGACCCAGTTGGTGATCTCGGCGACGAACGCCGCGGTCAACGCCGTGCGTCGGGATCGTCCGAGGACCCGGGCGGCGGTGTAGACCATCAGTGCGATCAGTATGTGCGTCACCGGCGCGAACACATGCGCGACAGCCATCGGCGCCACACCGGTCACCTCGCAGAACCACGCCCAGAACACGAAGAACGCCGACCACTGCGTGTAGATGTCGGTGCCGTCGGGTGCGATCCGGCCGTGCACCAAGACGTAGTCCACCACTGCCAGATGCTTGTAGGTCCAGTCGTAGAGCGGCACCTCGGTGGCGACGAAAGTCGTGACCCGAGCGACGACGATCGCCGCCGCGATCGCCACGGCCGCCGGAAGCAGCAGTCGGTCGCGGACTGCGACAAGCAGCGCCCAGGTGCACAGCACGATGCAGCCGGCCAGCAGGGGCCCGGTACCGGAGAACAACAGTCCGTAGTAACTGGCGTCGACCCCGGGCAGACCGGGGACCGCCGCCGCCCACAGCGCCACCGCCGAGCCGCTCAGCAACAGCGACAGGTGCCGCCGGACAACGTTTTTGCGGGGCCGGCCTGGTGGAACGACAACTGTGCGCCGGCGCCACTGGCGTGGGGCCTGTAGCGGGGTGCTACCGCTGCGGTAGTACCAGAGTGCACTGCTGGCGGCGACCGCGACCACCTGCACCCAGAGCATGTCCGGCGGGGTCCACCGGTAGGACCACATCGCGGTGATGGTGATGAGTGTGACGATCGCTGTACCCAGTACCGGCACGGTGGCCAACAGTGCCCGCCGCGGGATACGGACCCACGTCAGGACCGCCGCGCCCGGCCCGACGGCGACGAACAGAGCCAGGCTGACCGCCCGAAGTCCGGACGGGAGCTCCAGCAACGCGATCGCACCCACCGCCGCACCCGCGGCGGCGAGGTCGGGCATCCGCAGCGACCCCACCGGTAGCCGGCGGTGCACGGATGGTGCCGAGGCGGTCTCGGGGGGAACGCCGCCGACCACCGCCTCCAGCGTCGCAGTCATCGGCGCTCTGCCATCGGCAGAGGTTTCGCACTTCGCCTCCGGCCACGCCACAGTGCCCTGGGGCCACCGAGCACGGCCAGGACTTCGGTGCGGCCCACCGACGTCGGAACATCCGGGCGAAAAAGGGTCAGGGACGTGACGATCGCGCCATAACCCACCTCCGTGCGCAACGACGCTCGAAACGACCGCCTGATCAGCCCTGCCACCAGTCTGCCGATCACCGTTACCGCCAGCCGACGGTGCGCCGGATCCAGGGCCACCTTCGTCAACCAGGCGCCCAGTCCCAGGCCGTAGCCACGCGCCTGCGACAGCAGTGCCTCGTTGTCGCTTCGATGCCGGTGCCAGACGATCGCCGAGGGTTCGGTTGCCAACAGGTCACCTGTGGTGAGCACGCGGAAGAACAGGTCGAGGTCCTCGCCCCCCTGCGCCGGGGTGCCCGCTCCGAGCGCCTCGTCGAAGCCGCCGAGCTCGAGAATGCGGTCCCTTCTGACCGCGAAATTGGCCCCGGTGCCGAACCGGCCGATCTGGAACGGGAACAGCGGCTGGTCGGGTGGCGGCTGCGCCACGTCGTAGAGGCGCGGTCGCAGCGACACCGCCCAGGAAACCCGCTTGTCGAAGTAAGCCTGTGCGGCTGTGCGTAATTCGCCGCTGGGCACCAGGCCCGACACGCACGACACCCGAGGTGAACGTGCGAACCCGCTGACGATTCCGCAGAGCCAGTGCTGGTCGACGACGACGTCGTCGTCGGTGAACGCGACCAGGTTGTGGCGGGCGATGCGGAGACCGGTGTTGCGGGCGGTCGACAACCCGGGAACGGGTTCGGTCACCAGGCGCACCCGTGGGTCGTCGATGCGCTCGATCAGCTTCACCGTGTCGTCGGTACGGGCAGCGTTGTCGACGATCACCACTTCGAAATCCGGATAGTCGAGCGACAGAATGGATTGCAGTGCGTCCGCGAGCTGCTCCGGACGGTCCCTGGTGCACACCACTACCGACATCGGCGGCAGCACCGAAGGGTGTCCGGGGCCGTCGGGTTCCCCGAGCGGGGGCACCCGCACCGACACCCGACCGTCGACGACGGGGGCGTCGACGAACGCGATCGGCTGCCGGTTGCGGCGCAGCAGTACTCGCGCGTCGCGATACGCCTCTGCGTGCCGGGCGACGAACTCCAGCTCACCGCCGGCGTTGTGGACGCGGTCGTCGAGGTCGAGCATGCCGATCCAGCGGGCATGCGGCCAGGTGGGCCGCGAGTGCGGCGGCATCGCCGGATCGAGCACGGCGGGTGGTGTCATGTGGCCGTCACCCTCACCCAGTCCACCAGCATCGTCGACGGGTTCGGGGTGGATTCATCCGGTGGACCCGGCCACGAACCGCCCACCGCGAGGTTCAACAGGAGGAAGAACGGGGCGTCGAACACCCAGGTGCTGTCGGCCGCGAGATCCGCGGGTGTGACCGTGAACAACGTCAGGTCGTCGATTCCGGTGACGATGCGCCCGGGCGACCGTTCGACCCAGTAGGTGTGGAACTGACCCGGCAACGGGAAGGGCGCGGGACCGGAAGCGGAAACCTCCTGTCCCCGTGCGGTTCCCTGCCTCGGTGCGTGCACCCCGGTGTGATACTCCGCGGCATCGTTGAGTGTCTCGATGACGTCGATCTCGCCGGCAGCGGGCCAACCGACCCGGTCGACGTCGCTGCCGAGCAACCAGAATGCCGGATGCAGACCGGCCCCTGCGGGCAGCGCGATGCGCGCCTCGGCGCGCCCCGAAGTGAACTCCACACTCCCCTGCGTGGTGATCCGCGCGGACGTGATCTGATCCATTGCCGCACCGCGCGCGGTGATCACCAGGTTGCCTGCGCCGTCGAGGCTGACGTTGTCCGTATTGTCGGTGTAGACCTGGAGTTCGTTGTTGCCCCAGCCACCGCCGCCGGTCTCGATCCGCCACGACGATGACGGCGGTGAGCCCGCCGGCCCGTCGAACTCGTCGGCGAAGACGACTCGCGGTCCGGTCGGCTCGGCGTGCCCCAGTGTCAACGGCAGCGAACAACCGCACAGCACCAGAACACCGACCGAACCCACCGCGCGACTCCAGCGGCGCCGGGACGGTTCGCACGTCATCGCATCTCCTCCACGAGTTCTGGGACTTCGGCATTCTGCGCGGGCGCCGATCGCAGCCCGGCAGTCCCCAGGGTGATGACGGCCACCAGGATGCCGTAGACGGCCATTCGCTGAGCCCCACCCGGCCCGAAGAACTCGTGGCCGTCGATATAGGTGAAATAACCGACGAGGCTGACGACCCCGGCGATCACGGCGATACCCCGGCGCTCCGCCGACATCTCGGTCTTCGATCCCATCGCGATGAACAGCACGCTCACCGACCCCAGGGTGGTGAAAACCGTAGTCGCGGTGAGACTCCACGTATAACTCACCTGATGGGTGATCACACCCGAGGACGCCAGACCGAACCCGGCGACCATCAGCAGGGTCGCGTGGCCGCGTTCGGTCACCCGCTGTGCGAGCAGGCTCGCCGCCACGAAGACGATCGCCAGACCGGTCAGGACCAGCGCGACGTTCATCACCCGGTACAACTCACTGCACGGCCAATTGCCCTCCGGGCCGCAGAACGCCACCCCGAGCGGGCCCACGAGGTCTTCGCGATATCCGTAGTAGCCACGCCAGGTCGCCGAGACCACCCATTCGGCAGCGAAGAAGACCAGGGTAGTCAAAGACACCCACCCGGTGACCCGGGCGTCCCTCAGGTAGCCGAGGACTCTGACCATCGAACATCCCCCTGTTTTGTCGTCTGAACCAGCCCAACGAGATACCCCGCTGCGGTGACGAGCAGCCCCGCGCCGAGCGCCAGCACGCGGGACGGCTGCCGACGGGCCCGCCAGACTCCGATGGGAAGCGTCCTGGTCGTGTAGGCACGTTCGCTTTCCAGTGACGTCTGCCGGCCACAGAGCCGGGTGAGCATCGCTTTGCTCCGGCCTTCATTGAAGCACCGACTGACGAAGTACGACAACGTCGTTCGGTCACTGGGGACTTCATGGGACACCGCGAATGCAGTGTGCCGGATGATCCGGCCCCGCGGGTTACGCCTGCTCAACTCGATGCCCATCATGGTTTCCTCGCATCCCGTGGGCACGGCCCCGACCCGTCCGAGACGGTCGGAGAAGCCGCCGATGCCGGTCAGTTCGGCACGCCGAACCGCCATCGCCGCTCCGATCGGGTTGCGGATCGCCGCGCCGTCGGACGGCAGGCCGCGGTAGTCACATCCGACTACCCATCCGAATTCCGGCGGGAACCAGCGGGGTTCACCACCTGAGTGCCAGTTCGGGTGGACCGCCCCGCCCAACGCGGTGACGGCGGCGTCGGCGAAGGCCGACCTGACCCCGTCCAGCGCCGCGGGATGCAGCACGGCGTCGTCATCGAGGAACACCACCACATCTCCAGAGGCTCGCTGCAGACCGGTGTTTCGCGCACCGGACAAACCGCGGCGAAACACGTTCTCCAGGACCGTCATCTCTCGACCGCGGGCCGACAGCAGATCGTGGTACAGGAGATCGTTGCCGTCGACGACGACGATGATCTCGTCACCGGGGCGGAGTTGGGTCAGCGCCGCGTCGGCGGCGGCGTCCAGATTCTGCCGGCGCTCCACGGTGTAGCAGCAGATCACCACACTGACCGAGACCGCGGTGCTGACCGAATCATCGAGCGTGGCGTGTTGGACGGTCACCGTGACCTTCCGGCGACGGCACCCGCACGCACCGCGTGGCGCTGGCGTCGCTCACGATTGATGGTGCGCAGCACCCGGATTCCGTCGGTGACGGCGTTGAGATTGCTACGCCCGTAAAGCCGCTTGCCCTCGAAGCTGCTCACCTCGCGGATCAGCCAGCCGCTGCGTGCCGCGCGAACGTTGATCACGGTCTCGATCTCGAACCCGTCGCCCCACTGTGGGTCCGCGAGTTCGATCGCGGGCAGGTCCAGGCAGTCCAGGTTCCGTCGCCAGAAGGCGTTGTAGCCGTAACACAGATCGCTGAACTCGGTGTGGAACAGCCGATTCACCAGCCAGTTCAGCCCCTTGTTACCGGCCCGGCGAAACTGTGTGATGTCGTCGCTTCCCCCACCCTGGGAGAACCGGCTGCCTTTGGCGAGGTCGGCACCGGCGATGAGCGCCTCCACGAACAACGGGATCTCCGCCGGGTCGGTCGAGCCGTCCCCGTCGATCATGACCACGATGTCGCCGGCGGCGGCACGGAACCCACAGGCCAACGCGTTGCCTTTGCCGGCCCGGGTCTGCTCGATCACCGTGGCGTTGGGCCACAGCCTGCGCGCGACCTCGGCGGTGCCGTCCACCGACCCGCCGTCGATCACCACGATCTCGTCGACGGGCGGCATCCGATCGGCGACGTAGGGCAGGTTGAGGGCCTCGTTGCGGGTGGGCAGCACCACGCTCACCGTCGGCCGCTCGGCCCGGTCCGCGGCCGAATCCTGCCTGAACGAGGTGCCCACCGCATCGCCGTCGATGTCGTGAAAGAATTTGCTGATATCGCTTCTATTGCGCACACCGGAGTCGGGCACAATCTCCGTCAAGTCACAAACTCCTTGTCTAGAGGTTTCAGACGCGCGTGCGACGTCATGAGGCGTAGTGGCTGCACTTTGCTACAAATGCGCCCTGGGGGTGATCAGAGGAGACCCTAGCGAAGTTAGGGCAGGCTATGTTGCCTACATCGCAGGTTATGACCAGCATCACAACTATGGGTAGCCTAACCAAATCTGGGTCTGATGAGTATCGTCATCCGAGCGGTCACCGACGACCCCATTCCACCGCGCTCTCGGCGGGCCCGACCCTCTCCTAGGAACTCAGCGACATGCCGACCACAGGCCGTGCCACCGCCCTCGGCGGCACCGACACGGACGCCGCGGTGGATCCACCCCTGCGGCGATTACAGGGCGGCGCACTCGGAATCGACATCGCCGCCGTCATGACCTCGAGTGCCGCCACCGGGATCCTCGGGTTCGTCTTCTGGACCGTGGCCGCGCGCGGCTACGACACGGCCGAGGTCGGCCGGGCCTCGGCGATCATCTCGTCGGCCTCACTCATCGCGATCCTCGCCAACTTCAGCCTCGGCAGCCTCTACGAGCGCTTCCTGCCCCTGGCGGGCGCCGATACCCAGCATCTGGTGCGCCGAGGAATCGGGTTCGCCGCATGTACCGCACTGCTGTTCGGCACGGTGTTCGTCGCTGTCGGACCCCGCTCCCAGCTGTTCTCGAATTGGGTTGAAGCGCTTCTGTTCCCGCTGTTCGTCGCGGTGCTGGCGTTCTACGCCCTGCAAGACCAGATTCTGATCGGCCTGGGGCGGCCGCGCACCATCGCGACCAAGAACATCGGGCAGTCCACGGCAAAGCTGGTCGCGGTGGCCGCGTCGATCCCGCTGGCCACCGGCACCGCCATCGTCTGGTCCTGGGTGGCGCCCGCCGCGGTCATCACCGCGATCATCGCGGTCGTCGTCATCAGACGTGAGACAGCGCGCCGCGAAGGCGCCCCCGATCTGCCCCCGCGGCGGGATCTGTTCCAGTTCTTCGCGAGTTCCTATGCCATCAACGCCGTCCACGTCACGGTGCCGCTGCTGGTGCCGCTGATCGTCGTAGCGCAGCTGGGCACCGAGATGAACGCCTACTTCTCGATGTGCTGGCTGGTGGTCAACACGCTCGGGATCCTGATCGGTGCCACCGCCGCGCCGTTCGTCGCGACTGCCTCCACACCGGGAGCGGATCTGCGTTCGTGCACAATACGATTCGTCCTGCTCTGTGGCGGCGCCGCGGTGGCCGGGTGCGTGGCACTGCTCGTCGCCGCGCCCCTCATCCTCAGCATCCTGGGTCCGGACTACGCCGAGCACGGCACGGCGCTCATCCGCATCATGGCCTTCACGCTGCCCTCGGTGGCGCTGATGACGATCTACACGGCGCTGGCCAGGTTGCGACGCAGGCTCCGCCTCGCGGTGACCGCACAGGTACTGCTGGGAATCGTCGTGGTGGCCGGCGTCATCGTGACCCTTCCCCACTGGGGCATCAACGCCGTCGGCTACACCTACCTGGCGGCTGAGATGATGTGCACGCTCATCCTCGTCGTCCCGACGCTCGTGCTCCTCCGCGGCGCCGTCAGCACACCCGGTCGGGCACTCGGGAGCGCCGGAACGACACCGCCTGCGCGACCTGCCCCCGGCGCCGACGGTCCGATCGAACACCGCTCGGTCAGCGAACGGTTCGCCGAGGTCGCCGAACAACGCGCCGGACACGTCGCCCTACGCACCGAAAATGGCTCCGCCAGTTATGGAGACCTCGGCCATGCGGCCGCGAAGTGGACTGCTGCACTGCTCAACCGCCCGAGCCCGGGTGCACCGGTGGCGCTGATCCGCGACCTCGACCCGGATACCGCGGCGGTGATCCTCGGGAGCTTCGCTGCCGGCGCGCCGTTGGTACCCCTAGACACCGGCCTGCCCCGGGACCGCGTCGCACACATCATCGGCGCACTCGCCGAGCACGGCTACCACCTCGACACCGTCGTCGCCGACGACCTGCAGGATCCGCCGGAAAGCCGGGCCGAAAGCCGGCAGCCGGCACCGCTGCCGGACGTCCAAACGGTCACCAGCATCCAGTTCACCTCCGGTTCGTCGGGCGAACCCAAAGCGGTGCTGCACGTCAACGGAACCTGGCTGTGCGACTGGGTGTTGCACCGCGACCGATTCGGGATCACCGAGGGCCGCAAGGTGGCGCTCTGCATGCCGGTGAGCTTCGCCGCCGGCCTCAACGTGCTCATCGGATCACTGCTCTCCGGTGCCGAGGTCATCGTCATCGAACCGCGCAACTGCGCTCCCGACGCCGCGCTGGCCAAACTTGCCGACGCCGATATCGTGATGTGCACGCCGTCGTTCCTGCAGTCACTGACCGAGACTGCAGGCGCCCGGGTGCTGGATGGGGTCCGGCGAATCGTCACCACCGGAGAGCCGTTGTACAGCAACGTCATCCGGCGTGCCCGCGCTCTGGCGCCGAATGCGGTGCTGACGAACTGGGCCGGCTCGTCGGAAACGCTCGGGATCGCGCATCACGACATCTGGCCCACCGACGACATTCCGGTGGGTGTCATCCCCGCCGGCGTGGCGGCGCCGCACAAACACCTCGACGTCGACGAGCACGGACGGCTGACCGTCACCTCGCCGTTCCTGGCCGCCGGCTACCTCGAGCCGGGCAACGCCACCACGGAGTTCGTCGAGAACCCGGACGGCAGTCGCACGTTCGTCACCAATGACCGCGCCAGGATCACCGCCGATGGCGTCCTGATGATTCTCGGGAGGATGGATGCCGCGGTGAAGATCCGCGGCTATCTGGTCGAACCGGCCGAGGTGGAGGCGGCGTTGCTGGAATGCCCGGGAATACGCGAAGCGCTGGTGGTCGCGGATGTGGTGGCCGAAACCCGGTCTCTGACCGCGTATGTCACCCCTGTGCCGGGGGAACGCAGCCCCGCCGTCGCAGACGTCCGCGTGCAACTGCACACCCGCCTGCCCGCATGGATGGTGCCCGCCAACATCGTGATGCTCGAAGCGCTTCCGCGAAACGAGCGCGGCAAGGTCGACCGCCTCGCCCTGCCTGTCCCGAGCCGCGGAACGATCGAACCTCCCACGCCGGGGCTGGAGACTCAGATCGCCTCCGTGTGGGCTGACGTGTTGCGGCTCGACGAAGTCGGGCGCAACGAGAACTTCTACGCCCTCGGTGGGGACTCGCTCAACGTCCAGCAGATGATCGGACACCTCGCACGGCGCCACCGCGTGCACCTCGCCACGGCGGATCTCGCCGGCGCTCCGACGGTGGCCCAGTTCACCCGGATCGTCGCGGCCCGCCGCACCGGCCTGCCGGCAGACCCCACGAATCGGGTCGCCTCGACGACCGTGCTGTTGCGACCTCAGACGGCCACCTCCGAGACCCTGTTCTGCTTTGCGGGTGCGGGCGCGTCCGCGCTGTCGTTCGCCCCGTTCGCCCATCGCGTCCGCACAGGCGCCGGCGTCGTCGCATTCCAGGCCCACGGTCTGGAGAACCGCGGTCTCCCCGACTGGACCGTCGCCCGAGCCGCGCGACGGCACCTCCGCGATCTGCTGGAGCTGCAACCGCAGGGTCCGTACACCCTTATCGGTCACTCACTCGGCGCCTACATCGCCATCGATGTGGCCCGGCGGCTGGAGGCGATGGGCCACGACGCCGCTCTGGTCGCGATGCTCGATCCGTTCCTCCCGACGAGAACGGTGCGTCACGCGCGCAAGGTCCTGCCGGGCGCGGTCGGCTCCACGCTGCTGGAGGAATCGGCGGTCGATCGGACAAAACTGTGGCGGCGACGGCTCCTGCTGCCGGCGGCGGGCATGGTGGAGAAGACCCCCGAACAGAAGACCGAAGCGCTGCGCGAAGTCGGTGTGCGGGTGGGCCGGCTGCACCGACCGCGCCCCTATGACGGCCGAACCCTGTTGGTGCTCAGCAGTTTCAATCTCGACGACGCACGGGTGTGGCCGCTGGTGCTCACCGGGGACCTCACGGTGCGGCGGATCGACTGCGACCACGACTCGGTGGTCCGCGAACCCCACGTCGGCCGCGTCGTCGATCTGATCACCGAGGCGCGGGTTCAGCTCTGATCCGCAGCGGCCAGCAACACATCCGCCAGCACACCGTGGTGGTCGGACCCCGGAAGGTCGACACGCTCGAAAGACAGCGGTGTACCGCCGCGGGTCAGGATCCGGTCGATCGCCAGCACCGCCGGGAAACCCCGGTCCGCCGGATAGGTGGCGACGATGCCAGATCCCAGATACTCGGCCGCGTCGAGCAGCGGTGCGCCGTCCCGCCCAGCTGCGCGGAGAAGATTGCGGAACCGCTCGTGGTCGTAGGTCGAGTTGAAATCGGCACCGACGAGCAACGGTAGCCGTTCGGCGGCGAGAATCGCACCGATCCGGTCGAGTTCCACCGCCCAGCGCCAGGCGGGCTCGGGATAGGGCGGCAACGGATGCAGGGCGTAAACGGCGACGGGTTCGGCACCGGGGAGGTCGACGGTGGCGCGCAGGTTGGTGTGCCGCAGACCGGGCAGCACGCGGGATTCCGACAGTGGATGTCGTGAGTAGATGCCCTCTCCCCCACCGCCTTCGCGTGGCCGCAGATAGGTGAACGGCAACGTGCGCTCCAGGCCTGCCGCCGCCAACCTGTCGACGGCGGCTTCGGTCAGTTCCGCGACGGTCAGGACGTCGACACCGCCGAGACGCACCCGTCCGGCCAGCGCGTGCGGATCGGCTTCACCGAGCCGGATGTTGGCCTGCAGCAACCGCAACTGCGGTCCCTGAGTCGTCTCCGGTGGCTGCGAGCCGACGTAGAGCGGTAGTTGGGCGGCCACCCCGACGGCCGCCATGAGCAGCGCCGCGATGGCCGCAACCCGATGCCGGGCAACGGCCAGCAACAGCGCGGACACCACCGCGAGCATCGCGAACAGCGGGCTGAACGAGGCCAGCAGTGTCACCAGTGTGGAGACCGGACCGAAGAAGTGCGCCGCCACCCCGATGCCGGCACACACCGCAGCAACCAGCCCGACGACGCCGACAGCGGTGCGCACCGGCCCACGGCGCTGCTGCACCGGGCAATCGACCAGGCGCGAGGTCACGCCGACAAACGTAATCGACCGGCGTCCGCCCGCGAGACGACATCACGGGCCGCCCGAAGTGCCGCGCGGGCCCGCACTCCCGCGGGCGCCCGCCACCGGACCGGCGCCTCGACGCTGACCGGGACACACGGCAGCGCCTGCAGCATGGACACGATGTCGATGGCGCCTTCTCCCGGGAGCAGGCGGGCATTGCGGCCCTGGTAGCGCAACTCGTCCACCGATGTCGGCCGCGGGAGGGCCCCGTCGCAGATCTGGACGTAGTGCACCCATTGCGGGGGCAGCGCCCCGAGATCGGCGGTGGTGGCCAGCGCGCGGTCGTAGTGAATGGCGTCGACGAGCACCCCCACCCCGTTGCCGGAACAGCGGTGCAGGATCGTCGTCGCCTCGTCGAGGTCGCGAACCTGGGTCCACGGCATGGGCTCCAGGTTCGGGACCACACCGAAGTCACGGGCGAGATCGGCCAGCTCGGCGAGATTGTCGGCCAGCCGCGAATGGTCGGGATCGTTGCCCGTCACCAAGGCCTGCGTGGCGCCGAGGTATGCCCCGGTTTCCAGGAAGGCGCCGAAGTCGTCGCGCACCCTGGTGTCGGGGCGCAGCCGCAGGACTTCGATGTCGAGCACGAACAGCCCCGAGTCGTCGAGGCGCCGGCGCGTTTCCCGGATCATCGGTGTCTGCCCGATGGTCGGTCGCTCCGGCTCCTCCGCGGTCGCGCGGATGAGCCGCAACCCGACGCCGTCATAACCCGCTTCGGCGGCGCAGGTGACCAGTTCCGGAGGACTGAGCTCCAGAACCGTCAGCGGTGCAAGCGAGATCGGTCGCCCCGCAGCCCGTCCATCGGCCGACCCACGATGGCGTCGCAGCATCCTCACCGCAGTCCCTCTCCTCTGAAAATTCTGTTCCCGCTGCTCCATTGTCCGGCAGCGGGCACCGTCGTGGGGTCCTACCTCACCCGGCGGCGGCCGTCTGCGTACGGTGTCCCCATGTCCGTCGACGACGTCCTGCAGAAGGTGCTCGAGGCTGTTCCGTTCCAGCTGACGACCGACGGCGGGCCGCAGGAGGCCCGACGGCGCTTCGGTGAGCTCCCCCGCACCCCGCTGCATCCGGAGGTGACGGCCGAGGACCGCAGCGTCGACGGCCCCGCCGGCCCGATCGCGGTACGCGTCTACCGCCCACCGTCGGACAAGACGGTGCTACCTGCGGTGGTCTTCATCCACGGCGGGGGCTGGTCGGTGGGTGATCTGGACACCTACGACGGAACTGCGCGGCTGCACGCGGCCGCCGCCGAGGCGGTGGTGGTGTCGGTCGACTACCGGCTGGCACCCGAACACCCGTACCCCGCCGCCGTCGAGGACGTGTGGGCGGTCACCCAGTGGGTGTTCTCGCACGCCGGACAGATCGGCGCCGACCCGGCCCGGGTGGCCGTGGCCGGTGACTCGGCTGGGGGGAACCTCGCCGCCGTGGTCGCACAACTGGCCCGAGATACGGGTGACCCGTTGCGGTTTCAACTGCTCTGGTATCCGTCCACGACTTTCGACACCGCGCTGCCGTCGTTCACCGAGAACGCCGATGCGCCCATCCTGTCCCTGGCCGCGTGCAAGGGCTTCACCCGCTGGTACGTCGGCGACGCCGACCTGGCCGAACCGCCGGCCACCCTGGTGCCGGCCCGTGGCGACCTGTCGGGACTGGCAGCGGCCTACATCGCGGTCGCGGGCCACGATCCACTGCGCGACGACGGGATCCGGTACGCCGAACTGCTCTCCGCGGCCGGGGTTGCCGTCGAGGTGCACAACGCGGAGTCACTGGTGCACGGTTACATCGCCTATGCCGGCGTCGTGCCGGCCGCGACGGCGTCGGCCGAACGGGGACTCGGTGCCCTGCGGGCCGCGCTAATGTGACACCATGACCCCCGACCACGAGATCCTGATCGTCGGTGCCGGGTTCTCCGGCATCGGGACGGCGATCAGGCTCGACCGTTCGGGGATGCGCGACTACCTCATCGTCGAAGCCGGAGACGAACCCGGCGGCACCTGGTACTGGAACACCTATCCCGGTATCGCCGTGGACATTCCGTCGTTTTCCTACCAGTTCTCCTTCGAGCAGAGCACGTCGTGGTCGCGCACCTACGCCCCCGGCGACGAGCTGCAGTCCTACGCGGCACACTGTGTGGACAAGTACGGACTGCGGCCCAGGATCCGATTCGGCACCAAGGTCGTGAGCGCGGAATACGATGACTCACAAGGTTTCTGGCGGATGCGACTGACCGGGGACGGCGCGCCCGAAACCGTCACCGCCCGATTTCTCGTCAATGCCGGCGGGGTGTTGACGGTCCCCAACTCGCCTGACATCCCCGGCGTCGACTCGTTCGCCGGGGCGACCGTGCACACCGCGCGCTGGGATCACGATCAGGAGCTGGCCGGCAAACGCGTGGCCGTCATCGGCACGGGCGCTTCCGCGGTACAGGTGATCCCCGAGATCGCGCCGATCGTCGACCGCCTCACGGTCTTTCAACGCACGCCGATCTGGTGTTTCCCGAAGTTCGACGTCCCGTTGTCCGCGACGGCGCGACGGATGATGCGGTTGCCGCTGGGCAGAACCGTGCAGCGGTTGCTCAGCCAGGCGTACGTGGAGTTGACGTTCCCGCTGGCCGCGCAGTACTTCACCGTGAACCCACTGGCGCAGCGGATGGAGACCGTGGGCAAGGCCTACCTTCGCAAGCAGGTCGCCGACCCGGTCGTCCGGGACAAGCTGACGCCCCGCTACGCGGTGGGCTGCAAGCGTCCGGGTTTCCACAACACCTACCTGTCGACGTTCAACCGCGACAACGTCGACCTCGTGACCGAGCCCATCGACAAGATCACCGGGTCGGGTATCGCCACCGCCGACGGGAACCTGCACGAGGCCGATGTGCTCATCCTGGCGACTGGATTCAAGGTGTTCTCGGCGCTCGACGACAAACCTTCGGCGCCCACCTTCCCGGTGACCGGCGCGGAGGGACGCTCGCTGGCCCGGTTCTGGGACGAACACCGCCTGCAGGCCTACGAAGGGGTGAGCGTCCCGGGTTTCCCGAACTTCTTCACCGTCTTCGGCCCGTACGGCTACGTCGGGTCGTCGTACTTCGCGCTGATCGAGGCACAGACCCATCACATCGTCAGGTGCCTCGACGCGGCCCGCGCCCGCCGGGCCACCCGGGTCGAGGTGCGCCGGGAGGCCAACGACCGCTACTTCGCCGAGATGATGCGCAAACGGCACCGGCAGATCTTCTGGCAGGACAGCTGCCGGCTGGCCAACAGCTACTACTTCGACCAGCATGGCGATGTTCCGCTGCGGCCCACGAGCACGCTGGAGGCCTACTGGCGCAGCCGCCGCTTCCCGATCGACGACTACCGGTTCGTGTCCTAGGTTCCCGCAGCTCTTTCGGGTCGTCCACCAGACGCTTCGTCCAGCATCGCCCGGGCCACCTCGAGGGTGTCCAGATTGTGCACCAGAGTGATCTCGGTCGCGGCTTTCACATCCCCCGCGCGGTAGGTCCTGATGATCTCGGCGTGATCGTCGTCCCCGCGAGCTCTGCGCTCAGCGTCGCCACTGATCGACAGCCCGACGTAAAGCGACGATAAATCGGCGAGCGTAACCAACAACTCGTAGACCTTGGGCCGTTGGCTGGCAACATAGAACACCTTGTGGAACTCCCTATTTAGCTCGACCCACGCAATCGGGTCGGCCTCGGATTCCATTCGGCGGGCCAATTCCTCGGCAATGTCCAGCTCTTCAGCTGTGATGTTGTTGATGCCTTCTCGTACCGCCAGCGGGATGAGCACTGATCTCAACTCGTAGATGTCCTCCAACTCAGCGCGTGACGTGCCGTGCACGGTGGCGCCGTGAAAGGGGCTGTAGTCGACCAAGCCCTCAGACATCAAATTGCGCAATGCCTCTCGAACCGGGGTCACGCTGACCGACAGGCTCTGCGCGAGTTCGGTCTGAACCAGCCGTGTCCCGCCGGGCAGCTCGCCCGAGATGATCGCCTTACGTAGACGGTCGGTCACCGTGGTGTAAGCGGTGCGAATTGGACTCGGGCCGAGCGCCGGAACGCCCAGCGTCTTGTTCACGACGGATTTCGGCAGTGAGGACGATGACACCGCGGACTCCCTCTCGAAGCGTGTGCATGGGCGTGAAAACAATTTACCGCACAGAAACACCTCATACCTCAAGTATGAGGTTTCATATATGAGACCTCATGTCCTACCTCTCGGAGGCACACACCATGACATCTCGCCAACTCAGTCGCCGTCTCACGATCGCCCTCGCCACCGGCGTTGCGGCTGGGCTCGCCCTCTCCTCCTGCAGTTCGAGCGAACCGGCGCAGCCCGACCAGGGCGCTCCCGTCGTCCGGCTGCAAGGCCTCGAGGGCGGCTTGAGCTCGATGGCACTCAAGATCATCAAGGACCAGGGGTTCGACGAGGCCAACGGCTTCACGGCGGAGAACTTCGAAGTGTCCAGCGACGCCTCGGCGCAGTTCTTCCTCCAGGGCGACGCCGATGTCTCGTTCGACGGGGACCCACTCACCGCTGCGCTGTTGCGCAGCCAGGGCAATGACGTCACCACGTACTTCCCGATGGCGGTGCAGGACGTCGCCCTTGTCGTGCGCGGTGACTCCCCGTACCAAACCGAGCAGGATCTGATCGGCATGCGCGTCGGGCACGACGGCCTCGACTCAGGCGGCATGACCGCGGCGCTGGTGATGCTCGAAGAGTTCTCCGACCTCGACATCGAAGAGCAGTACGACCTGCAGCTCACACAGGAGGCCGCCCTCCTGCGACTGCTCGATCGCGGCGACCTCGAAGCTGTCTTCACCGCCGAGCCGAACACCATTATCGCGGCCAAGGAATACGGCATGCGTTCGGTGTGGGGCCCAGGCTGGCAGGAATGGGAGACAGCGGCGGGCGGCCGGTCGTGGAACCTCACCGCAATGGCCCGCGACAGCTGGATTGACGAGAATCCCGAGCTCGCCGCGGGAGTCCAGAACGCTTGGAACGACGCCTACGACTGGATCGCCTCAGACCCCACCCGAGTCACCACCGGTGAGCTCGGCGATCTCATCGGCATCGAAAGCGAAGACGTCGCAGCAGGGTTCGAGGAACTCATCGAGACCAGCGAGTACTTCACCAAACGCTGGACCGAGGAGGATGTCGCCGCGGCGGAGATGTTCATCGAGAAGGCCGCGGCGGCGGGCCTGGGCGGACTCACCTCGGCGCCGCAGGGTGCCGTCACCCGACTGCCCGGTTCCGAAGAGTAACTGCCGATGACTTCTGCCGATCGACAGCTGCGGCCAGCGCCGCGGGTATTGCTGATGCTGTCAGCGGCCGCGCTGCTGGTCACGGCCTGGCAGTTGTTCTGGGAAGCAACCGATTTCCTCCCATCACCAACTCAGACAGTGCAGACCGCCGGCCTGTTGCTAGGCGAGGCGACCACCTACGAGGACCTGTGGGCGACGCTGCGCCGACTCATACTGGGGTTGACGATGGGCTACACCGCTGCCGTGGTGGTTGCGCTGCTGATGCAGATCAGCTCCTGGTGGAACAGGTTCTTCGGTCCCGCCGTCTACGTCACCATCACCGCTCCCAGCATGGTGGTGGCATTGCTGAGCCTGATGGTGTTCGGTCTCGCCGAGTTCGGTGTCTGCATGTCGGTGGCGATCGTGGTGTTCCCCTTCGTGGTGGTCAGCCTCAACGAAGGCGTGAAAGCGTTGGACCCCAGGCTGACCGAAATGTCGCAGATCTACGGCTTCGGGCCGCTCGACCGGATCCGCCACCTCGCCCTGCCTGAGATGGCGCCGTATCTTTTCAGCGCATTCCGAAATGTCCACGCCCTGGGCTGGAAGATCGTCGTCATCGCCGAATTGTTCTCGCAACAGATCGGCGTCGGCGCAGAGTACAAGCGCGCCTACGGGTACTTCGAGCTCGACCGGCTCATCGTCTGGACGCTGTTTTTCATCGTGATGATCACCACGGTCGAATATCTGATCTTGCGCCCGGTCGAACGACGGGTCTTCCGTTGGCGTGCGCCTTCTGGGCGATTCCTGCGCGCCCAACCGGCCGCCACCTCGATATGAGGGCCGGCACTATCACAAGCCCTGAAAAGGAGAGTCTTTCAGTTCCATGACTGATTTCCTCACCATCACCGACCTGTCGTACGCCTACCCCGGCAATGCCGTACCCGCCCTGTCTGACGTCAGCCTGCGCGTCGCGCACGGCGAGTTCGCCTGCATCGTCGGGCCCAGCGGTTGCGGGAAATCGACACTGCTGAACATTCTTTCGGGCCTCGCCACGCCCACCGTGGGCACCGTGACCGTCGACGGCATACCGCTGGTGGTCGACGGCGTTGACCAGCGGGTCCCAAGGCCGCGATTGGGTTATCTCTTCCAGGATCCCCGACTGCTGCCCTGGCGGAGCGTCCGAAAGAACATTGAGTTGGCGCTGAAAGCAGCCGATGTCCCCCGCATAGAGTGGCGAGAACGCGCCGACCGATACCTCGACCTGTGTGAGATCGGGCAGTTCGCCGAGAGCTGGCCCGGGAGCCTCTCCGGCGGCCAACGACAACGTGTCGCGATCGCCCGCGCACTTGCCATCGAACCCGCATGCGTGCTGCTGGACGAGCCGTTCTCGGCGCTGGACGAAGTCACCGGCCGCTCGCTGCGGGGCAAACTGCTCGAACTGTGGGCGAAGGCCGGCCAGACGTTCATCTTCATCACGCACTCCATCCGCGAGGCGGTGTTCCTGGCCGACCACGTCTACGTCATGGCGCCGGGCCCGGGACGGGTGCTCGAACGGGTCACGATCGACATCCCCCGCCCGCGCCGCTACGAGTCTGCGGCCATCGCCCAGGTGGAGGGCCACATGATCGACTCTGTGCTGCAGTACTGGACCACAGACGACAACGCCGGGAGTGCGGCGTGACCAGCGTGCTGCATCGCACCGAGACCTCCGACCGCACGGCGCCACCCGCCGGGTTCCGGCGACCGCCGCCAGAGTTGGTGGCCGTCGGCATCGGACTACTGATCTGGTGGCTGTGCGCGGGACGTCTGCTGCCCCATCTGCCCTCCCCAGCCTCGGTCGTCGGGGAGTTCGCAGCGGCGGTGGAATCACCGGACTTCTACGAATCGATGCTGATCACCCTGCGTCGCATCCTGATCGCCTGGGCCACCGGGTTCGCAATCGCGCTTTCCATCGGAGTGACGATGGCCCGCAACCGCTATGTCGAAGCATTGGCCCACCCCGTCGTGTTCATCGGGCTGGCCCTACCGGGCCCGGTGACAATTCTGTTCTCGACGCTATGGCTGGGACTGGGTGAGCTGGCCACTCTGGTCGCGCTCACTCTGGCCGTCACCCCGTTCATGGTTACGTTCGTCTACGACGGCAGCAAGGCCTTGGACCCGGGGTTGTTCCAGATGGCGGCGGTCTACCGGCTCGGATCCGCCGCGCGATTTCGGCACGTGATACTGCCCCAGCTGGCGCCGGCACTATTGTCAGCGGCTCGATTCGGTTTCGCGATGGGCTGGAAGCTGGTGGTGCTGGTCGAGGCGCTGTCCGCCGGATCCGGTATCGGCGAGCGCATCGAGTACTACTTCTCCTACAACCGTCCCGCAGCGGTGATCGCCTGGACGCTGGGCTTCACCGTGGTCATGGTCCTGGTTGAACTATTGGTGTTCCGCACCGTGTCCCGCCGGGTCTTCCGTTGGCGGACAAAGGCTGCGAGTGCCCGATGACCGGCTTCCATCTCGGGTTTCCCTCACATTCGGTTGCCGACGTCCACATGAGCGACTGGGGCGACCTGGCCGCCGAAGCCGAACGGATGGGTTTTGACGCGTTCTGGCATTCCAACGAGCGGTTCTTTCGCGACATGTTCGTGCGGATGACGGTGTCGGCGACGCGGACTACTTCGATCACTCTCGGCGGCGCGGTCGCCGACGGTTACGCGGCCAATCCCGCCCTCACCGCCCAAACGCTCGCCACCGTCAACGAGCTTGCCGACGGGCGCGTCACATTGGCGATCGGCGCCGGCGGATCGGGGCTGCCGATGATGGGCTTGACCCGTTCCGCAGTGACCGACACCACCCGCGCCGCCTACGAGTCGATCGCGGGCCTGCTCGCCGGAGAAACGGTGACCCGACAGACCTCAGCCTTCACACTACGTGCGGCGAACTTGAAAATTTTTCCTGCCCAACATGTCCCGTTATGGATCGCGAGTCGGGGTCGGCGCATGCTGGAAATGGCCGGAGGCGCTGCGGACGGCGTGATGATCGCCAGCCAGGCACGTCCGGCTGGGCTGGCTCGGTCGCTCTCCCACGTCACGCGCGGTGCTGCGGCACACGGCCGGGACAAGGCCGTGCTGCGCACCATGGCACGCGTGGACACCTGTGTCCACACCGACGCCGAACGCGCCCGCGAAGGATGCCGGCTGATGGTGGCCAAGCTGCTGTGGATGAGTTTCCCTGACCGCCGGTTCGTCGCCGACGCCGGACTTTCGGTTCCCGAAGAACTCGAGGAGATCATCGCGACACGCAACTATGACGCACTGGAGACTGTGGCAGATCTTGTGCCCGACAGCATGATCGACACTTTCTGCTGGGCAGGAACCCCGGACCAATTGGTGGACAGGGTGGCCGCCGTGCTCGACGCGGTGGAAGTTACCGATATCGGATTTTGGTTGTTGCGAGCACCCGGCCAGTCATTGCGCGAGGCACTCGCGCTGTTGGCTGAGACCCTCACCGACCTGCGGGGCCGGTTCGGTGGCCCGGAGACGACGCAGTGACCGGGCTTCTCTACGACCCCAACCGCCTTGCCGCCGCCCTCTCCGAGGCCGGACTGGACGCCCTGGTGGCGACAACTGCGGCGAATGTGCGCTATCTGACCAGGTTCGGCAAGCCCGGTCGTAGCGTCGCGGTGGTGCGCCGCGACGACCCGGCGCGGCCGATCCTGCTGGCGCCGGCGGCCGAGCTCGACTACCTCATCGAAGACCTGGCGCCCGGGCTCGCACACCACGCCTGGGGGGACTTCTTCCGGGAAGAAGAAACCGGCGCGCACCTCGATGAGGTCCAGCTTCTTGTCGCCTCCGCCCACCGCAATCGCAGACCCGAACTCGACAGAACCGCGATGATCGCCACAGCTGCGACCGACCTCGGCCTGCAGGGCGCCAAGATCGGTCTGGACGTGGCACCGGCGAACGAGCCCACCCTGACCGAAGCGCTGAGGGACCACGAAGTGTGCGAGGCGTCGGCGGTGCTGCCCCGACTGCGAATGCGCAAGACCGAACTGGAGGTGGCCAGGCTGCAGGAAGCCGCCAGGATCGCTGAGTCAGCGATCCTGGCCACTGTGGCGATCGCCACACCCGGTGTCACCCAGGCCGAGTTGGCCACCGAGTACCGGGTGGCGGTCGCGAGAGAAGGCGGGCTACTTCGAGTCGATTCGGTGTCCGTGGGCACTGCGACGGTTTTCGGGAACGCGAACCTGCCCGACTCAGTGTTGACACCCGGGGATATCCTTCGCTTCGACGTCGGGGCCATCTACGCCGGGTATCAATCCGATCTGTCGCGATGTTTTACCCTCGGCGAACCGTCGGATAAGTCGCGGCGCTACGCCAACGCCGTGATCGCCGGTCAATCGGCGGCGCTGGAGCTGCTGCGCCCCGGGGTCCGCACCGCCGACGTGTTCGCGGCGGCTGTGGCCGAAACGCGACGCGCCGGCATCCCGCACTATGACCGCACTCACGTCGGGCACGGCATCGGACTCGTCGGCGGCTACGATGCGCCGCTACTGGCGCCCGGAGACCCGCACGTCATCCAGGAGGGAATGGTGCTCTGCGTCGAAACCCCCTATTACGAGTTCGGTTTCGGCGGAGTCCAGATCGAGGACATGGTGGTGGTGACCGACGGGGGCTGGCGGGCGCTCAGCCGGCTGCCCAGAACCTTCGAGACACTGTGATCTCCGGGGGCTTGCCACTCGTCTGCATCCGCTGTGGAGCCGAGGGCGACCCGGCGCCACACGGCCGCGGCTGTGAACGATGCCGGGCAGTCGGCGTCGCAGCCAACCTGAGAACTGACTACGACCTGACGGCCGCGAGGGAACGCTTCATCGCTGATCTGACCGGACCGCTGCGCGGAACCGCGCGCTATCGCGCACTGTTGCCAATCGAACCCGACGACTCGGCCGCCGCGGCCACCGCTCCGGCTCCGTTGCTGCCCGCGCCACGCCTGGCGGCGGCGATTGGGCTGGATCGGCTCTGGATCAAGGATGAGTCCCGCGGATTGACCTGGTCATTCAAGGACCGGGCGGCGGCGATCGCGGCACACCACGCACGGTCACTCGGCATCGGCGTGCTGGTGACAGCCTCAACGGGGAATGCGGCCGCGGCGACCGCGGCACATGCGCGACGAGCCGGACTGACTGCCGTGGTCGTGTTTGCGCGGGGGGTGGACCCATTGATGGCCGGTTTCGTGGCCGGCTACGGAGCGCACATCGCGATAGCCGACACCAAGCGCGACCGATGGCGCCTGGTTGGTGATGCGGTCGAGCGGTACGGGTGGTACCCGATGTCGAACTACTCCGACCCACCCGTCGGCAACAATCCCTACGCAATCGACGGATACAAGCCGATTGCCTACGAGATATGGGAACAGCTGGGCCGCAGTGTGCCCGACGCGATTTACTTTCCGATCTGCTACGGCGACGCAGTGGCGGCATGCCGGCGAGCGTTCGCCGAGCTGGCCGAGATGAGCCTAACGACAAGGGTCCCCGAACATTGCGGGGGTGAGATATACGGCAGCGTCACTGCGGCCCTCGCATCGGGGACCGACACCGTGCCACTCGCCGAGATCGAACACCCGACGTCAGCGACTTCGATCTCTGCTGCGCAGAGCACCTTTCAGGCGTTGCAGGCGATCCGGGACAGCGGCGGCGCGGTCCACACTGTCAGCGAAGATGAACTTGCCGATGCGGCCCGCCTCGCTGTATTGACCGAGGGCGTGCTGCTCGAGACCGCTGCAGCCGCCGGACTGGCGGCGCTGAGACGCGATATTCGTGACGGCACTCGGCGGCGACCCGATGAGGTCGTCCTCGTGGCGTCGTCGACTGGGCTGAAATCACTGGGAAGCAAGATCAACGAAGGCATCACCGCGCACCAGGTCGACGATGTCGCCGGACTCGCGGCGATGGCGCAACAACAATCGGAGGTGTCACGAAGATGAAATTCGGAGTTGGAATGCCAACCGGGATGGAGGGCCTGATCAACCCGATCCCGTTCTTCGAGCCACGGCACTTCATCGAGGCCGCGCGCCGGGCAGAAGAGCTCGGCTACGACTCAGTATGGGGAAACGACCACTACGCCCCACAGAACTATGTCCGTCAAAAGCACGGGTCAACGCCGAACTTCTACGAAGTGCTTACCGTTCTCACCGCCGCGGCAGCGGTCACACAGCGGGTGCAAGTCGGCACCGCGGTGCTGGTGTTGCCGATGCGCGATATCGTCACACTGGCCCGCCAGGCGGCGACCCTCGACCAGCTCAGTAGAGGCCGACTGTTACTCGGCGTGGGAATCGGTGCTTACCCCGAGGAGTATGCGGCCGCGCGGCCCGACCTCGTGGGCGCGCACCGTGGGGAGATGCTCGAGGAGGGCCTAACCCTCCTGCGCCGTTTGATGCGCGAACCGACGGTCAGTCATCACGGCCAGCACTACGCGGTGGAGTCACTCGAGCTAGCGCCCAAGGGGTATGACGGCGAGGTTCAGGTTCTGGTGGGTGGCCATCAGCTTCGCGGTATCGATCGCGCCATCCGATATGGGACCGGATGGATCCCGGGTTGGCGACCGTTCGACGAGTTGGCCGAGTGGATTCGAACGCTTCGCGAACGCGCTGAGGCCGCCGGCCGTGATCCCACTTCGCTGACTGTGGCGCCGCAGCTGTCGTGCCTGATCGGCCGCAACCACGAGGCGACTGAACGCCGTTACGTGTCAACAGGCATGGTGCAGCATCGTCGATCGCTGGCATTCGACGGCCGCGATCCGGCGAAATCTTTGCACAACAACCTCATCGGCGGCTATGACGCTGTCTACGAGCGTGTCGAACGGCTCGCGAAGATGGGCGCCGACCATCTGGCCTGTACAACATTCTGTGTCGATACTGTCGAGGAGTGGTTCGAGCAACTCGAACTCTTCGCCGTAGAGGTCATCAGACCGTACCGGCGGGTACACGGCCTTTCCGACACGGTGGCGACTTCCCGGTGATCGACCTACGCACCGACACGGTGACTCAACCTACCGACGGCATGCGTGCCGCAATTGCGAGCGCAGTGGTCGGGGACGAGCAGAAAGGCGAGGACCCGACGACGGCCGAGCTGGAAGGCCGCGTCGCCGACCTGCTGGGCAAGCAGGCCGCGGTGTTCGTACCGTCGGCGACTATGGCAAACCAGATCGCCCTACAATTGTGGGCGCGACCAGGTGACTCCGTCGTCGCTTCGGCCGATGCGCACCTGATCAAAAGTGAGGCCGGAGGCCCCGCCGCGCTCGCCGGCCTCATGCTCCAGCCGATCAGCACTGTTGACGGTACATTCGACGACATTCAACTGACGGCCGCTATTGCCGAGGGTGGAGTCGAGACACCTCGCACCGCAGTCGTTTCAGTGGAGAACAGTCATAGCAATGCCGGCGGCCGGGTATGGCCACTCGAGCGGTTGGACCAGATGCTCGCGACTGCAGCCCACCGTGGAATACGCGTCCACCTGGACGGTGCCCGACTGCTCAACGCGGCGTTGTACCGCGATGTGCCTCCTGCTCGAATCGCAGCAGGCTCGGATTCCGTGACCCTCTGCCTGTCGAAGGGGCTGGGATGCCCGCTGGGGGCACTACTGGCACTCCCCGCCGCCGCCGTTAGCGATGCACGGCGCGTCAAACAGCGCCTCGGTGGCGCGATGCGCCAATCAGGAGTGCTAGCGGCGGCGGGTCTGTACGCACTGGATCATCACGTGCGGCGCCTGGCGGATGATCACCACCGGGCGCAGCGGCTCGCCGATATCCTGCAGGGCACCGGCATGGTGAGTGGTCGTGTCGAAACCAATGTGGTTCTGCTGGACACCCACGCCATCGGTCGGACTTCAGAAGCGCTTCGCAGCCAACTCGCAGCCGAGGGTGTCCTGGTCTCAGCCGTACCACGGCCAGGGATGTTGCGCGCGGTGACCCACTTGGATGTCGGAGATGACGATATCGAGTTCGCGGGCAACGTCATTGCACGCACCATCACCAGCTGATCCTGGCTTTCGTCCCGATCGACGACTACCGGTTCGTGTCCTAGAGTTGCCGGCTGTCCGACTCGCCGCCGTCAGCGGTCCCGGTGTCGGTGTCGTCGCCAAGCGCCGGCTCCAGCGCAACGCTGGACGCATGCTGGCTGCCCGATCGTGTCGGCGCGGCCGAATCGGCCGGCTGGAGCGCGACCACGGCGCCGACGGCCCGGCGCAACCCGGGCGGGCCTTCGACACGCAGGAACTCGCCGATCCGGCCCGCCCGGTACCGCAGCGGTGAGCCGATGAACTCACCGAGCACCACCCCTGAACCCAGGGCCAGCGCCACCGCGGCCGCCGCGATCAGCTGTCTCATCCCGTCGGTGAACTCCTCGTCGACAGCGAGGTAGAACACCGCCCGGAAGACGGCGAGGCCGGGGAGCATCGGCATGATGCCTGCGGTCGCGGTCACCAGCGCCGGCGACTGCCGGCGGATCGAGATCAGCGTGGCGATGATGCCGACACCCACCGCGGCGATGCCGCTGGCGACCACCTGACCGAACCCGGCGGTGCCCAGACCGATCAGCACCAGTTCGGCGAGGGCGGCCGTCAACCCGGCGGTGACCACCGACCGCCACGGGGCGTAGCTCGCCACGGTCAGACACGCCCCCGCGAGCCCCGCACCGATCACCGCGAGGGCGATGGGCAGCGGCCGGTTCGGCATGATGAACGTCTCGGTGGCGTCGACGTGCAGTTCGATGACCACGCCGAGTAGCTCCGCGACCTGCAGGCCGGCCAGGATGCCCACGACGATTCCCGCGGTCAGGAACATCGCCTCGGTGAGCCGGGTGACCGCGGTGAGCATGTAGCCGGTCACCGCGTCCTGCATCGCGCCGACCAGCGTCATTCCGGCCAGCAACATCACGATCCCGGTGGCGACCAGCGCGGTCGGCCCTTGTCCGGCGAAGTAGTAGGCCGCCACCGCGACCAGGGTCGCGATCATCGCGCCGACCACGTGCTGGAAGAAGAACGGGGTCCCGATCCTGTTCAACAACCGACCCGCACGGTCGATTGCCGCCGCCGTGAGCGCGGCCAGCAGGCAGGTGAGCCAGCTGCCCCCGAACAACATCGCGATGCCGAGAGCAAAACCGGCCCACCCGGCGGTCGCCACCCAACGCGGATAGGGGTGTGGCCGCTCGGACAGCTCGTCCATCGCCTCGTGGGCCTCGTCGACCGTCACGCCGCCCGAGGTGATCCGCCCGACCAGCCGGTCGAGTTCGGCCACCCGGGTGTAGTCGGTCGAGCGGGCGTTCACAGACCGCACGATGGTGATCGGCGGACTGTCAGCGGTCGGCAACGCCGACACGAAGACGGTGGTGACGAAGATGTCGACGACGCAGTCGGTGAGCCGATAGGCCCGTGCGACATCCTGTGCGGTGGCCACCACGTCCGCGGTACCCGAGCCGGACGACAACATCACCTCGGCCAGCCGGATGGTGAGGTCGAGGACCTTGCGGGTGTGCAGGTCACCCATCGTGTTCTGGTTACGGCTGCGCTGACCCGCGAGCGGCGCAGGGTCGCGCCTCCCGCGGAGAGCCATCTTCAGGCCACGGCTGATGCGTGTCGTGCCGACCGGTTGATCTTGCGCCATTTCCCAGCAGGATACTGACGCCCGGGAGGGCGCCTTGTCGGGTTTGTGTTGTCCTCGGCCTAGACCGCGCTCTTGAGGTCGTCGACCTTGTCCAACTGCTCCCACGGCAGCTCGATGTCGGTGCGGCCGAAGTGGCCGTACGCCGCCGTCGGCGCGTAGATCGGACGCAGCAGGTCCAGGTCGCGGATGATCGCGCCGGGCCGCAGGTCGAAGACCTCACCGATGGCCTTCTCGATCTTCACCGGATCGACGGTCTCCGACCCGAAGGTCTCCACGAACAGACCCACCGGCGCCGCCTTACCGATCGCATAGGCGATCTGGACCTCGACGCGCTGGGCCAGACCCGCTGCGACCACGTTCTTGGCCACCCAGCGCATCGCATACGCGGCCGAACGGTCGACCTTGGACGGATCCTTGCCGGAGAAGGCGCCGCCGCCGTGCCGGGCCCAGCCGCCATAGGTGTCGACGATGATCTTGCGGCCGGTCAGCCCTGCGTCGCCCATGGGTCCGCCGAGGACGAACTTGCCGGTCGGGTTGACCAGGATGCGCGGTGCCGACGTGTCCAGCGTGTCGTGCCCCAATTCGGTGAGCACGGTGTCGATGACGTGCTGCTGGATGTCCGGGGTGAGCTGGCCGTCCAGGTCGACGCCGTCGGCGTGCTGGGTGGACAGCACCACGGTGTCCAGGCGCACCGGCCTCGTGCCGTCGTATTGCACGGTGACCTGCGTCTTGCCGTCGGGCCGCAGGTAGTCGAGCGTGCCGTTCTTGCGGACCTCGGTCAGCTTGCGGGACAAGCGGTGAGCCAGCGCGATCGGCAGCGGCATCAGCTCGGGGGTGTCGGCGATCGCGTAGCCGAACATCAGGCCCTGATCGCCGGCGCCCTGCGCGTCCAACGGATCGGCGGCGCCTCCGACGCGCGTCTCGTGCGCAGTGTCGACACCCTGGGCGATGTCGGGCGACTGTGCGCCGATACCGATGTTCACCCCGCAGGTCAGTCCGTCGAAGCCCTTGTCGGAGTTGTCGTAACCGATCTCGAGGACCCGCTCACGCACCGTGTTGGTGATGTCGGCGAAGGCGTTCTTGGCGGTCGTCGTCACCTCACCGACAACGTGCACCTGTCCGGTCGTCACCAACGTCTCGACCGCGACGCGCGATCTGGGGTCGTCGGCGAGCAATGCGTCCAGCACCGAGTCGCTGATGGCGTCGCAGATCTTGTCGGGGTGCCCCTCGGTCACCGACTCACTGGTAAACAGCCGAGCTTCACTCACGGTCGATCCCTTCTTGTATGTCTGTATGTCGTGGCGACGGTCCGCCCTTGCAGCTCCATCGCTCCATCGCGTTGCCTCCTGCACCCAAGCACGTGGTGCAACCTCGTGCCCGGCCTACCCCCTGCCGGTGCGCAGGAACGCCGCGATCGCGTCCACAATACGGCTGGCGATCAATGTCTTCGAACCGTGCTCCAACGCCGACTCGGTGCCGTCCGCCGAGAGCAACCAGCCGTCGTTGTGGTCGACCTCGAAGGCGCGGTTGTCGCCGACTGCGTTGACCACGAGCAGGTCGCAGTCCTTGCGCTTGAGTTTCGCACGGGCGTGGAACAGCACGTCACCGTTCTCGTCGCCCGTCTCCGCGGCGAACCCGACGATGGCTCGCATGTGGGGCAACTGGCCGTCGGTGCGGGCGCGCACCGCGCCGGCCAGGACGTCGTCGTTGCGGACCAGCTCGATCGTCGGGTCGCCCGCGGCATCCGGGCCCTTCTTGATCTTGCTGGTCGCCAGATGGGCCGGCCGGAAGTCCGCGACGGCGGCGGCCATCACCAGGACGTTCACCTCAGGGGCTCGCTTGGAGACGGCGTCGCGCAGCTGGGCCGCCGAACCGACATGGACCACGTCCACGCCGGCCGGATCGATGAGACCGGCCGTGTTACCGGCGATCAGCGTCACGTCGGCGCCGCGCTGGGCCATCACCCGGGCCATCGCGTAACCCTGCTTGCCCGAACTGCGGTTACCGATGAAGCGGACCGGATCGATCGGTTCCCGGGTGCCACCGGCGGTCACCAGAACCTTGACGCCGGCCAGGTCATAGGGCAGCGCGTCCCCCCGGTCGAGGAGCAGATGCGCGAGCGTGCTGATCTCCTCGGCCTCGGGCAGTCGGCCCGCACCGGTGTCGGCTCCCGTCAGCCGGCCCGAAGCCGGCTCCATGACCATCGCCCCGCGCCTCCGCAGCGTCGCCACATTTTCGCAAGTCGCCGGGTGGAACCACATCTCGGTGTGCATCGCAGGTGCGAACAGCACCGGGCACCGGACCGTCAGCAGCGTGGCGGTCAACAGATCGTCGGCGCGTCCCGCGCTGGCCCGGGCCAGCAGGTCCGCAGTGGCCGGCGCGACGACGACCAGGTCGGCCGACTGTCCGATGCGGACATGGGGAACCTCATGGACGTCTTCGAAGACGCCGGTGTGCACGGGGTTACCCGACAGCGCCTCGAACGTGGCCGCGCCGATGAAACGCAACGCGGAATCGGTCGGAACGACTCGGACCGAGTGTCCGGCCTCGGTGAGCTGACGGACGACCGTGGCCGCTTTGTAAGCGGCGATCCCGCCGGCGACGCCGACGATGATCCGCTTGCGCTGCACCGGCGGTGTCCCGCCTACTCGCCGCCCTCGGTGTGCTCCAGCAGGTCACCGTGAATCTCGCGCATCGCGATCGACAGCGGCTTCTCCTGCAGGCCGGGCTCGACCAGCGGGCCGACGTACTCGAGGATCCCGTCACCGAGCTGGTTGTAGTAATCGTTGATCTGACGTGCGCGTTTGGCGGCGTAGATCACCAGCGCGTACTTGCTCGACGCGCGGTCCAGCAACTCGTCGATGGGCGGGTTGGTAATGCCCAGCGGCGTGTCGTAGGCGCTGGCGGCGGACGGATCGATGTCCACGGCTGCCAGCCGCGTGTCGGCGTGCGGGGTGCTCACGAAGAAGGTCTCCTGGCGGTTCTGAGTTGATGCAGATCTGACGTGTGCCGGCGGCGATCAGGTGTGGTCGCGCGGCACCGGCGTGTGGGCCACCAGCAAGGATACCAATTCCGAGCAGGCAGATTCCAATTGACTGTTGACGACGACCTCGTCGAAGTCACCCTGGGCGGCCAGCTCTGTCCTGGCGGTCTGCAATCTGCGGGCCCGCACTTCCGGCGTTTCCGTTCCGCGCTTGGACAACCGGTTCTCCAACGCCTCCCAACTGGGCGGCGCCAGGAACACCGTGGTGGCCTCCGGCATCGCCCGTTTGACGGCGCGGGCCCCGGCCAGATCCACCTCGATCAGGNCCGGCCGGCCGGCCGCCGCGGCAGCCCGGACCGGGGCCGCCGGCGTTCCGGAGCGGTGCAGCCCGCCGTGGATCTCCGCCCATTCCAGCAGGGCGTCCTGGTCGACGAGATGCTGGAACTCCTCGTCGGTCACAAACGAGTAGTCCACCCCGTCCACCTCGCCGGGACGCGGCGCCCTGGTGGTGACCGAGACGCTGAAGTACAGGTCGGGAAGCCGCTCGCGAAGGCAGCGCACCACGGTGGACTTCCCGACGGCGGAGGGACCGGACAGCACGACAACGCGTGTCATCGCGCGAAGTTCTTCGTGCGAGCACTCATCGGCACCGTCCGGCCCCTCGGCCGGCGTTCACTGTTCGCCTAGGACGTGAAGTCGAACTTTTCCAGCAGGGCCTTGCGCTGGCGATCGCCCAGGCCGCGCAACCGGCGGGTCGGTGCGATCTCAAGCTCGGTCATGATCTCCTGAGCCTTGACCTTGCCGACCTTGGGCAGGGCCTCCAGCAGTGCGGAGACCTTCATCTTGCCCAAGACCTCATCGGTCTCGGCGTCCTTGAGAACCTGCTTGAGGTTGGTGCCGCCGCGCTTGAGCCGGTCCTTGAGTTCGGCACGCGCTCGACGAGCGGCAGCAGCCTTCTCCAACGCTGCCGCGCGCTGTTCGTCGGTCAACTGGGGAAGGGCCACGGGTTCCTCCGTCTCTCACCATCATCTGTTTTGTCTCGGCTGGTCCGAGAACCAGCCAGCGTGCACGACCGTACCCACGCGGGCTGACGAAAGCTAACCCCACCCCCCGGTAGCCAGACCAAAAGCCCAGCGTGTAGGGCGCTCGCGCGAAGTCGGCCACCTCGGGTCCGGGCATCGCTGGAGCCACCGGACACCCGCGAATTCGGCTGAAATCCCTGCATATCGTGGGTATCGGCGGCATTTGGACACCAAGTGTGGTTCGCCAGGACCGTTGCGGGCCGGCTCAGCACCCGCCGGCGGCCGTCGGGTAGAGAAATTTTCGCTGGTCACCACGTCTCGGGCGTGTCGCGGGGTGCCCGCCACTCAGGGGCCCAGGTAGGCGACGGCGTCGCGCATCCGCTCCGCAGCCGCCCGCAGTGCGGAGACATCCGGCCCGGCCCGCAACACCTGCCGGGACACCGCGGGCAGCAGCTGTCCCGGCAGCGCCCCCGCGAAACCCGCGAGCGCGTCCGGCCGGCCCCCCTGGGCGCCCACCCCGGGCACCAGCACCGGTCCGTGGAGCTCCCCGACCTCAGGCGGCTCGGTCACCGTCGCTCCGACGACCACACCGACCGAGCCGAGTCGCCCAGCACCGTTGACAGCCGCCGCGGCGTCGACGACGGACTGGGCCACCGTGCGACCCGCCGCCCCGAGCTCCCGGGCGCGCTGCACCGACGCGCCCTCCGGGTTCGACGTCGCGGCCAGCACGAACACCCCGCGGTCCCGCTCGAGCGCCTTGTCCAGCAGCGGCTGCAGCGAACCGAAGCCCAGATAGGGCGAGACGGTGACCGCGTCGGCCGCCAGCGGCGAGTCGCCGGCCCAGGCCTGCGCGTAGGCGGCCATGGTGGTGCCGATGTCGCCGCGTTTGGCGTCGGCGAGCACCAGCACGCCGCGCTGCCGCAGAGCGGCGATGGTGTGCTCGAGAACGCTGTAGCCGGCCGATCCGTAGGCCTCGAAGAACGCCACCTGCGGTTTGACGATGGCAAAGCCCTCGAACGCGGCGACACAGATGTCGCTGAACCGCGCCAGGCTCTCGGCGTCGGCTCCGAGCCCCCACGCACTCAGCAATTCCGGGTGCGGGTCGATCCCCAGGCACAACGGACCTCGGCGCGCCATCGCAGCAGACAGGCGGTCACCGAACCCGCCCATCGTCAGGACCCCAACGTGCTGTGCAGTTCCTGCAGCGACATCACACCGATGTCGCCCCGGATGCCGGCCTCGATGCCCTGCACCGCGGCCGACGCACCCTGCACGGTGGTCACGCACGGGATGTTCATCGACACCGCGGCCGAGCGGATCTCGTAGCCGTCGATGCGGGGCCCGGAGTTGCCGTACGGGGTGTTGATCACCATGTCGACCTCGCCGGCGCGGATCGCGTCGACCGCCGAGAGAGCGGGCCGGTCCGCGTTGGGTTCTTCGAAGTGCTTGCGCACCTCATCGCACGGAATACCGTTGCGCCGCAACATTTCCGCAGTACCAGCGGTGGCCAGCACCCGGAAGCCGAGATCGGCGAGACGCTTGACGGGGAACACCAGCGAACGCTTGTCGCGGTTGGCCACCGAGACGAACACCGTGCCACTGGTCGGCAGCGACCCGTACGCCGCGGTCTGGCTCTTGGCGAAGGCGCTGCCGAAGTCGCGGTCGATGCCCATCACCTCACCGGTGGACTTCATCTCCGGACCCAGCAGCGAGTCGATCTGGCTGCCGTCGGCCTTGCGGAACCGGTGGAACGGCAAAACGGCTTCCTTGACCGCGACCGGGGCGTTACGCGGGGTGGTGCCGCCGTCGCCGGTGCGGGCCAGCACGCCTTCCTCGCGCAACTGGGCGATGGTGGCGCCGAGCATCACCCGGGCACAGGCTTTTGCGAGTGGCACTGCCGTAGCTTTGGATACGAACGGCACGGTACGACTGGCCCGGGGGTTGGCTTCCAGCACGTAGAGCACGTCGTCCTTGAGCGCGTACTGCACGTTGAGCAGGCCCACCACCCCGACACCGAACGCGATGGCCTCGGTCGCGCGCCGCACCGCCTCGATGTCACTGCGGCCCAGCGTCACCGGCGGCAGCGCACACGCCGAGTCACCGGAGTGGATGCCGGCCTCCTCGATGTGCTCCATGACACCACCGATGTAGACCTCGCTGCCGTCGCACAGGGCGTCCACGTCGATTTCGATCGCGTCCTCCAGGAAGCGGTCGACCAGCACCGGGTGCTCGGGAGACAGTTCGGTGGCCCGGGTGATGTAACCCTCGAGGGTCTCCTCGTCGTAGACGATCTCCATGCCGCGACCGCCGAGAACGTAGGACGGGCGGACCAGCACCGGGTAGCCGATGTCGGCGGCGATCTTTCGGGCCTGGTCGAAGCTGGTCGCCATGCCGAACTTCGGCGCGGGCAGGCCGGCATTGGTGAGCACCTCGCCGAAACGACCACGGTCTTCGGCCAGATCGATGGCTTCCGGCCGGGTGCCCACGATCGGCACCCCCGCCTTCTCCAGCCGTTCTGCCAGCCCCAGCGGCGTCTGCCCGCCGAGCTGCACGATGACGCCGACCACGCCGGGGCCCCGTCCGTCGTCACCGATCCCGGATCTCTGCTCGGCGTGGTAGATCTCCAGGACATCCTCGAACGTCAACGGTTCGAAGTAGAGCCGGTCGGCGGTGTCGTAGTCGGTGGACACCGTCTCGGGGTTGCAGTTGATCATCACCGTTTCGAAGCCGGCACGGCTGAGCGTGGTCGCGGCATGCACGCAGCTGTAGTCGAACTCGATGCCCTGCCCGATGCGGTTGGGGCCGGACCCGAGGATGAGCACCTTCGGCCGCTCGACCTGAGATGCGACCTCGGTCTCGGCGGCGGGGTCCAGTTCGTAGCTGCTGTAGTGGTAGGGCGTCTTGGCCTCGAACTCCGCCGCACAGGTGTCCACGGTCTTGAACACCGGGTGGATCCCCAGCCGCTGCCGCAGCGACCGCACACCCATCTCCCCGGCCAGTTCCGGTCGCAGCGCGGCGATCTGGCGATCAGACAGCCCGTGGTGCTTGCAGCGGCGCAGCAGCTCCGCTTCCAGGACCGGCGCGTCGATCACCTCGGCGCGCAGCTCGATCAGGCCGGCGATCTGCTCGACGAACCACGGGTCGACCCCGGAAGCCTTCGCCACTTCCTCGACGGTGCCGCCGAGCCGCAGCGCGTACTCGATGTCGTAGAGCCGGCCGTCGGTGGGAGTCTGCAATCGCTTGAGCACCTCGGCGAGGCTGCCCTCGGGGTCGGGGCCTGTCCAGAAGCCGGTCCGCTTCGTCTCCAGCGAGCGCATCACCTTGCCGAGTGCCTCGATGAAGTTGCGGCCCAACGACATCGCCTCGCCGACCGATTTCATCGTGGTGGTCAGCGTGGTGTCGGCTCCGGGGAACTTCTCGAAGGCGAACCGCGGCGCCTTGACCACGACGTAGTCGAGCGTCGGCTCGAAGCAGGCCGGGGTCTCCTTGGTGATGTCGTTGACGATCTCGTCGAGCGTGTAGCCGATCGCCAACTTGGCGGCGATCTTGGCGATCGGGAACCCGGTGGCCTTGGACGCCAGTGCACTCGAGCGCGATACCCGGGGGTTCATCTCGATGACGATCAGCCGGCCGTCGGCGGGGTTGACCGCGAACTGGATGTTGCAGCCGCCGGTGTCCACCCCGACCTCACGCAGGATGTCGATGCCCAGCGTGCGCATCGTCTGGTACTCACGGTCGGTCAGCGTCATCGCCGGGGCGACGGTCACCGAGTCGCCGGTGTGCACACCCATCGGGTCGACGTTCTCGATCGAGCACACCACCACGACGTTGTCGCGGCCGTCGCGCATCAGCTCGAGTTCGTACTCCTTCCACCCGTAGATCGACTCCTCGATCAAGACGTTCGCCGACGGGGACGCGGTCAGACCCTCCCCCGCCATCCGGTCGACGTCTTCCGCCGAGTACGCCATACCCGACCCGAGGCCACCCATCGTGAAGCTCGGCCGGACCACCACCGGCAACCCGAGGTCCTTGACGGTCTCACGAACCTCGTCCATCGTGAAACAGACGCGGCTGCGGGCAGATTCGCCCCCGACCTTGCTGACGATGTCCTTGAACTTCTGCCGGTCCTCACCACGCTGGATGGCCTCGAAGTCGGCGCCGATCAGCTCGACGCCATATTTGTCGAGGGCGCCGTTCTCGTAGAGCTTGACAGCGGTGTTGAGCGCGGTCTGCCCGCCGAGCGTGGCCAGCAGCGCGTCGATCTTGTTGCCGCGCTCGGCCTGCTGGGCGATCACCCGCTCGACGAAATCGGCGGTGATGGGCTCGACATAGGTGTGATCGGCGAACTCCGGATCCGTCATGATCGTCGCGGGGTTGGAGTTGACGAGGCTGACCTGCAGCCCTTCGGCCCGCAGCACCCGACAGGCCTGGGTGCCCGAGTAGTCGAACTCACAGGCCTGTCCGATGATGATCGGGCCGGACCCGATCACCAGGACGTGGTTGAGATCTGTGCGACGCGGCATCTAGCTACTCCTACTGATCGCCGGAACGGTATTCCAGCAGCGAACCTGCGAAACGGCGCCTGCTGGAATACCGTTCCGGCGAGGCTCGGCCGTCATTTCTCCCCGGCCATCAGGTCGACGAACTGATCGAACAGGTACTCCGCGTCTCGCGGGCCGGCGGCCGCCTCGGGGTGGTACTGCACCGAGAACGCCCGCCCGCTGACCAGTTTGATTCCCTCCACCACACCGTCGTTGGCGCAGGTGTGGCTGACCATCGCGCGTCCGAACTGCGTGTCGAACTCCTCGCCGGCCTCGCCCTCGAGAGCGAAGCCGTGGTTCTGGGCGGTGATCGCCACCCGACCGGTCGCGTGGTCCATCACCGGGATGTTGATCCCCCGGTGGCCGAAGGTCATCTTGTAGGTGGAACGACCCAGCGCGCGGCCCAGGATCTGGTTACCGAAGCAGATGCCGAACAACGGGATACCCGCGCCGAGAACTTCCTCCGTCACCGCCACCACGTGGTCTGCGGTGGCCGGGTCGCCTGGGCCGTTGGACAGGAACACCCCGTCCGGGCGCAGCGCGGCGATCTCACTGAAGCTCGCCGACGACGGCAGCACGTGGGTGCGGACACCGCGCTTGGTGAGATTTCGGGGGGTGTTGGTCTTGATGCCGAGATCGAGAGCGGCAACGGTGAACCGGTGCGGCCCTTCGGGTTCGACGACGTAGCTGCCGTCGGTGCTGACCTCGCCGGCCAGGTCGGCGCCGAGCATCGCGGCCTGACCTCGCACCCGGGCCAGCAACTCGTCGGCATCGGCGAGCGCGGCGCCGCTGAACACCCCCGCCTTCATCGACCCGCGACTGCGCAGGTGACGCACCACTGCGCGGGTGTCGATGCCCGCGATACCGACGATGCCTTGGCGCACCAGTTCGTCCTCGAGCGTTCCGGTCGCGCGCCAGTTCGAGGCCCGCGGTGAGGGATCACGCACCGCGTAACCGGCCACCCAGATCTTGTCGCCGCGGCTTTCGCCGTCTTCGAGGTTCCAACCGGTGTTGCCGATCTGCGGCGCGGTCGCCACCACGATCTGGCGGTGGTAGCTGGGGTCGGTCAGCGTCTCCTGGTAGCCCGACATTCCGGTGGAGAACACGGCCTCACCCAGCGTCTGGCCGGTAGCGCCGAACTCGGTGCCGGTGAAGATCCGGCCGTCCTCGAGCACGAGGAATGCTCTGCGTGCGGTCATGCGACCTCCTCCGGAAGCCATTTCGTGTAGTCGCGCCGGTCGTCGGCGCGGAAACCGGTGTCGATCTCGACACCCGACGGCAGCCGCCAGCGGATCGCCAGGATGCCGTTGTGGGTGAGCGCCTTACCCGCCAGATACTTCGCGGTGCGGATCTCGACGATCGACTCGTCGGGTATCCAGATGGGGCCGGCGCCGGTGCGCTGCAACATGATTCCTTCCGGGTAGCGGCTGAGGACGGACTTCGCCCGGAACCCGAGATCCCCGGCGGCGACCCTGTCGTTCCAGTGCGGAGTCAGCGTGCTTCCGACGTAGAGGCCCTTGGTGCCCGCGATGAGCGCCGGCCCGACGGTGTCGGGCAGCGCCGGGAGCGTGCCCACGATCAGCGCCTGGCGCTCGACCCGGCGGCGCCACCCGCGGATCATCGCCTGGATCAGCACCGCGATCACGAGTGCCACCACTCCGGCCATCACCAGCGACGCCACCAGTGTCTGGGTGTTCACGCCGGGCTCTTTCCGTCGCGCGCTGTGAGCTTGCCACGCAGCATCGTCACCGTCACCACCCCGGGCAACTCCATGTCCTCGTACGGCGTGTTGTCGGAGCGGCTGGCCAGCGCCGGGCCCCGGACCGTCCACTTCGCCCCGGGGTCGACCACCGTGAGGTTCGCCGGCTCCCCCACCTCCAACGGTCTTCCCTGATCGGGCAGCCCGACGATGCGCGCCGGGCCCTCACTCATCACGCGGGCGACGTCGCGCCACGTCAGCAGACCCGGCGCCACCATCGTCTCGACCACCACCGACAACGCCGTCTGCAGCCCCAACATGCCGGGGCGGGCATTGGCGAACTCACAGCATTTCTCGTGTGCAGCGTGCGGTGCGTGATCGGTTGCCACACAGTCGATCACGCCGTCAGCCAGCGCTTGTCGCAGCGCGACGGCGTCGCTGGCCTCACGCAGCGGCGGGTTCACCCGGTTGCGGCCGTCGTAGGTGTAGAGCCGGGTGTCGTCGAGGAGCAGATGGTGCGGGGTGACCTCGGCGGTGATCGAGATGCCTTGTTCTTTGGCCCATCTCACGAGCTCGACGGTGCCGGCAGTCGACGCATGGCAGATGTGCACCCGCGCCCCGGCGTCCCGGGCCAGCAGCGCGTCGCGGACGACGATCGACTCCTCGGCGGCCCGCGGCCAGCCCGCCAGGCCGAGCCGGGCGGCGTTCGGGCCCTCGTGGGCGACCGATCCGCGGGTGAGGCGGGGTTCCTCGGCATGCTGGGCGATCAGCACTCCGAGCCCGGTCGCATACTCCAGCGCGCGGCGCATCACCAACGGATCGTCCACACACAGTCCGTCGTCGGAGAACATCCTGACCCGCCCGACGCCGGCGGACATCAGACCCATCTCGGTCAGCTGCTTGCCCTCCAGGCCGACGGTCACCGCACCGACCGGGTGTACGTCGACCAGGCCGACCTGCTGGCCGCGGTGCCACACATGGTCGGTCACCACCGCGGAATCGGCGACCGGATCGGTGTTGGCCATCGCGAAGACGGCCGTATACCCGCCGAGAGCGGCGGCGGCAGAGCCGGTTTCGATGTCCTCGGCGTATTCGCGGCCGGGTTCGCGTAGATGGGTGTGAAGGTCGACGAAGCCCGGCAGCAGGATCTGGCCGTCGAGCTCGATGACCTCGGCGCCGTCGGGGGCGGCCAACCCGGTGCCGATGGCCTCGATCTGTCCGTTGTCGACGAGCACGTCGACACCGTCGCCCTCACCGTACGGGCGCACGCCTCTGAGCAGGACTGTCATGCGCTGATCGCTTCCTCTTCCGCGCCGACGAGCAGGTGGAACAGCACCGCCATCCGGATGTGTACACCGTTCGAAACCTGTTGCAACACCGCCGATTGGGACGAGTCGGCCACCGAGTGCGCGATCTCCATACCGCGCAGCATCGGACCCGGATGCAGGACCACGGCGTGTTCGGCCAGCTGGGCCTGCCGCTTCTCGGACAGCCCGTAGCGCACCGAGTACTCCCGCGACGACGGGAAGAAGCCGCCGTTCATCCGCTCGGCCTGCACCCGCAGCATCAGCATCGCATCAGCCAGCGGGAGTTCGGCATCCAGCTCGTGCGATACCGTCACCGGCCAGTCCTCGACACCGAGCGGCAGCAACGTCGGTGGTGCGACGAGCACCACCTCCGCGCCGAGGGTGTGCAGCAGAGCGACGTTGGATCGGGCCACCCGGCTGTGCAGAACGTCGCCGACGATCACCACCCGCTTGCCGTCTACGGTGCCCAGCCGTTGCCGGATGGTCAACGCGTCGAGCAACGCCTGGGTGGGGTGTTCGTGGGTGCCGTCGCCTGCGTTGATGACAGATGGGCCGCCGTCCTCGTCGAGTGTCCACGCGGCCAACTGCTGCGCGGCGCCGGAGGCGGGATGCCGCAGGATCAGTGCATCGGCCCCCGCGGCCCGCAGCGTCAGCGCGGTGTCCCGCAGCGACTCCCCTTTGGCCGCAGACGATCCCGAGGCGCTGACGTTGATGACGTCGGCGCTCATCCACTTTCCGGCCACCTCGAACGACACCCGGGTGCGGGTGGAGTTCTCGTAGAACATCGTGATGATGGTGCGTCCCCGCAAGGTGGGCAGCTTCTTGACCTCGCGTCCGAGCAGCGCCTCGCGGAACCGGTCGGCGTTGTCGAGAATCGCGGTTGCGTCGTCGCGGCTGAGGTCGGCCGCCGCCAGAAGGTGTTTCACCGCTCTGGACCTCCATAGGGTGCGATCCGGACGCCGTCGTGGCCGTCGTTCTCGGTGAGACGGACTTTGACGTTCTCGGCGCGAGATGTGGGCACGTTCTTCCCGACGTAGTCGGCCCGGATCGGAAGTTCGCGGTGACCGCGGTCCACCAGCACCGCCAACTGCACCGCCCGGGGGCGGCCCAGGTCGCGCAGCGCGTCGAGCGCCGATCGCACCGACCGACCCGTGTACAGCACGTCGTCAACGAGGACCACCAGCGCACCGTCGATGCCGCCTTCGGGAATCGAGGTGGTCGCCAGCGCCCGGGGAGGCTTGCTCATCAGGTCGTCGCGGTACAGCGTGGTGTCCAGAGCTCCGTGGGCGACGTCGACTCCGCTGAACTCAGCGATGTTGCGTGCGAGCCGGGTGGCCAGGGTGACGCCGCGGGTGGGGATACCGAGCAGGATGACGCGGGGGCCGTCAGACCCGTCGAGTGCGGTCTTCTCGATGATCTGGTGAGCGATGCGGGCGACGGTTCGGCTGACGTCCGCTGCGGACATCAACTCCCGGTCAGAAGAGCCGGTCTGATCTGGCGAGCCCACAGGGAGCCGGACCTCCTTCTCCGCCTCACGGGACGGATCGTTAAAGGATGTCGAAAACTGCGGGCAGCCTAGCACCCGCCGACCGGGTGGGCGACAAGGCCACATACCTCCGGAGCTGCGCGCCTGACTTAATCTGACGCGATGAACCTCGAGCGCAACAGCGCCTCCATCGTCGAAGCGATCGACGCGGGCCTGCTGGCAGGCGCTGTCACGCTGGTCTGGCACGCCGGCGAGGTGGTGCAGGTCAACGAGCTGGGCTACCGGGACGTCGACGCACGACTGCCGATGCAGCGCGACACCATCTTCCGGATCGCCTCGATGACCAAGCCGGTGACGGTGGCTGCGGCGATGTCGCTGATCGAGCAGGGAAAGCTCGCGCTGACCGATCGGGTGGCGACGTGGCTGCCCGAGCTCGCGGACATGCGCGTGCTGGCGGAACCCCGCGGACCGCTGGACCACACCGTGCCGGCCCAGCGGCACATCACGGTCGAGGACCTGATGACGCATCGCAGCGGGCTGGCGTACATGTTCTCGGTCCTCGGACCGCTCGCGGACGCCTACCGCAGGCTGCCGACCCGCCAGGATCAGGATCGGTGGCTGACGGAGCTCGCGGTGCTGCCCCTGGCCCATCAGCCGGGCGAGCGGCTCACCTACAGCCACGCCACCGATGTCCTGGGTATCGCACTGTCGCGGATCGAGGGGAAACCGTTGAGCGACGTGCTCACCGAGCGGATCCTGGGGCCGTTGGGGATGTCGGACACCGGTTTCAGTGTCGGGCCCACCGGACGCCGCAGGGCCGCCACCATGTACAGCCTCGACAGTGACAACACGTTGCGTCACGACGTGATGGGACCTGCACCCATCGTCGATCCGCCGTTCTGCCTCGGTGGTGCGGGCCTCTGGTCCACCGCCGACGACTATCTGCGCTTCGCCCGGATGTTGCTTGCCGGTGGCACCTTCGACGGCGTCCGGGTGCTGTCGGAGGAATCGGTGCGGCTGATGCGGACCGACCGGCTCACCGACGAGCAGAAGCGCCAGGACTTCCTGGGCGCGCCGTTCTGGATCGGCCGCGGCTTCGGTCTGAACCTGTCGGTGGTGACCGATACCGCGAGGTCCCGGCAGCTGTTCGGGCCGGGCGGTCTCGGCAGCTTCTCCTGGCCGGGGGCCTATGGAACCTGGTGGCAGGCCGATCCGTCAGCGGACGTCATCCTGGTGTATCTCATCCAGAATCTGCCCAACCTGACCGTTGATGCCGCCGCGGCGATCGCCGGCAACACCTCGCTGGCGAAACTTCAGAGCGCGCAACCGAAGTTCGTCCGACGGACCTACGAGGCGCTGGACCTGTAGCTTCGCGACCTGTCGGTGGGGTGGTTTAGTTTGGGTTCATGTTCGATAGTGTGTTCGATATCGACCCCGGGGCCGGTGAGGCTGAGTTGCGGGCTGCGGTGCAGCGCTTCGAGCGGTTGAAGTCGGTGGCGGCGGCGGCCCAAGCGCGGGCGACGGCGTTGTGGGCGGCCAAACGCCGCGCTGCCGAGCAGGCTGCTGGGGTGCCGGCGCGGCGCCGCGGCAACGGGTTGGCCTCGGAGGTGGCGCTGGCCCGCCGGGAGGCCCCGTCGTGCGGGAACCGGCATCTCGGGTTCGCTCAGGCGTTGGTGCACGAGATGCCCCACACCCTGGCCGCGCTGGAATCCGGGGTGCTCTCGGAATGGCGGGCCACCCTGATCGTCAAACAATCGGCGTGTTTGAGCGTGGAGCATCGCCGGGAGTTGGACGCCGAGCTGTGCGCCGATGCCGCGAAACTGTCCGGCTGGGGGAATCACCAGGTCGAAGCCGAAGCCAAGAAGATCGCTGCCCGCCTGGATGCGGCGGCGGTGGTGGCCCGCTCCGCCAAAGCCGCCGCTGATCGTGGGGTGTGGATCCGCCCGGCCCCGGACACCATGACCTACCTGACGGT
>NZ_CACSIP010000045.1 GCF_902705885.1 Mycolicibacterium austroafricanum | reverse complement strand
ACGTAGAACGTCGTGAAGCCGTGCTCGTCGGCGAGCTTCGCGGCCGCCGCCGGAGCGATACCACGATCAGAGGTGAACAGTACGAGCCCGAAGTCCATGACGAGAATTAGAACGTGTTTCAGTCCGTGACCGCAAGGTAGGCGGTTCCGGTGCCGCCGGAAGCTGACCTTCTCAGCACGCGCGACCTCGGCAGCCAGCCGGTACGCGGGTACCGACAGGCCGGTGCGCTAGCGTGGATCATCGAATCGATCAGGCGGTCCGTCGTCGTCGCAGCCGGGCCACATCGTTGAGGTCGGCATCGTTGAGGTCGGCTACGTCGATGTCACCGGCGATTCGAGCCCGCACAGCACAGGAGAAGTCATGTCGTACCCCCAAGGCGCGCCCGGAGGCCCCGGATACCCGCCCGCGCAGCAGCCGAACGCTCAGTTCTCGGCGCCCACGCAGCAGTTCGCCAAACTCCCTGAGTCGGCCCCGGCCGGCGCAGGAGCCACCAAGCTGCCGGTCTACCTCGCCGCGGCGATCGCCGTCCTCGGCGGCCTGGTGTTCCTGTCGAGCTTCGGTGAGCAGTTCATCGTCGGCACCGAGGTCTTCCTGGCCCCGCTGCGGATCGACCTAGGACTGGTGGCGTCGCTTGTGGCCGCACTCATCGCCGGATTCAGCCTGCTCCCGAAGCAGACGCCCCGACCGGCGCTGGTCGCGATGCTCTCGCTGTTGGGCTTCCTGCTCGTCATCTCGATCGTGCTCACCGCTCCGAGCGCCGTGACCATCGGCTGGGGCTTGTACCTGGTCGTCGCGTTCACCGCGATCCAGGCCATCGTTGCCGTCGGGGCTCTGCTTCTGGACGCGGGGATCATCAGCGCGCCCGTGCCACGGCCCAAGTACGACCAGCACCAGCAGTACGGTCAGTACCCCGGCGGATACTACGGACAGCCCCAGGGGCAGCCGCAGCACGCTGCCCCCAACCATCACCAGGCGTCGCAGCAGCGGCCCGGGTACCCGTCGCCCTACGGCGGCGGTTACCCCAGCGGTCCGTCCACCGGAGGGTTTCCCGCGACTTCCCCTTCGGGACAGCCCGACCAGTCGGGTCCGCCGACCCCGCCCACCGGGTTCCCGACCTACGGCCAGCCGCCGGCGAGCAACACGCCGACGAGCCAGGTGCCCACGCAACACCAGTCGCCATCCTCGCAGTCGGATCAGTCGTCGTCGTAGTCTGAGCCGCGCGTGCGCGTACCGCGCGCGCCGAGCGCGTGCGAGGAGCGGCCCAACCCGTGCATAATCCCCCGCAACCGGGCGGTACCCCCAGGCCAGTCGGGACACGTCAGGCGCGTGACCTGCTCCGGGTGGCGTTCGGACCGTCCCTGGTGGCGGTGGTCGTCATCGCCGCGGTGGTGCTGCTGCAGCTGTTGATCGCGAACAGCGACATGACCGGCGCACCCGGCGCCATCGCGAGCATGTGGCTGGGCGTGCACCTGGTCCCGGTGTCCATCGCCGGCAGCGCGCTCGGGGTGATGCCGCTACTGCCGGTGCTGATCATGATCTACGGCACCGCACGCACCACCGCGTCGGCGACCGTCAGCTCGTCGTGGTTCGTCACCCGCTGGGTCGTGGCCTCCGCGTTGGGTGGTCCGGTTCTGGTCGCCGCGATCTGCCTGGCGGTCATCCACGACGCGGCGTCGGTGCTGACCGACCTGCAGACGCCCGATGCGCTGCTCGCGTTCGGGAGCGTGTTCACCGTGCATCTGATCGGGGCGTTGCTCGGGGTGGGCTCCAGGGTGGGTCGGCGGCTGCTGGTCGCCTCCCCGCTGCCGAAATGGTTGCCGGACGCGTTCCGAGCGGCTGCCGCCGGGGTGATCGCCTTGATGGGGCTTTCCGGAGCGATCGTCGCCGGGTCGCTGGTCGTGCACTGGTCGACGATGCACGAGCTGTATTCGATCACCGATTCGATGTTCGGGCACTTGAGTCTGACGGTGCTCTCTGTGCTCTATCTGCCCAATGTCATGGTCGGTGCGGCCGCTGTCGCGGTGGGATCCAGTGCTCATGTGGGGCTGGCCACGTTCAGTTCGTTCACCGTCTTCGGCGGTGACATCCCGGCGCTGCCGGTGTTGGCCGCGGTGCCGACCCCGCCCCTCGGGCCGGCGTGGGTGGCGCTGATGATCGTGGCGGCGGCGTCCGCCGTCGCGCTCGGCCAGCAGTGTGCGCGGCACCGCCTGCCGCTGTGGTCCGCGCTGGCCAAGGTGGCGGTCGCAGCGTTGATCGCGGCCGCGGTCATGGTTCTGCTGGGCGTCGCCGGTGGGGGAGAGCTGGGCAACTTCGGCGACGTCGGCGTGGACCAGGCGACGTTCGGGCCCGCGGTCTTCCTGTGGTTCGCGGGGATCGGCGCGCTGACGGTGGTGATGTCGGGCGGTGTGCAACCACGGGTGCGCCGGCCCAAGGTCGTCGCCACCGCCGACCTCCCGGGGGAGGAGGACCCTGACACCGACGGCGTGGTCCCGCCTGGCGAGGAACAGGCCGAGTCGTTCGACAGCGTCGAGGTCCCGGCAGACACACCGGCAGACACAGTGGTCGTCGAACCGGAGCCCGAACCCGCACCCGTGGTCGACGAACCCGTGGTCGACGAACCCGTCGCCGACGAACCCGTCGTCGACACCGGCAGCGAGCCTGCGCCACCGGTCGACGATCTCGACCCCGAGGACCACTTCATCGTGGACCCCGATGGGGGCGACCACCGCGGAGGTAGTGCCGGGTAGCCACCCATTAGGCTCTCAGGCGTGCAGCCAGCGGTCCGTGTGCCCCCGAGTGCGCCGGCGCGGGTGGTGGTGCTCGCATCCGGCACCGGTTCTCTTCTGGCATCGCTGCTGGACTCCGCGGTCGGCGACTATCCCGCCAGGGTGGTCGCGGTGGGCACCGACCGGGTCTGTGCCGCGCTCGACATCGCCGCGGCCGAGTCGATACCGGCGTTCACGGTCCCACTCGGCGACTATCCGCGCCGCGACCTCTGGGATGCCGCTGTCACCGAGGCGACCGCGGCTCACGACCCCGACCTGGTCGTATCGGCAGGGTTCATGAAGATCCTTGGCCCGCAGTTTCTTTCGAGGTTCCCCGGGCGGGTGGTCAACACCCACCCCGCGCTGCTCCCCGCGTTTCCCGGCGCCCACGCGGTCGCGGATGCGCTGGCCTACGGGGTCAGGGTGACCGGATGCACCGTGCACCTCGTCGACGCAGGGACCGACACCGGGCCGATACTGGCACAGCGGCCCGTACCCGTGCTCGACGACGACGACGAAGCCGTTCTGCACGAACGCATCAAGGTGATCGAACGACAACTGCTGGTGGAGGTGCTGGAAGCGGTGGCCACCCACGGCGTGACCTGGACAGGACGAAAGGCGACCATAGGATGAGCGAGAACGAGGGCCTGTTCCGGCGGCCGATCCGTCGTGCGTTGATCAGCGTGTACGACAAGACCGGTCTGGTGCCGCTGGCGCAGGGTCTGCACGCCGCCGGTGTCGACATCGTGTCCACCGGATCCACCGCGAAAACCATTGCAGATGCCGGTATTCCGGTCACGCCAGTCGAGGATGTCACGGGGTTCCCCGAGGTGCTCGATGGTCGGGTCAAGACGCTGCACCCGCATGTGCACGCCGGGCTGCTGGCCGATCAGCGCAAACCCGAGCACGTCTCGGCGCTCGCCGAACTCGGGGTCGCGGCATTCGAACTCGTCGTGGTGAACCTGTACCCGTTCACCCAGACGGTCAACTCCGGCGCCCGGGTCGACGAGTGTGTGGAACAGATCGACATCGGTGGTCCGTCCATGGTGCGCGCCGCGGCGAAGAACCACCCGAGTGTCGCGGTGGTCGTCGAGCCGCTGGGCTACGACGGGGTGCTGGCCGCTGTGCGGGCGGGCGGGTTCACCCTTGCCGAGCGAAAGAAGCTGGCATCGCTGGCGTTCCGGCACACCGCCGAGTACGACGTGGCGGTCGCCTCCTGGATGGAGTCGGTACTGGCCCCTGAGGACGGAGAGGCTGCGGCGTCCCTGCCGCCCTGGCTCGGCGCGACGTTCCGCCGTGCCACCGTGCTGCGCTATGGCGAGAACCCCCATCAGCAGGCCGCGTTGTACAGCGACGACGGCGCGTGGCCGGGACTGGCGCAGGCCGAGCAACTGCACGGAAAAGAGATGTCCTACAACAACTACACCGACGCCGATGCCGCGTGGCGTGCGGCGTTCGACCACGAGGACACATGCGTGGCGATCATCAAGCACGCCAACCCGTGCGGCATCGCGGTGTCGTCGGTCTCGGTTGCCGACGCCCACCGCAAGGCCCACGAGTGTGATCCGCTGTCGGCGTTCGGCGGCGTCATCGCGGCGAACACTGAGGTCAGCGTCGAGATGGCCGAGACCGTCGCCGGCATCTTCACCGAGGTGATCATCGCGCCGGCCTACGAAACCGGTGCGGTGGAAGTGCTCAAAGGCAAGAAGAACATCCGCGTGCTGCTCGCCTCCGAGCCTGCGATCGGGGGCACCGAGTTCCGTCAGGTCAGCGGAGGCCTGTTGCTCCAGCAGCGCGATGCACTCGACGCCGCGGGCGATGACCCTGTGAACTGGGCGCTGGCCACCGGATCACCCGCGGACCCGCAGACGCTGGCCGACCTGGTGTTCGCCTGGCGCACCTGTCGCGCGGTCAAGTCCAACGCGATCGTCGTCGCCAAGGACGGGGCCACCGTCGGCGTCGGCATGGGTCAGGTCAACCGGGTGGACGCCGCCCGGCTGGCGGTCGAACGGGCCGGGGACCGCACCCAGGGTGCGGTCGGGGCGTCGGACGCGTTCTTCCCGTTCCCGGACGGCCTGGAGACCCTGGCCCGGGCCGGGGTGAAGGCGATCGTGCACCCCGGCGGTTCGGTGCGCGACGACGAAGTATCTGCAGCGGCCGCTGCCGCAGGCATCACGCTGTACCTGACCGGCGCGCGGCACTTCGCGCACTGAGTTCTTCGGTTCTCGGCGCCGAGCGCGCGCAAAATGCCAGCGTGTACCGGTATGTCGGGGCCAGACACGCGCGCTCGCTCGACAGGAGTCGTAGCGTGGAGTGGTGACTTCACCCAACGACCTTCCCCGCACTGTCGGCGAGCTGCGGGCATCCGGGCATCAGGAACGCAGCGTCAAGGCCGAGATGCGGGAGAATCTGCTGGCCGCGCTGTCCGAAGATCGCGACGTGTGGACCGGCATCCTCGGCTTCGACGACACCGTGATCCCGCAACTGGAGCGCGCCATCATCGCCGGTCACGACCTGGTGCTGCTCGGCGAACGTGGTCAGGGTAAGACGCGGCTGCTGCGCGCGCTGACCGCTCTGCTCGACGAGTGGACCCCGGTCATCGCCGGCGCCGAACTCGGCGAGCATCCGTACAGCCCCATCACGCCCGAGTCGGTGCGGCGGGCCGCCGATTCCGGAGACGACCTGCCGGTGACCTGGCGGCACCGCAGCGAGCGCTACACCGAGAAGCTGGCCACCCCGGACACCAGCGTCGCCGACCTGGTGGGCGACATCGATCCGATCAAGGTCGCCGAGGGGCGCAGCCTGGGTGATCCGGAAACGATCGCCTACGGGCTGATCCCGCGGGCGCACCGCGGCATCGTCGCCGTCAACGAACTGCCCGACCTCGCCGAGCGCATCCAGGTCGCGATGCTCAACGTGATGGAGGAACGCGACATCCAGGTGCGTGGCTACACGCTGCGGCTGCCGCTGGACGTTCTCGTGGTGGCCAGCGCCAACCCCGAGGACTACACGAATCGTGGGCGGATCATCACCCCACTCAAGGACCGGTTCGGCGCCGAGATCCGCACCCACTACCCGCTCGAACTGGACGCCGAGGTCGGCGTCATCACCCAGGAAGCTCACCTGGCCGCCGAAGTCCCCGACCATCTGCTGCAGATCCTCGCCAGGTTCGCGCGCAGCCTGCGGGAATCCAGCTCCATCGACCAGCGGTCCGGGGTGTCCGCGCGGTTCGCGATCGCCGCCGCCGAGACCGTCGCGGCCTCGGCACGGCACCGGGCCGCCGTCCTCGGCGAACAGGATCCGGTGGCGCGCGTGGTCGACCTCGGGTCGGTCATCGACGTGCTGCGCGGCAAACTGGAGTTCGAATCCGGCGAGGAAGGCCGCGAACAGGCCATCCTCGAGCATCTGCTGCGCCGGGCCACCGCCGAGACCGCGCAGCGGCTGCTGGGCGGGATCGACGTGGGTCCGATCGTGACGGCAGTCGAGAACGGCTCGCCGGTCACCACGGGAGACCGGGTGTCGGCACGTGAGGTGCTCGCCGCGGTTCCCGAGGTGTCCGCGGTCGCGGAGATCCAACAGCGGCTGCACGCACAGAGCGACGGCCAGCGGGCCGCCGCGATCGAGTTGGCGCTCGAGGCGCTGTATCTCGCCAAGCGCATCGACAAGGTCTCAGATGAGGGCGAAACCGTCTATGGCTAACCGGTTGTCACGCTATTCGCGCTACACGGGCGGTCCGGATCCGCTCGCCCCGCCGGTGGACCTGCGCGAGGCGCTCGAGGCGATCGGGCAGGACGTCATGGAGGGCACCTCCCCTCGGCGCGCCCTGTCCGAATTGCTCAGGCGCGGGTCGGCGAACATGCGAGGCGCCGACAAGCTGGCGGCCGAAGCCAACCGGCGTCGCCGGGAACTGTTGCAGCGCAATAATCTCGACGGCACACTCGCCGACATCAAGAAGCTGCTCGACGAGGCGGTGTTGGCCGAGCGCAAGGAACTGGCACGCGCGCTCGACGACGACGCCCGGTTCGGGGAATTGCAGCTGGAATCGCTTTCGCCGTCGCCCGCCAAAGCGGTGCAGGAGCTCGCCGAGTACGACTGGCGTTCGGCGGAGGCACGCGAGAAGTACGAGCAGATCAGGGATCTGCTCGGACGCGAGATGCTCGACCAGCGCTTCGCTGGAATGAAGCAGGCGCTGGAGAACGCCACCGACGAGGACCGCCAGCGCGTCAACGACATGCTCGACGACCTCAACGACCTGCTGGACAAGCACGCCAAGGGGGAGGACACCCCAGCCGATTTCCAGGACTTCATGGCCAAGCACGGCGAGTTCTTCCCGGAGAATCCGAAGAACATCGACGAGCTGCTGGACTCGCTGGCCCAGCGGGCCGCGGCCGCGCAGCGGTTCCGCAACAGCCTGTCCGACCAGCAGCGGGCCGAGCTGGATTCGTTGGCGCAGCAGGCGTTCGGGTCGCCTTCGCTGATGAATGCGCTCAACCGCCTCGACGGCCACCTGCAGGCCGCGCGACCGGGGGAGGACTGGACAGGCTCGCAGCGGTTCTCCGGCGGTGACCCTCTGGGCATGGGAGAAGGCGCCCAGGCCCTGGCCGACATCGCCGAGCTCGAACAGCTCGCCGAGCAGCTCTCGCAGAGCTACGCCGGGGCGACGATGGACGACGTCGACCTCGACATGCTCGCCCGCCAGCTCGGGGACGATGCCGCGGTGGATGCTCGTACGCTGGCCGATCTCGAACGCGCGCTGATGAACCAGGGCTTCTTGGACCGCGGATCCGACGGGCAGTGGCGGTTGTCGCCCAAGGCGATGCGCCAATTGGGCCAGGCGGCGTTGAGAGATGTGGCGCAACAACTCTCGGGTCGGCACGGGGAACGTGACACCCGTCGGGCCGGGGCGGCCGGCGAACTGACCGGCGCGACCCGACCGTGGCAGTTCGGCGACACCGAGCCGTGGAACGTCACCCGTACCCTGACCAACGCGGTGCTGCGTGAAGCGGGCACTTCCGCGGACCCGTCGGGCTCGCGTATCCAGATCACCGTCGAGGACGTGGAGATCTCCGAGACCGAGACCCGCACCCAGGCGGCGGTGGCGCTGCTGGTCGACACGTCGTTCTCGATGGTGATGGAGAACCGGTGGCTGCCGATGAAGCGCACGGCGCTGGCGCTCAATCACCTGGTCAGTACCCGGTTCCGCTCGGACGATCTGCAGATCGTCGCGTTCGGCCGGTACGCCCGCACCGTGACCGCGACCGAGCTCACCGGGCTCGAGGGCGTCTACGAGCAGGGCACCAACCTGCACCACGCGCTCGCGCTGGCCGCCCGGCACCTGCGGCGGCACCCCAACGCCCAACCCGTGGTCCTTGTGGTCACCGACGGCGAACCGACCGCGCACCTCGAGAACTTCGACGGATCCTCGGAGGTGTTCTTTGACTACCCGCCGCACCCGCGCACAATCGCGCACACGGTGCGTGGGTTCGACGAGATCTCCCGGTTGGGGGCGCAGGTGACGATCTTCCGGCTCGGCAGCGACCCGGGGCTGGCAAGGTTCATCGACCAGGTGGCTCGCCGGGTCGGCGGTCGGGTGGTGGAACCGGACCTCGACGGGTTGGGCGCTGCGGTGGTCAGCGACTACCTGAGCGCGAAGCGGCGCCGCTGAACGTCAGGCGGCGGCGCTGCGCTTCTTGCGCTTGACCGCGACTTTGCCCCACAACGAGAAGCCGCGGACCCTGACGCATGGCGCGCCAGGGGATCCTTCTCCGCTGACCCGCTGGTCGAAACTTCCCATCACGGCGACGCCGCGCAGGTCGACGTTGACCTCGGGTGGCACCAGGATCGTCTGCCCGCCCATGATCGAGTAGGAGTGGATCTCGACGTCGTGGGAGGTGAAGTCGGCGTAGCGCATGTCCACCACGCCGCCGCCCCAGAAGGCGAAGGTGGTCAGCCGGCTGGGGACGTTCCACCGGCCGCGGCGTTCATAACCGCTGAGGATCGCCAGCAGCAGAGTCGAGGGTGCAGGTCGGCACGGCCCGGAGCGACCCTGCGTCACCGACCCCGGCAGGTCGTCCGACAGGCGGGCGAGTTCGTCGTAGGTCTGGGCGGCGTACGCCTTGTTCAGCCGGTCTTCGTACTCGGTCAGCTCGAGGGTGCCGGATGCCGCGGCATCGGTGAGCAGTTGCGCAACCTGAATCCGGTCGGTGTCTGCAGCGCGCATCGACCCGTGCCGCGACGCGGGGGTGCTCATCGGGTGCTTCTGGTGTTCGTGCGGGCGCACATCGCCCACGAGCCTACGACGAACACCAGCAAAGGCAAGGGCCTTGGCCAAACTGTAAGCGTTTAGCCGGCCCAATCGGGTCGGCGCTTCTGGAGAAAGGCCAACATCCCCTCGCGCGCTTCCTCGGAAACGAACAGCGCCGCCGACCGCTGTGTCAATTCTTCTGCGTGCTGATCGAAGCCGGCGAGGACGGCCGCGGTCGTCAACCGCTTCGATTCGGCCAGGCCCTGGGGCGACCCGAGCGCGATCGCGGAAGCCAACTCGCTGACGGTCGCTGTCACGTCATCGGTGGCGACGGTGATCAGCCCGGCCTCGGCGGCGGCCTGTGCACCGAACTTCTCTCCGGTGACGAAATACCGGCCGGCGGCGCGGGCTGTCATCTTCGGCAGCAGCGTCAGCGAGATGATCGAGGGTGCGACGCCGATGCGTGCCTCGGTGAGCGCGAAGGTGCTGGAGGTTCCCGCGACCGCGATGTCACACGCCCCGACCAGCCCCAGCCCGCCGGCTCTGACGTGCCCGTCGATCGCCGCGATGACCGGTAGCGGCGACTCCAGGATCCTGCGGAGCAGCCGGGTCAGTTCCCGTGCCCGCTCGACTGCCACATCGCCGGGAGCCCGCCCGGAAACCTCGCCCAGATCGGCTCCCGCGCAGAAGGTTCCACCGGTGTGGCCGAGCACCACCACCCGCACCCCCCGTTCGGCCGACGCGCGCGTCAGAGCGTCGTGCAGTTGTTCGACCAGTGCGGTGGACAGAGCGTTGCGGTTGTTCGGGGAATCCAGGGTGAGCCGCGCGACCGGGCCTTCGGCGTGATAGCGAACCAGGGTGTCCATCAGTACGACTCCATCAGTACGAGCGGGGCAGTCCGAGGGAGGTCTGGGCCACGAAGTTGAGGATCATCTCACGGCTGACCGGCGCGATGCGGGCCAGCCTGGATGCGGTCAGCACCGAGGCGATGCCGTACTCCTTGGTCAGGCCGTTGCCGCCGAGGGACTGCACGGCCTGGTCGACGGCGCGCACCGATGCCTCGCCGGCTGCGTACTTGGCCATGTTCGCGGCTTCGGCGGCGCCCACGTCGTCGCCGCTGTCGTAGAGGGCGGCGGCCTTCTGCATCATCAGCTTGGCCAGCTCGATCTCGATGTGATTCTGCGCCAGCGGATGTGAGAGACCCTGGTGCGCACCGATGGGTGTCTTCCACACCTGGCGGGTCTTGACGTAGTCGACGGCCTTGTCGATCGCGAAGCGGCCCATGCCGACCGCGCTGGCGGCGCCCATGATGCGCTCTGGGTTCAACCCGGCGAACAGTTGCGCGATCGCCGCGTCCTCCGATCCGACGAGCGCGTCGGCGGGCAGGCGTACCTCGTCGAGGAAGACCTGGAACTGGAACTCGGGACTGACGATCTCCATCGGGATCTTCGTGTAGGTGAAACCGGGTGTGTCGGTGGGCACCACGAACAGAGCCGGTTTCAAGTTGCCCGTCTTCGCCTCTTCAGTGCGGCCGACGACCAGCACCGCCTGGGCCTGGTCGACGCCGGAGATGTAGACCTTCGCACCCGAAAGGATCCAGTCGCTGCCGTCACGTCGGGCGGTGGTGGTGATCTTGTGCGAGTTCGATCCGGCGTCGGGCTCGGTGATGGCAAACGCCATGGTGAGGGTTCCGTCGGCGATTCCGGGGATCCAGCGCTGCTTCTGCTCGTCGGTGCCGAACTTCGAGATGATGGTGCCGTTGATGGCCGGCGAGACCACCATCATCAGCAGGGCCGCGCCGGCGGCGGCCATCTCCTCCATCACCAGGCTCAACTCGTACATCCCGGCGCCGCCGCCGCCGTACTCCTCGGGCAGGTTCACCCCGATGAAACCGAGTTTGCCTGCTTCGGACCACAATTCATCGGTGTGTTGTCCTGCGCGGGCCTTCTCCAGGTAGTAGTCCTGCCCGTAGTTGGCGGCCATCGCGGCCACCGCCTTGCGCAGCGCCTGCTGTTCCTGGGTTTCAACGAAGCTGGTCATGGGGCCCCTCCTGGGTTGTCCGCCTGACCCGGGTTGTCCACCCGGGCGAGGATGGCGCCGACCTCGACCTGCCGGCCGGGTTCGACGTTCAGTTCGACGAGCACGCCGTCCGCGGGCGCGGTGATGGTGTGTTCCATCTTCATCGCCTCCAGCCAGATCAGCGGCTGGCCGGCCACCACGGTGTCGCCGACCGCGGCGCCGACCCGCAGCACCGACCCCGGCATCGGGGCCAGCAGTGAACCGTGGGCGAGCGCATCGTCGGGGTCCGGGAAGCGGGGCTTCGCGACCAGCGCCACCGAACCGAGCGGCGAGTCCACGAAGACGTCATCGCCGTAGCGGGTGACATCGAATGGGTGGTCCACGCGGAGTCCCTGTGTGCCGGCCGTCAGCACCACCCGGTGCGGTGCGGCCGACACCAGCGCAATGTCCTTAACGTCAGCGTGTTCCGCGATCTGCAGACCCGCTCGCGTGAAGCGGTAGCGAATGTCGTGCGGGTGTCCTTCGAGGTCCTCGTAGCTCTTGGTCTGATATCCCGACGCCAGGTTGCGCCAGCCGCTGGGCGCGGCGCCCAAGACCGTTGCGGTGCTGCGGTTGTGCGCGGCGTCGGCCAGCGCCGCGGCGACCGCGGACATCGCGGTGGCGCGACTGTCCGCGATCGGGGCGGCCAGTGTCGCCAGGTCGTGGGTGTCGAAGAATGCGGTGTCGGTCGCTCCGTCGACGAAAGCCGAATGACGCAGCACGTTGACGAGCAGGTCGCGGTTGGTGCGGACGCCGTGTATCCGGGCGCGGGCCAGCGCGTCGGCGAGCAGCTTCGCGGCCTGGTGGCGGGTAGGCGCGTAGGAGATGACCTTCGCCATCATCGGGTCGTAGAAGACCGAGATCACCGTTCCGTCGGTGAGGCCGGAGTCGAGGCGCACGCCGATCCTGTCGAGAAGGCCGAAGTGGGTCGTGGTGCCGGGCACGGCGAAGTGATGCACCGTGCCGGCCTGCGGCTGCCAGTTCTTCGCCGGATCCTCGGCGTACAGCCTCGCCTCGATGGCCGAACCCCGAGGCGTCGGCGGCGCGGGGTCGAGCGCCGCACCGTCGGCGATGAGCAGTTGCAACTCGACGAGGTCGAGGCCGGTGGTGAGCTCGGTGACCGGATGCTCGACCTGCAACCGGGTGTTCATCTCCAGGAAGAAGAACTCGCCAGCCGAATCGCCACCGTCGGAGGCCATGAACTCGACGGTGCCTGCACCGGTGTAACCGATCGCCGTCGCCGCCAGCCTGGCGGCTTCGAACAGCTTGTCCCGCATGCCCGCCACGCGTTCCACCAGAGGGGAGGGTGCTTCCTCGATGATCTTCTGGTGGCGGCGCTGGATCGAACATTCCCGCTCACCGACCGCCCACACGGTGCCGTGCGCGTCGGCCATCACCTGCACCTCGACGTGATGGCCGGAGTCGAGATAGCGCTCGCAGAACACCGTCGGGTCGCCGAAGGCCGACTGCGCCTCGCGGCGTGCGGCCTGCACCTGCTCGGGCAGCCCGGACAGGTCGCGTACCACCCGCATGCCGCGCCCGCCGCCGCCGGCGGAGGCCTTGATCAGCACCGGCAGCATGTCGGTGGTCACGGTGTCCGGATCGAGTTCGTCGAGCACCGGAACCCCCGCGGCGGCCATCATCTTCTTGGCCTCGATCTTGGATCCCATCGCCGCCACCGCGGCCGCCGGCGGCCCGATCCAGACCAGGCCCGCGTCCTGCACCGCGGCCGCGAACTCCGCGTTCTCGGAGAGAAATCCGTAGCCGGGATGGACCGCGTCGGCGCCGGAGGCGTGGGCGGCGGCGATCAGCTGGGCAGGGTCCAGGTAGCCGCGGGTGCCCTCGAGTCGAACCCGGGCGTCGGCGTCGGCGACGTGGGCGGCGTCGGCGTCGGGGTCGGTGTAGACCGCCACGGTGCCGATACCCAGGCGCCGGCAGGTGGCGAACACCCGGCGGGCGATCTCACCGCGGTTGGCCACCAGGACTCGTGTGATCACGTGCTCCTCCCAGCCATTTCGGCGTGATTTCGGTCGCTCAGCGGTGAAAAGCACGCCGAATTCGCGGACACGACGGCGCTCACATCCGGAAGACGCCGAAGTTCGACGTCCCCTCGATCGGTCCGTTGGCGATGGCGGACAGGCACATCCCCAGCACGGTGCGGGTATCCCGCGGGTCGATCACCCCGTCGTCGTAGAGCATGCCGGACAACACCATCGGAAGTGATTCGGCCTCGATCTGCCCTTCGATCGCGGCCCGCATCGACGCATCCGCCTCTTCGTCGACCTGCTGGCCGCGGGCCTCGGTGGCGGCGCGGTTGACGATCGACAACACCCCGGCCAACTGTGCGCCCCCCATGACCGCAGACTTGGCGCTCGGCCATGCGAACAGGAACCGGGGGTCGTAGGCGCGCCCGCACATGCCGTAGTGACCGGCGCCGTAGGACGCTCCGATCAGCAGTGACAGGTGCGGCACGGTCGAGTTCGACACCGCGTTGATCATCATCGAGCCGTGCTTGATCATCCCGCCCTCCTCGTAGTCCTTGCCCACCATGTATCCGGTGGTGTTGTGCAGGAACAACAATGGCGTGTCAGAACGGTTGGCCAGCTGGATGAACTGGGTGGCCTTCTGGGACTCCTCGCTGAACAGCACCCCGCGGGCGTTGGCCAGGATGCCCAGCGGGTAGCCGTGAAGGGTGGCCCAGCCGGTCACCAGCGACCCTCCGTAGAGCGGTTTGAACTCGTCGAACTCCGAACCGTCGACAACGCGGGCGATCACCTCGCGCGGGTCGAACGGAATGCGCAGATCCGGTGGGACGACGCCGATCAACTCGTTCTCATCGAACAGCGGGGGGCGCACCTGCTGCGGCTGCGGGCCGTGCTTGCGCCAGTTCAACCGGGCCACGATCCTGCGTCCGATGCGGATGGCGTCGAGTTCGTCGACCGCGAAGTAGTCGGCCAGACCCGAGGTGCGGGAGTGCATCTCGGCCCCGCCGAGCGACTCGTCGTCGGATTCCTCGCCGGTGGCCATCTTCACCAGGGGAGGACCGGCCAGGAAGACCTTGGACCGTTCCTTGATCATCACCACGTGGTCCGACATGCCCGGGATGTAGGCCCCGCCCGCTGTCGAGTTGCCGAAGACCAGGGCGATGGTCGGTATCCCCGCTGCCGACAACCGGGTCAGATCTCGGAACATCTGCCCGCCGGGAATGAAGATCTCCTTCTGGGTGGGCAGATCAGCACCGCCGGACTCCACCAGGGAGATCACCGGCAGCCGGTTCTGGCGTGCGATCTGGTTGGCCCGCAGAATCTTTCGTAGGGTCCACGGATTGCTGGTGCCGCCCTTGACCGTGGGATCGTTGGCGACCACCAGGCACTCCACACCGCTGACCACCCCGATGCCGACGACGACGCTCGCGCCCACGGTGAAGGCGGTGCCCCAGGCGGCCAGTGGGCTCAACTCCAGAAAGGGCGAATCGGGGTCGAGCAGCGCCTCGACACGTTCGCGGGCGGTCATCTTGCCGCGACTGTGGTGACGGTCCACGTACTTCTCACCACCACCGGCGAGTGCCTTGGTGTGTTCGGCCTCCAGTTCGGCAAGCTTCGCCGCCATCGCTTCCGCGGCCTCGGTGTAGCCGGGTGAGCGGGTGTCGAGAACGGACTTGAGGCTCATGGCTGGAAGCCCAGCGTCTTGGCGGCAAGCGAGGTGAGGATTTCGGTGGTGCCGCCGCCGATGCCGAGGATCCGCATGTCGCGGTACTGGCGCTCGATCTCCGACTCGGCCATGTAGCCCATCCCGCCGAACAATTGCACCCCCTGGTTGGCCACCCATTCGCCGGCCTCGACGGCGGTGTTCTTGGCGAAACACACCTCGGTGATGAGGTTGCTCTCGCCCTCGAGTTGGCGTTGCACCACATACCGGGTGTAGATCCGGGCGACGTCGATGCGGCGGGCCATCTCCGCCAGCGTGTTCTGTACCGACTGGCGGGCGATCAGTGGTTTGCCGAAGGTCTCCCGGTTCCGGCACCAGTCGACGGTGAGGTCCAGGCAGCGCTGCGCACTCGAATACGCCTGTGCTGCAAGGCCGACACGTTCGGAGACGAAGGCGGCGGCGATCTGCATGAAGCCCGAGTTCTCGGGGCCGATCAGGTTCGCTGCGGGCACCCGCACATCGGTGTAGGACAGTTCCGCGGTGTCCGAGGAACGCCACCCCATCTTGTCCAGCTTGCGGCTCACCTCAAAACCCGGGGTGCCCTTGTCGACGACGATGAGTGAGACGCCGGCGGCGCCGCTCCCGCCGGNGCGCGCCGCGGTGACGACGTAGTCGGCGCGCACCCCCGACGTGATGTAGGTCTTGGCACCGTTGAGGATGTATTCGTCGCCCTCCCGGCGCGCCGTCGTCGTGAGGTGTCCGACGTCGGAACCGCCACCGGGCTCGGTGATCGCCAGCGCGCCGATCTTCTCGCCGCGCAGGGTCGGCCGCACATAGGCGTCGATGAGCCGCCGGTCTCCCGACGCGATCATGTGGGGGACCGCGATGCCGCAGGTGAACAGCGAGGCGAACACCCCGCCGGGGGACCCCGACTGGTGCATCTCCTCGCAGATGACGACGGCGTCCGCGCCGTCTCCGCCTTCACCGCCGGCCGCCTCGGGGAAGCCGGCGCCGAGAAGTCCTGCGGCGGCAGCCTTGCGGTGCAGGTCGCGGGGCAGCTCACCCACCCGCTCCCACTCGTCGACGTGGGGGAGTACTTCACGTTCGGTGAACGCGCGCACGGTCTTTCGCAGATCCTCGCGTTCAGGGGTGCTCCAGATGTTCACGACAGGTGTTCCTCCGTTGTGTCGGAAAGTAGCTCGAGGGGTATGTCGACGTAGCGGCTGCGCAGCCACTCGCCCAGGCCCTTCGCCTGCGGATCGAACCTCGCTTGAGACGCCACGCCCTCGCCGAGGATTCCGTCGATCACGAAGTTCACGGCGCGCAGGTTCGCGAACACATGTCGTGCGACCGGCAGATCGGCTGTCTCAGGCAATAATTCGCGCAACTTCTCCACCGTCAGAGTGTGGGCCAACCAACGCCACTGGTCGTCACCCTGCTTGCCCGTCACCCAGACCCCGATGTTCGCGCTGCCCCCCTTGTCGCCGCTGCGCGCCCCCGCGACGGCGCCCAGTGGTATCCGTCGTGTCGGACCGCTGGGCAGCGGTGAAGGCAGCGCGCCCGGTGCAGCGGGCTGCAGTTCCAGTGTCTGAGTGGCCGGCGGGATGACAGTGCGGGAGCCGTCGGGATGCACGGCGACGTGCTCGACCTCGTCGGCGGGCAGATAGGCCGCGGTGAACACGCCGTACACCTGACCGTCGCCCGGCGGGGCGGTGGTGGTGAAACCCGGATAGCTGGCCAGTGCCAGCTCGACTGCCGCCGAGGAGAACTGGCGTCCGACGGCGGCCGGATCGGGGTCGCGCGCCACGCACCGCAACAGTGCGCTCGCCGCCTGTTGAGTGTCGGCGTCGGGATGGTCGGTGCGCGCCATTGTCCATTCCAGCTCCGCGGGGATCACCGACAAACTGCTCTCCAGCTGCCGGCGCACCAGTTCGGCCTTGGCCTCGATATCGAGCCCGGTGAGGATGAACGTCATCTCGTTGCGGAAGCCGCCGATGCTGTTGAGGGAGACCTTCAGCGTGGGAGGCGGCGGCTCGCCGACCACCCCGCTGACCCGGACGCGATCGGTGCCCCCGTCGGACAACTTGATGGAATCCACGCGCAGGGTCGCGTCGGGGTTCGCGTAGCGCGCCCCCGAGATCTCGTAGAGCAGCTGCGCGGTGACCGTGTCCACGGTCACCGCCCCGCCGGTCCCCGGATGCTTGGTGATGACCGAGGATCCGTCGGCGTCGATCTCGGCGATCGGGAAGCCGGGGCGTGTCAACGCCGTCAGATCGGGAAAATCCCGGGTGAAGAAGGAGTAGTTGCCGCCGGTGGCCTGGGTGCCGCATTCGATGATGTGGCCCGCTGCGATCGCACCGGCGATGGCGGCATGATCGTCGCGGCTCCATCCGAAGTGCGCCGCGGCGGGTCCGACGATGACGGACGCGTCCGTCACCCGTCCCGTGACGACGACGTCGGCTCCGGCCTCGAGGCAGTCGACGATGCCCCACGCACCGAGGTATGCGTTGGCGGTCAGGGGGTTGCCCAGTCCCAGCTCGGCGGCCCGCGGCAGCAGGTCGTCGCCTTCGACATGACCCACCGAAACCGCGATGCCCAGCTCGTCGGCCAGCGTGCGGACCGCCGTTGCCAGACCGGCGGGATTGAGACCTCCGGCGTTGGTGACGATGCGGACGCCGCGGTCGTGGGCCAGGCCCAGGCATTGCTCGAGTTGGCGCAGGAACGTCTTGGCGTAGCCCTTGTCCGGGCTTTTCATCCGATCGCGACCCAGGATCAGCATCGTCAGTTCAGCCAGGTAGTCCCCGGTCAGGTAGTCGAGCTCACCATCGGTGAGCATCTCCTGCATGGCCGAGATCCGGTCGCCGTAGAAACCCGAGCAGTTGCCGATCCGAACCGGGGTGCGGACCCGATCACCACCCGTTGATGTCACCCGCGCTCCCGTCGTCGATGACCAACCAACCGGTAGGTTACTGCGTACCGCCGGTACCGAGTCAAGCCCCGGTCGGCTGTGCCGGCTGTTGCCGACGGTCAGTGCCCTCCGTGCCCGGCGGGCGGAGTTTGGAGCCCGTCCAGCTCACCGGCTATCCTTGTCGGCAATTGCCGGTGCCCGGTAGTGCCTGTCATGGGCAGAGCCGCGCCGGATGCCACCCCGATAGATGGAGAGCTCGATCATGGCTGTGCCCAAGCGCAGGATGTCGCGCGCGAACACCCGTAGCCGGCGCGCGCAGTGGAAGGCCACCCGTACCGAACTCGTCGGCGTGACCGTGGCCGGGCAGCAGCACAAGGTCCCCCGCCGCCTGCTCAAGGCCGCGCGTCTGGGACTGATCGACCTCGACCGCCGCTAGGCGATTCGATTCACCGCCTGAGCGGCGCGCCTCTCAGGCGACTCTCAGCCGCGGGGTCGACACTGTTCGAGTGCGCATACTTGTCGTTGACGACGATCGCGCGGTGCGCGAATCCCTGCGACGATCTCTTTCCTTCAACGGGTATTCGGTCGAGCTGGCGCAAGACGGTCGGGAAGCGCTGGAACTGATCTCCAGCCATCGGCCCGACGCAGTGGTGCTCGACGTGATGATGCCACGACTGGACGGGCTGGAGGTGTGTCGGCAGCTCCGCAGCACCGGCGACGACCTCCCGATCCTGGTGCTCACCGCCCGCGACTCCGTGTCCGAACGGGTGGCCGGTCTGGACGCCGGAGCCGACGACTACCTCCCCAAGCCGTTCGCGCTGGAGGAGTTGCTGGCCCGGATGCGTGCGCTGCTGCGCCGCACCAACCCCGAAGAGGGCAGTGAATCTGCGGCGATGACCTTTTCGGACCTGTCGCTTGATCCGGTGACGCGGGAGGTCACCCGGGGAGATCGGCAGATCAGCCTCACCCGCACCGAGTTCTCCCTGCTCGAGATGCTGATCGCCAACCCGCGCCGCGTCCTGACCCGCAGCCGGATACTCGAGGAGGTGTGGGGCTTCGACTTCCCGACCTCGGGCAACGCACTCGAGGTCTACGTCGGCTACCTGCGTCGCAAGACCGAGGCCGAAGGCGAACCGCGGCTGATCCACACCGTCCGCGGCGTCGGATACGTGCTGCGCGAGACACCTCCCTGATGACCGACCGCACGTTCAGCCCCTGGTCCGGGACACCCGCGCCGGTGCCGCCGCCCACCAGCTCGGTGTCCCTGCGGTGGCGGGTGATGCTGCTGGCCATGTCGATGGTGGCCATGGTGGTGGTGCTGATGGCGGTCGCCGTCTACGCGGTCGTGTCCCACGCGCTCTACGACGACATCGACACCCAACTGCGCAGCCGCGCCGACCTGCTGATCGAGAGCGGAACGCTGACCGCCGATCCCGCCAGCGCCATCCAAGGCACCGCGTACTCGGAGATGAACGCGATGCTGTTCACCGCCCGGGCCATCTATACCGCCAACCAGCAGGGCCAGACGCTGCCGTTGGGCGGGCCCGAGAAGGACGTGATCCAGGGCAAGCTGCTGATGTCGTTGCGCACGGTCAACCATCAGCGGGTGCTTGCGAGGCACCTTCCCGATAGTGGTGATTCGCTGCTGATCTCGATGAGCCTGGAGCCGACCGGCAAGGTGCTCCGGCGTCTGGGCACCGTGCTGCTGATCGTCGGCGGGATCGGCGTGGCCGTCGCGGCCATCGTGGGCGGCATGGTGGCACGCACCGGCCTGCGCCCGGTGGCCCGGCTCACGCAGGCGGCCGAACGGGTGGCCCGCACCGATGATCTGCGGCCGATACCGGTCTACGGCACCGACGAGCTCGCCCGGCTCACCGAGGCCTTCAACATGATGCTGCGGGCGCTCGCCGAATCCCGGGAGCGACAGGCGCGGTTGGTCACCGATGCCGGTCACGAGCTGCGCACTCCCTTGACCTCGTTGCGCACCAACGTCGAGCTGCTGATGGCATCGATGGCGCCGGGTGCACCGCGGCTGCCGGAAGAGGAAATGGTCGGGCTGCGCACCGACGTCCTCGCCCAGATCGAGGAACTGTCGACGTTGGTCGGCGATCTCGTCGATCTGACCCGGGAGGACGCCGGCGGCGTCATCCACGAGACGGTGGAGCTTGCCGAGGTGATCGACCGGTCGCTCGAGCGGGTTCGCAGGCGCCGCAACGACATCGAGTTCGACATCTCCGTCATTCCGTGGCAGGTGTACGGCGATGGGGCCGGCCTGGCACGTGCGGTGCTCAACCTGTTGGACAACGCCGCCAAGTGGAGTCCGCCCGATGGCCGGGTGTCCGTCAGGCTCGCCCAGGTCGATCCCCAGCACGCAGAGCTGGTGGTCTCCGATCACGGCCCCGGAATCCCCCCGCAGGAACGCAGTCTCGTCTTCGAGCGGTTCTTCAGGTCGACCGCGGCCCGGGCGATGCCGGGGTCCGGTCTCGGCTTGGCGATCGTCAAACAGGTGGTGCTCAAACACGGCGGCACCTTGCTCGTCCGGGAGACTGCCCCGGGCAGGCAGCCGCCGGGTACCTCGATGCACGTGGTGCTGCCCGGCAGACCGTCTGTCGTGCAGGAGGACCAGCAGGCCTCGGCTTCGACACGCGGGAACTGATCACCCCGGTGAGCACCATCACGCGGGGAGATGTTGGGCAGGAGCTCGACGGGGTAGACCGAATCGTTATCGCTGTGGCAATTGATCTCTAAGGGGATTCTCAGCACGTTTGGGCACCCTTAGGGGGCATCGTTCGTTGTCCCAGTCGAGAAGCAACTACTTCAGGAAGAGCATCGCAGCGACATGACAAACCATCCGAGGTACTCGCCGACCCCGCCGCCGGTTCGTCAACCCGGTGTTCACGGGCAGGTGCCCCCCGGCTCCGTCGGCGCGCCGCCCTCCTATGGAGAGCAGCACTATGACTGGCGTTATGCGACTGAGCAACAGCGACAGGCGTTTCGGACGCATTACGACCCGTACCGCGGGGCCCCGATGCCGGGCGGCCCGGGCCAGCGTCAGCGGCCCGCGATGCCGACGGCGCCCCATTCTCAACCCCGAAAGCGTTCCCGCGCAGCGGCTTTGACAGCAGGCGCGGCCGCCCTCGCGATCGTATCCGCGGGCATCGGGGGCGGTGTCGCGGTGCTGGCCCACCCTGATCACAACTCCGCGGGCACAAGCGCGTCCGGTGCTGCGCCCAGCATGCCGGCCGCCAGCGTCCCGGACGGGACGGTCGAGCAGGTGGCCGCCAAGGTTGTTCCCAGTGTGGTGAAGCTCGAAGTGAACGTCGGCCGGCAGTCCGAGGAGGGCTCCGGGGTGATCTTGTCGAGCGACGGGCTGATCCTCACCAACAACCATGTGGTCGCCGGGGCCGAGAATTCCTCGGCCGGCGCGGAGACCAAGGTGGTGTTCTCCAACGGCCGCACGACCACGTTCAGCGTGATCGGTACCGACCCCGGCAGCGACATCGCCGTGGTGCGGGCCGAGAAGGTTTCCGGCCTGACGCCCATCGAGGTCGGTTCGTCGGCGGACCTGCGCGTCGGTCAGGACGTCGTGGCCATCGGATCCCCGCTGGGACTGGACGGCACCGTCACCACAGGCATCATCAGCGCGCTGAACCGTCCGGTGGCCGCCGGTGGTGACGCGCAGAACCAGAACACCGTTCTCGACGCCATCCAGACCGATGCGGCGATCAACCCGGGCAACTCGGGAGGCGCCCTGGTGAACATGAGCGGTGAACTCGTCGGCATCAACTCGGCGATCGCCACGATGGGTGCCGACGCCGGCGGTCCGCGGGGCGGGTCCATCGGACTGGGCTTCGCGATCCCGGTGGACCAGGCCAAGCGGATCGCCGACGAGCTGATCCAGACTGGAAGCGCGTCCCGGGCGTCACTGGGCGTCCAGGTCGGCAACGATGCCACCGCCGAGGGCGCGAAGATCGTCGAGGTCACCTCGGGGGGCGCCGCCGCGGCAGCAGGCCTGCCGTCCGGCGTGCTGATCACCAAGCTCAACGACCGGGTGATCGGTAGCGCTGACGCGCTGGTGGCAGCCGTGCGTTCCAAGGCTCCCGGTGACAAGGTCACGCTGACGTTCGTGGATCCGGCCGGTCAGACGCAGACGGTCGACGTCACCCTCGGCAAGGCCGACCAGTGAGGGTCGTCGACGGTCGCTCGCGTCCGGACCTCAGTGTCGCTGCAGCGATGTCCGTGCCGAGATATACGGTTGAGCTCATGGAACAGCCTCATGCGTTGGTCGGCCGCGCGCTCGTTGTCGTCGTCGACGACCGCACCGCCCACGGCGACGAACAGGATCACAGCGGCCCGTTGGTGACCGAACTGCTCGGCGAAGCGGGATTCGTCGTCGACGGTGTGGTGGTGGTGTCCTCTGACGAGGTCGAGATCCGCAACGCGCTGAACACCGCGGTCATCGGAGGCGTCGATCTCGTGGTCTCGGTCGGAGGAACCGGGGTGACACCGCGCGACGTCACACCGGAGTCCACCCTCGAGTTGCTCGACCGGGAGTTGCTGGGCATCGCTGAGGCGCTGCGGGCGTCGGGACTGTCGGCGGGCATCGCCGATGCGGGGTTGTCACGTGGGCTGGCCGGCATCTCCGGCAGCACCCTCGTCGTGAATCTGGCCGGATCCCGCGCTGCGGTGCGGGACGGGATGGCCACGCTGGGGCCGCTGGCGACACAGATCATCGCGCAGCTATCCAGCTTGGAGATCTAACGAGTTGCTCTTGCAGGATTTTCCTCGTCGCGGCGCCGATCCGGTGCGCGGCCGCTGGTTGTTGCACGCACCGGCCCGCGACACCGGCCGCCTGTGTTAAGCGCAGGTGAACGCTCGCCCACCGTTCAGTGTGAGCTTTCTCACACTAGGTTTCGGCTGTGACTCACCGTTCACGGCGCTCCGCGGACGCAGTTAACAAGATTTTCGGGGATGCCTTGCCGGAGATACCTTTTGACGAACGCGATAATTTGTCGCCGGACGACGAGGCCGAGCACGACCGCTGGCTGCGGGACAATGTGCCACCGCATCACGACTAAAAGCCCATTTTCTCAATAACCGCAGAGAGCGCACCCGTAACAGTGTGAGCCCGCAGAGCGAACACCTTGATGCGGGGCTAGAAACTGCGACGTCGCCCACAATGGAACGCCCCGCCGTCGCGGACAGGGGGTCGGAGGCTGACGGGGAATCCTCAGCAAACTGCGGCCCGCTGCGCGTCCGGAGCGACTGCGTCGAGCGTCCGCGTTGCCGGTCTGATTCCTCCCCGTTATGTTCCTCGTGTCAACGATGAGCGAATCGTAAGAACGACATGTGGGGTTTTTAATTCCACTCACATGAAGCTCTTGCGAGGTGTGTGGTGTAGCGGTAGGCCAGGCACGAACAACTCGGTGCCCCCGCCCGGGGTTCCGTCTACATATCAAGGGAGAACATGAAGGCAATCAGTCGGGTGCTGATCGCGATGGTCGCGTCCATCGCGGCGTTGTTCGTGAGCACTGGCACCTCTCACGCAGGGCTGGACAATGAGCTGAGCTTGGTCGACGGCCAGGGGCGGACTCTGACGATCCAGCAGTGGGACACATTCCTCAACGGTGTGTTTCCGCTCGACCGGAACCGGCTGACCCGCGAGTGGTTCCACTCGGGCAAGGCTTCCTACATCGTGGCCGGCGAGGATGCCGACGACTTCGAGGGCACGCTGGAGCTCGGTTATCAGGTGGGCTTCCCGTGGTCGCTGGGTGTGGGTATCAACTTCAGCTACACCACCCCGAACATCGCGTTCGACGGCTTCGAGGGTGACTTCGGTCCGATCCCGCTCGACGGTGGGTTCTCCGGCATCGTGACTCCGCCGCTGTTCCCCGGGGTGTCGATCTCGGCTGACCTCGGTAACGGCCCGGGTATCCAGGAAGTCGCGACCTTCAGTGTCGACGTGGAGGGTCCCGGCGGTTCGGTGGCCGTGTCCAACGCGCACGGCACGGTGACCGGTGCGGCCGGCGGTGTGCTGCTGCGTCCGTTCGCTCGGTTGGTCTCGTCGACCGGTGACAGTGTCACCACCTACGGCGAACCGTGGAACATGAACTGACATTGCATTGACGACAATCGGCCCCCGGCACTGCCGGGGGCCGATTTCGTATGTCGCTGGCGCTTTTTCGGGTGGGTTCGAGGTGGGTCGCCCGGGGGCACGGATGGTGAACAGTGGGTTAATTTCGTCGCGATCTCCTGGTCGGGGCGGCCGTTCGTGTTGCCGGTCTGATTCCTCCCCGTTATGTTCCTCGTGTTCAACATGAGCGAATCGTGAGAACGGAACGTGGGATTTTTAATTCCACTCACATGAAGCTCTTGCGGTAGGCCAGGCACGAACAACTCGGTGCCCCCGCCCGGGGTTCCGTCTACATATCAAGGGAGAACATGAAGGCAATCAGTCGGGTGCTGATCGCGATGGTCGCGTCCATCGCGGCGTTGTTCGTGAGCACTGGCACCTCTCACGCAGGGCTGGACAATGAGCTGAGCTTGGTCGACGGCCAGGGGCGGACTCTGACGATCCAGCAGTGGGACACATTCCTCAACGGTGTGTTTCCGCTCGACCGGAACCGGCTGACCCGCGAGTGGTTCCACTCGGGCAAGGCTTCCTACATCGTGGCCGGCGAGGATGCCGACGACTTCGAGGGCACGCTGGAGCTCGGTTATCAGGTGGGCTTCCCGTGGTCGCTGGGTGTGGGTATCAACTTCAGCTACACCACCCCGAACATCGCGTTCGACGGCTTCGAGGGTGACTTCGGTCCGATCCCGCTCGACGGTGGGTTCTCCGGCATCGTGACTCCGCCGCTGTTCCCCGGGGTGTCGATCTCGGCTGACCTCGGTAACGGCCCGGGTATCCAGGAAGTCGCGACCTTCAGTGTCGACGTGGAGGGTCCCGGCGGTTCGGTGGCCGTGTCCAACGCGCACGGCACGGTGACCGGTGCGGCCGGCGGTGTGCTGCTGCGTCCGTTCGCTCGGTTGGTCTCGTCGACCGGTGACAGTGTCACCACCTACGGCGAACCGTGGAACATGAACTGACATTGCATTGACGACAATCGGCCCCCGGCACTGCCGGGGGCCGATTTCGTATGTCGGGCTCGATTCGTCGCGACGGTCATTCCGAATGGTCGGCCGGCGCGGTCGCGTCGCCGCGCTTATCTGCCGGTCCAGCGGTTTCGTTCGCGCGCAGCAGGTCTCGGATCTCCGTGAGCAGGGTCAGCTCTGTCTCGGTCGAGTCGACCTTCTTGTCGCGCTCCTTGAGCTTCTTGAACGGGACGACGATCACGAAGTAGATCACCGCAGCCACGATGAGGAAGTTGATGCCGGCCGACAGAACGGCGTTGAGGTCGACGAACTGGTCGCCTCCGAGTGGGATGCGCAGGATGCCGTACTCCGCATCGGGTCCTGCGCCGATGCGGTCGATGAGAGGCTGGATGACGTTCTGTGTGAACGCGGTGACCAGGCCGGTGAACGCGGCCCCGATCACGACCGCGACAGCGAGGTCGATCACATTGCCCCGAGATATGAAGTCCTTGAACCCTTTCAGCATCGGCTGTCCTTTCGTGTCCGACTGATTCCGAGATCAGACGAACCGTAGCGCTGCGGCTGCATTCTCGGGGTTCGTTGGCAGACCCGACCGGCTGACGCTCGCAGACATCCGCTCGCCCGGGCACGCGACCCGGCGGAAACGGGTCGCCTACACCTTTGCCGCAGCGAGTTGCGTCGACTTCTGCGGGCGGGTGGCCACAGCCTGGTTCGGTAGCCGGCGATTTTCAGCAGATTCCCAGGTGCAACAGGACAAATCAGGGACGGCGTCCTGCGGCGACCTACGCTGCCGAAGCTAAAATGATCCTAAGGATCTCGCTTTGCTCTACGACGCCATGCACGGTCGGGTCCGGCCTGCTAATGTTCTGGTTGGACTTGAGTGTTTTTCGACTCGCAACGTACGCGTTCCCGTCACAGAAAGGGGCAGGCCGATGGCCGCTCTCACCCACAATTCCAAGAAGCTGGGCGTTCTCGGCTTTGGTGCGCTCGCCTTCGGCGCAGCGGCCCTGACGTTCGGTGTAGGAACGGCGGGCGCGGACCCCAACGATCCTTCTCACCCCACCATCGGTGGCGACGGCGTGGTGAGTTCGCGCCAGGCGGCCTCGACTTCTGGCGCGGACTACTGCGCCGCAAACCCCGGCACGCTCAGCACGGCATCGGTCATCGCCAGCGACATTGGGGTGCCGACGCAGAAGGCGCAAGAGGCCGGGCCGGAATGGGTCGGATCAGACGGCTGGCAGGCCTCAGGGCTCAGCCGGTCGAACCCGTGGGGTGGCGCGTTCGATCCCAGCTCCACGAGCACCGGGCCTCAGTGCGGGCCGGGCAGCGCCAACGCGTTCTGATCTCACTTTTCACAATTCGCCCCCGGTGGATCACACCGGGGGCGAATTGTCTTTCGGTGCGGTCAATGCAGCGTCAGGGTGATCGCCTCCACCAGGGCGGCGCCGGCGACGGTCTTGGCAGCGGCTGCGGGTAGGGCTACGAGCACCACCCGCCCGCCACTGCCGGCGGTGGGACCGTTCTGTTTGGCCGAGACCAGCACCACCACCGCGTCGGTGGCGACCAGCCGGGCCTCGGTGGCGGGAGCGGCTGATGCCGGCGCGGCCACGATATCGACGACGTCGCCGGGACGGACGAGGTCGACGAGTGCCGCATCGGCCAATGGCAGCGGCACGATACGCGCGCCCGGACCCGCAGCCGCCTCGGCCAACCGCGGACCCAGCACCCGCACGTCGGTGACCACTTCGCCACGTCGCACCGGCCCCGCGAGCGTGCTACCCACCACGGCGTCGAGATCGGTGCGCGCGCCGTCGGGAATGCTTGCCGCCGTACGGGATTCGAGTCGCACATGCTCGGCGGTGAGCTCCGAACCCGGCGACAGATCGCCGGTGGTGACCACCACCTCCGCGTGGTCGGCGCGGGGATCGTCACGCCACGCGGCGACAGCAGCCAGCACGACCAGGGCGCCGGCGAGAACTCGCCGGGCGGCCACCGTGCGCGACCAGTCCGGTCGCAGAACATGCGTCAGCCGACTCAGCGGCGACGGGTCGAGCGAATCCCCCATGCGGCCACGCTAGCCAGCGCGGCTTCGCCCGGTAAGCCGCTGATCACGCGGCTGTGGATAACCGTCTAACTGGAGGCTGCAGCGGCCGGTGCCGAGGACTTGCTCGACGAATCGCTCGACGAGCTGGATTTGTCCGAGGACCCGGAGGTTGTCTTCTCCGATGTCGACGAAGACGTGGACGACGACGAAGAGGACTCAGAACTGCTGTCAGAGCCGCCCGAGCTCTTGGCCGAACTCTTGGCGGCTTCGCGGCTGTCGGTGCGATAGAAACCGCTGCCCTTGAAGACCACGCCGACCTTGCCGAACAGCTTGCGCAGCCGTCCGTCGCACTTCGGGCACTCCGTCATCGAGTCATCGGTGAACGACTGCACCACGTCGAACTTGTTGTCGCATTCGGTGCATGCATAGGAATAGGTAGGCACGAAAACCCTCCGAGGTGGTCAAACTTGTTTAGCACTCTACCGGCTCAAGTGCTAGAACCGCCAGCCGGGCCGGGCCATTCCCGGAGTCGGACGCGTCAACGGCCGAGCGTGACCAGGCCTTGACGCGGCGTCAGCGCATGGGTCACCCGGACGTCGTGCGGTTCCGAGGGCAGGTGGTCGACGAGTTCGTCGTCGCGCACCACGGCCACCAGCGCCGCACCGTCATCGGCCAGGGGCAGCGTCCGGTCGTAGAAGCCGGCACCGCGACCCAGGCGGGTGCCCCGCCGGTCGACGGCCAGGGCGGGTATCAGCACCACCGCCGCCTCGGCCACCGCACCGGCAGGCAACCACGGCTGCGGGGGCTCCCGAAGCCCGAACGGGGCATCGACCAGCTCGCCCGGTCGGTAGCGCCCCCACCGCAGTGGCAACGCCGCGCCGCCGGAAGCGCGGCGTGCGACGGGAAGTAGCACCGTGACCTGGTGGCGCGCCAGCCCGTCGATCAGCTCCGCCGAGCCCGGTTCGGAGCCCACCGGTACGTAGCCGCACACCGTCTGACCAGCTTCGACGAACTCCAGCACGTGCGAAGCCAGGGCCGCCGCCTCGGCGGCGTGTGTCGGCGGGGGCACCGACCGGCGGGCGGCCAGGATCTCGCCTCTAACCTGTGCCTTTGTCGACTGCACCGCTGAGTCCTCCGGAGCCGGGTAGGAAGGGAACATCCAACGCAGAGAGGTTAATGTGTGAACGATGAATCGGCCTGAAGTTCCGATCCCGTACACCGCGGTGGTGCCCGCGGCGGGATTGGGAACACGTTTTCTCCCCGCCACCAAGACGGTGCCCAAGGAGTTGCTGCCTGTCGTCGACACCCCGGGCATCGAGTTGGTCGCCGCGGAGGCCGCCGAAGCCGGTGCCGAGCGGCTGATCATCATCACCTCCGAGGGCAAGGACAGTGTGGTCGCGCACTTCGTCGAGGATCTGGTCCTCGAGGGGACGCTGGAGGCGCGTGGCAAGAAGTCGATGCTCGAGAAGGTCCGGCGGGCGTCCGCGTTGATCAAGGTGGAGTCCGTGGTCCAGGCCGAACCCCTCGGCCTGGGACATGCCGTGGGTTGTGTCGAAGCCAGCCTGGGCCCCGACGAGGACGCGATCGCGGTGTTGCTGCCCGACGATCTGGTACTGCCGACCGGCGTACTGGAGACGATGTCGAAGGTTCGGGCCAAGCGCGGCGGCTCGGTGCTGTGCGCCATCGAGGTGGACAAGGAACACATCAGTGCCTACGGCGTATTCGATGTCGAGACCGTTCCCGATGCCACCAACCCCAACGTGCTCAAGGTCAAGGGCATGGTCGAGAAGCCCAAGGCCGAGGACGCGCCGTCGCCGTATGCCGCGGCCGGCCGTTACGTGCTGGACCGGGCGATTTTCGACGCACTCCGGCGGATTCCGAGAGGTGCCGGAGGTGAACTGCAGCTCACCGACGCGATCGCCCTGCTGATCGAGGAAGGACATCCCGTCCACGTGGTGGTGCACCGGGGATCTCGACACGACCTGGGAAATCCCGGCGGCTACCTCAAGGCTGCGGTTGACTTTGCGTTGGAGCGAGACGACTACGGACCCGAACTGCGGCAGTGGTTGGTCGAGCGGTTGGGGCTCGCTCACGCGACGACCGAGCACTGACGGCTACACCGCCGAGCGCATCAACTGCGCGAATCGACGTCGGCCGGAGGTTCTTCAACGGGAGAAAGGCGTGATTTGCGTTCGGTGGAGGAGCAGCAGGCTCGAGTAGCTTCCGCCGCGGTGGCCCCACGGCCGGTGCGGGTGGCGATTGCGGAAGCCCAGGGTTTGATGTGCGCCGAAGAGGTGGTGACCGAGCGTCCGCTGCCCGGGTTCGACCAGGCGGCGATCGACGGATATGCCGTCCGCAGCGTCGACGTCCTCGGGATCAACGAAGCCGACGGTGGCGGCGACGATGGCGATGTCGATGACCACACGAATGCCGACCGTGAGATCAGCCTGCCGGTGATGGGGTCCATCGAGGCAGGTGCGCGTACCCCGAGCAGATTGCAGCCACGCCAGGCGGCACGCGTGCAGACGGGCGCTCCGATGCCCACCCTCGCCGACGCGGTGTTGCCGTTGCGCTGGACCGATGGCGGCGACTCCCGGGTCAGGGTGCTGCGGGGGGTCAGATCCGGCGCCTACGTCCGGCGCACCGGTGACGATGTCCAGCCGGGCGACGTCGCCGTTCGTGCCGGCACCATCATCGGGGCCGCCCAAGTCGGGCTCCTCGCCGCAGTCGGGCGTGAGCGGGTGCTGGTGCACCCGCGGCCACGACTTTCGGTGATGTGTGTGGGCGGTGAGCTCGTCGACATCTCCCGCACCCCCGGCAACGGTCAGGTCTACGACGTCAACTCCTATGCGCTGGCGGCCGCCGGCCGGGATGCGGGCGCCGAGGTGAACCGGGTCGGCATCGTGCCTACCGACGCCAAGCAGTTGCGCGAAGTCGTCGAAGGTCAACTCAACCGTGCCGAAGTCGTGGTGATCGCGGGCGCCGTGGGCGGCGCGGCCGCCGAAGGGGTGCGGTCGGTGCTGTCGCAGCTCGGCGACATGGAGGTCACGCGCATTGCGATGCATCCCGGGTCGGTGCAGGGCTTCGGCCAGCTGGGGCCCGAGCGGGTGCCGGTGTTCCTGTTGCCCGCCAACCCGGTCAGCGCGCTGGTGGTCTTCGAGGTGATGGTGCGCCCGCTCATCCGACTCTCGCTCGGCAAACGTCAGCCGATGCGGCGTGTCGTGCAGGCCCGGGCACTGTCGCCGATCAGCTCGGTGGCGGGACGCACGGGCTTTCTTCGTGGGCAGTTGATGAGAGACCAGGACACGGGCGAGTATCTGGTGCAGGCTCTCGGCGGAGCTCCCGGCGCGTCGTCGCACCTGCTGGCGACCCTAGCCGAAGCAAACTGTCTGGTTGTCGTGCCCACCGAGGCCGAACAGATTCGCACCGGTGAGGTCGTCGACGTCGCCTTCCTGGCCCAGCGCGGCTGAACGCTGGATGGCGGCGGTCATGAATTTCCTGAGTTCCCGCTCGCAGCATCCTGGCTGGCCACTGCCGGTGGGTCCGTTGCGGGTCTCCACCGGGGTGGTGCAACTTCGTCCTGTCCGGATCCGGGATGCCGCGCAATGGAGCCGGGCCCGGCTGGCGGACCGCAGGCACCTCGAACCCTGGGAGCCGTCGACTGAGCTCAGTTGGGAAGTGCGACATGCTGTTTCAACCTGGCCTTCGGTGTGCTCGGGCCTTCGGGCTGAAGCCCGTCGGGGCCGGATGTTGCCGTATGTGATCGAGGTCGACGGGCATTTCGCCGGTCAACTCACGATCGGCAACGTGACTCACGGCGCGTTGCGCTCTGCCTGGATCGGGTACTGGGTCGCCAGTGGATTCACCGGTGGCGGAGTGGCGACTGCTGCCCTGGCGATGGGCCTGGACCACTGCTTCGGTCCGGTCATGCTGCATCGGGTGGAAGCGACGGTGAGGCCGGAGAACGCCCCGAGTCGGGCGGTGCTGGCAAAGGCCGGCTTCCGGGAAGAGGGCATGCTGAAACGTTATCTCGACGTCGATGGCGGCTGGCGCGATCACCTGCTGGTGGCGATCACGATCGAGGAATTGAACGGTTCGGTGAGCTCTGCGCTGGTCCGCGCGGGCCGCGCCTCCTGGGCCTGAATGTTCTTGCGCAAAACGGCCCGGTGTTACTGATGTGACACAAGTGACGTTTGGTGCTTGCTACCAGCGAATTACAGGTGTGTAATTGACCTCGGCGCGCCGCCCTTGGATGCGCTGGTCACAGACCTAGCCTGATGGGGAAAGGAGCAGGCGCCATGCCAAGCATCCCCCAATCTCTCCTCTGGATCTCCCTCGTCGTCCTCTGGCTGTTCGTGCTGGTTCCGATGTTGATCAACAAGCGCGACGCGGTTCGTCGCACCAGCGACGTCGCGTTGGCGACCCGGGTGCTCAACAGCAGCCGCACCGCCCGGTTGCGCCGACGGGGTGGACCGGCATCGGGGCATCGCAGCGATCCGGACTGGCAGCACTCCGACGTCGACGATGAGCCGGACGACGTCGAAGAGGACGCGCCGGGCCGGTCGGTGGTCATGGTCGCCACCCAAGCCCGAGACGTCGAAGCCGAATCCGACTACCTCGATGTCGACGTCGTGGAGGACTCCGGCGCGCTGCCGGTCGGTGCCGTGACGGCCGAGCGCGAGCCCGTGGTGGCAGCCGAAATCGACGAGCTCACTTTGGAATACGACGACGACGTGGATGACGCGGGGGATGTGGATGATGGCGCGCCCGAGCCCCAGTACGACGCCGACGATGCCGATGATGCCGATGCCGATGCCGATGCCGATGCCGACGATGATGAGTATGAGTACGTCGCCGATTCGTCGGGGCTGGAAGCGCCCTCGGACACCGATCTGAGGATCGCCGACTCGATGAGTGCTGCGCGACGGCGTCGTCACGAGTCCAGCACCGCCGAGGCGGTCACGGCCCGCAAATACCGGTTCCGCGCGCGCACCCTGACGGTGATGGCCGTGTTGCTGCTCGCCAGCGGCGTGGCGGCCTTCACGTGGTCGTCGACCATGTGGTGGGCGTGCGCGTCAGTGGGCACGGTCGCGGTTCTCTACCTGGCGTACCTGCGTCGGCAGACCCGGATCGAGGAACGGGTCCGTCGTCGTCGTGCCCAGCGGGTGGCCAGGGCGCGACTGGGCGTCGAGAACACCGCTGACCAGGAGTTCGACGTCGTGCCGGCGCGGTTGCGCAGGCCCGGTGCGGCGGTGCTGGAGATCGATGACGAGGACCCCGAGTTCGAGCACCTCGACTATGTCCCGTTCGCCCGCCATTACGACCTGCCGCGCGCGGCCGGGCAGTAGCGCTTCGATTTCAACCGGTGTCCGGCGACTGGTAGCCTGCTACCGGTATCAGGGGCTATGGCGCAGTTGGTAGCGCGTCTCGTTCGCATCGAGAAGGTCAGGGGTTCGAATCCCCTTAGCTCCACAACTCTGAGCTCTCCGTGCCACTCTGCAATCCAAGATCGAACACCCCGGACGCTGTGGGCGGTCAGGATGTCGGCCTACCTATACTCCGTCGGTGAGTTCGGACGCCGTAGAGCGCGACACCGCCGCTTCACGGCGGTTGCGCAAGCTCGCCCTCGACGACGAGATCAACAGTTGTAGGCGCTGCGACGGGTTGAACATCGACGGCGTGACCGCGTCCGCTCCCGGCTATGGCTGCTTGACGTCACCGGTGGTGCTGGTGGGGCAGAGCTTGTGCGAGAAGTGCATGGAGACCCAGATTCCGTTCACCGAGGGCAGCGGCGACCTGATCGATGATGGCATCAAGCGCGCGGGCCGGCAGAAGGAGAATCTGTTCATCAGCAACGCGGTGCACTGCCACCCGCTGAAGAACCGCGCGTCTCACCAGCACGAGATCGTCAACTGCTCGCCATTCCTGCACCGTGAACTCGAGATCGTCCGGCCGCGGCTGGTGATCACGCTGGGTCGCGACGCCGAACGTGTGCTGAGGTTCTTCTACCCGCGGGCCCGCATCTCGGCGCTGCCCTTCGAGGCTCCTCGCGGACGGCTTCCCAAGGGTGTGCCGTACATCGTCAATGCGAAGCACCCGTCGTGGATCCAGCGCCAGCACGACGACGCGCTCGAGGACGAGTACGCGTCGAGTCTGGCCGCGGCCATCCGATGGAGCTTCGGTGACGCTCCCGAGGAAGCCGAATAGGCGCCGTGGAATTCCCCGCTGACGATGAAGTTCTCGCTCACGGCTGCCGTTTCCGGCCGAGATGGTGGGTACCGAGAGTCACGGAGGGGTGGGGCTCCTCGAACAACTGCCCGCCTGCCCCCCGCCGGAACGGTATTCCAGCAGCCCCTCATTCGAAGAAAATCTGCTGGAATACCGTTCCGGCGGGGGGTGCCGTCAGCGTGATTGTCGGCGGGCGCGGGCGCGTCGCTTTCCCTCGTGCATCGCCGCCACCCGGGCCACCGGGATGGTGTGCCCGAACTCGATCAACTCGGCCGGCAGGGGCTGGGGCGGCGGCATCGATTCCTCCCACGACGGCCTGCCGTCGAGAGCGGCCAGCGCGCTGTGGACGGTGAAGTCGGACGGCGTGATCCGTTCGAGCTCAGACCATTCCAGCGGGAACGACACCGGGGTTCCCGGCCGCAGGCGTGGGCTGTAGGCGGCGGCCACGGTGGCTCCACCGGCTCTGGTGGAGTCGACGAACACCTTGCCTTCGCGGTCCTCCACGATGAACGCCGTCGTCGCGATCGACGGGTCGATCGCCGCCGCCCGCGCGGCAAGGGCGCGTGTTGCGGCGGCCACGTCCTCGACGGGCAGGCCGCTCTCGATCGGCACGAATACGTGAACCCCCTTGGCCCCACTGGTTTTCACCGCGCCGGACAACCCGTTGTCGTGCAGCGCGCGGCGCACCAGGTGGGCGACGGCCACCACCTTCGGGAAGTCGTCGTCGGGCGGATCCAGATCCAGCACCAGATGTGTGGGCCGGTAGACATCGTCGGCCAGGCCGAGGGTCGGGTGGTACTCGACGGCACGCTGATTCGCCAGCCACAGCAGCGTGCGCCGGTCGTCGCACAGCGCGTAACGCACATCGCGCTGGGATGCCTCCGCCCACATCGACACGGTGCGCACCCAGTCCGGTGTGTACTTCGGGACGTTCTTCTGCATGAACGGTTTCTGACCGCGCAACACCCGCAGCACCGTCAGCGGTCGCCCCGCGAGTCCGGGCAGCATCCGCTCGGCCACCCCGTCGAGATAGTCGACGAGGTCACGCTTGGTGGCCCCGGCGTCCGGGCTCAACTCCTCGTCGAGGTTGGTCAGGTCGACGCCGGCACGCTGCTCGCTGACGCCCATGGTCAGCCCGCGGTCGTCGAGATGCCGCCGTCGACCGGGATGATGGCTCCCGTCAGGTAGGCGCCTGCCCGGCTGGCCAGAAACACCGCGATGCCCGCCATGTCGTCGTCACGGCCGATTCGACGCAGTGGCGCCGACGCCGCGATCTCGTCGCCGAAGGATTCCAGCGTGGCCGCCATCATCTTCGACGGAAACGGTCCCGGGGCAACGGCGTTCACGGTGATGTGTTGCGGACCGAGTTCGCGGGCGAGTGCTCGGGTCAGCTGATGCAGCGCCGCTTTGCTGCTGGCGTAGGAGTAGACGGGCAGCGGACTGACGCGCAGGCCGTCGATGCTGCCCACGTTGATGATCCGGGCCGGATCGGAAGCGCTGCCAGCGGCCCGCAACGCCGGCAACAGCGATTGCACCATCCAGAACGGCGATTTGACGTTGAGATCGAGCACCTTGTCCCACGCCGCGTCGGGGAAACTCTCGAGGGGTTCACCCCACGTCGCACCGGCGTTGTTGACCAGGACGTCCAGCCCGCCCTCGGAGGTGACGAGTTCGGCGAGCCGGGAGCACTCGTCGTGCCGCGACAGGTCGGCCGCCACCGCCCGGACGTCGCCGAACGCGGACAACTCGACGCGGGCGGCCTCGCAGGCGTCGGCCTTGCGCGAGCTGATCACGACCTGTGCGCCGGCCTGCAGCAACCCCCGCGCCATCATCAGCCCGATCCCGCGGGTACCGCCGGTGACCAGCGCGCGCTTCCCAGCGAGGGTGAAAAGCTCTGCGTGCGAACTGAATCCGGAGACGCTCATCGTGGCGCTGCTTCGGTCTCGGGTGGGGGAGTGCCGATCAGAACCGCGCTGAGGCGGCACCCGTCGGGACCGCCCCGCCAGGCGTGGTCGACACCGGTCAACACCACCAGGTCTCCCTGGGTGAGCCGGTGGGCACCGTCGTCGAGCATTAGATCGACGCTCCCTGAGAGCACAGTCTGCAGGTCGAGCGTGTCGGTGTGGTGCATCGGTGTCTCGGAGTCGGGCCCGAGTTCGACGACCATCCACCTCGCCAGACCCGGGTCGATCCCCTGGTCGATCAGCGGCGCCGCGCCGAGGGGACGCTGCGGCGGTGGGCTGGTCGACGTGGCGAACGGAATGCCCATCGCGAAGCCGGGCGCCAACCGGTCCAGCGTCAGCTTGTCCTGGCTGAGGACACATGACTTGCCATCAGCATCTACTCCGGTGATCAACGTCCTCACTACCGTCGCTCCTGTTCAGGTCACTTCTACGTCACTGGCTTCTGTCCACTTCGCATCATGCGCCAACACCGCCTCCAATCGTGACGTCTGGCCGTGATGTCTTCTGACCGATGCGGGGGGCGGGCTTTGATGCGTACGATCTCCAGCGGGCGCTCCAGGAGGCGGGTGCTCAGCCGTCCGGCGTCGGCCTCCGTGTGCGGAAGGACGACATGACCGCAGCGCAGCACCCAGACTCCATCCGTCGCGACATCCTGCCGATCCCGGATGTGGCCCACGTGGGCTTGACGACATACGACGCGAAGGATCCAGAGACCAGCTACCCGCCGATCAGGGACGTGCGGCCGCCGGCCACCGCGCCGAACGTCGTCGTCATCCTGATCGACGATGTGGGTTTCGGCGCCAGCAGCGCCTTCGGCGGGCCGTGCCAGACACCGAACTTCGAGAAACTCGCGTCAGGCGGGTTGAGGTACAACCGGTTCCACACGACGGCGCTGTGCTCGCCGACCCGGCAGGCGCTGCTGACCGGCCGTAACCACCACTCGGTGGGTATGGGCAACATCACCGAGGCCGCCACCGCTGCGCCGGGCTACACGTCGGTGTTACCCAACACCAAGGCGCCATTGGCGTTGGCGTTGAAGCTCAACGGCTACTCGACCGCGCAGTTCGGCAAGTGCCATGAGGTGCCGGCCTGGCAGACCAGCCCGGCCGGGCCGTTCACCGCATGGCCGACCGGCGGGGGCGGATTCGAGTACTTCTACGGCTTCATTGGGGGCGAGAACAACCAGTGGGATCCCGCGCTCTACGAAGGGACCACCCCGATCGAGCCACCGAAGACGCCGGCCGAGGGGTACCACCTGACCGAGGATCTTGCCGACAAGGCGATCAACTGGGTGCGCCAGCAGAAGGCGCTTCTGCCGGACAAACCGTTCTTCATGTACTTCGCCCCGGGTGCCACCCACGCACCGCACCAGGTGCCCCAGGAATGGATCGACAAGTACAAGGGCAAGTTCGCCCACGGCTGGGACAGCCAGCGCGAGATCACCTTCGAGCGGCAGAAAAAACTGGGAGTCATCCCGCCGGACGCCGTGCTGACCCCGCGGGACCCTGAGATCCCGGCCTGGGACGACATGGATCCGGCTCTCAAGCCCGCCCTGGAACGCGAGATGGAGGTGTACGCCGCCTTCATGGAGCACACCGACCATCACGTAGGCCGGCTGCTAGACGCGATCGAACCGGTTCTCGACGACACGCTGGTCTATCTGATCGTCGGCGACAACGGTGCGTCGGCAGAGGGCACCCTGCAGGGTGCGTACAACGAGATGGCCAATTTCAACGGCATGGCCGACATCGAGACCCCAGAGTTCCTGATGTCCAAGCTCGACGAGTTCGGCGGCGAAGGTTCATACGGGCACTACGCAGTTGGGTGGGCCTGGGCGATGGACGCCCCGTACCAATGGACCAAACAGGTGGCGTCGCACTGGGGCGGCACCCGCAACGGCACCATCGTGCACTGGCCCAACGGGATCGCGGACAAGGGTGGCCACCGCAATCAGTTCAGCCACGTGATCGACTTCGCGCCGACCGTGCTTGAGGCCGCGGGCATCCCGGCGCCCACGTTCGTCAACGGTGTGATGCAGAGTCCCATCGAGGGCACCAGCATGTTGTACAGCTTCAATGACGCCGACGCGCCGGAGCGGCACGAGACCCAGTACTTCGAAATGTTCTGCAATCGCGGGATCTACCACAAGGGCTGGAGCGCGGTCACCAAGCACCGCACACCGTGGGCGATGGGCGGCCAGGAGATGCCTGCCTTCGACGACGACGTGTGGGAACTCTACGACGGAAACACCGACTGGACGCAGGCCGTGGACCTTTCCAAGAAGTATCCCGACAAACTGCATGAGCTGCAACGGCTCTGGCTGATCGAAGCCGTCAAGCACAACGTGCTTCCGCTCGACGACCGACAGATCGAACGCTTCAACCCCACCCTCGCCGGGCGGCCGTCGTTGATCAAAGGCAACAGCCAGTTGCTGTTCGGAGGGATGGGCCGGCTGTCGGAGAACAGTGTGCTCGACATCAAGAACAAGTCGTTTGCGGTCACCGCCCAGGTGGAGGTTCCGAGCAGCGGCGCCGAAGGCGTGATCATCGCCCAGGGTGGCAGGTTCGGTGGTTGGAGCCTGTACACCAAGGACGGCTGTGCCAAGTTCCATTACAACGTGCTGGGCATCAAGTCCTTTGATATCGAAGCGAGCGAACCCATCCCAGCGGGTGCGGCTCAGGTGCGGATGGAGTTCGATTACGACGGCGGGGGAATGGGCCGGGGCGGCACCCTCACGCTCTATTACGACGGCACAGAGGTGGGCAGCGGTCGCGTCGACCAGACGCAGGGTGTCGTCTTCTCTGCCGACGAGACGACCGACGTCGGCTACGAGTCCGGTACCACCGTCAGCCCCGACTACACCGCCCACACCAGCCGGTTCACCGGCAAGATCGACTGGGTCCGTATCGACCTCGGCGAAGACGCCGAGGACGCCGATCACTACATCGAGCCAGATGAGAGATTCCGGATCGCGATGGCGCGGCAGTAGCCGATCGCTCTGCCTATTGGCGTATCCCTCAACATTGGGGATAGGCCCGTCGAATTTACTGGTAGTGTTACTGGCCAGTAATTAAGTTCAATGAGGAGCTGTCATGGCCGAGGTAATTGTCCGCCAACTGATCGACGATATTGACGGGTCTGAAATAGGCGATGGTGATGGTGAACGAGTTGAATTCTCGTTTCGCGGTGCCGACTATCAAATTGACCTTTCGGCGACCAATATCGCCAAATTCGAGAAGGCGCTGAAGCCTTACGTCGAGGCGGCGGAAAGAGTTCGCGGTGGCGGTCGCTCGCGCCGGGTCAAGACCAACGGCAACGGCAAGTCTTCGCCGGAGCAGCTGGCGGCGATTCGCGAGTGGGCCCGCAAGAATGGTCACGAGGTGGCCGATCGCGGTCGGATCAAAGCCGAGATTGTCGAAGCTTTCGACGCTGCACACTAGCCGATCCGAAAGTCTGTTTCGCGGGGGTTGAGATTGTGATCACGGCGGTCGCCACTTCGCCAGACGACACAGCGCGCGGGTGGCTTAGCTCTTTTATGGTTCTTGCCCCGTCTTCCCCACCCGCCGTAACCTCGTGAGGTGCCCGGCCTGACGGTTGTCCGAGCCGATGATCTGGTCGGCTTGGCAGTATTCGCGGGAACTCCCGTCGAGGCGCTCATCCCATTGGCTGCACAACTGCGACCGTTGACGGCCGCCGCCGGCCAGGTGCTGATGCAACAGGGTGAACTCGCGGTGTCGTTCCTGCTGATCGGTTCCGGTCGCGCCGAAGTCACCCACAGCGGCGCCGACGGCCACGACACCGTCGTCGAGGTGACCCCCGGCCTGATCATCGGCGAGATCGCGCTGTTGCGGGACGCGCCGCGGACCGCCACCGTGGTGGCGACCGACCCGTTGACCGGCTGGGTCGGTGGTCGCGAAGCCTTCGCCACCATGCTCGAGGTGCCGGGGCTGATGGACAAGCTGGTGCGGACCGCCCGCCAGCGGCTCGCCGCGTTCGTCACCCCCATCCCGGTCGAGGTCCGGGACGGCTCGACGCTGTACCTGCGCCCGGTGTTGCCCGGCGACATCGAACGCACCACCAATGGGCCGGTCGAGTTCTCCGGAGAGACGCTCTACCGTCGCTTCCAATCGATCAGGGTTCCGTCGAAGGCGCTGATGGCCTACCTGTTCGAGGTGGACTACCTGGAACACTTCGTGTTCGTGCTGACCGACGGGCCCGACGGCCCGGTGGTCGCCGACGTGCGCTTCGTCCGCGACGCGGCCAACCCGGCGGCGGCCGAGATCGCGTTCATCGTCGGCGACGCGTACCAGGGCCGGGGTATCGGCACCCTGCTGATGGGTGCCATCTCGGTCGCGGCCTGGTGTGACGGCGTGCAGCGATTCACCGCGCGGGTGCTCAGCGACAACCAGCCCATGCGCGCGATACTCGACCGCTTCGGTGCGACATGGCACCGCGACGATCTCGGCGTGGTCACCACCGAGATCGCGGTTCCCCATCCGAAGGATCTGCCCTTCTCGCCCGAGCTGACCCGGCAGATCCGGGACGTGGCCCGCCAGGTCATCCGGGCGGTCGGATGAGGTGGCCGAGGTGACCGCGGGCAGCCGGCGGCCGCCGCTGAGCAAGGACACCCGGCTGTGCATCTCCCTGGCGGGACGGCCCAGCAACATCGGCACCCGCTTCCATAACCACCTCTACGACGTGCTGGGGCTGGATTTCATCTACAAAGCCTTCACCACCGACGACATCAGCGCGGCGATCGCCGGGGTTCGGGCGTTGGGGATTCGCGGGTGTTCGGTGTCGATGCCGTTCAAGGAGACCGTCCTGAGCCTCGTCGACGATGTGGAGCCCTCGGCGAAGTCGATTCGGTCGGTCAACACGATCGTCAACGATGATGGCCGGCTCACCGCGTCCAACACCGATTACCTTGCCGTGCAACAGCTCATCGACGAACACGGCCTGGCTCCGCAGCAGTCGGTGTTGATCCGCGGGAGCGGTGGAATGGCCGGCGCTGTCGGGGCGGCGTTCGCCGACGGCGGATTCGGGGTCGGCGTCGTCGTCGCCCGCAATCCGGTCGCCGGACCCGCGCTGGCCGACCGGCTCGGCTGGGAGTACACCGCCGAGGTCGGCGCACGCACGGCCGACATCGTCGTCAATGTCACACCGATCGGGATGGCCGGCGGGCCGGAGGAGAACGACGCGGCGTTCCAAGACGCGACGATTCGCGCCGCGCACACGGTCTTCGACGTGGTGGCGTTGCCGTCCGAGACGCCGCTGATCGCCGCGGCGCGCGCAGCGGGGGTCGACGTCATCACCGGTGCGCAGGTGATCGCCCTCCAGGCGGCCGAGCAGTTCGCGCGCTACACCGGGGTGCGCCCGAACCCGGAGCAGATCGCCGAGGCCTCCGCTGTATCGAGGGCCTGACGCCTGCCTCAGGGCGTGATCGCCTCAGGGAGTGATCGTGGTCTCTTCGTCGATGGCCGCTGTGGCGTCCATCAGCGGCATGGCCTGATCCTCGGTGCCGTCGGCGTTGAGCTGCAGCACGTAGAGGCCGTCCTGGCCGGGGATCACGACGGTCTTCTGGGCGATCATCCGGGTCACACCGTCTCTGACGTACATGCCGCCGATCTGCGTAGCGTCGAACCCGCCAAGGGTGCCGGGCTTGCCGGTGTCAGGCCCATCGAACTCCGGCAGGTTCTGGATCTCGCCCGGTGCGTACTCGAGGATCTTCGCCGGGTCGACGTTGCCGGTCAGCTTGGACAGAATCGCGATGATCGTCGGCGGATCCTGGGCCATTGCCGGGTCGCCGGTGAACACGATTGCGCCGTACGCCCATTCCGGGGTGTTGGGTCCGGCGTCCTCCCATCCCGGGGGGAAGGGCAGGTCGATGGCCGGGGCGCCGGGGTCGCCTCGCTTCACCGGGGCCTCGGTGATGTTGTTCTCCTGGATGTAGTCGACGATGGTCTTGGCGGGTCCTGCGGCCTCGGCCGTCGTGGTGGGGGCCTCACTGGTGGTGGTCTCCGCCTCGGCCGACGTGGTGGTTGTCTCCTCGGGCTGGGTATCCGAGCCGCAGCCCGAGAGGCCGATTCCGAGTGCGACGGCGGCGATGGTGATGACGCCGGCCCGCATATGGATGGTCATGTCGTCTCCTGGTTCATCGGCCCCGTGGCGTGGACGCGGTCTGCGCTCGACGAAAGCCGGATCGCAGCGCAGCATAGCCGTCCTCGGCCGACTTCTCAGGGATAAAGGAGGCAATTATGGCCGGAGAGGAGCCGGTTATCCGTCGTTCTGCTCCGCGGATGCCGCGCCGGCGCGCATGATCACTTTGCTGCTTCTGCGAAAGTTGGTCGGGAATGCAATCGATGGTTCGTGCGTGCATGGTGTTTTTCTTGGCGCTGGGCACTGTCGTGACGGTGTCGGCGGCGTGGGTGACGGCCACCGCCGTGCCGTTGCTGGTCGCTCAGACAACCGCCTTGATCATGGGTGGCACCTTCCACCCGTTGCTAGGGCCGAAGGACAAGCCCGACTTCGTGACGGCCTACCTCGACAACGCGGTGATCGATCAGCTCGATCTAGCCTTCGAGGGGCCGGTGACCAACGCCGTCGCGGTGTTCACGCCCGAAGAGTTCTTCCCTATCGGGCGCCTCACCCTCGACAAGTCGGTGGCCGAGGGGCGGGCGAACCTTCACCGGTGCCTGGCGGCCGGTGTGGACTGCGTGTACAACGACGACGCGGCGGTGACTCCCGGAGTCGGGTCGGAGGCGCCCCAGATCGGCGACGATTTCCAGATTTTCGGATACTCGCAGAGCGCAATGATCGCCTCGCTGATCAAGCGGGACCTGATCGCCGACTATGTCCCCGGCGATGCGTCCGTGCCAATCATGCTCCTGGCCAACCCGATGCGGCCCAACGGTGGGGTACTGATGCGCGGCGCCGGCCTGCCGACCATTCCGATCCTGGGCATCTCGTTTGCCGGTGCGTCGCCCACGGACAGCCCGGCACTACCCGACGGTACGTTCGCCTATCCGACGGTGGATGTCGCCCGGCAGTACGACGGGCTCGGTGGCGACTTTCCGGTCCGCCCGCTCAACCTTCTCGCAACGGTGAACGCCTTGATGGGCTACGGGCTTTTGCACGGCGAAACCGTCGACGTGCCGTTCGGCGACGCGCGCTATCAGGGGAGTGAGGGTGATACGACCTACTACCTCATCGAGACCGACATCATCCCGATACTGCAGCCGCTCGCATTTTTTGTGCCCAAACCCATCCTTCGGGCGCTCGATGTGCCACTGCGGGTGATCATCGAGGACGCCTACGACCGCGAGATCAGCCCCGGCATACCGACTCCTGCCGGCTGGTGGCCGACCAAGGATCTGTTCGGGGTGGCGCTGAACCTCCTGAAGTCCCTGCCGGTGGCTGTCGACAACCTGGTCGAGGGTTTCGGCTTGCCGCGGGTGCTCGGCACCGACGCGCCGGGGGCATATGGCGTCGGAGGCCCGGCGCTGCCGGTCAACCCTGCGACGGAGTCCCTGGGGTTGTCCTCGGACCGATCGGGCTCCGAGGACGTTGAACCACAGGAGCCCACCGACGTCGGACGTCCCGACGGGTCGGCGCCGGACCCCGCGCCCGAGATCGAGCCCGGCGAACCCAACCTCGACGAGCAGGCGCCCGCGCCCCGGAAGTCGGTCTCACCTGTCCCCGAGCCCGAGCCCGAGCCCGAGCCCGAGTCCGAGCCCGAGTCCGAGTCCGAGTCCGAGCCCGAACCCGAACCCGAACCGGAACCGGAACCGGAACCGGAACCCGAACCCGAACCCCGGCGTCAGCTCGATGACGGAGACGACGCCGTGCTCGATCATCGCGTGGTGTCTCCGGTGGACGCCGACGAGGAGACCCCCAGGTCGGCACCGGATCCGGTTGCCGCCAAAAGTGAACCGGCTGATAGCCCGGCGGCCTGAGCGTCGCGAGCTGCACACCCGGCCGAGCGTGGTATCAACGGGCCGTGAGGCTGTTCGCGGTGTGCGCGCCGGTGCTGGTTGCGGTGGCGTGCGGTCCGCCGACGCCACCGACGCCGTTGCCGTCGTCGCCGGCCTCGACAGACATGGAGATCACTCCGGCGAGAATCGACCGGACCCGCGCTGAGTTGCCGGACGGATACGAGGTCGCCGGGTTCACAGCCGCGCCGGCGCCGATCGCCTTGTGGGGCTTCGGGCAGGCGCCGGTCTCCGAGCCGCCGCAGTGCGCGGGGTTGGCGGCACCGGCCGTCGACCCCACGACGACGCGAGGCTGGTCGGCGTCGGGGCCGGGCGGGATCGTGCACACCGTGGTGGCCCGAGCCGCGGGCCCGCAGATTCCCGATTCCGGCCTGCTCGCCGACTGCGTCCGGTGGACGGTGGCATCCGGGCACGCCACCGGAACCGTCACCACGCAGCCAGGGCCGGGCATCGACGCGGCGACGACCGTGGTGATGAGTACCGCTGTCACCACCGTGGTCGAGGGCGGGACGCAAACACGCTCACGCGCAGACACATTGGTCGCGTACCTCGACGGTCACGTCTGCTTCGTCACGCTGATCACCGACCCTGGGTCACCCCATCCGGCGCTCGCCCCCGGCTTCGCGGGCGACGTGCTGACCGCCGCGGTGTCCGCGCTGCGCGGCTGACTCGGACCACCCGGGTACATTGGCGGCGATGTCGAACCTGAAGGTGGCGCTGGCCGTCGCTTGTGCCGGGCTGCTGGCGGCTTGCAGTTCGGGACAGCCCGAGGATCTCTCACAAGCCGATATCGCCAATGTCGCCGACCTCGAGTCCGAATTCGGTCCGTCATTCACGGTCAGCACCGTCGGCCCGGCCGCCATCGAGCCGGGAGTGCTCGGCCCGCAGAAGTTGCCCGAGGGGCTGGTCTTCGACCCGCCCGACTGTGCCGAGGGGGCCGGCAAGCTGGCCGTCCCATCGGGGGTCCAGGGCAACATGGCGGCGACCACGGCAGAGGGTGATGGTGTCCGCTACATCGTGATCGCGGTCGAGACCTCCGAACCGGTGCCGGTGAACACGCCCACCGAGCAGTGCCGCGAAGTGGCCTTCGGCGGACGTGGGGTTCGCGGCCTGATCAAGGTGGTCGAGGCCCCGCAGATCGACAACACCCACGTCGTCGGCACCCAGCGCGTGCTGCAGACCACCGCGGGTGGGTCGCCGCGCACCGGTGCGATCTTCAACTACGTCGCGTACTTCGGCAATTTCATCGTGATCGTCACCGCGAACTCGCTGGTGATCCCCGGCCAACCGCTCGTCCCGGTCGACACGGCGCGCGCCCGCGAGCTGGTCACTCAAGCGGTCAGCCTGGTGCGCGGCTGAGCTCAGCGCACGTCGTGCGGCCGGAACTGGATGCTGATGCGCGGCCCGACGGGGCGGGCGGTCTTCGGAACGCAGTGTTCCCAGGTGCGTTGGCACGATCCGCCCATCACCAGTAGGTCGCCGTGGCCGTGACGCAACCGCAGCGACGGGCCGCCACCGCGGGGTCGCAGCGCGAAAACCCTTGCCGCACCGAGACCCACGATGGCGACCATGGTGTCCTCGGTGCTGCTGCGGCCGATGTTGTCGGCATGCCAGGCGACGCTGTCGTTGCCGTCCCGGTACAGACACAACCCGGCGGTCACGAACGGTTCGCCGAGCTCGCCGGCGTAGGCGTCGTTGAGGCGTCTCCTGAGCTGCTTCAGCCGCGGATGGGGCGGTTCGTCGTCGACGAGATGGTGGAAGCTGACCAGGCGGGGAACGTCGAGAACGCGGTCGTACATCTGGCGGCGTTCGGCCCGCCAGGGGATCGTGTCGCGCAGTTGCGCGAACAGCGAATCGTCTCGATCGTCGTCCTGGGACAACCATCCGGATCGGAGCTCGAGCCACGCGCCGTGACCGAGGTCGCGGCGCTCGGCGTGGTCGAACAGAGAGCTTTGCAGAGCAGGCTGCATGCCGCGCAGTCTATCGCACAGGCGTTCGAATTTGCCGCGGACGCGAGGAGCAGAAATGGTCGCCACGGACGCGAGGAGCAGAAATGGTCAGAGCCGGACGGCGCCGGGGCCGTGCTCGGCGAGTGAGTCGCCGGGATTGGCGAGTGCGCAGACCTTCAGGCTCAGGCACCCGCAACCGATGCAGCCGGTGAGGTTGTCGCGCAGTCGCTGCAGGTGCACGATGCGTTGGTCGAGGTCCTCCCGCCAGCCGGCCGACAACCGGGCCCAGTCCTTGCTGCTGGGAACGCGGTCGGTGGGCAGCGTCGACAGTGCGTCGCGGATGCGTGCCAGCGGGATCCCGAGCCGCTGCGACATCCGGATGAAGGCCACGCGGCGGAGGGTGTCGCGGCTGTAGCGGCGCTGGTTCCCGGTGGTGCGCCGGCTGGTGATCAGGCCCTCCCGCTCGTAGAAATGCAGGGCGGAGACCGCCACGCCGCTGCGGACCGCCATGTCCCCGGGAGTGAGCTCCTGTGCCATCTCCATGACCCTCAACCATAGTTGAGGTGGGGGGTTTCGGGTTACGGTGCTCGATGTGACGGACGTGGTGTTGGGGTGCAATTCCGAGGTCGGCACGCTGCGGGCGGTGATCCTGCACCGGCCGGGTCCCGAGCTGCAGCGGCTGACGCCCCGCAACAACGACACGCTCCTGTTCGACGGGTTGCCCTGGGTGGCCAAAGCCCAGGAGGAGCACGACGCGTTCGCGGCACTGCTGCGCTCGCGCGGGGTCGAAGTGTTCTTGCTCGGTGATCTGCTCACCGAGGCGTTGGCCAACAGCGGCGCCGCCAGGATGCACGGCATCGCGGCCGCGGTTGATGCCCGAAGGCTCGGTCTGCCGCTGGCCCAGGAGCTTTCGACGTACCTGCGCACCCTGGATGCCGCAGCGCTGGCCCACGTGCTGATGGCCGGCATGACCTTCGACGAGTTGTCGTTCGGGGAGAACGAACTGTCGCTGGTGCGGCGGATGCACCACGGCGGGGACTTCGTGATCAACCCGCTGCCCAACCTGCTCTTCGCCAGGGACTCGTCGTTCTGGATCGGCCCGCGGGTGGCCATCACGTCGCTGGCCCTGCCCGCCCGGTCGCGCGAGACGTCGCTGACCGATGTGATCTATGCGCACCATCCGCGTTTCCTGGGTGTCCGGCGCGCCTACGAGTCGCGATCGGCGCCGGTCGAGGGCGGCGACGTGCTGCTGCTGGCGCCCGGTGTCGTTGCTGTCGGGGTGGGGGAGCGCACCACCCCCGCGGGGGCGGAGGCATTGGCGCGCAGTCTCTTCGACGACGACCTCGCCCACACGGTGCTGGCGGTGCCGATCGCCCAGGAGCGGGCGCAGATGCACCTGGACACCGTGTGCACGATGGTCGACGTCGACGCGGTGGTGATGTATCCGAACATCGTCGACTCGCTGACGGCGTTCACGATCCGCCGCGCGTCCGACGGGGTGAAGATCGACGGGGCCGCACCGTTCGTCAGCGCCGCGGCCGAGGCGATGGGCATCGGGAAGCTGCGGGTGATCGACACCGGGCTCGATCCCGTCACCGCAGAACGCGAGCAGTGGGACGACGGAAACAACACGCTGGCGCTGGCCCCCGGGGTCGTGGTGGCCTACGAGCGCAACACCGAAACCAATGCCCGCCTTGCTGATTCGGGTATCGAGGTGCTGTCGATCGCCGCGTCCGAGCTGGGCACCGGTCGCGGCGGCCCCCGGTGCATGTCGTGCCCGGCGGCTCGCGACCCGCTCTAGGTGCGCCGAAATGGGATTCCCGGTCGTTGATGGCACCTCTCACACGACCTCCACGCCCGGTTCGCGCTGTGCCCACGCACGTCGCACCCTCTGGATGACGTCGTATGGCCGGTCCTCGGCGATCACTTTGACGTGCAACCAGTCCAGTTCCCTGAGGCGGCGCAGCCGTCGTTCGTCCCAGACGTAGCGGCCTCGATCGGTCCGGTGTTGGTCGCCGTCGTACTCCACGGCTATCAACACGTCCTCCCAACCCATGTCCAGGAACGCGAACGGTTCATGGTGGCCGTCGTAAACGGGGATCTGAGTCGTGGGGCGGGGGAATCCCGCGTCGATCAGGGTGAGCCGCAGGAGCGTCTCCTTCGGTGACTGTGAACCGCTGTCCATGAGTTCCAGCGCAGTGCGGAGTCGACGAACCCCCCGCGCGCCCTTGTACCTGTCGATCAACGGGGCGACGTGTTCGGCGGCCAGTCCGGTTGCGCGGGCGAGCGCATCGAGATGGATCACCGCCGCGTTGCGTGGGAGGTGTCGACCCAGGTCGTACGCGCTGCGCTGAATCGTCGCGACCGCCATGTCATCCATTTCGACGACGTCGTCGTATCCGAAATGGTGGTCACGGGCGATGATGCCGCCGGGGGTGTCGTAGCTTTTCCACAACAGTTCGACGGGTGTGTCATCGCGCACCCATTCCGCTCCGTGCAGCGCCGCCGCGGCCCGCCCGGTGATGACGCCGCGTTCCCGAGACCAGAGCCAGGCCCCGACCGTTCTGATGTACAGCGACGGGTGCGTACCACGAGGAATGTAGACGTCAGGGAAGAGCGGCTCGTAGCGCCATCTCAGTTGGCCGCGGGTCAGTTCGCCGCGCGCGATCGCCTGACTGCCCACGAAAACTCGGGTCATAGCCTGATCTTCGGCCAGACCGGCGTCCGCTCACCGAACCACGTTGCATGGCTGTGGATAACCATGAAATGACGACCTGGAACCCCATTTCGGCGGGCGAAGGAGCTACCGCCAGGACGGGAGCCAGATCTGCAGGTTCCAGGTGCTCTGCGAGATCGGCAGGCCCGTCAGAATCGGGTACAGCCAGGCGAAGTTCGTGATGACGAGTGCGACATAGCAACACACCACCAGCAACCCCAGCGTTCGTCGCTCGGCGTTCTGCCGCGGCTTGTAGAGGATGTCGCCGAGGATCATCGCGATGATCATCACCAGGAACGGCGCCATCGTGGCTGCGTAGAAGAAGTACATCTGCCGGTCGATGTCGGCGAACCACGGCAGGAACCCCGCGCTGTAGCCGACCAGCAACGCCGCATAACGCCAGTCGCCCTTGACGAACGCCCGCCACACCGCCCATGCCAGCACCGGCACCGCGACGAACCACATCGCCGGCGTGCCGACCAGCATCACGGCCTTGACGCACGACTGGGCGCCGCACCCCGGCACGTTCTCGGTCTCGATCGCGTAGAGCACCGGTCGCAGCGACATCGGCCACGTCCACGGCTTGGACTCCCACGGGTGGTGGTTCCCGTCGGCGTTGGTCAGCCCGGAGTGAAAGCGGTACGCCGCGTAGGTGTAGTGCCACAGCGAGCGCACCGCGTCGGGAATCGGCAACACGCTGTCGGGTCCGATCGAGCGACCCACCTGATGGCGATTGATGCCGGTCTCGGAGGCGAACCACGCCGAGTATGACGCCAGGTACACCCCGAAAGGAATCAGCACCAGCGCGTACAGCGACGGTCCGACGTCGCGGCGGAACACCCCCAGCCACGGCCGCGGAACGCGGTATTGCCGGCGCGCGGCGATGTCGAACGCCACGGTCATGACACCGAAGAACATCACGAAGTAGAGCCCTGACCACTTCGTCGCACAGGCCAGCCCGAGCAGTACGCCTGCACCGAAACGCCACCAGCGGACCCCGAGGCGCGGGCCCCACGCCGTCTCGGCGATCCGGCCTTCCAAGAGGGCGACGTGCAGGCGCTCGCGTACCTGGTCGCGGTCGACGATCAGGCAGCCGAACGCCGCAACGACGAACATGGCGAGGAACCCGTCGAGCAGTGCGGTGCGCGCGGTGACGAAGCTGACGCCATCGGCGATCACCAGCAACCCGGCGATCCCGCCGACGAGCGTGGACCTGCTGATTCGCCGGGCGATCCGTGCCACGAGCAGCACCAGGATGACGCCGCACACCGCACCGGAGAACCGCCAGCCCAGCCCGTTGTAGCCGAACATCGCCTCGCCGATGGCGATCAGCTGTTTGCCGACCGGCGGGTGCACCACCAGCCCATAGCCTGGGTTGTCCTCGACGCCGTTGTTGTGCAGCATCTGCCAGGCCTGCGGCGCGTAGTGCTTCTCGTCGAAGATCGGCGTGCCCGCGTCGGTCGGCGACTGCAGGTTGAGGAACCGGGTGACCGCGGCCAGCGCCGTGATGACCGCGGTCATCATCCATCCCTGGAAACGGTCGAGCGGGCCGAAATCCGCGACGGGTACCAGCGGCCCCGGGCTGATCACCGGAACCGTGCGCTCGCGAGCAACGAGTTCGTCCGCGGCGGCACCTTTGCTCCTCACGTCCGCGGCGGCACCTTTGCTCCTCACGTCCGCGGCGGCACCCTCGCTCCTCACGTCCGCGGCGCTCACGACAGCGATCGTAGGCTGTGTTGATGACCGCCGGCCGACTGCTCATCGCCGCCACGCCCCTCGGACAGCCGTCGGACGCGTCCGCCCGGCTGGTGCGGGCGCTGGGCAGTGCCGACGTGATCGCCGCCGAGGACACCCGGCGGGTCCGCACGCTGGCCCAGGCGCTGGAGGTCCGGCTCGCCGGCCGGATCGTCAGCCTGTTCGACCAGAACGAGGCCTCGCGGGTGCCGGCGCTGGTCGACGACATCCGCGGCGGGGCGACGGTGCTGTTGGTCAGCGACGCCGGGATGCCGCTGATCAGCGATCCCGGCTACCGACTGGTGGCGGCGTGTGTCGACAACGACCTGCCGGTGCACTGCCTGCCCGGCCCGTCCGCGGTGACGACCGCGCTGGCCGTCGCCGGCCTGCCGTCGGAGCGGTTCTGTTTCGAGGGGTTCGCGCCGCGCAAGCAGTCGGCGCGCACGTCGTGGCTGCGGTCGTTGGTCACAGAGCCCCGGACCTGTGTGTTCTTCGAGTCGCCGCGCCGATTGGCCGACTGCCTGCGCGACGCCGTGGACGTCCTCGGCGCGGACCGGCGGGCGGTGGTCTGCCGGGAGCTGACCAAGACACACGAAGAGATCGTCCGGGCGTCGATCGGCGAACTCGCCGAGTGGGCCGCCGACGGGGTGCTCGGCGAGGTCACCGTGGTGCTGGCCGGGGCCACCCCGACCGCGGACCCCGAGGAACTGGTGGCCGACGTGAACCGTCTGGTCGAGGACGGCATGCGGGTCAAGGATGCCTGCGCCCAGGTGGTCGCCGCGAACCCCGGTGCCCCGTCGCGGCGTGAGCTCTACGACGCGGTGCTACGCGCGCGAAACTGAGGTCAGCGCGCCGGCATGACCGATGATCGGCCGGGCCTTGTGCAGGCACTCGTCCCACTCGCGGGCCGGGTCGGAGTCTGCGGTGATGCCGCCGCCGACGCCGAGCACCGCGGTCTTGTCGGCAGCGAACTCTACCGTGCGGATGGCCACGTTCAGCTCGCAGCCGGCCACGGGTGACGCCAAACCGACTGTGCCGCAATACACACCGCGTCGGTGCGGTTCCCATCCGGTCAGCAGTTCGCGGGCTCGCCCCTTCGGGGTGCCCGTCACCGATGCCGGCGGGAACGTCGCGTCCAGCATCGCCGACATCGGCAGATCGGCGGCTACCCGCGCCGAGACCGTCGACACCAGATGCCACACGCCCGGCGCCGGCCGCACGGCCAGCAGTTCGGTCACCGACACCGAACCCGTGTGGGCCACCCGTCCCAGGTCGTTGCGGACCAGGTCGACGATCATGATGTTCTCCGCGACATCCTTGACCGAGGCGCGCAGGCCGGCAGGGTCGGCATCTGCCGGCAGCGTGCCCTTGATCGGGCTCGACGTCACCGCCTCGCCGCACCGCCGCAGGAACAGTTCCGGTGACAGCGACGCCACCGCACCCCAGGTCCCGGCGACGTAGGCCCCCCGGGCGGGGGCGGTCCGGGACACCGCTTCCGCGAAGAAGTCGAGGGGGTCACCGTCGAACCTCCCGGTGAACTGGGTGCACACACAGGCCTGATACACCTCACCGGCGGCGATGGCCTCCAGGCAGTCGAGCACCCCCCGATGGTGGGCCGCCCGGTCGGCCTGGCCCCACGCGATCTGGGCGCAACCGGGGGCCGCGGGATTCTGCAGGGCATCCGAGACCCAACCGGAAAGGGGCATCCCGGAAAGGCTTTCGTGCCACCAGATGCCGTCGGCGTCACACCGGAGCACACTGTCGGCCCAGCCGCCCGCCGCCTGCGGAATCCGCGGCCCCAGCCCGTCGGCGCCCGCATCCGGATAGGACAGATACCCGAACCAGCCACCCCCGACCGGGCCGTCGGCGCGGTGTCCGGGTGCGACGTCGAAGACCCCTCGCGCCGGGACCTCTTCGGCTGTCAGCGACGGCGCGATCACCGCCCTGGACCCGAACCACACCCCGACCAGGGCTGCGGGTGGGGCCAGACCCAGCGAGGTCGCCGCCGCCCCCAGCGCACGCAGCACCGACGAGGCATCACCCAGGTCGCCGAGTCGCTCGATGCGCACCGACCCAGCCTGACAGACCCGGGCCCGCCGTGGGCTACCGGCCGATCCGGCGGGGCACCAGCACCGTCGCCAGCTTCTCCGGATTGCGCATCGCGTAGAAGTTGGTGATCCGGCCGTCGATCACCTCGAACGACACCACGCCCTCCAGGTGGTCGCCGAGATAGAGCACCATCGCGGGGCCGCTGTTGTAGGTCGCGGGCTCGACCCTGCCCTCGGTACCGGCAAGCCGGGCGAAGCCCATGACCAGCCTGGCCACCCGGTCCGCTCCCGCCACCGGGCGGCGGGCCGCACTGACCTTGCCGTCGCTGTCGGCGGTCCACACCACGTCGGGTGCGAGCATCGCCATCAGGCCGTCGAGGTCGCCGGTGGCGGCCGCGGTGAAGAACCGGGCGGTGAGCTCCGAGGAAACCTGGGGGTCCACCGGCTGGAACCGCTTGCGTCGCGCGTGCACGTGCGCGCGGGCACGGTGTGCCATCTGTCGCACCGCCGCCGCCGACTTGCCGATAGTCGAGGCGATCTCCTCGTGGGAGAAGCCGAACACCTCGTGCAAGACGAACACCGCACGTTCGTCGGGGGTCAATGTCTCCAGCACCACCAGCATGGCCATCGACACCGACTCGGCCAGAACCACATCGGCGGCCGCGTCCTGTTCGGTGAGCAGTGGCTCCGGCAGCCACGGCCCGACATATTCCTCCCGGCGCCGGGATTGCGCCCGCAAGGTATTCAACGACTGCCGGGTGACCAGCTTGGCGAGGTAGGCCTTGGTGTCGAGGACCGTCTCCAGGTCCACCTCGGCCCACCGCAGGTAGCTCTCCTGCAGGACGTCGTCGGATTCGGTTGCGCTGCCCAGGATCTCGTAGGCGATCGTGAACAGTAGCGGCCGTAGAACGGTGAAACGTTCGGCGTGTTCGCTCACGGCGAGACCGTCTGGGCGGCCAGCTTCTGCTGTCGCTTCCCGCCCTTGAGCCAGAAGTAGCTGCCCGGCTTGCGCGCCTCCCGGGACAGGAATGAGACCGTGCCCTTGCAGACCGCCTCCTTGATGCTCGCCGCGGCCCGGCCACCGATGTACAGCGGGGTCACGGTGTCGTCGAGGTGAGCGATCTGGATCAGGCCCGCCGACCGGCCGAGGCTGATGCACTGCCCGGTGAACGCCTGGTTCAGCGGCTTCGGCGGAGTGCCGGCGATCCGGTTGAGCACCGTGTTGGCGGCCTGGGCGCCCAGCGGGAGCGCCGCCTGGCAGCTCATCCGCAGCGGTAGGTCCGACGGTGCCGTCGCATCACCGGCGCCGACGACGCGGGGGTCGTCGACGCTGGTCAGTGTTTCGTCGGTGAGCAGCCGGCCGACCGTGTCGGTGCTCAGTCCGCTGCGGGCGGCCAGGTCGGGCACCCCGAACCCGGCGGTCCAGATCGTCACCGCGGCGACGATCCTGCGGCCGTCGGCGAGGACCACCGCGTCGCGCAGCACCTCGGTCGCGTTCGCATCCGGACCGTCGATCACGGTGACGCCGAGCCTGGCCATTCGCTTTGCGGCCGAGCGGCGGGCCCGGGTGCTGAGATAGGGACCCATCACCGCGCCGCAGATCAGCGTCACGCGCCGACCCTCCTCGGCGAGTTCGGCCGCCATCTCCAGACCGGTGGGTCCGGCGCCGACCACACAGATCGGCGCGTCGACGGCCGCAGCTGCCACGGCTGCCCGTAGCGGTTCACCGTGTTCGTATTCCGATATGGGATAAGCGAATTCGACTGCACCCGGGACCTTCGGGGCGGCGCCGGTGCTGCCCACGGCATAGATCAGATAGTCGAAGCCGATGCTGCCGCCCGAGGCCAGTTCGACCCGGCGGGCGGAGACGTCGATCTTCGTCGCGGAGTCCACGGCGAGTTCGATGCCCTCACCGAGCACCGTGCCGTAGTCGACCACCGCATCGTCTGATCCGGTCACCAACTGGTGCAGCCGGATCCGCTCGACGAACGACGGCCGCGGGTTGACCAGCGTGATGTCGATGCTGTCGTCGACGCGCAGGTGGTTGGCCGCCAGGACCCCGGCGTAGCCGCCGCCGATCACGACGACTCTGGTCCTCGGTCCGGTCTTCTCGGTCATGGTGTCTCTCCTTTTCTCGGAACTGCCCTCGAGACACCGGCGGCGGTCCGAATGTGACACGACGTGACGCGCATCACTTTATGTACAGGAGGAACATGTACGGGAGAAACTCAGTCGCGTTGGAAACGGGGGAAGACGCCGGTCGGCGCGGGGAGCACGGTGCCGGGCGCCAGCCGAACCGGCAGCGCGGCGAACGAGCGCCGGTCCTCCGGCTGGCCGAGCAGGTCGAGGAGCTTCGACGTCGATCCGGGCATCACCGGCTGGGTCAGCAGCGCGGCGATCCGCACCACCTCCAGCGTCGTGTACAGCACGGTGGCGAACCGCACCCGGGCCTCGTCGGTGTCGGTCTTGCGCAGCACCCACGGCTCCTGCGACGAGAAGTACCGGTTGGCGGCTCCGAGCACCGACCAGATCGCCTCGAGGGCCAGGTGCATGGCGGGCACGTCGAAGTGTGCGCGAACCTTGGGCAGCAGTTCGTCGGCAAGTGCCAGCAGTTCGCGGTCGGCGTCGGTGAACGGCCCGGGTTCGGGCACCACACCGTCGAGGTTCTTGTTGACCATCGACAACGACCGCTGGGCCAGGTTGCCGAACTCGTTGGCGAGGTCGGCGTTGATCCGGCCGATGATGGCGTCTTCGCTGTAGCTGCCGTCCTGCCCGAACGGCACCTCGCGCAGCAGGAAGTAGCGCACCTGATCGAGGCCGAACGTCTCGACGAGCGCGACGGGGTCGACCACGTTGCCGACGGACTTGCTCATCTTCTCGCCGCTGACCAGCAGGAACCCGTGTACGAACACCCGTCGCGGCAGCTCCACCCCGGCCGACATCAGAAACGCCGGCCAGTAGACCGTGTGGAACCGGATGATGTCCTTGCCGATCATGTGCAGGTCGGCCGGCCAGTACTTCCTGAAGTCCTCGGAGTCGGTGTCGGGGAAGCCGACACCGGTGAGGTAGTTGGTCAGGGCGTCGACCCAGACGTACATGACGTGGTCGGGATGGTCGGGGACGGGAACTCCCCAGTCGAACGTCGTCCGCGAGATGGACAGGTCGCGCAGCCCGCCGGAGACGAAGCTGACGATCTCGTTGCGCCGCACGTCGGGGCCGATGAACTCGGGGTGCGCCGCGTAGTGGTCCAGCAGCCGCTGGGCGTAGGCGGACAGCCGGAAGAAGTACGTCTGCTCCTCGGTCCAGGTGACCTCGGTCCCCGTCTCGATCGACACCCGGGAACCGTCAGGGCGTTCCTCGAGTTCGTCGTCGGTGTAGAAGCGCTCGTCGCGCACCGAGTACCAGCCCGAGTAGGAGTCCAGATAGATGTCGCCCGCCGCGTCCATCCGCTTCCAGATGTTGATGGACGCCTCGAGATGGTCGGCGTCGGTGGTGCGGATGAAGCGGTCGAACGTCGCGCCGAGTCCCTCCTGCATCGCCTGGAACGCATCGGAGTTGCGCCGCGCCAGCTCGGCGGTCGGGATGCCCTCGGCGGCGGCTGTCTGGGCCATCTTCAGCCCGTGCTCGTCGGTGCCGGTGAGATAGCGGACGTCGAAACCGTCGAGGCGCTTGAACCGGGCCACCGCATCGGTCGCGATGTACTCGTAGGCGTGGCCGATGTGCGGCGTCCCGTTGGGGTAGGCGATCGCGGTTGTGATGTAGTACGGGGTGCCGGGGGTGCGCGTCCCCGCGCCGGGGAGTGAGTCAGGGGTGCGCGTCCCCGCGCCGGGGAGTGAGTCAGGCATCAGAAACTCACCTTAAAGTGTGTGCGGTGAGCTCTACGAAACAGCGGCGGGAGCCGCCGCCCCTTCCAGAGCCCCTCACACCCCTCGTCGACGCACACACCCATCTGGACGCCTGCGGCGCCGCCGACGCCGACGACGTGCGCACCATCGTCGACCGCGCCGGCCAGGCGGGTGTGCAAGCCGTGGTCACCATCGCCGACGACCTGGCAGCGGCCCGGTGGGCCGTGCAGGCGGCCGAGTGGGATCCGCGGGTGTACGCGGCGGTGGCGCTGCACCCCACCCGCGCCACCGCGCTGACCGAAGAGGCCAAGGCCGAGATCGAGCGGCTGGCCGCGCGCCCGCGGGTGGTCGCGATCGGCGAGACGGGCATGGACATGTACTGGCCCGGTCGGTTGGAGGGGTGCGCCGGGCCCGCCGAGCAGCGCGACGCCTTCGCCTGGCACATCGACCTGGCCAAGCGCACCGGCAAGCCGTTGATGATCCACAACCGGGACGCGGACGCCGAGGTGCTCGACGTGCTGCGCGCCGAGGGTGCGCCCGAGACTGTGATATTCCACTGTTTTTCCTCGGGCGTGGAGATGGCGCGGACGTGTGTGGCCGCCGGCTGGGTGCTCAGCCTGTCCGGCACGGTGAGCTTCCGCAACGCCCGTGAGCTGCGGGAAGCCGCGGTGCTCATTCCCGCAGAGCAAATGCTCGTCGAAACCGATGCGCCGTTTCTCACCCCGCACCCGTATCGCGGGGCGCCGAACGAGCCCTACTGCCTGCCCTACACTGTGCGAGCGTTGGCCGACATCCTCGGCCGGTCTGCGGAGACCATCGCACAGCAGACCTCCGCGACGGCGGAACGCACGTACGGGCTGCAGAGTTGCCGCTCGTAGACCACTTCGTTACCGTCTTGTAATCAAAGCGTGTCGGCCGCCGTGCTGCGCGTACTGCTCTAGTCGGGGATAGACGACGATCTTGAATGCTTTGAACAGACTTCATCAGACGCGCTCGCCGCTGCTGCGGGTGATTGTCGCTGCCACGTTGCTGTCTTTGGTGTTCGCGGGCGGAACCGCGGTTGCCGCCCACAAGTCGGTGACCCTGACCGTCGACGGTGCCTCGATGACGGTGCCGACGATGAAGACCCGCGTGATCGATGTCGTCGAGGAGAACGGTTACCAGGTCGGTGAGCGTGACGACCTCTATCCGGCCGCCGACGCGCCGGTGGAGCAGGCCGGCACGATCGTGTTGCGTCGTAGCCGCCCGCTGGACATCTCGACCGACGGCGGCGGCTCCGAGCAGGTGTGGACGACCGCGTCGACCGTGCAGGAAGCGCTGGCCCAACTCGAGATGACCGACAAGGCGCCGGTGGCGGCCTCCCGCGGTAGCCGGGTCCCGCTCGGCGGCATGGCGCTGCCGGTGGTGAGCCCGAAGACGGTGCAGATCAACGACGCTGGCGCCATCCGCACGGTGCACCTGGCCGCTCCGAACGTCGCTGCGCTGCTGGATGCCGCGGGTGCACCGCTGCAGCAAAGGGACACCGTTGTTCCGGCCCCGTCGGCACCGGTGGTCGACGGGATGGAGGTTCACGTCACCCGGATCCGCATCGAAAAAGTCACCCAGCGAGTGCCTCTCGCGCCGAACAACCAGCGCATTGACGATGTCACCCTCAACATGAGCAGGCAGATCGTCGAGGATCCGGGGCAACCCGGCACCCAGGACGTCACATTCGCGGTTGCCACCGTCAACGGCGTCGAGACCGGCAAGCTGCCAGTAGCCAATGTCGTCGTCGCACCGGCCCGTGACGGTGTGCTCAGAGTGGGTGCGAAACCGGGCACCGAGGTGCCCCCGGTATCCAACGGAGCCACCTGGGATGCTCTCGCGCGCTGCGAAGCGGGAGGTAATTGGGCCATCAATACGGGCAACGGATATTTCGGTGGCGTCCAATTTGACCAAAACACATGGGAGCGGAGCGGCGGTCTGCGCTATGCTGCGAGGGCGGATCTGGCAACGAGAGAAGAGCAGATCGCGATTGCTGAAGTAACTCGGGCGCGTCAAGGTTGGGGGGCGTGGCCGACCTGTAGCGGGAGGATCGGTGCGTCGTGACAATTCGGCTGCTCGGGCGAACTGAAATTCGCCATCTGGCTAAGGCCATGGACTTCCGGCCGCGCAAGTCTTTCGGTCAGAACTTCGTCCACGACGCCAACACCGTGCGTCGAATCGTGTCGGCCTCCGGGGTCAACCGTTCCGACCACGTCCTCGAGGTGGGCCCCGGTCTGGGCTCGCTGACGCTGGCGCTGCTCGACCGCGGCGCGAAGGTGACCGCCGTCGAGATCGACCCGGTGCTGGCCCGCCAGCTGCCGACGACCATCGCGGATCATTCGCACAGCGAGATCAACCGCTTGACGGTGCTCAACCGGGACATCCTGACGTTCAAGAATTCAGATCTCACCGAGATGCCGACCGCCCTGGTGGCGAACCTGCCGTACAACGTGGCGGTCCCGGCGTTGCTGCATCTGCTCGCCGAGTTCCCGTCCATCCGCACCGTCATGGTGATGGTGCAGGCCGAGGTCGCCGAGCGGCTCGCCGCCGAACCCGGCGGCAAGGAGTACGGCGTGCCCAGCGTCAAGGTCAGGTTCTTCGGCAACGTGCGGCGCTACGGGATGGTGTCGCCGACGGTGTTCTGGCCGATTCCCCGGGTGTACTCGGGTCTGGTGCGCATCGACCGGCACGAGACGTCCGCGTGGCCCACCGATCCCGAGTTCCGGGAGCAGGTGTTCGAGCTCATCGACGTGGCGTTCGCGCAGCGCCGCAAGACCTCGCGGAACGCGTTCGCCGAGTGGGCGGGTTCGGGCAACGAGTCGGCCAGCCGGCTGCTGGCGGCCAGCATCGATCCGTCGCGCCGGGGCGAGACGCTCGCCGTCGCCGACTTCGTGCGGTTGTTGCAGCGTTCCGCCGACTGGCACGTCACGCCCAAGCCTGAGCCGGTGGCCGAGCAGCAGGTCGACGAACCCGCTGTCGGAACCGAACAGGCGCCGGAGATCACCGCGCGCTAGGACGGGACCGCCCGGGCGTCGGGTGCCCCGCCGGCCGTTGCGGCGTTAGTGTCGAGCGGTGTCCGCGAACGACGGAAGTACCGCATCGGAATGGGTTCCCTCCGGCTCGGTCAGTGTCCGGGTGCCCGGCAAGGTCAACCTCTATCTGGAGGTCGGTGACCGGCGCGACGACGGCTACCACGAACTGGCCACCGTCTTCCACGCCGTGTCACTGCTCGACGAGGTGACCGTCACGACCGCCGACATGCTGTCGGTCGAGGTCACGGGAGAGGGTGCGGAATCGCTGCCCACCGACGAGCGCAACCTGGCGTGGCGCGCGGCCGAACTGCTGGCCGAGCACGTCGGCCGGACCCCCGACGTCGCGATCTCGATCGACAAGACGATCCCGGTCGCCGGCGGAATGGCCGGGGGGAGTGCCGACGCGGCTGCCGTGCTGGTCGCGATGAACTCGCTGTGGGAACTCGGCGTGCCGCGGCGGGATCTCCATGCACTCGCCGCCCAGCTCGGCAGTGATGTGCCGTTCGCACTGCACGGCGGTACGGCGTTGGGCACCGGCCGGGGAGAGGAACTGGCAACCGTGCTCGCCCGCAACACCTTTCACTGGGTGCTGGCGTTCTCTGCCGGTGAGCTGTCCACCAAGAAGGTCTTCGGTGAGATCGACCGGCTGCGCGCGGCCGACGATCGCAACCTTCCGCCGCGCCTGGAATCCGCCGAACCGGTGCTGGCTGCGCTGGCGTCGGGTGATCCGGCGCAATTGGCGCCGCTGCTCGGCAACGACCTACAGCCCGCGGCGCTTAGCCTCGACGCGTCGCTGCGGCGGACCCTGCGCGCCGGAGTGGAGGCCGGCGCCCTGGCAGGTGTGGTGTCCGGGTCGGGGCCCACCTGCGCGTTCCTGTGTGGCTCGGCTGGGGCGGCGGTGGACGTGGGTACCGAACTCGCCGGCGCCGGGGTGTGCCGCACGGTGCGGGTGGCCAGCGGTCCGGTGCAGGGTGCGCGGGTCGTCCCGAGCCCGTCGACGTCGGTGTGAGCACGCTGCGGCCTGGTCACGAACCGGTGTGACTAATGACTCATTCCTCGCTTCCGTTTGGCAGTTACTTAAGAGTTGCCTAAGATGAGCGACGGTGAGAGCTAGCGGTCGAGCAATGGACGCAACCAGTTCCGCCACCGCTGAGCACGGTGGGCGTCGGGCTGGGTTTGATCGCGCTTATGGGACATCACCGATTCGAGACACAACTGCTGCCCAACCGTGTGCGCGCCTCCGTGAAAACGCCTCCCAGCAGGCGGAGCATGGCAAACGCGTACGCGCATCGGGGCAGATGTCGGCGAGGAGGTCGTGGTGAGCAGATTCACCGAGAAGATGTACCGCAGTGCGCACACCACCGGCAGGGGCATGGTGACCGGCGAGCCGTACGAGCCGGTCCGGCACACCTGGGGTGAGGTGCACGAGCGGGCACGGCGCATCGCCGGTGGTCTCGAAGCGGCCGGTATCGGCCTCGGCGACGCCGTCGGCGTGTTGGCCGGGTTCCCGGTCGAGATCGCCCCCACGGCCCAGGGCCTGTGGATGCGCGGCGCGAGCCTGACGATGCTGCACCAGCCGACTCCGCGCACCGACCTGGTGATGTGGGCCGAGGACACGATGAACGTGATCGGCATGATCGAGGCGAAGGCTGTGATCGTGTCCGAGCCTTTCCTGGTGGCGATCCCGGTGCTCGAGGAGAAGGGCATCAAGGTCCTCACGGTCGCCGACCTGCTCGCCTCGGAGCCGATCGACCCCATCGACGTCGGCGAGGACGACCTCGCGCTGATGCAGCTGACCTCGGGTTCCACTGGGTCGCCCAAGGCCGTGCAGATCACCCACCGCAACATCTACTCGAACGCCGAGGCGATGTTCATCGGCGCCGAGTACGACGTCGACAAGGACGTCATGGTCAGCTGGCTGCCCTGCTTCCATGACATGGGCATGGTCGGCTTCCTGACCATCCCGATGTACTTCGGCGCCGAACTGGTCAAGGTCACGCCGATGGACTTCCTGCGGGACACCCTGCTGTGGGCCAAGCTCATCGACAAGTACAAGGGCACCATGACGGCCGCGCCCAATTTCGCCTACGCGCTGTTCGCCAAGCGGCTGCGCAGGCAGGCCAAGCCGGGCGAGTTCGACCTGTCGACGTTGCGCTTCGCGCTGTCGGGCGCCGAGCCGGTCGAGCCGGCCGACGTCGAGGACCTCATCGACGCCGGCAAGCCGTTCGGCCTGCGGCCCGAGGCGATCCTGCCCGCCTACGGCATGGCCGAGACGACGCTGGCGGTGTCGTTCTCGCCGTGCAACGCCGGCCTGGTCGTCGACGAGGTCGACGCCGATCTGCTGGCGGCGCTGCGCCGTGCGGTGCCCGCCTCGAAAGGCAACACCAAGCGACTGGCCACGCTCGGCCCGCTGCTTACCGACCTCGAGGCCCGGATCATCGACGACCACGGCAACATCATGCCGAACCGCGGCGTCGGGGTCATCGAACTGCGCGGCGAATGCCTGACTCCCGGCTACCTCACCATGGGCGGTTTCATCCCGGCCCAGGACGAGCAGGGCTGGTATGACACCGGCGACCTCGGCTACCTGACCGACAACGGCCACGTCGTCGTGTGCGGACGCGTCAAGGACGTGATCATCATGGCCGGCCGCAACATCTACCCGACCGACATCGAGCGGGCAGCGGGCCGGGTCGAAGGCGTGCGTGCCGGTTGCGCGGTCGCGGTCCGGTTGGACGCCGGTCACTCGCGCGAGACGTTCGCCGTCGCGGTCGAGTCCAACAACTGGGAGGACCCCGTCGAGGTCCGCCGGATCGAACACCAGGTCGCCCACGAGGTGGTGGCCGAGGTCGACGTGCGCCCCCGCAACGTGGTGGTGCTCGGGCCGGGCAGCATCCCGAAGACGCCGTCGGGCAAGCTGCGTCGCTCCACGTCGGTCTCGCTGGTCACCGGCTGACCCTTCCCCGCGAGCGTGCGTGTCCGCACGCGGACGCGCCGTGATCCGTGGCATTTTGCGCACGTTCGCGGGCGCTCAGCGCGGCCTGCGTGCCGCGAGGGAAATCGAGTGGCCGGATGTCGGTCCGCGCGGATACCGTCGAGCCCATGCCATCCCCGCCGGCGATCGAAGCGATCGAACTCGTCAAGCGCTACGGCCAGGAAACTGCCGTCGACGGCGTCAGCTTCACCGTTCCCCCCGGGACCGTGTTGGGCCTGTTGGGCCCCAACGGCGCCGGCAAGACGACCACGGTCCGGATGATGACCACGCTCACCGAGCCGACCAGCGGCACCGCGCGCGTCGCCGGTTACGACGTGCTGACCGATCCCGACCAGGTGCGTCGCCACATGGGCCTGACCGGTCAGGTGGCCACCGTCGACGAGTTGCTCACCGGGCGGGAGAACATCCGGATGATCGGCGGTCTCTACGGCATCCGGCGTAACCACCTGAACAGGATCGGTGATCAACTGCTGCAGCAGTTCTCGCTCACCGATGCGGGGGACCGGGTGGTGAAGTCCTATTCCGGAGGGATGCGGCGCCGTCTGGACCTCGCCGTGAGCCTGCTGGCGTCGCCGCCGGTGCTGTTTCTCGACGAGCCCACCACCGGCCTGGATCCCCGCAGCCGAAGCGAGCTGTGGGACGTGTTGCGCGGGCTGGTGGCGCAGGGGACGACACTGCTGCTGACCACCCAGTACCTGGAGGAGGCCGATCAGCTGGCCGACAACATCGTCGTGATCGACCGGGGACGCATCATCGCGCAGGGCTCACCGCTGGAACTCAAGCAGCAGGCGGGTCGTGCCAGCCTCGTGGTCACCGTCGCCGACGTCGCCGACCTGGAGCCTGCCCACGCCCTGTTGGCCAGGACCGGTGCCGAGGTGTTCACCGACACCGCGGCCCGCCGGCTGACCGCCTCGGCCGACGGGCTCGACGACATGATCAGTGTGGCGGGGTGGCTGCGCGACAGCGGCATCGGTGTCGACGACATCGGGCTGTCGCGCCCGAGCCTCGATGACGTGTTCCTGACGCTCACCGGCCACCGAACCGAAGACAGTGAGGAAGTGGGCGCATGACCGCACTCGAGACCAGGGCACCGGTGCCCATCACGCCCCGGCCCGTCCCGACGCATCCGACGAACCTGTTGCAGCAGTCCTGGATCATGGTCAAGCGCAACATGATTCACACCAAGCGGATGCCCGAGATGCTCAGCGACGTCACGGCGCAGCCGATCATGTTCGTGTTGTTGTTCGCGTTCGTCTTCGGCGCGTCGATCACCAACACCGGTGGGGCGTCCTACCGGGAGTTCCTGCTTCCGGGCATCCTGGCGCAGACCATCGTGTTCTCGGCGTTCGTGGTGGCGGCGGGGATCACCGCCGACGTGGAGAAGGGGATCATCGACCGGTTCCGGTCGCTGCCGATCTCCCGTTCTTCGGTGTTGATCGGACGCAGTATCGCCAGCGTCATCCACTCGTCGTTGGGCGTGGTGGTGATGGCGGTGACGGGGCTGCTGATCGGATGGCGGATCCGGGGAGGCATCGCCGAAGCGGTGCTGGCCTTCGTGCTGCTGCTGTTGTTCGGCTTCGGGATGATCTGGTTCGGGATCCTCGTCGGCTCGTTGATGCGCACCGTCGAGGCGGTCAACGGCGTGATGTTCACCGCGCTCTTCCCGGTGACCTTCCTGGCCAACACGTTCGTGCCGACCGAGCCGATGCCGCACTGGCTGCGGATGATCGCCGAGTGGAACCCGGTGTCCTCGCTGGCGCAGGCGATGCGCGAGCTGTGGGGCAATGGTGGTCCGGCGCCCGCCGGTGCCCAACTGCCGCTGCATCATCCGGTGCTGTCGACGATCCTGTGGTCACTGGCGCTGACGGCGGTGTTCGCGCCGGTGGCGTTGTACGCCTACCGCCGCCGCACGTCGGGGTAGGACCGGCTCCCTCCCGGCGGGCGCGTGTCGGTACACCGCCGCGCCATGTTCCGCGGCGTTTGGCGTGCCCGTCGTGGCCGGCGAGTGAGATCCTGCTGCTGGTGTGGAGCGGCAGCTCCCCGTCCAGCTGAGTATTGTGTACTATACCCAGCATGGAGAGGTTACCTTCACGACTGGCCGAGCACCCCACCGTCCGCACGGTGCGATCCCGCTCGACGCCCAAACCCGGCACCATCGACGCGGACTGGCTGCGGCAGGTCTGTCTGGATGCCGGCGCCGACGACGTCGCCTTCGCCGCCGTCGACGACCCCGCCCTGAGTTCGGAGCGCGAGCACGTCGAAGCGGCCCTGCCGGGCACACTCAGCTACATCTCCCTGGTGGTGAAGATGAACCGCGACAACGTCCGTTCGAGTGAACGCAGCGTGGCCAACCAGGAGTTCCACCGCAGCGGCGAGGTGATGAACGAGGCGGCGCACCGGATCACCCGGGCGCTGCAGGACACCGGCTACCGGGTGGTGAACCCGTCGGCCACCTTCCCGATGGAGATGGACCGCTTTCCGGGCCGGATCTGGGTGGTGGCGCACAAGCCCGTCGCGGTGGCCGCCGGCCTCGGGGTGATGGGCATCCACCGCAACGTGATCCATCCCAGATTCGGCAACTTCATCCTCCTCGGCACCATCCTGGTCGCCGCACCGATCAGCAGCTACGGTGTGCCGCTCGACTATTCACCGTGCCTGGAATGCAAGCTGTGCGTTGCCGCCTGTCCGGTGGGTGCCATCAAGAAGGACGGCGACTTCGACTTCTTCGCGTGTTCGGTACACAATTACCGCGAGTTCATGGGCGGCTTCACCGACTGGGCGCAGACCGTCGCCGACAGCGCCGATGCCGCCGACTTCCGCTCCCGCGTCAGCGATTCGGAGAACGCGTCGATGTGGCAGAGCCTGTCGTTCAAGGCCAACTACAAGGCCGCCTACTGCCTGGCGGTCTGCCCTGCAGGGGAGGAGGTCATCGAACCCTATCTCGATGACCGCAAGGGGTTCATGGACCTGGTGCTCAAGCCGCTTCAGGACAAGGTCGAGAACCTCTATGTGCTAGCGGATTCCGATGCCGAGGCGCACGCGCGAAAGCGGTTCCCGCACAAGCGCGTCAAAGTGGTGGACGGCGGGATGGGGCTGCGCTAGGACCACGCGTGGACGGTGTTCTGCGCGGTTTCGAGTCCCTGGGCGATCAGCAGCTCGGTGGCGTCGGCGGCCTGCTCGCAGATGGTCGGGACCTCGGCACGCTCGACCGAACCGAAGTTCTCCAGCACGTAGGTGGCCGGATCCTTGCGCCCGGGCGGGCGGCCGATGCCGATCCGTACCCGCTTGAAGTCCTTGGTGCCCAACGCCGAAACGATGGAACGCAGGCCGTTGTGGCCACCCTCACCGCCGCCCAGCTTGAGCCGGATGCGCCCGAAGTCGATGTCGAGTTCGTCGTGGATCACCACGATGTCCGCCGGGGCCACCGAATAGAACTTCGCCAGCGGTCCGACCTGCCTGCCGGATTCATTCATGTACACCCGCGGCTTGGCGAGCACCACCGACCGGCCGGCGAGCCGGGCGGTGGCCACCTCGGCCCCGGACTTCTTGTGCACCTTGAACGTCTCACCGAGCCGGTCGGCGAGGACGTCGGCGACCATGAAGCCGACGTTGTGCCGGTTAGCGGCGTACTTCGGTCCCGGATTGCCGAGTCCGACCACCAGCAGGGTTCCCTGCCCGGGGGCAGGGGACGGCTCGGCCACGACAGCAGTCCGTCCCGGCAGGCCTAGTCGGAATCGGAGTCGGATGCGGCTTCCTCGGTGGCTTCTCCGGTGGCGGCCGCCTCGGTGGCGGCCTCGCCCTCTTCGCCGGCGCCCTCGGACTCGAGGTCCTCGGCGGTCGGCGCGACGATCACGTTGACCACCAACAGTTCGGGGTCGGACACCAGCGTCACGCCCTCGGGCAACTCGACCCCGGCTGCGGTGATCTGAGTGCCCGCAGTGGCGCCCTCGACCGACACGGTGAACTGCTCGGGGATCGACTGGACGTCGGCCTCGATCTCGATGGTGTTGGTTTCCTGGTTGACCAGGGTGTCGGGGGCGGCGTCACCCTCGACCGCGATGTTGACCTCGACGGTCACCTTCTCGCCGCGGCGCACCACGAGCAGGTCGGCGTGCTGGATGTTGCGGCGGATCGGGTGGATCTCCAGCGTCCTGGTCAGCGCGAGCTGCTCGGTGCCTTCGATGTCGAGCGTGAGCACCGCGTTGGTGCCGGTGTGGCGGAGCACCGCAGCGAAGTCACGTGCGTCGAGCTCGAGATGGCGCGGGTCGGAGCCGTGGCCGTACAGCACCGCGGGTACCTTGCCCTCGCGGCGGGCGCGGCGCGAGGCGCCCTTGCCGGTGGCGCTGCGGACCTGGGCGGTCAGATTGTTGGGGGCGTTCCTCGCCATTGTGGTGCTCCTGTGCCGGTGATCGGTGTCGGGCACGGCCAGGGGTTAACACCATCGGAGATGCTGGTTCCCGTCGATAACGGTGGCCGTGAAGATCAGGCCACCCTCGCCGTGACGCGTCTGCAAGGGTAGCGCAGAACCGCGGTCAGCCAAAAATCAGAAGGGAAACTCGACCCCGGTGAGCTGCTCGGAAAGGGTCCACAGTGCGGCGGCCTTGGCTCGGTTGCGGGCCAGCGGGCTGCGCTGCGCCTGTCCGGTGGGGCCTCGCATGCCGAATCGCGGCCCGATGAAGCTGTCCCCAGGCAGCGGCTGTGACGCCGCGTACAGGGTCTGGCGGGCGCCGAAGTCGGCGTCGGTGGCCGTCAGCCGGTTGGCGGTGTCCCAGAAACGGGTGCCGAATTGGTTCCCGGTCTGTCCCTGCAGGTTGGTCGCCGAGTACCCGGGATGGGCTGCGACTGCGGTCAGCGGGGACCCGGCCGCGGTCAGCCTGCGCTGCAGTTCGGTCGTGAACAGCAGGTTGGCGAGCTTCGACTGGCCGTAGGCCGGCCAGGCGAGGTAGGGCCGCGCCTTCCAGTTGAGGTCCTTGAGGCTGAGGTAGCCGAGCAGGTGCATCATCGAGGACACGGTGACCACCCGATCGGTGATCGTGGGCAACAGCAGATTGGTCAGCGCGAAATGGCCGAGGTGGTTGGTCCCGATCTGGCTCTCGAACCCGTCGACGGTCAGTGCGTACGGCACCGCCATGATGCCCGCGTTGTTGACCAGCACGTCGACCGTGGTGCCGGCCTCGGCGACACCGTCGGCGAACTCCCGGATCGAGGCCAGATCCTGCAGATCGAGCTTGCGCACCTCGACGTCGCCGCTCATCTGCGCGGCGGCGGCCGCGCCTTTCTCGAGGTTGCGCACCGCCAGGATGGTCTTGGCGCCGACGCGGGCCAACTCGCGGGCGGTCACCAGGCCGAGGCCGCTGTTGGCGCCGGTGACGATCACGGTGCGGCCGTCGAATGAGGGCAGGTCGGAGGCGGTCCAGTCGCTCATCTGCACCACCCTAATGTTCGACCCCCAACCTTCGCCGGAACGGTATTCCAGCAGGGCGGTGCTCAAAGAACCTCTGCTGGAATACCGTTCCGGCGCAAGGGGGTCAGGGCACCTCGACGGTGAAGCCGTCGATGATCTCCTCGATGTCCGGCGCTTCGTCAGCAGCGTCCTCGGCGTAGCCGGTCACGGTGAACTGGATCAGGTAGCGCTGGTTGTCCGGTGCGGCGCCGGTGGCGATGACGATGCGGTTGTAACTGTGCATCCGGGTGCCGTTGAGGTCGTAGCTGCCCTCGATCATCGACGACGGGAACCCGGCGAAGTCCGCGACGGACGAGTTGAGCTCCCGGAAGTTCTGCGACATCTCGGCGTCGACGTTGCCGTGCGTGACGGCTTCGCGGGCGTCGAAGTCGCCCTCGAGTCGGAACACCATCAGCATCGCGGTCGGGTAGGTGTCGCCCTTGACGATCATCCGGGTGCCCGGCGCAAGGTTGGTGCCCTGGTAGGGGGTCCAACCCTGCGGCGTGGGCATCGAGATCGTCAGGTCGGTCAGCTTGTCGAAGACGACGGGCTGCCCGACGACGCCGGACTGCTCGAGGAACCCGGCGATGTTCACCGGAGCCGCCACGGCCGAGGTGGGCGGCACCGTGGTCGTCTGGCTGGGCGTCGACCACACGGACTGATAGTCGGGGGCTTCGGTCCCGCAGCCCGCCGCCATCACAGCCACCAGTGTCGCCGCGGCAGCCGCCACCAGGGACCGAACCGTCACAAAATCTCTCGGACGTTGTCGAGCGGCCGCGCCAGCCGGGTCCCCTTGGAGGTCACCACGAACGGCCGCTCGATCAGGATGGGGTGCTGCGCCATCGCGTCGAGCAGGTCGTCGTCCGACGCCGAGGCCAGCCCCAGTTCGGTGTAGAGCGATTCACGTTTGCGCACGGCCGTGCGCACGTCGATCCCGGCGTCGGCGATCAGCTTCACGAGTTCGGCGCGCGACGGCGGGGTCTTGAGGTACAGCACGATCTCGGGCTCAACGCCGTTGTCGCGCAGCAACTCCAGCGTCTTGCGCGACGTCGAGCACTTCGGGTTGTGGTAGATGGTTGCCGTGCCGCGCTCCGACATATCAGGCGGACCCGTCGAAAAGCCCTGTCACCGAGCCATTCTCGAATACCGCGCGAATGGTGTTGGCCAGCAGCGGCGCGATCGACAGCACGGTGAGCTGCGGGAACAGCTTTTCCTCGCCGATCGGCAGGGTGTTGGTGACGATGACTTCGCGTGCGCCGCTTTCGTTCAGGCGTTCCCGGGCCGGGTCGGACAGCACACCGTGGGTGGCGGCGATGACGACGTCGACCGCGCCGTCCTCTTTCAGCAACCGGACGGCACCGGCGATGGTGCCGCCGGTGTCGATCATGTCGTCGGTCAGGATGCAGGTCTTGCCCCGCACGTCGCCGACCACCCTGTTCGACTTGACCTGGTTGGGCACCAGCGGGTCGCGGGTCTTGTGGATGAACGCGAGCGGCACGCCACCCAGCGAGTCGGCCCACTTCTCGGCGACGCGCACCCGGCCGGAGTCGGGGGAGACGACGACCATGTCGTGGTCGGAGTAGTTGTCGGCGATGTAGCCGGTCAGCAGCTTCTGTGCGCGCATGTGGTCGACCGGACCGTCGAAGAACCCCTGGATCTGGTCGGTGTGCAGGTCGACGGTGACGATCCGGTCCGCGCCGGCGGTCTTGAGCAGATCGGCGACCAGACGCGCGGAGATGGGCTCGCGGCCGCGGTGCTTCTTGTCCTGGCGGGCGTACGGGTAGAACGGCAGGATCGCGGTGATGCGTTTGGCGCTGCCGCGCTTGAGCGCGTCGATCATGATCAGCTGTTCCATCAGCCACTGGTTCAGTGGCCATGGATGGCTCTGCAGTACGAACGCGTCGCAGCCGCGCACCGACTCGTCGAAGCGGACGAAGATCTCGCCGTTGGCGAAGTCCCGTGCGGATTGCGCGGTGACCGGAACATCGAGTTCCTTGGCGACCTGCTCGGCCAGTTCGGGGTGCGCCCGACCCGAGAAGAGCATCAGGTTTTTGCGGTTGTCGGTCCAGTCGTGGCTCACGGGCTGCCCTTGGCTCGGGGATCGATACCGGGCCATCGTACGTAGCGGTTACGCACCTACGCTGCCGGGTTACCAGAATGCCAACAATCGGCTACCTGCCGGTAGGTTCGTCCTCCGTCTCGGCGGATGCCCGGGCCGCCGCCGCGGCTGCGCTGCCCGGGCGCTTACGTTGCACCCAGCCTTCGATGTTGCGTTGCGGACCCGCGGACACCGCCAGCGCTCCGGGGGGCACGTCTTCGCGGACCACCGTGCCGGCGCCGGTGTAGGCGCCGTCGCCGATGGTCACCGGAGCGACGAACATGGTGTCCGAACCGGTGCGGACGTGCGAGCCGATTGTGGTGCGCCGCTTGGTTTCTCCGTCGTAGTTGACGAATACGCTGGACGCGCCGATGTTGCTGTGCTCACCGATGTCGGCGTCGCCGACGTAGGTCAGGTGCGGCACCTTGGTGCCGTCGCCGATGGAGGAGTTCTTCGTCTCGACGAAAGCGCCCAGCTTGCCGGCGGTGCCCAGCACGGTGCCGGGCCGCAGATAGGTGAACGGTCCGACGGTCGCGTCGGCCCCGATCGTCGAGGAACTGCCGTGGGTGCGGACCACCTCGGCGCCGTCGCCGACGGTGACGTCGGTCAAGGTGGTGTCGGGCCCGATCTCGCAGCGCCCACCGATGTTCGTCGTGCCCCGTAGCTGGGTGCCGGGGCGCACCACGGTGTCGCGGCCGATGGTGACATCGACGTCGATCCAGGTGGAGGCGGGGTCGACGATCGTCACCCCGGAGCGCTGATGATCAGCGACGATGCGGCGGTTGAGCTCGGCGCCCAGCTCGGCCAGTTGCACCCGGTCGTTGACGCCGGTGACCAGCGCGGTGTCGTCGACGTGCTGGGCACGCACGCTGCGCCCGTCGGAACGCACGATCGAGATGACGTCGGTCAGGTAGAGCTCGTGTTGGGCGTTGTCCGAGCGCAGCCGGCCCAGAGCCGAGCGCAGCGCGTCGATGTCGAACGCATAAACGCCGGCATTGACCTCGGTGATCGCCCGCTGTGACGGGCTGGCGTCGGCCTGCTCCACGATCCCCATCACCGCCCCGTCCTGGGTGCGGAGGATCCGCCCGTAGCCGGTCGGGTCGGCCAACGTCGTGGTCAGCACCGTCGCGACGGCCGATTCGGCGCTGTGCGCGGCGATCAGGTCGGTCAGCGTGTGGGCGTCCAGCAACGGGACATCGCCCGAGGTCACGACCACGATGCCGTCGAAGTCCGGCGGCAGGGCCGCCAGCCCGCATTCGGCGGCGTGCCCGGTTCCGTGTTGCTGCTCCTGCACCGCGATCTCGACCGGCCGGCCCAGTTCCTCGCCGATCTGCAGCGCCGTCGGCGCTACCCGCTCGCGGTCCCGGCCCACCACCACGACCAGGTGCCCGGGCGCCACCTCGGCCACCGCGTGCAGGCAGTGCGCCAGCATGCTGCGGCCCGCGAGGGTGTGCAGCACCTTGGGGGTGTCGGATTTCATCCTGGTGCCGGCACCCGCTGCCAGCACCAGGACCGCGGCCTCACGCATAGACGTCCTTCCCGCCCCGGCGCACGCGTGCAGAACGTGAACACTCCGGTCCCGGGTGTCACTCGGTGCGCTCGGCCAGCCTCGCTTGCTCCGTCGCCAGGACTCGAACCTGAACTATCTGAACCAAAATCAGAGGTGCTGCCGATTACACCACGACGGACTGATCACCCAGAGACTCTAGTCCAAGCAACAGCGTGCCAATGGGCACGCGGGTCGGGTGCCGGGGCCTACGCTAACGGCGTGGCAGTGCCCGACAAGCCCGACAATCACGCGCGGGCCCCCCGCGCCCGGATGACCGGCAGCGAACGTCGCCAGCAGTTGATCGAGATCGCCAAGTCGCTGTTCGCCGAGCGCGGTTTCGACGGCACCTCGGTCGAGGAGATCGCGCTGCGCGCCAACGTGTCCAAGCCGGTGGTGTACGAACATTTCGGCGGCAAGGAGGGGCTCTACGCCGTCGTCGTGGACCGGGAGATGTCGGCGCTTCTGGACGGAATCACGGCGTCGTTGACCAAGAACCGCTCCCGGGTGCGCGTCGAACGGGTCGCTCTGGCACTGCTGACGTATGTCGAGGAGCGCACCGACGGTTTCCGCATCCTGATCCGCGATTCCCCGGCGAGCATCACCTCGGGCACCTACTCCACGCTGCTCAACGACGCCGTCAGCCAGGTGGCGTCGATCCTCGCCGGGGACTTCTCCCGCCGCGGGCTGGATCCGGACCTGGCGCCGCTGTACGCGCAGGCGCTGGTCGGCTCGGTGTCGATGGCCGCCCAGTGGTGGCTCGACGTGCGCGAGCCGAAGAAAGAGGTAGTCGCCGCCCACCTGGTGAACCTGTGCTGGAACGGGTTGACGCACCTCGAATCCGATCCGGTGCTGCACCAGGAGTGAGCCGGGCCGCATATCGGCTGTTCCGGCGCTGACACCGGCTGTCGAGTACCGCTGCGGCGCCGCGATGCCCGTGCCGCAGGCGGTCCGGCAGATGCCTACGATGGGACCCATCATGACCGTATCGGGGACCCTTGACGTCCACACCCCGATCGCGGGCCTCGTCCACCTGGCACTTCGTGATCCCTCCCTGCAGGAGGCGGCTCGTCGTGCTGCGGACCGGCCCGCCGATCTCGACCTCGTCGGCCCGGCAAGTGCGCGGGTCTACCTGGCGTCCGCGCTCGCGCAGACCGGGCCGTTGCTGGTGGTCACCGCGACCGGCCGGGAAGCCGACGATCTGACGGCCGAGCTGCGCGGCGTGTTCGGCGACGCCGTCGCGATGTTCCCGTCCTGGGAGACGTTGCCGCACGAGCGACTGTCGCCGGGAGTGGACACCGTCGGCGCGCGGCTGATGGTGCTGCGCCGGCTCGCGCACCCCGAGGACCAGCGGCTGGGTCCTGCGCTGCGGATCGTGGTGACCACCGCCCGGTCCCTGCTGCAGCCGATGGCCCCCGACATCGCCGCGGTGGAGCCGGTCACGCTGACCGTGGGCACCGACATCGCCTTCGAATCGGTCGTCGAGCGGCTCGTCGAGCTGGCCTACACGCGGGTCGACATGGTCGGCAAGCGGGGCGAGTTCGCGGTGCGCGGCGGCATCCTCGACGTCTTCCCGCCGACCGCCGAGCATCCCGTGCGCATCGAGTTCTGGGGCGACGAGGTCACCGAGATGCGGATGTTCTCCGTCGCTGACCAGCGCTCGATCCCGGAGATCGACATCAACACCGTCATCGCCGTGCCGTGCCGGGAGGTGCTGCTCACCGCTGACGTGCGGGAGCGTGCCGCCGCACTGTCGGCCGAACACCCGGTGCAGGAGAACGGGGTGCCGGGCAATGTGCCCGACATGCTGGCCAAGCTCGCCGAGGGCATCCCGGTCGACGGCATGGAGGCGCTGCTGCCGGTGTTGCGCCCCACCGACCTGGCGACGCTGCCGGCACATCTGCCCGAGGGCACCCCGCTGCTGATCTGCGATCCGGAGAAGGTGCGCAGCCGGGCGGCCGATCTGATCAAGACCGGGCGGGAGTTCCTCGAGGCGTCGTGGTCGACCGCCGCCGTGGGCGGGGGGGTGCCCATCGACATCGAGGCGCTGGGCGCGTCCGGGTTCATCGGCTTCGGCGCCGCCCGGGACGCGGCCCGCGAGGGTGGGCATCCGTGGTGGACGTTGAGTCAACTCGACAGCGGCGGCGGCGAGGCACTCAACCTCGACATCCGGCCGGCGCCGACTGCGCGCGGCCAGCAGCACAGCGTCGAGGAGATCTTCGCGATGCTGCGCGCCCACGTGAGCGTCGGTGGGGCCACCCCGAATTACGCAGTCGTCGTCACCCCGGGCACCGGCACGGCGATGCGCGTCGTCGAGCAGCTCGGTGAAGCCGACACCCCCGCAGCGATCCTGGAGCCGGGTGCCGCGCCGACCGAAGGTGTGGTCGGCGTCCTCAAGGGTCCCCTGCACGACGGGGTGGTGATCCCCGGGGCCAACCTGGTGGTGATCTCCGAGACCGACTTGACCGGCAATCGCGCCGCCGCCACCGAGAACCGCAGGCTGGCGGCCAAGCGACGCAACGTCGTCGACCCGCTCGCGCTGACCGCCGGTGACCTGGTCGTCCACGACCAGCACGGCATCGGCCGGTTCGTCGAGATGACCGAGAGGGTGATCGGCGGGGCCCGCCGCGAATACCTGGTGCTGGAGTACGGGTCGTCCAAGCGCGGTGGCGGCACCGACAAGCTGTACGTGCCGATGGACTCGCTGGACCAGTTGTCGCGCTACGTGGGCGGCGAGGCGCCGAACCTGTCCCGCCTCGGCGGCAGCGACTGGGCGAACACGAAGACCAAGGCCCGCAGGGCGGTTCGCGAGATCGCCGCGGAGCTGGTGGCGCTCTACGCCAAGCGTCAGGCGTCCCCGGGGCATGCGTTCAGCCCGGACACCCCGTGGCAGACCGAGATGGAGGACGCGTTCGGGTTCACCGAGACCGTGGACCAGATGACGGCTATCACCGAGGTGAAGTCCGACATGGAGAAGCCGGTTCCGATGGACCGGGTGATCTGCGGCGACGTCGGCTACGGCAAGACCGAGATCGCGGTGCGGGCGGCGTTCAAGGCGGTGCAGGACGGCAAGCAGGTGGCGGTGCTGGTGCCGACGACGCTGCTGGCCGACCAGCATCTGCAGACGTTCACGACGCGCACCGCCGGGTTCCCGATCACGGTGAAGGGGCTGTCGCGGTTCACCGACCCGGCCGAGTCGCGGGCCACGCTGGAGGGGATGAAGGACGGCTCGGTCGACATCGTCATCGGCACCCACCGGCTGCTGCAGACCGGTGTGACGTGGAAAGACCTCGGCCTGGTCGTCGTCGACGAGGAGCAGCGCTTCGGGGTGGAACACAAGGAGCACATCAAATCGATGCGCACCCACGTCGACGTGCTGACGATGAGCGCGACGCCGATCCCGCGGACGCTGGAGATGAGCCTGGCGGGGATCCGGGAGATGTCGACGATCCTGACGCCTCCGGAGGAGCGCTACCCGGTGCTCACGTATGTGGGGCCGCAGGACGACAAGCAGGTCGCCGCGGCGCTGCGCCGCGAGATGCTGCGCGACGGGCAGGCGTTCTACATCCACAACCGGGTACGCACCATCGACCAGGCCGCTGCGAAGGTGCGATCGCTGGTGCCCGAGGCCCGGGTGGTCGTCGCGCACGGCCAGATGCCCGAGGAGCAACTCGAACGCACCGTCGAAGGTTTCTGGAATCGCGAATACGACATCCTGGTGTGCACCACGATCGTCGAGACCGGGCTGGACATCTCCAACGCCAACACGCTGATCGTTGAGCGCGCCGACACCTTCGGCCTCTCCCAGCTGCACCAGCTACGCGGCCGGGTGGGGCGTTCGCGTGAACGGGGTTACGCGTACTTCCTTTATCCGCCGGAGGTTCCGCTGACCGAGACGGCCTACGACCGGCTCGCGACGATCGCCCAGAACAACGAGCTGGGCGCGGGAATGGCGGTGGCGATGAAGGACCTCGAGATCCGGGGTGCGGGAAACGTTTTGGGCGCCGAGCAATCCGGGCATGTCGCCGGTGTGGGGTTCGATCTCTACGTGCGGCTGGTCGGCGAAGCAGTCGAGGCGTACCGGGCGGTCGCCGACGGGGAAACCGTTGCCGCACCGCAGGAACCGAAGGACGTCAGGATCGACCTGCCGGTCGACGCGCACCTGCCGCCGGACTACATCGCCAGCGACCGGCTGCGGCTGGAGGCCTACCGCCGCCTCGCCGCGGCCCAGGACGACGCCGCGGTCGACTCGGTGATCGAGGAGCTCAACGACCGCTACGGCCCGCTGCCCGAACCGGCGCAACGGCTGATCGCGGTCGCACGGCTGCGGTTGCTGGCACGGGCGCACGGGATCACCGAGATCGGTGCGGTGTCGGCGTCGACCGTGCGGATCGCACCGCTCACGCTGCCGGACTCGGCTCAGTTGCGGCTCAAGCGGCTGTACTCCGGTGCGAACTACCGGGCCACCACCTCGACGGTGCAGGTGCCGATACCGCGGTCGGGCAGTGGGGTGGGGGCGCCCCGGATACGCGATCTCGACCTGGTGGCGTTCGTGGCAGGGTTGATGCTGGCCATCGACGGGAAACCGCAGGAGGAAGTTGATATAACCAAGTTCGGAGGTAGCCCGCGCCAATGAACGACCTGAGATCGATATGAGTACGCAGCGATGACGGTCGTGCTGGTCGACCCGCGCCGCCCGTCGTTGATTCCCGTCGAGGCGATCGAACTGCTGGCCGGTGACCTCCAGTACACCGAGGAACTGCCGATCAAGGTGCCGTGGTCGCTGCCGGCCGCGCGTCCGGCCTACGACGGTGAGCCCGCCGAGGTGCTGCTGTCCTCCGACGCCGATCATCCCTCGGTGGCGGCGCGGATCGCGGCGGGGGAGCGGGTGATCTCCGCGGCCGAGCCGCGGCCCGGCGAACGACTGGTCGACGCGGTCGCGCTGATGGACAAGCTGCGCACTGCCGGCCCGTGGGAGAGCCAGCAGACCCATGACTCGCTGCGGCGGTACCTGCTCGAAGAGACCTACGAACTGTTCGACGCGGTGCACGGCGGCGATCTGTCCGAACTGCGGGACGAACTCGGAGATGTGTTGCTGCAAGTGCTGTTTCACGCGCGCATCGCCGAGGATGCGCCCGAGAACTCGTTCGACATCGACGACGTGGCGGACGCTTTGGTTCGCAAGCTCGGCAACCGCGTACCCGCCGTGCTGGCCGGTGAGTCGATCACGTTGGAAGATCAGCTCGCGCAGTGGGAGCAGCGCAAGGCCCTGGAGAAGAGCGCGCGTGAGTCGTGCATGGACGACATTCCCACCGGGCAACCCGCGTTGGCGTTGGCGCAGAAGGTACTCGCCCGCGCCGAAGTAGCCGGAGTGCCAGATGATCTGATCCCCGACGAGTTGACGACGGTTTCGGTGTCGGCCGATTTCGATGCCGAAAACGCTTTGCGTTCAGCAGTTCTGGAGTTCATGGCGGATGTGCGAGCGGCCGAGGAGTCCGTCGCCGAGTCTCGGCGCGGCGCCGAGGTGGCCGCCGAACTCGACGACGCACCGCTGGGGGCGATCGGTGAGGACGAGTGGCGTGCGCACTGGCCGGGTGTCGCAGTCGACCTGGGCGACGAAACCGAGATCGCCGAAACAGAGGCAGAGTAGCCCCGGACAGGTGCTCGATGAGTCCTGTCACCGGAACACCACGCCACCGCCGATCACGTCGATGTGGACCTTCGCGTCCGCCGGGGGCGGTTCGATGCTGTGCTGGCGCACTGTGATCGGGGTGATGTCGCCGCCCAGGTCGATGGTGAGCAGCACATCGTGGCCCAGGAACTCGGTGGCGGCGACGGTGCCGACGCCGGTCTGGCGCTCGCTGTCGGCGACCTCGGTGGCGATCAGCTGCTCGGGTCGCAGCATCAGGGTGCCGGCACCGTCCGCAACCGCAGAGTCGACGGGCACCCTGCCCAGCGCACAAGAGGCCACACCGCCGGACACGGTGCACGGCAGGAACACACACTCGCCGAGGAACTCGGCGGTGAACCGGTCGACCGGATAGCGATAGACCTCACGCGGACTGCCGAGCTGGGTGAACCGGCCGTGACGCATCACCGCGACCTGGTCGGCGATCGACATCGCCTCCTCCTGGTCGTGCGTCACCACCAACGTCGTGACGCCGGCGGTGGCGAGCAGGTGTGCGACGGCCTTGCGGGTGGATGCGCGCAGCCCTGCGTCGAGTGAGCTGAACGGTTCGTCGAGCAGCATCAGCTTCGGCCGACGGGCCAGGGCGCGGGCCAGCGCCACCCGCTGCTGCTGCCCGCCGGACAGTTGGTGAGGTCGGCGCGACGCGTAGGACGGTTCCAGCGCAACCGTTTCCAGCAGGTCCGCTACTCGCCGGCGGATCGCGGCGCGGCGGCGTGTGGCGGGCAGGCCGTAGGCGATGTTCTGACCGACGGTCAGGTGGGGGAACAGGGCGCCGTCCTGGGCGACGTAGCCGACCGCACGCCGGTGGGCGGGCACGAACGCGGCCGGCCCGGACATCTGCTGACCGGAGATGGAAACGCTTCCGGAATCCGGTGTTTCGAATCCTGCGATCAGGCGCAGCAGCGTGGTCTTGCCGCACCCGGAGGCGCCGACGATGGCGGTGGCGCTGCCCGGCGGCAACTCCAGATCGATGCCGTCGAGCACCGTGGTGCCGCCGAAGGACTTCGTGAGTCCACTCACCTGCACCTTCGCGCTCACCCGGCCGCCGCCTTGGTGGACTGGCGGAACAGCACCATCGTCACCGGCATGGCCAGCACGACCATGACCAACGCATAGGGCGCGGCGGCAGCGTAATTCAACTCACCCGACATTGCCCAGAAGCCCATCGCCAGGGTGCGGGTGCCCGTCGGCGCCAGCAGCAGCGTCGCGGTCAGTTCCGTTGCCACGGCCACGAACACCAGCGACGCCCCGGCAGCCGCGGACGGTGCGGTCAGTCGCAGCGTCACCCGCAGGAACGTCACCCACGGCGGCGCTCCCAGCGACCGGGAGGCCTCCTCGAGCCCGATCGGCACCTGTGCCAGCCCGGCGCGCACGCTGACCAGGGCACGGGGCAGGAACATCAGCACGTATGCGCAGACCACCACCACCACCGTCTGGTAGAGCGGCGGTGCCACCCGGATGGTCACCGTCACCAGTGCCAATGCTGTGACGATGCCGGGCAGTGAACTTGTCACGTAGTTCGCGCCCTCCACCGTGCGGGCCAGGACTCCCTGGGAGCGCACCGCCACCCAGGCCACCGGGAACGCCAGCACCGTCGCCGCCAGCGCCGCGACGGTGGCCAGCCCGATCGTCTGGGTGAGCGCCTGACTGATCGGGGCGAGCTCCCACACGTCGGCGCCGCCGATCCACAGCCAGCGCAACAACGTCCACAGCGGCACCCCCAAGGCCAGCACGGCGAGCACGATCAGAACGAGCAACGCAGGAAACCGGTTGCGGCCCAGGTGAAGTGTCACGATGTCGCGGGCGGCGCCGCTGCCGATCCGCGCCATCCGGGCGTTGCCCCGCGCGCCGGCCTCGGCGACCAGCAGCACCAGACAGCACAACACCAGCACCCCGGCGAGCATGCTGCCGGCCGGGCCGTCGAAAGTCGCTTGGAACTGCTGAAAGATCGCGGTGGTGAAGGTCTCGAAGCGCAGCATCACGAACGCGCCGTACTCGGCGAGCAGATGCAGACCGATGAGCAACGCCCCGCCCAGTATCGCCAGGCGCAGCTGCGGGAGCGCCACCCGGAAGAAGACCCCGGTCGAACTGGATCCCAGTGCGCGAGCCGACTCCTCGACCGCGGGATCGAGCCGACGCAACGCCGCCGCTGCGGGCAGGTACACGAACGGGAAGTAGGACAGCGTCGTGACCAGCACGCCGGCGCCCAGCCCGTGCAGCGACGGCACGATCCCCAGCCACGCGTAGCTGTTGACGAACGCGGGCACCGCCAGCGGCGTGACGAACAGCGGCCGCCACAACGGGCGCCCCGGGACGTCGGTGCGCTCCACCAGCCAGGCGGCACCCACGCCGACGACGAGGCACAGCGGCACGGTCAGCACCACCAACGCCACGGTGTTGACCAGTAGCTCGCCGACGTGCGGCCGCACGATCAGCGCGTAAGCCTGATCCCATCCGGTCGTGACGAAAGCCCAGCCCACGTAGCTGAGCGGGATGAAGGTGGCAGCCACCAGAAGCGAGACGGTGACAGCGACCAGCGGACCCGGTCGGAGTGATACCGCCGCGGTGCGGGCCGGGAGCGGCTGCGGCCCCGACTGGAGGTCCTGCACGGCGGCCGGAGTGGCCACCTACAGCAAACCGTCCTTTGTCATCATGTCCGACACGGCCTGCGCGTCGAGGGTGGACGGGTCGACGGCGGGGGCCTGCAGCTCGGCCAGCGGGACCAGAGCCGGGTTGGCGGCGACGCCACTGGCCACCGGATATTCGAACGAGGTGCCGGTGCGCAGGATGTCCTGTCCGGCTTCGCTGGTGACGAACTGCAGGAATTGCTGCGCCTGATCCTGTTTGTCGCTCGACGCGAGCACTCCGCCGCCGGAGATGCTGACGAAGGCGCCCGGATCCTCGTTGCGGAAGTAGTGCAGTTCGGTGTTGCCGCTGATCTCCTCGGTCTCCGCCTGATCGCGGAACCAGTAGTAGTGGTAGATCACCCCGCCGGCCACCTCGCCGCTGTTCACGGCCCGCAGGGTGGTGATGTTGTTGTCGTAGATCTCGGCGTTGGTTTTCATGCCGTCCAGCCACCGCTCGGTGACCTCGGGTCCTTCGAGCTGCAGCAGAGCGGCGACGATGGCCTGGAAGTCCGCTTTCGCCGGAGGTGCGCCCCAGCGGCCCTGCCACTCCGGCCGCTGCAGGTCCAGCATCGAGGCGGGCAGCTGCTCGGGGGTGAGCATGTCGGTGTTGTAGGCGAACACCGTGGCTCGGGCCGCGACACCGGTCCACTTGCCACTCGACGGCCGATACTGCTCAGGGACCTGGTCGGCGATCTCGGGGGTGATGTCGGCGAACAGGTCCGCCCGTTCGACCGCGGCCATGGCGGGGGAGTTCTCGGTCAGGAACACATCGGCGGGTGAGGCATCACCCTCGGCGACCAACTGGTTGCCCATCTCGGTGTCGCCGCCCTGGCGGTAGGTGACCGGGATGCCGGTTTCCTCGGTGAAGGCTTCGATCCACTCCTTGGTCAGCGACTCGTGCTGCGCGCTGTAGATCAGTAGCTCGTCGCTCTGGCCGGAGCCCGAGCACGCTGCCGTGCCGAGTGCTGCGGTGAGGGTCACGACCACGCCGATCCGACTGGCGATTCGACTCCACCGTGTGCGCATGCGGGCCACGTCCTTCCCGCGCCGTATCCAGACGCTATTAGCGAATCCTAGCCTAAGGCGGCGGGCCCACTCGAAGGACTAAGGTCACCTTTACAAAGGTGTGGCTATCCTCAGCGACCAAAGCCGGTTAGCCTGCCTTTCGACCCGAACAAGGAGGTTCTACATGAGGCGGCTATCTGCCCTGCCACTTTCGGCGCTGGCGCTGGGGCTGGCGCTTGCCGGCTGTTCCAGCTCCGGCACCGACACCACAGCGACCGAGACCGGCACCGCGAGCGAGACCAGTGAGACGAGCGCATCCCCGGCCGCCCCGGCCGACCCGCTGGTCACCCAAGCCGCCGAGGAATACCAGGCGTATGCCGTCGACCAGACGAACCAGCTGGTGACAGTGGTCAAGACGTTCACCGACGCCGTCCGGGCCGGCGATCTTCAAGCCGCACAGGCGGCATATGCGCCGTCACGTGTGCCGTGGGAGCGCATCGAGCCGCTGGCCGGACTGGTCGAAGAGATCGACGGTCTCGTGGATGCCCGCGTCGACGACTTCGCCGGCGTGGACGACCCGGCCTTCACCGGGTGGCACCGCCTCGAGTACCTGCTGTTCGACCAGAACACCACCGACGGCGGTGCGCCGTTCGCCGACCAGCTCGATGCGGACATCGCCACGCTCAACGAGCAGATGCCGACGCTGGAGGTGGCGCCCAGTGATGTCGCGGTGGGCGCGGCCGAGCTGATCGAAGAGGTCTCCGAGGGCAAGATCACCGGCGAGGAGAACCGCTACGCCAAGACCGACCTGTGGGACTTCAACGCAAACATCGAGGGTTCGCAGGCCGCGATCGAGGAACTGACCCCGGCGCTGCAGCAGGCCGATCCCGCGCTGCTTGAACAGATCAACGCGGGCTTCGCCGAGGTCAATTCGACGCTCGAGCCGCTGCGTCAGGGTGATGGATGGGTGCTGTACTGCACCGAGAACGACCAGTACCCGTCGCCGCGCTGCCCTGAGGTCACCGTCGACCAGCAGACCATCGACACCCTCAAGGCCCAGCTGGCCGGACTGTCGGAAAATGTCTCGCAGGTCGCCGGGGTGCTGAACCTGCAGTGACGAAGGAGTCTCCGCGCTCCGGCATCAGCCGCCGCAATTTTGTCACCGGGGCCCTGGGCACCGGCGCGGCGGTTGGTGTCGGCGCAGCGATCGCCGGGTGCTCGTCGCCGGAGGGGGAGCCGGTAGCGGGCCCTCCGGACCCGCGCTACGTGCAGTTCGAAGGCCCGCACCAGGCGGGGATCACCGCGATCCCGGTTCCGATGCAGGGGCTGATGGCGGCCTTCACCGTCATCGCGGACAGCAGGGAACGCCTCGCCGACACGCTGGCCGAACTCACAGACGAGATCCGCGGGTTGATGGCGGGCCGCCCGCCCGAACAGCGCGGACCGGCCTATCCACCGGTCGATTCGGGCATCCTGGGCGAAGAACCACCGCCGGACGACTTGTCGGTGGTGGTCAGCGTCGGGGCGTCGCTGTTCGACGACCGGTTCGGCCTCGCCGACCGCAAGCCCAAAGAGTTGGTGCAGATGCCGTTTCTGGCCAATGACCGGCTGGATCCCACGCTGTCCCACGGCGACCTGCTGATCACCATGGAGGCCGGGCACATCGACACGCTGCAGTTCGCGCTGCGCCAGTTGATGCGACGCACCCGCCGCCACCTGGTGCTGCACTGGATGATGGACGGCTACGCGCGCGGTGCGGGCGTGGCATCACACGCCACCACTCCGCGAAACCTGTTGGGATTCAAGGATGGAACGGCCAACCTGGACAGCGAGGACCAGGCCCTGATGGACCGCTACGTCTGGGTCGGACCCGAGGACGGTGAACCCGACTGGGCGGTGGGCGGCTCGTACCAGGCGGTGCGGATCATCCGGATGTTCGTCGAGTTCTGGGACCGCACCAGACTGGTCGAGCAGGAGCAGATCTTCGGTCGCGAGAAGATCAGCGGCGCGCCGTTGGGGATGACCGACGAGTTCGCCGAGCCCGACTACGCCGAGGATCCGGACGGTGACCGCATTCCGCTCGATGCCCACATCCGGCTGGCCAATCCGCGCACTGCCGAAACCGAGGACAGCCTGATCCTGCGCCGTGGGTTCTCGTATGTGCGCAGTTTCGACGGCGCCGGCCGGCTGGATCAGGGGCTGGCCTTCGTCTCCTATCAGCGCAGCCTGGAGCGCGGCTTCCTGGCGGTGCAGAACCGCCTCACCGGCGAACCGCTGGAGGAGTACATCATGCCGGTCGGCGGCGGGTTCTTCTTCGCACTGCCGGGAGTCGAGGGGCCCGACCGGTTCCTGGGCGAATCGCTGGTGAGCTGATCCGGCGGCGACTGCCCGGCGGCGCCCGCTGTGGCGTCAGCAAATGAACACCCGAAACCGACCCCGGGGTCAGACCGATGTCCGCGGACGCGTGGCAGCATGGACGGTGACCACAGTGGGTTGAGGAGTCCGGTGACGCGGGTGCGTTGGCTACAGGCGATGGCCGTGATCGGCGCGACAGCGCTGCTCCTGGCTTCCAGCTGTTCCTGGCAGCTCGGCACCCCCATCCCGGAGGGGGTGCCGCCGCCTCCCGGTGATGCGGTGCCGCAGATCGACACCTCGGCCGCCGGTCGGCCCGCCGATCAGCTGCACGCCTGGGCCGCCGAGCGGGCACCGGGACTGGGGATCCCGGTCACGGCGCTGGAGGCGTACGCCTACGCCGCCCGGGTGGCCGAGGTGGAGAACCCCGACTGTCACCTGTCGTGGACGACGCTGGCGGGCATCGGTCAGGTGGAGAGCCACCACGGCACCTACCGGGGCGCGAACATCGCCGCCAACGGCGACATCTCCCCGCCGATCCGGGGTGTTCTGCTGGACGGGACCGGCGGCAACCTCGAGATCCTGGACAACGAGGCGGTGAGCCACGACGGCGACGAGTCCTATGCCCGTGCGATGGGGCCGATGCAGTTCATCCCGGAGACCTGGCGGCTCTACGGGGTCGACGCGAACAACGACGGCGACGTCAACGCCGACAACATCGACGATGCGGCGCTGTCGGCGGCGGGCTATCTGTGCTGGCGGGGCAAGGACCTGGCGACGCCGCGCGGTTGGATGGAGGCGCTGCGCGCCTACAACTACTCCGACCAGTACGCCCGGACCGTCCGGGACTGGGCGACTGCCTACGCCAACGGACATTCACTCTGAGCACACCAGCCGACGGCCCACGCTCTAGGCTCAAGACCGAGCCTTTTCGAGAGTTGTCTTTCCGAGAGCCCGTTTTCGCCCCGAGACCAAGGAGACCACAATGCCCATCATCGAGCAGGTCGGAGCCCGCGAGATCCTCGATTCCCGGGGCAACCCGACAGTCGAGGTCGAGGTGGGCCTGCTGGACGGCACCGTTGCGCGCGCCGCGGTCCCGTCGGGAGCCTCCACCGGCGAGCACGAGGCGGTGGAACTGCGCGACGGCGGGTCCCGTTACCTCGGCAAGGGCGTGGAGAAGGCGGTCGAGGCGGTGCTTGACGAGATCGCCCCAGCGGTGATCGGGCTGGGCGCCGACGAGCAGCGTCTGGTCGATCAGGCACTGTTGGACCTCGACGGCACCCCCGACAAGTCGCGGCTGGGAGCCAACGCGATCCTCGGTGTGTCGCTGGCGGTCGCCAAGGCCGCGGCGCAGTCCGCCGAGTTGCCGTTGTTCCGCTACATCGGCGGGCCGAACGCGCACATTCTGCCGGTGCCGATGATGAACATCATCAACGGCGGTGCGCATGCCGACACCGGTGTCGACGTCCAGGAGTTCATGATCGCCCCGATCGGCGCGCCGAGCTTCAAGGAGGCGCTGCGCTGGGGCGCCGAGGTCTACCACGCACTCAAGTCGGTGCTCAAGCAGCAGGGCCTGGCGACGGGCCTGGGCGACGAGGGTGGTTTCGCGCCGGATCTGCCGGGAACCAGCGCGGCGCTGGACCTGATCGGCACGGCGATCGAGTCCGCCGGGTTGAAGATCGGTACGGACGTGGCGCTGGCGCTCGATGTGGCGGCCACCGAGTTCCACACCGAGGGCACCGGCTATGCGTTCGAGAAGCAGACCCGCACCGCCGAGCAGATGACCGCGTTCTACGAGGAGTTGCTCAACGGCTACCCGCTGGTGTCCATCGAGGATCCGCTGTCGGAGGATGACTGGGACGGCTGGGTGACGCTGACCACCGCCATCGGTGACAAGGTGCAGATCGTCGGTGACGACCTGTTCGTCACGAACCCCGAGCGTCTCGAGGACGGAATCGAGCGTGGCGCCGCCAATGCGCTGCTGGTGAAGGTGAACCAGATCGGCACGCTGACCGAGACGCTCGACGCGGTGGCGCTGGCCCACAACAGCGGTTACCGCACCATGATGAGCCATCGCAGTGGCGAAACCGAGGACACCACCATCGCCGATCTGGCGGTGGCGGTCGGCAGCGGCCAGATCAAGACGGGCGCGCCGGCCCGCAGCGAACGGGTCGCCAAGTACAACCAGTTGCTGCGCATCGAGGAGGAGCTCGGTGACGCCGCCCGGTACGCGGGTGACCTGGCGTTCCCGCGATTCAATCCGGAGACCAAATAGCCCGTGCCCGAAGCGAAACGGCCCGACCCGCGACGGCGGAGCTCGGGGGACGCCAGGAGCAAGAAGGCTCCCGCGTCCCGGCCGGGCAAGTCCGGTGACGGTGGGCGGGCCAAGCCGCGGGCGAGCGCGTCGCCGCGCCGCGACGTTCGCGGCAGCGAGGCGCGGCCGGGTAAGCAGGTCGCCGAAGTCACCGAGGCTCCCGACAGCGTCGCCACCGGTGAGTCGATCCGGGAGTCGATCGCGGCCGCCGCGGAGCGGGCGTCCGAGCAGCGCTTCGGTTCGGCCGCTCGGCGGGCCGCCATTCTCGCGGCGGTGGTGTGCGTGCTGACCCTGACGATCGCCGGGCCGGTGCGGACGTACTTCGCGCAACGCACCGAGATGAAACAACTCCAGGCGTCTGAAGCCCAACTGCGCGAACAGATCGCCGCGCTCGAGGAGCAGAAGGCCAAGCTCGCCGATCCGGTGTTCATCGCCGCGCAGGCCCGGGAGCGGCTGGGTTTCGTGATGCCCGGTGAGATCCCGTACCAGGTGCAGCTTCCCCCTGGTGCCGCGCAACCCGGCGCGCCGTCGGATGAGCTCGCCGAGGTGAACAGCGGTGACCCCTGGTACACCGCGCTGTGGGGCACCATCGCCGATGCGCCGCAAGGCATTCCGCCGACGGCGCCCCCGGCTCCGCCCGGTGCGCCCGGCGCCCCCGAACCCGTCGCGCCCAGTGCGCCCCCGCCCGGTGGTTGAGCGCGCCGATCTCGACGCCGTCGCGCGCCAGTTGGGCCGCGAACCCCGGGGCGTACTCGAGATCGCCTACTTCTGCCCCAACGGGGAGCCCGCGGTGGTGAAGACCGCGCCGAAACTGCCTGACGGGACGCCGTTTCCGACGTTGTACTACCTGACCCACCCGGTGCTCACGGCGGCCGCCAGCCGGCTCGAGTCGTCGGGATTGATGCGGGACATGACCGAGCGGCTGGCGCAGGATCCCGAGTTGGCCGCCGCCTACCGTCGGGCACACGAGTCCTATCTGGCGGAACGCGATGCGATCGAAACGTTGGGCACCACGTTCTCCGGCGGCGGTATGCCCGACCGGGTCAAGTGCCTGCACGTGGTGATCGCCCACTCATTGGCGAAGGGACCGGGCGTGAACCCGTTCGGTGACGAGGCGCTGGCGATACTGGCGGCGGAACCCGCGATGGCCGGGATCCTGGACAAGGAGCGTTGGACAACATGAATCGTGTCGCCGCCATCGACTGCGGGACCAACTCGATCCGGCTACTCATTGCAGATATAGCCGACACAGCCGAGGGCCGGCTCACGGACGTACATCGTGAGATGCGGATCGTGCGCCTCGGTCAGGGCGTCGACGCGACGGGCCAGTTCGCACCTGACGCACTGGCACGCACGCACGCCGCGCTGGCCGAGTACGCCGAGTTGATGCGCCGCCACGATGTGGCGGCGGTGCGGATGGTGGCGACGTCGGCGGCCCGCGACGTCTCCAACCGCGACACGTTCTTCGCCATGACCTCGGAGGTGCTCGGCGCGGTGGTACCCGGTGCGGTGGCCGAGGTGATCACCGGCGCCGAGGAGGCCGCGCTGTCGTTCCACGGCGCGATCGGTGAATTGGATTCCACCGAAGCGCCTTTCGTGGTGGTCGATCTCGGCGGCGGTTCCACCGAGGTGGTGTTGGGGTCCGATGAGGTGGTGGCCGGCTACTCGGCCGACGTGGGCTGTGTCCGTCTCACCGAGCGCTGCCTGCACTCCGATCCACCCACCGAGGACGAGATCGCCGCCGCCCGAGCGGTGGTGCGCGAGGCCCTCGACGAGGCGCTGCGGCTGGTCCCGGTGGAGCGGGCCCGCACCTGGGTGGGGGTCGCCGGCACCATGACGACGCTGGCCGCTCTCGCGCACCGGATGACCACCTACGATCCGGACTCGATCCATCTGTCCCGGGTCGGGTTCGACGATCTGCTGGCGGTGTGTGCAGAGCTGCTGTCGATGACGCGTCAGCAGCGGGCGGTGCTCGGACCGATGCACGAGGGCCGCGTCGACGTGATCGGCGGGGGAGCGATCGTGGTGCAGGAGCTGGCGGCCGTGTTGGGTGAGCGGGCGGACATCAAGGAGTTGGTGGTCAGCGAGCACGACATCCTCGACGGCATCGCGCTGTCCATCGGCTGAGGCCCGTCCCCCTCCGCCGGAACGGTATTCCAGCAGGTCCGAACTCGCCCTTTTCCTGCACAGGTGCAGTCTGGTCGTGCTGGCTAGGTCGCGGTGCGCATCCTCGACCGGCGTTTGGTCGGGTCGTGCTGCCCGGCCAGGGTGACCGCCAGCAACACCATCACCGCGCCGAGACCCATGTGCAGCCACTGGTCGGCGCCGTTGAGGGGGAGAACATGGGCGCGGCTGCCGTGTTCGACGAAAATCCCGTAGAGCCACAACGCCAGATAGACCGCCCCACCGACCAGCAGGTAGGCCCGCGCGCCCGCATACGAGCGGGCCAGGAAGTAGCCGGCGGCGCCGATCAACAGGTGCAGGATGTTCTGCAGGGCCGACACCGCGAAGACGCCGAAAAGCATGGCATCAGAACGCTGCCCGAGCCAGGTGAGTTGGTCGAGATTCGTTGTCACACCCGGGATGAAACCCAGCAAGCCGATCGCCGTCAGCGTGGTCGCCACGATGACGGCTGCGCCCTGGACGGCCATGTACTTCGGCGCGGACATCTGGCCGCCTCCTCCCGCACGGAGATATTGACGTGCGTGCTGAGGAAGTACCCAGGTGCGGCGGGAAGTGAACCTGGCTCAGGTCCGCAGAATCGGTGTGAGCGCGTCGAGCACCGCGGGGTCCTCGATGGTCGACGGCACCGGCTCGTCACGGCCCGCGGCGAGCGCCCGCATCGTCTTGCGCAGGATCTTGCCCGACCGAGTCTTCGGCAGTGCCGGCACGACGTCGACGAGCTTGAGCGAGGCGACCGCGCCGATCTCGGCACGGACCAGCTGGACGAGCTCCTCGGCGAGTCCCTCGGTCGGTGCGCCGGCCTTGACGACGACCAGACCTCGCGGCGCCTGCCCTTTGATCTCGTCGGCGATGCCGATCACCGCGCATTCGGCCACCGACGGGTGCGTGGCGAGGACTTCTTCGATCGCGCCGGTGGACAGGCGGTGGCCTGCCACGTTGATGACGTCGTCGATGCGGCCCATGACGAACAGGTAGCCGTCCTCGTCGAAGTGGCCGCCGTCGCCGGTCAGGTAGTAGCCGGGGTGTTCGGACAGGTAGGAGGCCTCGAACCGGTTCTCGGCGTTCCACAGCGTGGGTAGCGTGCCGGGCGGCAGCGGCAGCCGGATGCAGATGGCGCCCTCCTCGCCGACGTCGCAGCCGTGGCCGTCGTCGTGCAGGATGTGCACGTCGTAGCCGGGCATCGGGACCGTGGGCGAGCCGGCCTTGAGCGGAAGCGCTTCGGTGCCCATCGGATTGGCGGCGATCGGCCAGCCGGTCTCGGTCTGCCACCAGTGGTCGATCACGGGGATGCCGAGCTTGTCGGAGGCCCAGTGGTAGGTGTCGGGGTCGAGTCGTTCGCCGGCCAGGAACAGATACTTCAACGCCGACAGGTCGTAGTCGGCCAGGTAGCGGCCGTCCGGGTCTTCCTTGCGGATGGCCCGGATTGCGGTCGGCGCGGTGAACAGTGCCTTCACCCCGTGCTCGGCGGCCACCCGCCAGAACGCGCCGGGGTCGGGGGTGCCGACCGGCTTGCCCTCGTAGAGCACCGTCGTCGCACCCACCAGCAGCGGCGCGTAGACGATGTAGGAGTGGCCGACGACCCAGCCCACGTCGGAGGCCGCCCAGAACACGTCGCCGGCGGCGATGTCGTAGATGTGGCCCATGCTCCATGCCAGCGCCACCGCGTGCCCGCCGTTGTCGCGGACGATGCCTTTCGGTTTGCCGGTGGTCCCGGAGGTGTAGAGCACGTAGAGCGGGTCGGTGGCGGCGACGGGCACCGCCTCGGCGGGCGTCGCGTCCGCCATCACGTCGTCCCAGTCCAGGTCGCGGCCCTCGGTCAGTTCACAGTGGCACCGATCCCGCTGCACCACAACACAATTCTTCGGCGGGTGGGACACCATCGCGATCGCGGCGTCGAGCATCGGCTTGTACTCGATGATCCGGGACGGTTCGATTCCGCAGGATGCGGACACCACCACCGTCGGCCGGACGTCGTCGATGCGTACCGCCAGTTCGTGCGGGGCGAAACCCCCGAAGACCACCGAATGCACCGCGCCCAGTCGGGCACAGGCCAGCATGGCGATCACGGCCTCGGGGATCATCGGCATGTAGATGACCACGCGGTCGCCCTTGCCGACCCCCAGCGCCCGCAACGCCCCGGCGAACCGGGCGGTCTGGTCGAGCAACTCGGCGTAGGTGTAGCTGCGCTTGGTGTCGGTGACCGCCGAGTCGTAGATCAGCGCGGCCTGGGTGCCGCGGCCGTTCTCGACGTGGCGGTCCAGCGCGTTGGCGCAGGTGTTGAGTTCGGCGTCGGGAAACCAGCGGTAGAACGGCGGGCGGCTGTCGTCCAGGATCCGCTGCGGTTCCCGGGTCCAGGTGATGGCGGTCGCCGCCTCACCCCAGAAGGCGGCGGGATCGTTGATGCTGGCGTCGAAGAGGTCGCGATACCCGGGCATACCCAGAACGGTAAACCCTTCGGATTAGTCTCAGGGCCATGACGAACCAACCCCCGCCGATCGGTGAGGTGCGCAGAAGCTTTGTCACTGCCCGTGGGGTCCGATTCCACGTGACCGAGGCCGGGCCGCCGGACGGCCGACCGGTGCTGGCGCTGCACGGCTGGCCCCAGCATCACTGGGTCTACCGGGATCTGCTGGCCGACCCGCCTCCTGGAATGCGCATCATCGCGCCCGACCTGCCCGGCTACGGATGGTCGGGTCCGCCACCGCACCGCTGGGCCAAGGAGGACGTGGTCAGCGACCTGATCGCGCTGCTCGACGCCCTCGGTCTGGAACGGGTGCTGCTCGTCGGGCACGATTGGGGCGGCTTCCTGGGCCACCTGCTGGTGTTGCGGGTGCCCGAGCGCATCGAGGGATACCTCGCGTTGAACATCGCCCATCCCTGGGTGCCGCCGAAGGTGATGGCTCGGCACGCCTGGCGGTTCATGCTGTATCAGCCGTTGATCGCCACCGCCGGGGTTCGCGTGCAGACACGCACGTCGTTCCTCGACCGGGTCTATGCGAAGGCCTCGGAGATCGACCCGCAGACCGCGCGGGTGTACACCGACCGCTTCCGGGATCCGGTGGTGGCCCGTACCGCGCGCGACACCTACCGGACGTTCCTGTTCCGGGAGATCCCGCGGATGACCCGCTCCGGTGAGCGGCGGCGGGCCACGGTGCCGATCCGGGTGCTGTTCGGCAAGAACGACACGGCGATCGCACCGGCGCTGGCCGCCGTGGAGACGGCCCGCGCCGACGACTACACGCTGGAGACGGTCGACGCCGGTCACTTCATCGTCGATGAACGCCCCGAGCTGGTGCGTGCCAAGCTGATCGCGCTGGCCGCCGAGGTCCCGGCCGGCTGAGCGCCTATTTTGCCGCCGCGCCTACGCCTGGAAGCGGTAGCCCATGCCGGCTTCGGTGAGCAGGTGTACCGGGTGTGACGGGTCGGCCTCGAGCTTGCGCCGCAACTGCGCCAGGTACACCCGCAGGTAGTGGGTCTCTTTGGCGTAGGCGGGTCCCCACACCTCCTTGAGCAGTTCCTCGCGGCCGACGAGCTTTCCCCGGTTGCGCACCAGCATCTCGAGCATGCCCCACTCGGTCGGGGTCAGGTGCACCTCCGCGCCGTTGCGGGTGACTGACTTGGCGGCCAGGTCGACGGTGAACGACGACGTTTCGACGACGGGTTCGTCGGTGTCGGCGGCCGCGGCCGCACGGCGCACCGCGGCACGTAGCCGAGCCAGGAACTCGTCCATGCCGAAGGGTTTGGTGACGTAGTCGTCGGCGCCGGCGTCGAGCGCCTCGACCTTGTCGGCCGAGTCGCTGCGGGCGGACAACACGATGACGGGCGCCGAGAGCCAGCCCCGCAAGCCGCCCAGGACGTCGATGCCGGACATGTCGGGCAGTCCGAGATCGAGCACCACCACGTCGGGGCGGTGGTCGGTGGCGGCCCGCAGTCCGTCGCTCCCGCTGGTGGCGGTGTCGACCTCATAACCGCGCACCGACAGGTTGATGCGCAGCGCCCGCAGTATCTGCGGTTCGTCGTCGATGACGAGCACCCGGGTCTTCACCGCGGGCGACGGTGTCGAGGTCACTGCGCACCGCCGAGCATGTCACCGAGGTGCCGGCGCAGCTCATCTCGGAGGCGGCGGGAATCTGGCGGTCTCACCCCGTCCATCATCCACCGTCCAAGACCGGACTCGGCCCGACGACTCGCCAGGGGCTACTCAGCGTTGGCCCCTTCGCCAACGCTTGGAACGTCGATCCCAGATCAGAAACGCACAGGCGAAGGCCTGGCCGCCGATCAGCAGTCCGAGAATGACGTAGTCGTGCCATGTTTGCAGGCCCCACTCGTCCATCGTGACCTCCCACGGGTTGTCGATTCCGACCGTTCTGTCAGAGGCGATCAAGCGCCAGATTCAGCAGCAGCACGTTGACAGCGGGCTCTCCGAGGAAGCCGAGGCTGCGGCCCTCGGTGTTCTGCTCGATCAACCTCTCGAGCAGTTCGACGGACAGATCGCGGGCGGCGGCGACCCGAGGCGCCTGCAGCATGGCGTTCGCCACCGAGATGGCCGGATCCAGCCCAGAACCCGAACCGGTGACGGCGTCGACCGGAACGAGAGTCTGGGGATCGAGGTCGTTGTCGGATCGGTATTGCTCGACACGGTCGGCAACGGTCTGCAGGAACTCCTCGTTTGTCGGCCCCAGGTTGGAACCGGAACTCGACAAACTGTCGTACCCGTCGACGGCGTCGGACGGACGCGGATGAAAGTACCGCGGTTGGGTGAACTGCTGGCCGATCTGAGCCGAACCGACGATTCTCCCGTCCTGTTCGATGAGCGAGCCGTTGGCCTTGTCGCGCAACAAGAGTTGACCGACACCGGTCACCAGCAGCGGATACCCGATCCCGGTGATCACGGTGAAAACGACGAGCATCAGTAGTGCGGGAAGGAACTGGCGACGCATCAGGACACTCCCAGGAAGACGATCAGCAGATCGATGAGTTTGATACCGATGAAGGGCACGATGAGTCCGCCGACGCCGTAGATGGCCAGATTCCGTCGCAGCAACGCCGATGCGGTTTCGGCGCGGAAACGCACACCTCGCAGCGCCAGCGGGATCAGCACGACGATCACCAGCGCGTTGAAGATCACCGCAGACAGGATGGCCGAGCGCGGCGAGTGCAGCCCCATGATGTTGAGCGTGTCGAGGACCGGGAACAGCCCGGCGAACATCGCGGGAATGATCGCGAAGTATTTGGCCACGTCGTTGGCGATCGAGAAGGTGGTCAGAGCACCGCGGGTGATCAGCAGCTGCTTGCCGATCTCGACCACCTCGATGAGCTTGGTCGGGTCGGAATCGAGATCGACCATGTTGCCGGCCTCGCGGGCGGCCTGCGTCCCGGTGTTCATCGCCACCCCGACGTCGGCCTGCGCCAGAGCCGGGGCATCGTTGGTGCCGTCCCCGGTCATCGCGACGAGCCGGCCGCCTTGCTGCTCGCGCTTGATCAGGGCAAGTTTGTCCTCCGGTGTGGCTTCGGCCAAGAAGTCGTCGACGCCGGCCTCCTCGGCGATCGCCTTGGCGGTGGCCGGGTTGTCTCCGGTGATCATCACGGTGCGGATGCTCATCCGGCGCATCTCGTCGAAGCGCTCACGCATCCCTTCTTTGACGATGTCCTTGAGGTGGACGACGCCGATCGCGCGCGCCACGCCGCCCTCGGCCAACTCAGCGACGACCAGCGGGGTACCGCCGCCCGAGCTGATGCCGTCGACGACCGCGCCGACGTCCTCGGTCGGGTGGCCGCCGTTGTCGCGGACCCACTTCATCACCGCCGACGCAGCGCCCTTGCGGATCTGGCGTCGGCCGCCGGTTTCGGCGAGATCCACCCCGGACATCCGGGTCTCGGCGGTGAAAGGCACGAACGTCGCGTGGGGCATCACGCCTTCGTCGCGGGCACGCAAGTCGAACTGCTTTTTGGCCAGCACCACGATCGATCGACCTTCAGGTGTCTGATCCGCCAGACTCGCCAGTTGGGCCGCGTCCGCGACCTGACGTTCGTCCACCCCGCGCACCGGGACGAACTCCGTGGCCTGCCGATTACCGAGGGTGATGGTGCCGGTTTTGTCGAGCAGCAGCGTGTTCACGTCCCCGGCCGCCTCCACCGCGCGGCCGGAGGTGGCCAGCACGTTGTGTTGCACGAGCCGGTCCATTCCCGCGATGCCGATCGCTGACAGCAGCGCGCCGATGGTCGTGGGGATCAGGCACACCAGCAGAGCCACCAGCACGATCAGCTGCTGACCCTCGCCGGAGTACATCGCGAACGGCTGCAGTGTGACCACGGCGAGCAGGAAGATGATCGTGAGGCCCGCCAGCAGGATGTTCAGAGCGATTTCGTTCGGTGTCTTCTGTCGAGCGGCTCCTTCGACAAGGGCGATCATCCGGTCCAGAAATGTGTCGCCCTGCCGGGCAGAGATTCTGACGACGATGTGGTCGGACAGCACAACCGTGCCACCCGTGACCGCGGAACGGTCACCGCCGGATTCCCGGATCACCGGGGCCGATTCGCCGGTGATGGCGGATTCGTCGACGGTGGCGATGCCGTCGATGATCTCCCCGTCGGAGGGGATCGTGTCGCCGGCCGACACCTCGACCACGTCGCCGATGTCCAACTGTGAGGACGGAACCGACTCCAGGTCGCCCGAGGCCGTGCGCCGGTTGGCCATCGTGTCGGAACGGACCTTGCGCAGCGTGGCTGCCTGTGCCTTGCCCCGGCCTTCGGCCATCGCTTCGGCGAAGTTGGCGAACAGAACGGTGAACCACAGGAAGGCGGTGACCAGACCGTTGAAGACGTTCTGCTGGGCACTCACGGATATCAGGTCGCGCAGGAACACCACGGTTGTCACCGCACTGCCGACCAGGACGACGAACATGACGGGATTGCGGGCCTGGACCCTGGGATCGAGCTTTCGGGCGCTGTCGATCAACGCCGACCGCATGATCGCCGGATCGAACAGTGACCTTGTGGCCAAACGCATCTGGGGTGCCTGAGCGTTCTCCGAGGAGACCGGCGGGGTGAGGGTCTTCATGCTTTTTGGAGTCTCCTAGATGGACAGTTGCTCGACGATCGGACCCAACGCCAACGCAGGGAAGAACGTCAATCCGCCGACGATCAGCACGATTCCGATGACCAGCCCGACGAACAACGGCTTGTGCGTGGGAAAGGATGCGGCGGTGACGGGGGTCGCGCCCTTGCGCACCATCGAACCGGCGATAGCGAGTACGGGAATGATCAGTAGGAATCTGCCGACGAGCATCGCCAGCCCGATGGTGATGTCATACCACCACGTCGACGCGGTCAATCCCGCGAACGCCGATCCGTTGTTGTTGGCCCCCGAGGCGAAAGCGTAGAGAACTTCCGAGAGGCCATGCGGTCCAGAGTTGTTCAGCGACTCCAGAGCGCTCGGTATGAGCACTGACGCCGCGGCGAAACTCAGCAGCGCGATCGGCATGGCGAGCAGGTAGAGGGTCACCAGCTTCATCTCGGTGGCCTGGATCTTCTTGCCGAGATACTCCGGCGTTCGACCCACCATCAAACCGGCGATGAACACCGACAGGATCGCCATGATGAGCAGGCCGTTGAGGCCGACGCCGACACCGCCGGGGCTGACCTCACCGAGCATCATGTGGGACAGCGGAATCATCCCGCCCAGTGGGGTGTAACTGTCGTGCATCGAGTTGACCGAGCCGTTGGACGTCCCGGTCGTCGTGGCAGCCCACAGCCCAGACGCGCCGGTGCCGAAGCGCACTTCCTTGCCCTCCATGTTGCCGCCGGACTGATAACCGGTCGTCTCCTGCGTCACCCCCAGCGCGGTGAGGGCTGGATTTCCGTTGCCTTCGAAGGACATCGCGGCCACCGACATCCCGGACCAGATGATCGCCATGATCGCCAACACAGCGAAGCCCTGGCGGCGGTCTGCGACCATCCGCCCGAAGGTGAAAGCCAAAGCGAACGGGATGATCGCGATGCTCCAGGTCTCGATGAGATTTCCCAGGGCGGTGTAGTTCTCGAACGGGTGCGCTGAGTTCACGTTGAAGAATCCGCCACCGTTGGTCCCGAGTTGCTTGATCGCGATCTGGCTGGCAGCGGGCCCCCCGGGAAGGTACTGGGCGGCGCCCTCGACAGTTTGGGCGGCGGTGAACCCTTGCAGGTTCTGGATGACACCCTGGCTGATCAACAGGATCGCCACCACGAACGACAGCGGCAGCATGATCCGAACGACGGTGCGGGTCAGATCCACCCAAAAGTTGCCGAGGGTCTGGCCACGCCTGCGCGCCAGCCCCCGAATCAGTGCCGCCATCACGCACATCCCCACCGAGGCCGAGACGAAGTTCTGCACCGTGAGCCCAGACATCTGAGTCAGGTGACTCAGCGTGGTCTCGCCGCCGTAGGATTGCCAGTTCGTGTTGCTCATGAAGCTGACCGCGGCGTTGAACGCGACGTGATCGGTCACCGCCGGCATGTCGGTGGGATTGAAGGGCAGCAGCGCCTGCAACCGCATGATGCCGTAGAGCACCAGAAACGAAACCGCGCTGAACGCCAGAACGGCGAATGTGTAAGTGGTCCAACGCTGCTCACACGCAGGGTCGATGCGACAGATCCGGAAGACGAGCCGTTCGACCGGGGCGAAGATCCGATCGAACGGCGCCTTGCGGTCGTCGTCACCGTAGATGCGCGCAATGTAGATGCCCAGCGGCGGCGCGGTGAGCCCGAGCACCACGACCAACGCGGCGAACTGAGCCCAGGTCGGAATGGACATCAAAACCTCTCGGGGAACAGCAGTGCAGCGACCAGAAACGCCATCAGCGCCACAGCCACGACCAGACCGGCGACGTTGTCAACCAGGCTCATCAGGCCGGGTCCGCCTCTCGCGTCGGCTCGGCCGTCGGCTCGCCGATGTCGTCGCTGCGGATGATTCGTTCGCAACCGCGGACGTACAACACGCACAAGCCAAAAAAGGCCAGCACAATCAGCACCAACACCAGGTCGGCCATCGGGGTCCTCTCGATCCACGCGCCACAACCGGGGCGCCTCAGCACTACGTCGCGACGCTAACCAGCCCCAACTGCCGAGTCGCCGTCGTTGACGGAATCTTGGCGCCACGCTCTCGGGATACTTGCGGAATTTTTACGGACCTCCGCCGATACTCCCGACGCCCCGCGGCCATCATTGACCGGTGGGCACCAGCGATCAGGTCGACGCGGAACGGTCGGATCACCGCAGCAAGCGCGGTGAGCTACGGGTTTACCTGGGTGCAGCACCCGGGGTCGGAAAGACCTACGCGATGCTGGGCGAGGCGCACCGGCGGCTGGAGCGCGGCACCGACCTGGTCGCCGCCGTGGTCGAGACGCACGGCCGCGTCAGGACCGGCGAACTGCTCGACGGCATCGAGATCGTCCCGCCCCGCTTCGTCAGCTACCGCGGTGGGCGATTTCCTGAGCTCGACGTCGAGGCGGTCATGCGACGCAATCCCGAGGTGGTCCTGGTCGACGAACTGGCCCACACCAACACCCCGGGAAGCAAGAACGCCAAACGCTGGCAAGATGTCGAAGAACTCCTCGACGCCGGGATCACCGTCATCTCCACGGTCAACATCCAGCATCTGGAGAGCCTCAACGACGTCGTCGCCCGAATCACCGGGATCGAACAGCAAGAGAAGATCCCCGACGAGGTGGTGCGCGCCGCCGAACAGGTCGAGTTGGTGGATATCACTCCGGAAGCGTTGCGGCGCAGGCTCGCTCACGGCAACGTCTATGCTCCGGAGCGCGTGGATGCCGCATTGTCGAACTACTTCCGTAAAGGCAACCTGACCGCCCTGCGGGAACTCGCGCTGCTGTGGCTGGCCGACCAGGTCGACGCGGCCCTCGAGAAATACCGCGCCGAGAAGAAGATCACCGACACCTGGGAGGCCCGCGAGCGCGTGGTTGTCGCCGTGACCGGCGGGCAGGAATCGGAAACCCTGATTCGACGCGCATTTCGCATCGCATCGAAGGCCAGCGCCGAACTCATGGTGGTCCATGTCGTCCGGGGCGACGGACTCACCGCCGCCTCGACCGCGCAGATGGGCAAGGTGCGTGAGCTCGCGGCCGGGCTGGGCGCCAGCGTGCACACCGTCGTCGGCGACAACGTCTCCGAGGCGCTGCTCGACTTCGCCCGCGAAATGAACGCCACGCAGTTGGTGCTGGGAACCTCACGCCGGTCGCGCTGGGCCAGAATCCTCGACGAGGGCATCGGCGTGGCCACCGTGCAACGGTCGGGCAAGATCGACGTGCACATGGTCACCCACGAGGAGACCACCCGCCCCATCGCATTCGCGGTGTTGATCTCGCGGCAACGCCGGATGGCGTCGTGGCTGGCCGCGCTGATTGTTCCGTCGGCTATTGCCGGGCTGACCGCAGCCCTGCTGGACCCGTTCCTGAGCATCAGCGGCGAAAGCGCGCTGTTCTTCGTCGGCGTCCTCGTGGTCGCACTGCTCGGCGGCGTGGCACCGGCTCTACTGTCGGCAGTGCTGTCCGGGATGCTACTGAACTTCCTGCTCACCGAACCGCGCTACACGTTCACCATCTCCCGACCCGACAACGCGATCACCATCTTGGTGCTGATGCTCGTCGCTGTGGCGGTGGCCGCGCTGGTCGACAACGCGGCCAAGCGGAGCCTGGAGGCACGCCAAGCGGCCCGGGAAGCCGAACTCCTGGCGCTGTTCGCTGGGGCGGTGCTGCGCGGAGCGGACCTCGACACGCTGCTGGAACGGGTCCGGGAGACCTACGGTCAGCGCGCCGTCAGCATGCTGCGCTGCACCGCCGACGGCGACCGGGTGGTCGCATGCGTGGGCGCCGACCCGTGCGTGTCCGTCGATACCGCCGACACCGCCATCGAGGTCGGAGATGACGAGTTCTGGATGCTGATGTCCGGCCGAGGACTTCCCGCGCGGGACCGGCGGGTACTCACCGCCGTCGCCAAACAGGCCGCGGGGCTGGTCCGCCAGCGCGAACTCACCGCCGAAGCCAGCCGTGCCGAGGCCATTCAACAGGCCGATGAGTTGCGTAGGTCGCTGCTATCGGCGGTCAGCCACGACCTGCGCACTCCGCTGGCAGCGGCCAAGGCGGCGGTGTCCAGTCTGCGCAGCGACGACATCGGGTTCTCGCCCGAGGACACCGCTGAGTTGCTGGCCACAGTCGAGGAGTCGGTCGATCAGCTGACCGCGCTGGTGGGAAACCTGCTGGACTCGTCGCGTCTGGCGGCCGGCGTCGTGCGGCCGCAGCTTCGTGCGGTCTACATCGACGAGGTGGTTCACCGTTCGCTCGTCGGGATCAGCAGAGGTACAACGGGATCGGCGTCCGACAGTTGGCAACGAGTCAGAGTCGAAGTCGGCGACACGACGGTCCTCGCCGACAGCGGCCTGCTGGAACGCGTACTGGCCAACCTGATCGACAACGCGCTGCGCTATGCACCCAACAGTGTCGTGCGCGTCAACGCCGGCAAGGTCGGCGACCACGTGCTGATCAATATCATCGACGAGGGCCCAGGGGTGCCACGGGGTAACGACGAACGGTTGTTCGCGCCGTTCCAGCGCCTCGGAGACCGCGACAACAGCACGGGCGTCGGGCTGGGACTCTCGGTGGCGCGCGGCTTCGCCGAGGCGATGGGAGGCACCATCAGCGCCACCGATACCCCGGGTGGTGGGCTCACGGTAGTCGTGGAACTGGCCGCCCCCGATGGTGAACGGCAATGAGCGGCAGCAAGATCCGGGTGCCAGCTGTCGGCGATGTACCGCGTCCGCGGAGACCGATCAGCCGGTCGCCAAACGGACGTGGATACGCTCGGCGACGCAAACAAATCGTCATGACGGGGCCAACGAGCGTAAAGAAACCGTACAGACGATGGCGAGCGCCGGGGGCTCGCAGTAAACCCGAGTCATGAACGATGTTTCGAGTCCCAGGCAACGACCGATGTGCAGTCGGCGGCGGCCCCAGCGTGGCGGGGGGCCCCGATGACAGACCTACTGGCAGTACTGGTGTTGATCGGCGTTCCGGCGAGTGTGTTGCTGACAGTTCGCATGATCAACCTGCGGAGCGAGCGCGAACCGGCTCTGATTGTCGGCGAACCCGATTTCCCGGACGTCAGCCAACTCAGGTGAAGGGAGGGGGATCAGCAGGGGGCGACGACGCCGGCGGCGCGGGCGTTGTCCAGCATCCGGTCCCACGCCGATTCCCCGGCCACGATCAGAACCAGCGCGCCCGCGATCGCGACCGTCGAGACGGCCCAGTACGCCCACACCGAATGGATGCCGGGCAGGGCGGCAAGCATGACACCGGCCATCAGCACGAACACCGCCGCCAGTGCGGCACGTCGAGAAGTAGCCGCCAGTGCGGCACGTCGAGAAGTACCAGCCATGACTCCCACGGTGCGGTGCCCGCCTGAGAAGCGGCTCGCCGGTACCTGTGGATTTCCTATGATTAGCAACCGTGCGCGTGGGCCGTGCGGGCTGCGAAGATCAAGGTGTGGACGCCCAGGACCCCGGCGACGGCCCGCCGCTACGCAACGAGACCGACAGCGAACGGCTGGACCGCAACTGGGCCAGCCTGCTGCAGGAACTGCGTGTGGTGCAGACGGGTGTGGCGCTGCTGACCGGTTTCTTGCTGACGCTGCCGTTCCAAGCCCGCTTCGACATGCTCGACGACACCATGGTGATGGTGTACATGGCGACCGTCGCTGCGGCGGTGCTGTCCACCGCATTGCTGATCGCACCCGTCGCGATGCACCGGATGTTGTTCCGCCGGCACCTTCTGGTTTCGCTGGTCGCCGCCGCGCACCGCTGCGCCGTCACCGGAGTGCTCTTCCTCGGCGTGGCCCTGACGGGGATGACGACGCTGATCTTCGAAGCGGTCGCCGGCCGGCCGGCCGCCCTCGTCGCCGGAGGTTGTGCCCTGGCGTTGTTCATCGTGTTCTGGCTGGTCTGGCCGCTGAGTATGCGCACCGGTGGGTGAGAATCCGCCGCGGCTCAGCGGTGACGCCCGTACCTGAGGAACAGGTAGTCGTCCTCGGAGACCAGCACATGGTGAAGGCCCAACCCGACCGGCGCAGGCAAGGTGCTGGCGATGCCGCGGCCGATCGGCTGGCTCCCGGCCAGCTTCGGCGCCAGCGTCACGCAGAGTTCGTCGACCAGGTCGGCGCTTACCAGTTCGTCCAGCAGGGTGGGCCCGCCTTCACACAACACCCGGGCAAGGCCGCGGTCCCGTAGCCGGGAAAGCGCGCCGGCGATGTCCACGGCGTCCTCGCCGCAGGACAGCACCTCGCACGGTGTCGCGTGCACCTCGGGGTTGTCCCGAGCGCTGCGGGCACTGGTGATCAGGATCGGTGGCGTCGACCCGAACATGGTGTCGGGCAGCTTTCCCGACTGGGAGACCACGGCGATCGGCGGTGGTTGCTCGGACAGTCCGAGGGCGGCGCGCTGCGCGCGGTGGGCGGGGGACAGCCGTACCGGTCCGTAGCGCTCGGCGCGCGCGGTCCCCGCCCCGACGAGCACCACGTCGGCGTAGGCGCGCAGCGCCACCAGGAGTTGCTGGTCAGCGGTACACGACAGCGGCCCGGCGCGGTCGTGAAACCCGGCGGCCCCGTCGGCGCTGAAGATCATGTTGGCCCGCACGCCGTCGGGCGCGGGTCGGTAGCCGTGGTCCTCGACGGCGCTGCCGGCGCCGATCCGTCCCACCTCGGTCATGCGTCGTGGCCGGGGTCGACGTCGCGGACATCGGAGAAGCTGATGAGTTCGCGCAGTTCGTCCGGGGCGCTGCCCGCCACCGGTTCCAGCAGATGCCCGACGTGGTCCCCGACGTCAAAACGGTGGGTGATCCTGCCGACGAACCATGATTCGGCCGCGTCCAGGATCGGCAGCCCCTCGGGTCCGGCATGCCAGGTGCATTGGGCGAACTTGTCGGTGTCGTCACCGGTCTCGCCACCGAACAACCGTGCGACGGGCAATTCCTCCCGCGGGAGCACGTGTACGGCCAGGTGGGTGGCCTCGGCGGCTACCGCGAAGGTGCGGTTGCGCCGCGACAGCCCGACCAGGAACCGGGGCGGGTTGATGCTGGTCTGCGAGCTGAAACCGACCAGGCATCCGGCCTGCTGATCACCTGCCCTGGTGGTGACGATGAACATCGGGTAGTCGAGCAGCGAAACCAGGCTCTCGAAAGCCGCGGCGCCTTGCGCGGTGTCGTGTTCAGCCATGCCGAGCCGAACGGGTCTTCGGCGCACTCATGCGAGCCTCCTTGGGTGGGTGGATCTTCGGAGTGCGGAATGTGCTGCCGGTCGCGCACACGCTACCGCCGCGTACCCGCAGGGCGGGCGCGGAAAACCTGGACAGTTCGTTCATCCGCCCTGGCCAGGCGGCCGGTGATGGGGCGGTTTGGTAGCTCGCGTGCCGGGCACCCTATTGCCACTGGATCACGAGTAGGAGGTCATAGTCATGACACCTGTCACCCGTACCAGGCCGGTGGCCGGCCGACACGGTGCAGATTCCAGTTCGTACTACAACTGGACCGTTCGTCAGCTGAAGAGACGGGCGAAAGAACGGGGGATGACGGGGTATTCCGCGCTGAGCAAGGAAGACCTGATCTTCAAGCTGCGCTACTCCTGAACTGGAAGTCGAGCTCAAGGAGATTCCATGTCAGTGACTGCATTTCAAGATCTACCCATGGCTGACCGTGACCGCGAGTGGGATGGCGGCGCCGCGGAGAAACGCGTGCGTTCCTGGGCGGACGCCACCGACGAACCCAATGAGAAGTACCGCAACGCGCACGTCTGGTACGACAAGGAGAACAAGGACAACTTCACGGCCTACAAGCTGCTGATCGCCGATGTGATCGATGGTGATTTGCGCGCGGTGCCACGAGGGGTGTTTGCGGCCGCAGCGGTGATGCAAGGCTCCCGCGGCGGGGTCGACCTACCGGAGAAGGACATCGACCCGGTGAAAAGCCACCTGGCCAAGTACTACAACAAGATGGACGACACCCCGCCGTGGGAGGACGACGGCTGAGCCGTCACCCGTCTTGGCTGCGGGCCTCCGCGCCGGTCTGTTCGGCGTCGAAGTCGTCGTCGGAGAACGTCTGCCCCACGTAGGCGCCGTCTTCTCCGTCGTTGGCGCGTGAGCTGGCGACCTTGTCGTCGGACTCGACGTCCGATTCGCTCTTGTCCGAATTGGGTTGGCTCATCGCTGGGTTCTCCATATCTGTCGGTCCCGGACAGATGCCCTGCCGCGCCGCACATGAAACACCGTCGGTGAAATGACCTGTGCGTGACGCCGGGCACGGACCCGTTTGGGCGGTTCGTGCGGCCGGGTACCACACCGATATGCCGGATTCGACGACGCTTCGTGCGCTAGCCCTGGTGTGCAGCCTCAAACCGAGCCCTGCGGAGTCGAGCAGCGCGTTGATCGCAGAGCACCTGTTCGAGACGCTACGGACGCAAGACGTTGAGTGTGACGCAGTGCGCTGTGCTGATTTCCAGATCGCGCCTGGAGTCGAAACCGACATGGGCGACGGTGATCAATGGCCGCAGCTTCGCGAGAAGGTGCTTGATGCCGACATCCTGCTCATCAGCACTCCGGTGTGGCTCGGACATCCCTCCTCGATCACCCAGCGGGTGCTCGAGCGGTTGGACGCCGAACTCTCCGAGAACGACGAGCAGGGGCGTCCGCAGATGGCCGGGAAAGTGGCAGTCGTCAGCGTGGTGGGCAACGAGGACGGTGCCCACAAAACGATCGCCGACGTGTTCCAGGCGCTCAACGACATCGGCTACACCATCCCGGCGCAGGGAGGCACGTACTGGAACGGCGCCGCCATGCAGTCCACGGATTACAAAGATCTGGACGAGGTGCCCCAGGCGGTGGCATCCACGACGGCGGCGGTGGCGCGCAACGCCGCGCACCTCGCCCGAGTGCTCAAGAAGTCCGAATATCCACCCTACGAATGACGTCAGGGAGTAGACCCATGCCCGATCTGTCGCAAGATCCAGTCGATCATGTCCGCACTACCCGTCAGCACGCCGGGGAGTCGATGAAAAACGGCGCCAACGCCCCCGGCCTGATCGCTGTCGGGGTCGCCCTGGTGGCACTTTCCGGCGGGCTGTTCGCCCTGGGGACCGGCCGCGCTACGGTCGGAATCATCGGCGTCGTGATCGCCGTCATCGTCGGTGCATCGGGACTTGGCTGGCTGGCATATGCGCACCGGCGCGTGCGGGAAGTCGAAAGGCGTTGGCAAGAAGAGCATCCCGAGGAACCGGTGGGTCCGCCGACGAGCTGAGTTCGACGCCGGCGGAACTCGCAAGCCACGGTTTCGGGTTGGAACTGTGGAGAAGAACAGCGGCGGTTCCGGCCAATTGGTGTGATCAGTGGCTGGAGAATCGTCCTAGACTTGGCCCGTGGGGGCACTCGAAGTTTGTAGTGAAGGCTTACGCGCACTGGCTGGGCAGTGTTCGGCAGACGCGGCACGCTTAGCTGGTCACGTTTCGACCGCGGTGGCGGGGCCGTCATACCAGGCAACAACGAGGGCAGTCGGCGGAGCGTACACGGCAATAGCGTCCACGGCGGCGGTGCTAGCCAGTCGAGTACAGGCCACGGGCGACAAGCTGGCCGTCGCGGCGACGCAGTATGCGAGCACCGAACGAAGCCTCCGAACAGCGCCTGTCAGCGCTGCGTATCGAGCCGTCGCGGGCGTAGATGCCCGCCGGAGTCCCGAGCCTGTCACAAATCCTGGGCTGGGACACCACGCACCTGTACCGGGCGGCCACTGACTGGACGAGCACGGCAGAGAGCTGGGAAGAGACTTTCGCCAACGTGCACCGCGGCACGTTCGCGCCGGGTGGTACCGCATGGGAAGGAGACGCCGCCGACGCAGCCCAGAGCCGCAGCTTCAGTGATCTGGTGACGGTGCGAGGTCTATCTGGGTCGTTGCGGGACGCCGCCGCAGTTGCGAGACGCGGTGCCGACCAGCTTGATCACCTCAAACGTCAGGCCATGGACGCCATCGATGACGCCCACGAAGCGGGATTCACCGTGGGTGAAGACCTTTCAGTCACCGATGCCAGCCAATACGGCGGACTTCGAATCGCATTGGTGCGGCATCACGCAGCAGCTATCGCCGCAAGTGTCGCGGCGCTGAGGACCGCTGATAACGAGATCGCCGCCAAGATCACCACTGCCACGGCCAAACTTGCTGAGCACGGGATCGCCGAGAGACCCGAAGACAAGACCGTGCAAGCACTGGACGCGCCTCTTGCGCCACCGCCCGATCCCGCCTATCCGATCAACGACGTCATTGCCGAGGCCACCGACCTAGACGGCAACCACGTCGTCCTGCGCCGCGGCTACTACGATGCCGTAACTAAGCAGGGCTTCGGGTGGGACAAGATCTACTGGAAACACGGTTTGATCAACCCGAACGTGTTCAACGATCTGGTCTCGCATTCTCGACCGATAGAGAACCAGGGTGGAACCCTGGTGTACGAGGTGCCGATCAACAAGTCACATTGCACGTCCGGATTTCTCGGTCTGCCCAATTGCGCCGACACTGGCGAGAGCCTGACGATGAGGATTGTGGTGAACACCAACCCCAGCTATGACGTGCCCGGTGGCGCGCAGAAAGGAGTGATCACGATGTATCCCCTCCCTGGAGGCAGCGGAGTCGTTGAAGTGCAGAAGAATTGGACGCTGACACCGCCATGGGTGAACAACTATGCACCCATCAACTGAACCCTCACATGACCAGACTCCGACCGACGCGGAGTGTGACTTCGCAGCCAAGGTTCTCCGCGAGCTGCTGCATCGCATAGAGGTACGTAACGCCAATGCTGCCGCCTACCCACGGCCCGGACGGTGCACGTTTCTCGTGTCCCACGCCTGGACCGATGGCTCGTCGATCCGCCTGGTCTACACCGCACCCCCCTCGGATCGCACGTGGGGCTTGGCCCGCGACACCCGTCAGTCGCTCATAGGTCCCGGGCCGTGGAACGACGCGGATGATCCGGCTCTGTACTACTACCTGCTCGATCTGGAAGAAGGTTGGCCAGGCGCAGAATCTCGAGAGCCTGGTGAAAGCGATGACCTGATCTGGTGGCGCGGATACCCGACTACAGAACTCCCGGCCCATCTCTCGGAGCTTCCGGAGGGCGACCGCTACACCTCCCCGCCACCTGACCCGACGTGGATCGACCACACCCCCCCGCCTGTTATGGAACCGCGCCGCTACGCAGACCCCAATGGGCCACTTCCGCCGGACGTACAGCTTCCGCCCCAGTGAATTGGCGGGCACTGGCCTGCCCTTAGTCATTGGGTCGGTGCCGACTTTTTGGGTCGGACAAAGCGGATCAGCTGAGCGGATTTCTGCGGTACGTTCGGCTCGGTCGCCGAGCAGTGGTTCACCACCAAACAGCACGGCGAATCCGAAAACCGTTGCAGGCTAAGGCTCGTTGCCTGACACCATGGTGCTGCCGAAGTGGGAAAGTCTTCCGCTCAAACGGATTGACTACGAGTCCTATTCAACGTGGCTGGGGGCGCTGTCTGTCGACGGTGGCAACGCGCAACCGGCCTATCGGCAAGCCGGATCACCCAGGCGCACCAGCTGGCAGGTGCTGTCCTCAAGTGCGCCCAACGGACCGGCAGGGTCGCGAAGAATATGGCACTCGAGATCAAGCGGGATGAAGATCTTCCCGAACAAGCCGAGCGTGAGCGGCGCTACCTGAGCCATGCCGAGCTTCTGACGCTCGCCAAGGCCGCAGATCGTTTCGAGACGCTGACGTTGGTGCGGGGCTATTGCGGCTTTCGGTCGGGGAGGCAGTCGCACAAAGACGCCGGCATGTGGGGGATCGGGTGCTGACGGTGCGCTCGTCCGCGACCGCGGTCACCGGTAAGGGCATCGTGGAGTCGACGACCAAGACGAAGCGGGATCGCCACGTGCCAGTGCCTGAACCTGTCTGGAAGAAGCTCAAGGCTGAGTTGCCCGCCGACCTGAACGCGGTGGTGTTTCCCAGTCGGAAGGGCGGGTTCCTGCCACTCGGTGAGTACCGCTGGGCATTCGATAATGAGTGCGAAGACGTCGGTATCGACGGGCTGGTAGCTCATGGCCTGCGAGACACCACGGCGTCGCTGGCGATCAGTGCGGGCGCCAACGTCAAGGTCGTGCAGAGACTCCTTGGGCACGCCATCGCCGCGATGACGCTCGACCGTTACGGTCACCTGCTCAACGACGATTTGAGCGGGTGTGGCTGACCCGTTGGGTAAGGCCATCGACAGCACTGCGGTATTCAGGGCGTCGAGATGGGGCCAAATCGGCCTGAAGTACCCTCTGAGCTGCGAACGCCCCCATAGCCCAATTGGCAGAGGCAGCGGACTTAAAATCCGCACAGTGTCGGTTCGAGTCCGACTGGGGGCACCAAAGAACGCGTGGTAGGAGCGATTTGCTTCGAGAAGAGCGACTCTCTTCGCGGCGAGTACGCAGCGTGCTGATGGTCGGCAGTCGGACCGGCTTATAGCTACCCGCCCGAAGTGATCCCGTCGGTTTCAAGTCCCAACGGACCGATCAGCTAGTGCCGGCGACCGGCTCGAGGCAAAACACCCGAAATGGGCGGTCGGTGACATCGGTGTACTTTGCCCATATCGGGAACCACCAGATGAGCTCTGGCCAGGTCTTGGCACGCTCATCACCTTCGAGTAGCCGCGCCATCGCAGAATAAGTCGTTGTACCCGCAGTGATTTCAACTTGCGGATGGGCGAGAATATTCGTCGTCCATGCGGGATGACCGGGACGCCCGAAATTACTTCCAACCACCAGCCACTTACCCGCACCCTGGGGAACCGCCGCCAGCGGAACCGGTCGCTTCGTTCCGGTGCGTGCCCCAGTCACAAGCACCAAGATCACCGGCGCGGTGCGCCCGGCGAACGTCACACGCCCCTTCGACAGTCGATAGCTCCAGCGGTGCAACCGGGGGAAGACCTTCGGCGCCATTCGTCGAAACAGCGGCAGGGCCATGACCCGCGCTTGCAGCTCGCGGGCTCGGGGCACCGGCGTTGGCGCCCACTTCTGATAGACATTATCGTTCATATGTTCAGCCAACATACCGGATTTGCTTGCAAAAGAGGCGCTCTTGTCGTTAAGTAATGAACATATGCCTATAAATGTTCAGCATGAGTCATCGGTGAGCGCGAGCGAGCGTGACCGTCGTGCGGTGCGGCGCATTGCCGCCGGGGTCGCTGCCGGCGCTTTCGTCGCGGTTCTACTCATGTTTGTCACCACCGACCTCGGGTCCCGCTCCGGCAGGTCCTCGACAGGCCCAGCCCGCCTAGGCGAGCCGCTGTTCGGGTTTGACGGCTGGATCTACGTCAGCGAGGTGTCAGCCGTTGTCGTGTTCATCGTGGCAATGACGATCGGGCTCGTTCAGTCCTATCGCCAAGGACGGGCAACCATCGGACTGTTGATGGTGCTGGGCGCCACATCACTGTATTGGCTTGACCCGCTGGCGAACTGGGCGCCATACGCGGTCTACGACCCGCGACTGATGCATTGGCCGGTGAACTGGCCGTGGGCCAACCTATCGACCAACATAGAGCCCCTATTCGGTGCCTTCGGTTACGTCGGGTTGTACTTGGTGCCGGCGATGATCAGCATCGCCGTGTTCCAACGCATGATCCTGCCGCGCTGCTCACCCACCTCTGTGATTCGCAAACACCCTCTCGCGTCGTTGGCGTTGGTGACGGCCGTCATCACGGTCGTTTACGACGCTTTCTTGGAGATCGGACAGATCCGCGCACATGTGTACCAGTACTCACAGGTACCCCCCTTCGGATCGATCTTCGCCGGTACGGAAAACCAGTTCCCGCTGCTCTGGGAATCGGGACTGACAGCGGTTCCGCTGGTGTGTGCAAGCCTGCTGTGGTGGCGCGACGACACCGGCAAAGCGGGAGTGGAGCGTCTGGCGATGCGGCTTCGGCCAGGACGGCCCACCGGCTCCGCCGGGTTGTTCGCACTGATCTTCACAATCCTGAGCCTCGGCTACATCGTGTACCTCATACCGCTGACGATCATTCACCGAGCGGGCTGGGCCAGCGAACTGTCTCAACCGTGGCGCTATTGCGAGAGTCGCGTCTATGACCCCAATGGACGCTGGGCCGCTGCCGGTGAACGCGACACCCTCGCCGGGTTCTGGCCGGGCCCCTACATCGACCCATCGACCACACAGACCACCCCCGTGGTCTCTGGCTGCCGGCCTTGAGGTCCGAGATGTCCCCCTCCCGACCCCCAGTTCCGCCGATCGCCGTTGATGGCATTCGTTCGACCGATACTCGGACTGCGATCATCGAGGCGGCGTGGCTCGAATTCGAGTCGGTGGGAACGCGGCAAGCCAAGATCATCGATATCGCCCGTCGTGCCGGGCTCTCCCGCGGCACCGTGTATACCCACTTCGCCAACAAGTCGGCGATCATCGAGGCGATGGCCGATGACGCGCTCGAAAGAATCCACGCCGCGATGCAGCAGGCCATGGATCTCGAGGACCGCCTCGACGAGAAACTCGGCCGTGCGGCGGAGGTACTCGCGCGCAACCGCCGTCTGTTGTGGAGGTGGCAGCAGGTCTTTGTCGACCGCGAAGTTTCTACTTTTCTCGGAGACAGGAATGGTCGACTTCTGCACGCTACGTGCCAGACGATCGAGCCGTACATCCGACGAGCTCATCAGGCCGGTGAGACCCGACCAGATCTCGACGTCGCTTTGGCCGCAGAGTGGTTCGCGCGGATTCTGTTCTCGCTGTACACCACACCTTCGCCCAATATGGATGTCGATGACCCACGGGCGGTCCGCCGTTTCGTCGTGGATCACGTCGTCGCGGGATTCGGGTCGCACCGATCTCCTGGGCGGGAGGTCTCCTCAGATTTGGTGGGCCTGGTCGGCTTGCGCGCAGAACCACTCGACCCTGCCCCGGATTCGCGAATCCGATGACCACGCCGCGCATGAGCAACCGGTTGGGAGTAGATAGTTGATCGATGCCAGCGCGCCCCTGCACCAGGCGCCGATTACGGAATCCCCAGTGCACGGAGGCATTCCCCACTACATTCCAGTGGGCAACGAGCGCGAGATCTTCCTGGCCGCGCACGCCGCGAATCGGCCCATCCTCATTAAAGGTCCGACTGGTTGCGGCAAGACCAGATTCGTCGAAGCAATGGCCGGAGAACTTGCCATCGATACCTACACCGTGGCATGCCACGAAGATCTGACTGCCGCTGATCTGGTAGGTCGTCACCTTTTACGAGGAGCGGACACGGTGTGGGTCGACGGCCCGTTGACTCGCGCCGTTCGGACCGGGGGCATTGCCTATCTGGACGAAATCGTGGAAGCTCGCCAAGACGTCACGGTGGTCATACACCCGCTGACCGACTACCGGCGCGTGCTTCCGATCGACCGCTTGGGGCAGCAGCTCAAGGCGCCGGACTCGTTCACTCTCGTCGTCTCATACAATCCCGGGTACCAGAACGCGATCAAAGATCTCAAAGACTCCACCCGCCAGCGCATGGTCGCGATCAGTCTTGACTTCCCCCCGCCGGAAATCGAATCGGAGATCGTCCGCTACGAGACCGGACTGGACGGTGCACTACTGGACAGCTTGATCGCTCTGGGTCAAGCGATTCGATCGGTGGATGCGCCCGGTCTTCGCGAAGTGGCATCGACACGCACGCTGGTGTGTGCGGGTGGCCTCATCGTGGCCGGCCTCGATCCTCGGGTCGCGTGCCGTGCGGCCATCGCAGAGCCGCTGACCGACGACGCCTCGCTGACCGCCGGGCTGATCGAATTGGTGAACACCTTCATCACCGTGAAGAGTTGAAAGTTGGCTGACGTGTGCGCGTTTCCGCCGCGTGCGGTGGCCGACAATCCTCCGCTAGGGAACCTTCACGAACTTGAGCTCGTCGCCGCGGTAGCAGCCGGGCGTTGGCTGGAGATTGTCGAGTGCCTGGAACGCACACACGCCACCCATGGCGCGATCTACGTGGCCGCGGATACCGAGCCCAGCACGTTAGGCGCCTGCGTACTCGCACAAGCCTGTCTCGTCGGAGCCGGCAGTCTCGAGGTGGCGTGGTCCGCCGGCCTTCGCCATCAGGGACGACACCGGCGTGCCGCGGCCCGCTATCTGACACTGGAAGTGCCCCGCGCATTGAGAAGGCGTTCTGTGCATCTGCCAGGTTTGGCTGAGCTCGCCGGCTCCATCGGAGCGGGCTGGCCACCATCCGCCAGCGCTGAGGAGTCGCTGCGCCGCGCCCTGACCCGCGAGCCGCTCCCCGATCCGCTGCCCTGGTTCGGGACACTCGCCCAAAGCGTGCCGGTGAACCGTGATTCTGAGGCCATATGCCGGGATCAGGCCAGCCGCAGCGGGCCCGATGAATCCGCGGTCGCGCAGGCCGAAACCCACCCTGACGCGGCCGTGCTCGCGAAGTTTCTCGCCGATCTGGGCATCGAGACTCGGGAAAACTGGCTGCGGCGGCTGCTTCTGCGTTCGCGTAGTGAATCGTCCGGTTCAGTCGCATCCGAAGGTCTCAGCCACACTCGTGCACAGGCTCGGCGCGGCGGAGATTCCGGGGGGCTGTCATGGCGCCCAGGTACCGACAGCCGCACGTGGAACCCACTACGCCCAGTTCTGACCGGATGCCGACGCGAATCATCGCGTTTCTACCCGGAATTCGATGTGCGCCGTATGACGTTGCGACCCGAACGCTGCACCGTTCGCGACATCGACGCGACCGGTGAGTGGACCGGACCTCCGTTGGCGCCGCTGGCGGATCCCGAACTCAGGAGGCGGCTCGCCAGAGTTGTGATGGCCGACGCCCCCAATCGTCGACACAGCGACGGAACCGAGATCGATCTGGATGCGGTCATCGACGCCCGCGCGACGCGTGCGGCGACAGGGCACGCCGACGAACGGCTGTGGATGGCACCCCGACCTCGTCGCCCAGACCTCGCGGTATCGGTCCTCTTGGATCTTTCGGGATCGGTGTCATCGACCGCGTCGGGTGTCACGACCCATCGTCGACAGATTGAAACTGCCGAAGTCATCGCCGACGCGCTACATGCGGTCGGCGCACGCGTCGCCGTGCACGGGTTCCGGTCCCATAATCGGCACAATGTCGAATTGGTTCGCATACTCCCGTTTGGCGCACCGTGGAACGGAAACGCCCGCGAACGCATGCACGCTTGTGAGCCAAGCGGATTCACCCGCGTCGGTGCCGCGATCAGGAGGGTGGCTGACGTCATCGATGATGATAAGGGCGCCTCCCGCCGCGTGCTCATCCTGGTAAGCGACGGTGTCGCATACGATCACGGTTACAGCGGAGCGTATGCGGCAGCCGATACTCGGCACGCGCTGAGTGAGACAAGGGCGCGATCCATTGCCACGCTGTGCGTCACCGTAGGTGCGGACACGAGAGAAGCCGAGCTGCGACAAGTGTTCGGCGATACCCCACGCGTGCGGGCTCGCGCCGTAGGCGAGCTCCGTGGACCGCTGCCATCAATGATCTGGGCAGCGCTGAGAAGCGCGAACCGCACCTCATAGTTGGGCGGCATAGCCGGCCAGGGCGCACGTCCTTCGAACTAGACGATCTCGATCAGGCATCCGGCACTGCGCACAGCCGACCGATTCCCATCTTCCCTTCTCGGTGAGCCGACGTCGGTGACCCGGTGTTCGCGCCGGGGCGGCCATGCGTTGTGAACGTTCGCCGCACCGAAGGCTGCAAGAACGGCGAGTGGCAGACCGGCATGCTGAAGAGTAAGAGGGCCCGCCGCACTGTGCCCCTACCGCCCTGGCTCGCGACCAAAGATGGCGGACTACCTCGCGGACGACCACCCGCGCGCGGACGAGCCGACCGCGCCGCTGTGGCCGAGTCGAAATGACGGCGGCGGCTACCGGGCGAAGGGGGAGCGGTGCGCGGTACCGCTCAATTGGTTGCAGCCGCTCGTGATGGGCGCGTTTCACGACACGATCCTGAAGCCCGCCCTGGAGGCTGTCGGCCGGCCGGCGAGCCGCACCGCGACGGAGGATGTGCCCGCGACGCGGGGCGTAGGGCTCGGCGACCTCCGGCATACGTTCGCCGTCCTTCAGCTTTCGGCAGGCACCCACTTCATGGAGTGTCGAAATGGTTGGGAACAGCACTTTTACGCTGGCTCTCGACACCCACGGCGATGACATTCCCGCGCGGAACGCCTACCGAACCGACCTCACCCCGGCGTCACCCCGGCGATCGGGGGCGATTCTAGGGCGAATCGAGCCCGTACCGTAGCCGTACTGGCAACGGTCAGAAGCGCTGCCTTGCGGTCAATATGAGCGCTTCGGCGAACCGTTTCCCGAGCTCGCGGAACGCGGCTAGCCCGTTCTTAAAATCCGCACAGTGTCGGTTCAAGTCCGACTGGGGGCCGCGATAAAACCGCAGTTCAGCGTGCGTGTGCGCCGTGCGCGGTCGCCGCCGGGTGAGTTTTCCCACGCAACCGTTACGCAACCCTGCGTCTCCCTTGGCCCCGTCGCAACCCGCCCACATCTAAGCTGACAGCTGCGCCAGAGTTCTCCCATTTCTTGAAATTGACGGCCGGGTCATTCCGACGGCGGCTCACCGTAGAGCATCAGCAAGCCGGAATAGACACATGTCGAGATGTGGTCATCCTGTGGTGAGGGTTGCCCTCGGGGGCAGGACATCACCACAGTTCATGGTCGTCAGAGCCGAGCTTTCCTGGCGGAAGCACACACTCAGGGCACAACGACGGTCTTGCCGTCGCCCAGGGCGACGGCGGTGTTGTCGTCACCCGGCCCGGCGGTGGCCGAGCTGTCGTGACCGATCACGATGGCATTGTTGCGGTCGCCGAAACCGACGACGACGACGTTGCCGTCACCGAAAACCTTGGCGACGTTGAAGTTGCCCTCGGCGGCAGCGGCCGAGTTGCCGTCACCGATGACGGCGGCCTTGTTGTGGCGTCCGTTGGTGGCAGAGGCTTCGTTGCCGTCGCCTTTGATCATCGCGGTGTTGCCGTGGCCTTCGGCGAGTGCGACGTTGTCGTCACCGATGATGGCGGCCGTCGCCATGCCACTCGAAGCGTTTTCGCTGGTGGCTGTGTTGCCGTTGCCGAAGACGTGCACCACTGCGCGGGAACCATCCTCGGCACTGGCACTCGCCGAATTGCTGTTGCCGATCTGCACGATGGAACTGCGAGAGCGACCGTCGGCAAAGGCATTCGCGTCGCTGGTGTCCCCGGCGCTGAACACCGAGGCGTGGCTACCAATGGCGCCTATACTTGAGGCGTCGCCGAGTCGGATGCCAATGCTATTGGTGCCGCTGACGAGTGCACCGTTCAGATCGCCCACGACCACGGCGGTATTGCAGCCCGCGGCCCCAAAGATGCACGTGCCGAATTCATCGCTCGCAAAGATCGTGTTGATGTTGTTGTCGCCCTTGATCACTACGGTGTTGAGATTGCCGCCACCAGTAATGCTAACGAAGTTGTTGTCGCCCTTGATGATTGCAAGGTTGAGCACACCGGCGGTGACGGTCGCTGCGTTGTTGGCGCCCTTGACCTTTGCGATGTTTAGGTTGCCGCCGGTGACGGTGACCTCGTTGCCGTCGCCTATGGCCTTGGCGGCGTTGAGGTTCCCGTCTACGGCATCCACGACGTTGCCGTCACCCCTGGCCACGGCGAGGTTGAGGTTGCCGCCGCCGGCGGTGACCGAGGTGGCATCGCCGACGAGGACGGCCGTGTTGAGCGTTCCGCCGCTGGCGTTGACGAGGCTGGAATCACCCAACACAACAGCGGTGTTGGCGTCGCCGGTCCCCGCGCTGACGGCATTGCCCTCGCCGAAGATGACGGCGGTGTTGTGATTTCCGGTGCTGGCTGACGCTGCGCTGCTACCGCCGACGATCACCGCGGTGTTGCCATTACCGGTGTCCGCCGATGCGACGCTGCCGTCACCGATGATGACGGCCGTGTTGTGGTCGCCGGTGCCCGTTGCGGCGACGCTGGTGTTACCGCGGATACGGGCGGTGTTGAAGCTGCCGCTGGCGGCGACGGCCTGATTGCCATCACCCGAGACGATCGCGGTGTTGAACCAGCCTCGGCCGGCGGTGGCGGTGCTGTCGTCGCCGTAGACGCGTGCTTTGTTGAAGTTGCCGTCGGTGGCTGCCGCAGTGGAATCGTCACCGCGCACAATCGCGGCGCTGAACCAGCCGCTGGCGTTGGCGACGGCGTTCTCGCCGTGGGCGATGGCGATAGAGCCGAAACCGGCCGAGGTCGCCTGCGCGCTGCCGCGCTGAATGATCTCCACGCCCCCGATGGACACACTGAAGTCCTGGTAGGTCTCGTCAATCTCGCGGCGGATCCAGTCCAGCACCGCCAACAGACCGGACGCCTGGGTGGGCTGGGCCGGTGCCGGGTTCGGAGCGACCAGCGGGGCCATCGACATCGCCAGCAGGCCGGTGGCCACCTCCACGAACGCACCGGGCTGAGTCTGCAGGGCCTTCGTCGGTGCTTCGGTGACCGCGGCAAAGGTCGCCATGGTGGTGGGCGCGGCGGTAGCCGGGGGGACCTCGCCCACCGCAGGTGTGGCGGTGTCCTCGGCAAGAGTCGTGGCGCGGCCGGTGCGCATGAGATCCGAATCTTCGGGCTCGGTCATCGCCACCGGCGCCGGGGCCAGCGAGGACCGTCGGGAGGGCTCGGTGGGCGGGGCCGGCAACACGGCGGGTCCATAGGCGGGTTCCAGTGGAACTTCGGGCGCGGCATCGGTCGACACGTCGATGACCGATGTGCCAGCGTCGGCGGTGCCGTTGCGGTCCAGATCTGCGTCATCGCTCCACGACGAGTCGTCAACGCTGTCCGAGTCGACCGAGTCGTTGGCGTCGGCGTCCACGTCGGTGTCTTTGGTCCGGTCGTCATCGGAGTCGGCCGAGTCCTGCGACGTCTGCCCACGCTTCTCGTTGGTCGACGCGTCGTCGTCCTTATCGCCCTTCGTCGACGGCGATGACCCCGCAGACTCCGACGACGATGCACTGCTGTTGCTCGACGCCGACGACTCGCCGGTGTCAGCGGCCGCGGACCAAGGCAGCGCAACCAGCACCGCACCCACTCCCAGTGCCGCCGCCAGCGCTCCGACCCTGCCGATGTGGACGCCGTCGGCCGAACGCGTCGATGCGGGGTCGTTATGGCCTCCGGCACCGGGGTGCCGCCGCTGCTTGCCCATTGTGTGCACCACAGACCCCTAGCCTCGCCTCACGGAAGATCACGGAAGCCAGTTCTGGGAACCTCGTGAGAACTGACAGCGGAGCTAACTTATCCCAGCGAAGACGTGCGCCGAATCGGTGAAAACCCTAAAGTTTTGACCTCCGCGCAGATTGCCAGGATCGCAACGTCGCGTTTTTTCGGTTTTCTGTTACCGATGAAGCGCGACCACGGGCCTTCGCTCCATCTCGGACCGGGCTGCGGGACCAGGCCCCTCCGAAACGGGTCGGCCAATGCTCGACCCACTCGCCCGCCATTCAACGAGTTCCCGAATGCACCAGCCTCGTTCTCTTTCGCAAGAGGGTCAGCTGGTAGTCGGTTGGGTCGGTTGCTGTTGATTGTCATTTGCCTGGGTGATGTGAGCGGTGCGCACAGTGTCGGTTCGAGTCCGACTGGGGGACCAATAACGCCGTAACCCGCGGGTATCAGAGATGGCGGACATCGGCACCGCGGCCGCGTCGACGAGTGCCGAGTTCGACCCGCCGGCGATCAGCTCCCGGCTGGCCACGCGGACCACCGCCGTGCGCTTGCTGCTGCAGGGTTGACCTCAAACCGCAGCGTTATCCTTAAATCCAGCGTAGGGCGTTGACGAAGGAGGAGCGTGCCGAAGATGGTTGACGTCGCGATGTCGACCTCGCCCTGTCGGGGATGATGCATGACCGTGTCGGTGGCGGAGATCGACAGCTGGGACGCGAGAGCCGCCCTTCGAAGACGCGCAGGCGCAGTACCGCAATCCCATGCAGGAGTGGGCGACCGACATCGCCGGGCGTGTTCCGGGCTTGACGTGGCAGGTCGAAGAGGACAGCTGGGGTGGCTGCAGCGGGGAGTAGGCGAACACAGGCGGCATCCACGTGTACCTCTATGTCGTGTTCAATGGTCCGGTTCCGGATGAATCGTGGCCGCAGGCACTCGATGTCGTGCAGCGCGGCGCCGCCCAACTCGGCGCGACCGACATCACCACGCTGGTCGATCGGCCGGGAGACCACGACGTGGTGATCGGCGGCCCGGACGGCGGCACTGTCGAGCGGGACCAAAGCGGCCGCGGTGCTGTCGGCGAAGTCGGACTTCCGGTTGCGCCAACATGACCTAACTCCCGCAACCTCGACGCCGACGACGTAGGCCGCCGGCGGCCACTACACCGCTCAGCGGTACACCAGGTCGACGCGACGGAACGCCCCGAGGGCGTGGTCCTTGCGGAAGTCCTGATGGTCGCGCTTGCAGAGGCTGTCGGCACCGTCGGCGAACCGTACGATGTCATCGACGAAGAGTTCCGGAAACCCGATCGCCTCGACGATCTCCGGTTCGACGTCGTGGTCGAGCAGACCGGCTTCGTCGGAAAGTGCGTGTGCCTGTGCGAGTACCTCGCCACAGATCTGCGCGTACTGGCGCCACTGTGTGAACGACAGGTCGTCGAGGTCGATATCGTCGCGAAACCACGACCGTTCCCTGACCAGGAAGCTGATCCCGCGGTGCTTGATGCTGCCGTAAAACCGGTCGCCGCTGACCAATTGAACACGTTGGCCGTGCACCACCCGGTCGGCGTTTCCTGCCACCAGGTGCTCTGACGGCGGCACCAGACCCTCGAGCGCTGAGCGTCGCGCCTGCTTGAGTTCGAGCAGGATGTCGTCGGAAACGTCGGGCAGCGGGCCCTCGATCATCACGTAGTAACGCACCAGACCCAGCGATGCCGTCCCCTGGCCACGGCGTTCGGCGACGTCCTTGACCCGCATCGAGCCGGCGCGCTCGGGCACCGTGATCCCGGACTGCTCGACATAACGGTCGATCAAGTCCTGGAACTCGTCGCGCCGGCTGGAGATGGGCACCAGTTTCTTGCTGGACTTGAAGCCGGTGGCCGTCTCGTTGTAGTACTTCTTGGTCAGCCACTTGGCCCGGCCGCCGGACTTGGCGCTGTCGATCAGCCCGGCGATCAGTTCGGGCGAATTGTCCTCGCGCAGATCCGAGTCGCCTTCGCTGTGATCGGTGGCGTAGCGGCCTATCCTGTCGGTGTAGCCGCGGACGAACGAACGGGCGATCTTGCAGCGCTTGCCGTGCCCGTATCCACCGATCTCGTCGGCGGCGATCATGAACCCCGTCGCGCCACGTTTGAGATCCCAGGTGAAGGGGGTGTAGAAGACCTCGTCGTAGTCGTTGATGCCGAAGATCGGCACGTTGTCGGCATTGGGCATGACGCCGAAATTCTCCGGGTGAATATCGCCGGCGGCCAGCACTGTCGGCATCCATGCGTCGTCGCCGGCCATGTCGCGGTAGAACAGCAGGGCGGTGCCCCGGAAGAACGAGAACCTGGACCCGGCAAGCTTGTCGAACTTGCCGAAAGCCTCTTCGTTGTGCCGGGCGATGCGCAGCCGATGGTCCTCGCGGATGGTCTGACGCACATGCAGGCGCCGGTCATCACCGGTCAACATCCTTGGCAGCGCGACCATTTCGCCGGCAGCACGCGCCTGTGCCAGCATCCGGAACGCCTCCATGCGCGACGCGTGTCCAGGCCTGTCGTCGCGCGCGGACACCCGGCCGCCGGCATCGGTGTTGTCGAGTTCGTTGCGCGCGGCCGCTTCCTCGTCCATGCCCGCCGAGCTTATCGGCGCAGTCCAGCCCGAAACGCGCACGTCTGCACCGGGAACACCGCCGACCATTGACTATGGCTTGAATCACAGTAATATGACCAGTGGTCATAGAGGACTCGGAGGCGTGATGCCGACAGTGACATGGGCCCGTCTCGACGGGAACCGTAGGGCAGCGGTGGTGGCTGCCGCCGAGGCGGAGTTCGCCGCACAGGGCTTCTCCCGCGGCAGCCTCAACGTCATCGCGCGCCGCGCCGGGGTAGCCAAGGGCAGCCTGTTCCAGTACTTCGCCGACAAGCGCGACCTCTATGCGTTCATCTCCGATGTGGCCAGCCAGCGGGTGCGCGCCTACATGGAGGAACAGATCCGCGAACTCGACTCCAGCAGGCCATTTTTCGAGTTCCTCACTGATCTGCTCGACGCCTGGGTCGGCTACTTCGCAGAGCATCCGCGCGAGCGGTCCCTGCACGCGGCGGCAAGTTTCGAAGTTGACACCGATGCCCGGGTCAGCGTGCGGGCAGTGATCCACCGCCACTACCTGGAGGTCCTGCGGCCGCTGGTGCACGACGCCCGAGGACGTGGCGATCTGCGAGGCGATGCCGACACCGAAACCCTGCTGTCGTTGCTGCTGATGATCCTCCCGCACCTGGCGCTGGCACCGTACGTGCGGGGACTGGACCCGGTTCTGGGACTCGACGAACTCACACCCGAGCAGCCGGCGCTGGCAGTGCGCCGCTATGTCGCCGTGCTGGCGGCGGCATTCCAACCTGCCCATGTACACCCCGATCAGCCCGCACAACCTAGGAGGTAAACCCCATGGAGAGAACACACTCCGACTCATTGGCCGCCGGAGGGCTCAACTGGGACAGCATGCCGCTGAAGCTGTTCGCCGGCGGCAACGCCAAGTTCTGGAACCCGGCGGACATCGACTTCTCCCGTGACCGCGCCGACTGGGAATCACTGACGGACCTGGAACGCGACTGGGCCACCCGCCTGTGCGCCGAGTTCATCGCCGGCGAAGAAGCCGTCACCCAGGACATTCAGCCGTTCATGGCGGCGGTGCGTGCCGAAGGCCGGCTCGGTGACGAAATGTATCTGACGCAGTTCGCCTTCGAGGAGGCCAAGCACACCCAGGTGTTCCGGATGTGGCTCGACGCCGTGGGAATGACCGACGACCTCCAGTGCTATCTCGACGACCTGCCGTCCTACCGACAGATGTTCTACGAGGAATTGCCGCAGTCGCTCGACACATTGGCCACCGACCCGTCGCCGGCGGCCCAGGTCCGGGCGTCGGTGACGTACAACCACGTCATCGAGGGCATGATGGCGTTGACGGGATACTATGCGTGGCATCGTATTTGCGTGGACCGCGGCATCCTTCCCGGTATGCAGGAACTGGTCCGTCGCATCGGCGATGACGAACGGCGCCACATGGCCTGGGGCACCTTCACCTGCCGGCGGCACGTCGCCGCCGACGACTCCAACTGGGGCGTGTTCGAATCCCGGATGAACGAGCTGATTCCGCTGGCGCTGAAGAACACCGAGGATGCTTTCGCTCTCTACGACGAGATCCCGTTCAACTTCACCATGGACGAATTCCAGCAGTACGCCGCGGACAAAGGAATGCGCCGCTTCGGAACGATCAGCAGTGCCCGCGGCCGCCCCCTGGAGGAGATCGACATCGACTATTCACCCCTGCAGCTGGAGGACACCTTCGCCGCCGAGGACAGCAAGGTGCTGGCAGCTTCGGCCTGACAACACCGGCGCGGACGTACGCTGATCACCCCGCGATGCGGGGCGAGGTCTTGCGTGGCCTTGTCCCGACCACCGCGACCCGGACAAGTCCCAACCGCCTCACGGCCGCGGCAGCTTGCGGTGCAGCGGATTGGTCGACATCGGAGTTGCCCTGCGGCTGCCGGCCGGAAGGTTCGTGACCACGTCCGGGGAGTCGGCGGACGCTCGGGTCGCATCCTGCAGTCGCATCGCCGAAGTGCGTCCCACGCCGAGCGCCGGCTTGCCGATCATTCGCCTCGCTGAATCACCGCACTCCGGGCACACAGCGGTCTCCGGTGGCGCGGCTATCGGGTGTTGCGCGACAAAGTCCGCGCAATCCTGCTGGCAGCGAAACGTATAAGACGGCATGTGGAAACGATAACGCCGTGCTCGATTCATGCGTGCTGCGGCGCTGTCGCCGTGATCGCGCTACGTTCGAAAGGACAGTCCCACACCGAAGCAAGCGCCTGACGCCAGCACGGAGGAGGCCACGTGCCCGAACTACTGTTTCCCCTCGATTCGACCAAGAAGTTCACCGACCAGCAGATCGTCGGCCACAACCGTTGGCATCCCGACATTCCCGCCGCCGTCACAGTCAAGCCTGGCGACACATTCCGAGCGCACTGCCGGGAATGGTTCGACGGCGCCATCCACAACGACGACTCTGCCGAGGACATCCTTAATGCGCCGCTGAAGGGGGTGCACTGCCTGTCCGGTCCGTTCGCGATCGAGGGTGCCGAGCCCGGTGATCTGCTGATCGTCGACATTCTTGATGTCGGACCGATCCCGCAGGAAGATGCCGGACCGCTCGCGGGCCAGGGCTGGGGGTACACGGGCATCTTCGCCAAACTCAACGGTGGTGGGTTTCTCACCGAGCAGTTCCCGGACGCCTACAAGGCGATCTGGGATTTCGCCGGGCAGACCACCACGTCACGGCACGTTCCCGGGGTGAAGTACACCGGAATCGTGCACCCCGGACTGATGGGTACCGCGCCGTCGGCGGAGCTACTGGCCACGTGGAACGCGCGGGAGGGCGCGCTGATCGCCACTGACCCGGACCGCGTCCCTCCGCTGGCCCTGCCTCCCGAACCTCAGGACGCGATCCTCGGCACGCTGACCGGCGGCGAATTCAGTCGTGTTGCCGGCGAAGCCGCACGAACCGCTCCACCTCGGGAGAACGGCGGCAACCAGGACATCAAGAACCTGACGAAGGGAAGCCGGGTCTTCTACCCGGTGTTCGTTCCGGGCGCCAACCTGTCATTCGGTGACCTGCACTTCTCCCAGGGCGACGGCGAGATCACCTTCTGCGGCGCGATCGAGATGGGCGGATTCATGGATCTGCACGTCGATCTCATCAAGGGCGGCATGGCCACCTACGGGGTGTCAGAGAACGCCATCTTCATGCCCGGCAACACCGACCCGCAGTACTCCGAGTGGATCGCGTTCTCCGGCACATCGGTCACCTTGGACGGTGAGCAGAAGTATCTGGACTCGGATCTTGCCTATCAGCGTGCCTGCCTGCACGCGATCGACTACCTGACCAAGTTCGGCTACAGCCCGGAGCAGGCTTACCTGCTGCTCGGGTCCGCTCCTATCGAGGGCAGGCTCTCGGGGGTCGTCGATATTCCGAATTCGTGTGCGACAGTCTACATTCCGACAGCGATATTCGATTTCCCGATCGCACCCTCGGCCGCCGGGCCCGTTCAGGTCCACCCGGGTGTGGGCGCACCGCACGCCAGCTTCGAGGCGACCGTCAACGATCGCTGAGCACGGTTCCTCCCCGGGTTTAGGCGCAATGCTCGCGGGGCACGCCCGCGAGGTGAGTTACAGACGGTGTTTCGAGGCTGCGACGAAGCCCTCGCCTTGACTGAGTTGCTGCCGTACAACCTGCTGATCTTCGCAATGGCGACGATGGTCGTTGCGGTCGGCGGCGTCCTGCTGACCAAGCGCGCCGAGCAGATCGCCAAGATCACCGGACTCGGACAGCTTCTCACCGGCGCGATCCTCATCGGCGCGGTCACGTCGCTGTCGGGCTCGATCTTGTCGGTGACCGCCGCGTGGGAGGGCAACGCCTCGTTGGCGGTCACCAACGCACTCGGTGGCATTGCGGTGCAGACCACGTTCCTGGCGATCGCCGATATGGCATACCGCCGAGCCAATCTCGAGTATGCCGCCGCCTCGGAACCGAACATGTTGCAGGGCGTCATCCTGATCGGGTTGCTGGCGCTGCCTGTTGTCGGAATGGCGCTGCCTGGGCTCGGTGGGTTCGGTCTGCACCCCGTCTCCGTGCTGATCGTGGTCGGCTACCTACTCGGCCTCCGGCTGACCAGGCAGGCCGAACGGACGCCGATGTGGCAACCGCGACTGACGACCGAATCACTCGAAGAGCAGGTTCCCGATCAGTCCAAGCCTGTCGGTGTTCTCCGAACGTGGACGGACTTCGGGGTGCTGGCCGCGTTGGTCGCCGGATCCGGCTGGGTCTTGGCCCAGGTGGCCCCCGCGGTCTCCGCAGGCGTCGGCTTGGACCAGTCTTTGATGGGCGGGCTGTTCACCGCAACTGCCACTTCTCTGCCTGAACTGGTCGTCGCGGTGACAGCCGTCCGCCGGGGTGCGCTGGCACTGGCCGTGGGTGACATTCTCGGCGGGAACGCCTACGACGTACTGATATTGGCCGCTTCGGACGTCGCATACCGCGACGGCAGCATCTACCAGGCGATCGCGTCGCGCGAAGTAGCGTGGGTGGCGCTGTCCATTGTGTTGGTCTCGGTGCTGTTGCTCGGCCTGTTACGCCGCCACAAACACGGTTTCGGCAATCTGGGTTTCGAAACCGTGCTGATGATCGGTCTCTACCTGGCCGGTGTCACCGCCATCGCCCTGGGTTGACTGGCCGGGTCGGCTCGCTCAGGATCGGCTGCTGACGTGGTGTTGCGATCGCGGACAGGCAGGAAGATCACCCGCATCCAACCGAAACAGCGGCCGAGTTCGTGCACCCTGTGCGATGGTGTGAAACGTGCGCCCCCCGAGTTTGCCGGCACCGAAACTGCTGTCCACGGCCTTCGGCGGTCTGTACGCCGTGGCGTACAGCGTGGGCGGGCAGTCTCTGGTGTCCCGAGTGGCGCGCAGGTACGGGCCGGTAGTCGCGCTTCCCGTTCTCGGCTACGGGCGGGTCGTCGCCGTAGCTGATCCGACGCTGGCCAAGCAAGTGTTCACGGCCAAACCGGACATTCTGCTCGGCGGCGAGGGCGTCGGTCCCGCCGCAGCGATCTACGGTCGGCGGTCGATGTTCGTTCTGGAGGAGCCCGAGCACCTGCGCCGACGCAAGCTGCTCACCCCGCCGTTACACGGTGACGTCCTGCGCAGCTACATCCCGGTCATCGAGGAGGCGACGCGCGTCGCGATGGCCACCTGGCCGGCGGATTCGCCGATCCGGATGCTCGACGCCGCCCGCGAACTCACGCTGGAGGTGATCGTAAAGGTGATCTTCGGGGCGCATCAGCCCGCCGAGGTCGCCCGGCTGGGCAAGCCGTTCGCCGAGTTGCTCGACCTCGCACTGTCGATGGAGACGCCGATCCGGTACGCAGCGCGGCGCCTGGGAGCACTGCGGACGTGGGGGGCCCTTGCCGACGTCAACGGCAAGATCGACGAACTGATCCTGCCGCTGATCGCCGACCGTCGGGCGGGGACACGCCAGCGGGACACCACCGACATCCTGAGCATGCTGGTCGCTGCGCGGACTGAGGAGGGGGATGGGTTGTCGGACAAGGAGATCCGCGACGACGTGATCACCTTGATGCTCGCCGGCCACGAGACCACCGCCACGACGCTGGCGTGGCTGGTGGACCTGCTGGGCCACCATCGGCGCGTGCAGCAACGAGTACGTTCCGAGGTGGGCACCGGAAGCGCCGTGTACACCGAAGCGGTGATCAACGAAACCTTGCGGCTTCATCCGCCGGCGCCGATCACCGGGCGGATGACAGCAGCGCAGTACCAACTCGGTGATTACACTCTCGAACCCGGGACCCGGATCGTGTTGCTGCTCGACGTCATCAACCGCGATCCGGCGACGTATGCGGAACCGAACGAGTTTCGGCCCGAACGATTTCTCGATTCTCGACCGACGCCCTACGGCTGGGTACCCTTCGGCGGCGGCCTCAAGCGGTGCATCGGCGCAAGTTTCTCGATGTGCGAGTTGACGACGATGCTGCACACGATGTTGCAGGACAATGAGTTACGGCCGTACAGCCGTCGACGGGAGTCGCCGTCGGCGCGTGGGGCGCCGGTGGTGGTGCCTGCCAACGGCGCCCGGGTGTACGTGGCGCCTCTGTCGCCGTGCGAGAAGGTGACTGCCTGAGGGCGACAGCCCGCCGTGGCCGCGAGGTCACTTGTACGCGACTGCCGCACTTGAAGGACCGTCGAGGGGAATGGTCTCGAACGACCGGAATCCCGCTGCGCTGCACCACTGCCGGAAGTCGGCTGCCGTGTAGTCGAACGCGTCCCCGAACTCGATCAACATGTTCAGCGACATCGTCAGCCCGAAAGTGTTGCTTCGTCGCGCGTCGTCGATCAGTGATTCGATCACGACGAACGCGCCGTCGGCCGGCAGCGCCTCATAGGCCTTGGCGATCAGGGCTTGTTTCTGGTCCAGACCCCAGTCGTGCAGGATCATCCCCATCGTGATCACGTCGGCGCTGGGCAACGGATCGGTGAGGAAGCTGCCCGCTACCGCGCGAACCCGCTCTCCAAGCCCCGCGTCGGCCAGCTTGCGCCGGGCGATCTCGGTGACCACAGGGAGGTCGAAGCTGACGCACTCCAGGTGCGGATGCGCCTCCGCGACGATTCGTGTGAGAAGTGCGTCGGCGCCACCGACGTCGCACAGTCGCCGGTAGCGAGCGAACGGAAAGCGATCGGCGAGAATCTCGAAGTTTCGCCGCGAGGACGAATCCATCGCGGTCATGAATCCGTCGAGCCGTGCGGGGTCTGCGTACAGCGTCTCGAAGAACGGCCGACCTGATCGCTTGACCTCGCTCTGTGCCTCGCCGGTCTTCAGCGCCTCGGTCAGGTCTGCCCAGAATCGGAAATTACGGGCGTCCCAGATCTTCAACAGCCCACCTTGGTACGCCGGACTGCTCTCATCAAGGAAATGGGCGGTCTCGGCAGTGTTGCGGTACCGGGCGTCGTCGCCGTCACCGTCGCGGGTCAGCAGGTCCAGTGAAACCAGGGCGTCGAGGAAGTCTCTCGCCGGCCGTGGCGCCAGCTCGAGCCGAGTGGTGATCTCGGCCGTGGTCATTGCTCCGGCCCCAAGCATCGTGTAAAGCCCCAGCCCGACCGCGGATAGCAGTACTTTCGAAGCGGCGTAGCCGCCACCGATTGCCATGATCCGATCCGGTTTCAACTCATCCATCGCGCCACCTCAAGCTGTTGTGGTCACGGCCGGCGCCTAGGGTTCCTCGACGATCAGCGCGGGGGTGTTGCGGCGCAGGGTTTCCCCCCGGAAGAAGGCCGGCTGGCGCGTCCGCATGATCATCATGAACACCAGCCCGATCAGGATCAGTCCGAGCCCGAGGATCAGCACCAGCCCGACGCCGCCGATGCTGGCGCCGCTGCCGTATTCCGGGGAAGCGCTGTCGCGCAAGGTGATCAGGAACACCGCCAGCAGACCCAGCCCGCCGAGCAGTGGGAACACCAGCTTGAAGGTGATGCTGTAAGCGCTGACGAACAACTCGTGGCGGAAGAACCAGATACAGCCGAACGCGGTGAGGCCGTAGTAGAAGCAGATCATGATGCCGAGCGAGTAGATCGTGTCGGTGAGCACGCTTTCGCTGACGAATGTCAGCACCGAATAGAACACCGCCGCACCGACGCCGGCGGCGACGGTCGCGAACGACGGTGTCATGAAGCGGGGATGGATGGTGGTGAAGCGCTTCGGGAACGCCCCGTAGGTTCCCATCGCCAGCATCGTGCGTGACGTGGGCAGGAAGGTGGTGATCAGGCTGGCTGCACTCGATGCCAGCACCGCAAGGAACAGCACCAGGTGCCATGGCTCACCGAAGATCGGCCCGGCCAGAGCGCCGAACACGTTGTCCGCGATGTCCTCGTTGCCCAGCCCCACCCCTTCGGTGCCTACCCCGGCATACATCTGCGTAGCGATGGCCACCAGCAGGTAGGTCCCGAGTATCGACAACACGCACAGCAGCGCCGCCCGCCCGGGGGTGCTGTCGGAGTCGCGGGATTCCTCGTTGACGGTCAGCGCGGTGTCCCACCCCCAGAACGCGAAGATCGAACCCGACAGGCCGGCGATGAACGCCGACATCGTGAGTCCGGCCGGGCTGAACCAGTCGAGGCTGAACGCGATGCCGGTCGGTGAGGAACCCGACTTCACCAACGCCACCACCGCGAACGTCAGCAGCACCAACATCTGGAAGCCGACAAGCACGAACTGGACCCGCTCGGTGGTGGTGATCCCGCGGTAGGAGATTGCGGTGGCCGCGGCCAGGAATGCCAGGCACGTCAGCACGTTGATCAACGGGTTCTGCCACAGCGAGGCGATGCTGTCGTTTCCGAGCAGGTCGCCGACGAACTGATAGAAGAACTGCACCGCGACGCCGGCGAGGTTGGACAACACGATCACCGTGGCGACCACCGCCGCCCAGCCGCCGAGCCACCCGACGTAGGGGCCGAACGCCTTGGTGGTCCACGTGAAAGACGTGCCGCAGTCCGGCGCCACCTTGTTCAGTTCGCGGTATGCGTATGCGGCGAAGAACATCGGCAGGAAGCCGGCGATGATGACCACCGCCATCTTCGACCCGGCTTCGGCGACGAGGATGCCGATCGTGGCGGTCAACGCGTACGCAGGCGCCACCGACGAGATACCCAGAACAGTGCCACCGAGCACCCCGACGGCATTGTGTGAGAGGCCCTTGTCCTTGAGGTCGGGTCCGCCCCGGTGGTGTGGGTCGGGCGCCTCGATCTGCATAGGACCTCGCTCTGGCCGAAGGTCTCCCTAGAGTAAGGGCGGTGTGGGCGGTTGTCCCTACTTCGACCCGAAGGAGTCCCATGACGTTCGAAACACCTCCCGACAGGACCGGCGCGCCCACCACGGTCACCGAACAGCCCGGCCGGTTTGTCATCGAGGTCGACGGCCGCCCAGTCGGACTCGCCGACTTCGACGACCGCGGCGGCAGTCGCGTCTTTCCGCACACCGAGGTGCTACCCGAGTACCAAGGTCGAGGGCTGGCCACGATTCTCGTCGCCGAGGCCCTACGCTCCACCCGTGCCGCCGGGTTGCGGATCGTGCCGACGTGCTGGATGGTGGCCGAATTCATCGACCGGCACCCGGAGTACGCCGACATCACCGATCCCGGATAACACCGCCTCATGACCGAATCCGCAGACGACGACGCCCCGCACAGCGATTTCATCCGCGGCGCCGTCCTGATCTGCGCGACGGCGATCGTCGCGGGAGTGGCCATCGGCTTCATCGGCGGCGCCTTCCGCTGGTGCCTGCAGACCGCCGACCGGTTGCGGGTGGAACTCGTCGACTGGACCCACGTGTTGCCGGGGCCGGGGTGGTTGGTGCCGATGGCGGCTGCCGCGCTCGGTGCGACGCTGGCGGCGTTGATCGTCCGATGGGTGCCGTTGGCTGCAGGCAGCGGCATCCAGCACGTCGAGGCGGTGTTCCGCGGCGACGCCCGACCGCCGCTGCTCCTGCTGCTGCCCGCGAAGTTCATCGGTGGTGTGTTGTCGATCGGTGCGGGGCTGGTGCTGGGGCGCGAGGGTCCGACCGTGCACATGGGTGCCGCGATCGGCGCGGAAGCGGCACGGCGAGCGAGACTTTCGGAGTCCGACGTCCGGATGATGCAGACCGCGGTGGGCGGGGCGGGTCTGGCGGTGGCGTTCAACGCACCGATCGGCGGCACCCTGTTTGCGCTCGAGGAAGTGACGAAGTCGTTCCGGCTGCAGACGGTTCTGGCCACGCTGTTGGCGTGTGCCAGCGCGGTGGGATGTGTGCGCTTCATCCTCGGAAACGAGCCCGATTTCCTGGTCAGGTCCATCGAGGCGCCCAACCTCGGGTGGCTGCCCGTCTTCGTGGTGTTCGGCCTGCTGACTGGATGTCTGGGCGCGGTGTACAACCGGCTGGTGCTGTGGTTCCTCGACCACGTCACCGGCTGGCGACGGATCCCGGCGTTGGCCAAAGCCGCGGTGATCGGTGCCGTCATCGGCCTGGCGATGTTCGTCAACCCGCTCGCAGTGGGCGGTGGCGACCCCCTGACCCAGATGATCCTCAGCGGTCAGTACCTCGTGCTGCCGGTCGTTGCCGGGTATCTGTTGGTGCGTTTTGTCGCGGGCCCGTTGTCGTACTCGGCCGCGGTGCCCGGGGGACTGTTCGCGCCGTTGCTGGCCATCGGCGCACTGTGGGGGCTGCTGTTCGTCGGCGGTTTCGACGCGGTGTGGCCCGGCGACGCGACGACGCTGGCGCTGCCGATGGCACTGGTGGGGATGGCGGCGTTCTTCGGCGCTACCGTGCGCGCACCGGTGACTGGCATCGTGATCGTCATCGAGATGACCGCAACCACCTCGGTCGCCATCCCGATGTTGGCCGCCACGGCGGCGGCGGTCTTGGCCGCCGAGCTCACCCGGTCGCCACCCATCTACGACAGCCTGCGCGAGCGGATGGTGCCCGAAACCCCGCGCTGACGCGCAGGCCGCTCAGCCGTCGGCGTCGCGGGTGCGGCGCAGCCGCCGCAGCCGCCGCAGCTGCCACGGATGATCGCGGTACGGCCACATCTTCTCGATCTCGGCGTTGAACTCGGCACCCAGCAGCACCACGAACGCCGTGATGTAGAGCCACAGGACAACGGCGATGGGTACCGCGAGTTGGCGGAAGACCGCGTTGTCCTGGACGCTGAGCGCGAGATAACCGCGCAATCCCGCAGATGCCAAGAGCCACAACACCATTGCCAGCAGAGCCCCGGGTACGTCCCGGCGCCACGGGGTCTTCCACGGAACACCTATGTGGTAGAGCGTGACCAGCCCGCCGAGGACCAGCAGGGCCACGCCGGGCCAGAACAACACGTCAAGCATCCGCAGCGTGGTGTCCGCGACGGTGTCGGGGGCCAGCCATTCGACGATCCGGGGACCGAACACCATCGGCGGGAGCACCGCAACGGCTCCCAGAAGTGCCCCGATGGTCAGCCCCAGCGCCAGCAGGCGCCGACGCCAGGCGGGGCGTGGCTCGAGCCCGTAGGCGATCGTCATCGTCTCCAGATAGCGGTTCACCGCCCGAGAACCCGTCCAGATGGCTAGGGCGATTCCCACGGAGACCACGCCGCCGCGGGTCTCGGCGAGCACCGAATCGACCACCCGCTCATAGGTGGCGAAGGTGGGGTCGGTGAGAAACGACTGGGGGATGCCGAGAACGAGTTGGCGCAGCCGCTGGGTGCCCGCCGGACCGAGTGCGGCCGCGACGAACCCCAGCGATCCGATGACCGCCAGCAGCAGCGCAGGCAGCGAGATCAAGGTGAACAGCGCGGCCTCGGCTGCCAGGCCGGGGACGCGGTCGTTGATGGTGTCGCGGCCGGTGCGTTCGATCAGCCGACAGCCCTGCTGAACCGGTGCGGGCAGCCGGGCGAACTGTGCCGAGCCGCGTCGCTCGAGCGTTTCACGTGCCGCCAGAACGGGTTCCGACAGCCGCGACTTCAGGTTCGCCCGCTGCCTGTCCGGTTCCATCGGGTCAAGCCTAGGAAACGGCGGTGCCGCGGACTTCCCGCGGGGTCCGCGCTAGCTGAAATGTGTCTGTGGGCGTGGGAGTCGCACTCCGTCGACGGTGATGTCGAGCTTCTCGTTGTAGAACGCGACCATGCCCGCGATCGCCGCCACCGCCGGCAGCGGGGTGTGGTAGGTCCACGCGATGTCGGCGTGGCCGGCGGCACCGACGTGGGCCGACCAGTAGCCCGAGGTGACGCCCTTGTACGGGCACAGCGTCTGGGTGTCCGACGGTTCCAGATGCTCGAACGCGACATCACTCCGGTCGATGTAATACCTTGTCGGCAAACCGGTTTCGAAGAGCAGGACCGGGCAGGTGGTGTCGGCCAGGAGTACGTCGTCGAGTGCCACCGTGACGTGGCGATGGGAGCGCAGCGCATCCACCCGGGCGTACGGGTTGCGGGGGTGGCCGTAGATCGGTTCGTCCTCCTCGAACCAGGTCAGCGACTCCCACTCGAACCGCACCAGGCCGGCGACGTCGCCGTCGCCGTCGTCGAACACCCGGGCCGCCGACGGGTGGGTCTGCGACTTTCCGGTCAGGGAGAACATCCGCGACGGTCCGAACTGCACCCGCTGGGGATGATCCTCGTCACGCAGGAATCCGGCGCGCACATCTTCGCGCGGGATGTAGTACTGCGGGTAGTACGGCACTTCCCACACGTATCGTGCGGACGTCGTGTCGAAGACCAGTTCGTGGCCGAGGAAGCCGCGGACCCGTCGGGGCGCAGGTTCGACGCGTCCGCGGGCCGCGGCCATCTGCGGGTAGTCAGGTGCCGGTGGCTGACCCATCACGCAACCCCTAATTGTCGTACCGTCAACGTTGCTGTCACGGTAAGCAGGACGAGGCGAAGTTAGGTGTTAATGAGGAAATCGGCTGCTGTTCGGGTGAATTCACACTCATGCCGACGGGTCGGGCAGGGCGGGGGCTCCCGATGACGCGGGTCCGCTGGTGGCCTTTCCGGCAGGAAAGCGACACAGAGTCGGGGCGCGCCGCGACGACCACTGTGGTGGCCACCACAGGCGTGCGACTGCTGGCGGCGTCGGTGGTCCTGGTGCCCAGCGCCGTACTCCTGGTACGCCTCGGTGAACCGTTTGCAATGTCGGCGATGGCGAGCACGGCGGCCATCGTGCTGCACTCGCCGAACCGCTACCGCCGCAGGCCCGCGGTCATCGCGATCTGCTACGCGGTGGGGCTTGCGCTCACCGTTCCCATCTCTCTGACCGCGGTGTTCACCCCGATGTCGGGTCTTGTCGCGTCCACCATCGCCGCGGTGCTGATCGTGGCTTCGCCGTTGGGGCGGGTGCACCCGCCGACGGCGTGCATTCCGCTGGCGATCACCACGGCTCCCAGCGCTGGAGTGCTGTTGAACGGATGGCTGGCTTTCGCCGCCGTCGCGGCCGCTGTGCTTGTCGGCCTGTGGCTGCTCACCTTCACGCTGCGGCGAATCTGACGCACGCGCTGCCCGCACAGCACAACCCGCAGATGCCGAGAGACATCATCTGCGGGCTGTGGGACCGGGGACGCCGGCGGTTATGCCGGACAGTAGGACTGGGTCGCTGCGCCGACGAAGAACCCACTCTGCTCGATGGTCCAGTCTGCGGGGCCGCTGATCTCGACGGCCACCTGTTCGGGGGGCTGGCCGGCGGCCACGTACTCGCAGACGGCCTCGGCGAGCGCGATGGCGTCCTCGGAGCTGGAGAACGGGACGCCTTCGCTCTCGAGCGTCGCGATGAAGATGTCGTCGGACTCATCGGCGAAGGCGGGGGCGGCCGTCATCGTCACAAGGCCGGCAGCCGCGACGACAGCGGAAACGATGAATTTGGTCCGCATCGATGTCCCCCTGAATCAGCTCGTGAATCGACACGGTACGCCGAGTGCCGGAATCCCGTTGTTATTTGCCGGAAATCTGAATGGCACATTGTTCCGGCCGGTCGCAGGGCGCTGTGTCCGGCAATCCCGCTGCGTCAACCTGCAGGTCACTGGGCTGGCGGCGGGCGCCATTCCCAATGAATGACCCATTTCCCGACTGCACTGTTCGCATTTCCTTCTGGGAATTCGCCACCTGCCGACGGCGTATTTCTGAGTCCTGACAAACCGTGCGAATACCGCCGGACTCGGCGGGGAGGTTCGTCAGGTCTCGTCCGGTATGTCGTGCCGGGTCTGCGAGCGGGCGGGAGCGTCCGGATCCTCGTTGCGTCGGTCCAGCTTGTCCTGGAGTGCACGCTGATCTTCGGTGGCTTTGGTGGCGTCCTTGGGCGTGGACGGGGGATCGTTGCTCTGTTCCACGGCTGAACCTCCATTCGGCATTCGGCGTCGGGCGACGACCCCAGTGGTGTCTCCGATCAGGACTCCGGGGAAACACCGTGCAGGTAGAGAGGGCGCAGCGCGGTCCTCACATGCCGCGCGCGCTCGTGTGAGCGGGTGGCAACAAACACGAATAGCTGGCGTTGCCGTTCGGCAATACGGGGTGGGAATCCTCCGGTATTCGACTTACTGGAAAGGTCAGCCATGTCCTATGTGAACCCGCCGGACTTCGTCGGCAAGATGATCGATGCAGGCGAATCCAAAGCCACCATGTCCACCCGGGACACCCTCATCCGCGCCTACATGGCCGGGGCGATCCTTGCGCTCGCCGCCGCGTTCGCCGTGACGATCACGGTGCAGACCGGCAACGCGTTGCTCGGCGCCGTCCTGTTCCCGGTCGGTTTCTGCCTGTTGTATCTGCTGGGCTTCGACTTGCTGACCGGCGTGTTCACGCTGGTGCCGCTGGCGCTGCTCGACAAGCGCCGCGGTGTGACGGTGCGCTCGATGTTGCGCAACTGGGGGTGGGTGTTCCTCGGCAACTTCGCCGGGGCACTGACCGTGGCGGTGATGATGGCCGTCGTGTTCACCTACGGCTTCAGCGTCGACCCCAACGAGGTCGGGCAGAAACTCGGAGAGATCGGGCACAGCCGCACCGTGGGCTACGCCGAGCACGGCGCGGCCGGGATGCTCACGTTGTTCATCCGCGGTGTGCTGTGCAACTGGATGGTGTCCACCGGCGTCGTCGCGGCCATGATGTCGACCAGCGTGTCGGGCAAGGTCATCACGATGTGGATGCCGATCATGCTGTTCTTTTACATGGGATTCGAGCATTCGGTGGTCAACATGTTCCTGTTCCCGTCGGGGCTGATGCTCGGCGGCGACTTCTCGCTGGCCGATTACCTGGTGTGGAACGAAATCCCGACTGTGGTCGGCAATCTCGTCGGCGGGCTGGCGTTCGTGGGTCTCACCCTGTTCGCCACCCACGCGCGAACCGGCAAGTCCCGGCTGATGCTGCCCGACGATGTCGCGGCCGCCCAGCCTGCTGAGAAGCGAGAGGGCGCGAACGCATGACACCGATCATGGCCAAGGCGCAGGCCGCCGAACTGATCACCTCCGCACGGATCCGCAAGAAGCTGGCGTGGGCTGACATCGCCAAGGAGATCAACGCACCGCTGGTGTGGTGCGTGGCGGCGCTGCTCGGGCAACACCCGATGACGAGTGATCAGGCTGCACGGGTGTGTGAACTGCTGGAACTCGATGCCGCGGTCGCGGAGAGCCTGCAGATGCAACCGGCGCGGGGGCTGGAGCCCGCGCTGCTGTCCGACCCGACGATCTACCGGTTCCACGAGGCGCTGTCGGTCTACGGTCCCGCTCTCAAGGAGCTCATCCACGAGGAGTTCGGCGACGGCATCATGAGCGCCATCAACTTCAAGGTCGACGTCACCCGCCGCGAGCATCCCGACGGCGACCGGGTGGTGGTCACCTTCGACGGGAAATTCCTCGATTATCGGTGGTGACTGCGGGCAGCGGCGGCTGCCGCGTTTCGAAAGCCCCTCAGCGGGGTAACCCCGTTCCGTCGCGTCATGACGCGGACAGCGCGTGCGGCGGTCAAGTCTGAGACCTCCGGTGACCTCGCCGTACAGCCATCTGGTTCAGCTCCGAGCCTTTGCATATCAAGCCGCAACCGAGGGAGCCGCTCGAGATGTTGACCGCAGCACCGACCCAGTACGCCGATGTGACGGAGATGTTCCACCGTCTCAAGACACTGGATCCGCAGTCCATGGAGTACCGCCGCCAGCGAGAGATGATCGTCGAGACGTGTTTGCCGTTGGCCAACCACATCGCCCGTCGCTTCAGTAACCGCGGTGAGCCGGTGGAAGATCTCGTGCAGGTGGCGCGCCTCGGGCTGGTCCAGGCGGTGAACCGGTTCGATCCGGACAACGGGGCGGAGTTCCTGGCATTCGCCGTTCCGACGATGATGGGCGAGGTGCGCCGCCATTTCCGCGATCACGGATGGTCGGTCAAGGTTCCTCGCAGGCTCAAAGAGCTTGGCTCGCAGCTGAAGCGGTCCCGCGACGAGTTGTCGCAACGGCTGGGGCGGGCCCCCACCGCCAGCGAGATCGCCGCAGACCTGGGCATCGACCGCGAAGAAGTGGTGCAGGCGCAGATTGCGTTCAGCTCCTACTCGACCATCTCCACCGATGCGCCGACTGGGGACAACGACGAACGCACCGTGGGAACCAGTTTCGGCGATGTCGACGCGAACCTCGACAAGGTGCTCGAAGCCGAGACGGTGCGCCCGCTGCTGGCGGCACTTCCGCAGCGGGATCTGCTGGTGTTGAAACTTCGGTTCTTCGAGAACATGACCCAGACCCAGATCGCCGAGCAGTTGGGGATCTCGCAGATGCACGTGTCCCGCCTGCTGTCCCGGGCGCTGGCCACGCTGCGCGAGAACGTCAGGACACCCGAACCGGCGTGAAGCCGTCCGGCGCCGGCCGGCCCGAACGGGTCGGCGGGGTGCCGGCAGACTAGATCCGGATCACTCCGCGGATCGTGATCTGCTCGGTTTCGCACAGCCGGCAGGTCAGCGGGCGGACCTTGAGACGGACATTCGCGATCCGCAGCGCCGTCTGGCACATCGGGTACGGGCACCCGCAGGACAGCGTCACCCACCATTGCGCCGGATGGGCGAGAGGATTGCAGAGTTTGTGGCAGGCGCACAGGATGTCGGGCTCGAAGTCCAGTTCGGCCAGCGAGGGCTCGAGCAGTGTGGTCACGGGCACCAAGGCTAAAGTCAAGGTCGAGACTTTGGCGGGAGGCGCGCGCAAGAATTTCTCGCGACCGGCGCTGTCGGGAAATCAGCGGGCGCCGCTGACGTGTGCCCCGGCATCGCCCGGGAGCCGCAGCGTTTCGACGATCGTCAGCGCCAGGAGTGCGCCGAGCGCGGCGAATGCCCACGCGTAGGAACCCAGCACGGTCAGCAGTAGCGCGCCGATGGCGATTCCCAGGCCGGCAGCCAGTTCCTGCACGGCCGCGTTCAACGTGTTCGCGTGGGTGAGAGCCTCACCGTCGACGTCGGCGAACGCCAGGCTGTTGTACGCGGTGAACCCGATCGAGCGCAGCGCACCACTGACGAAGAGCAGCATCCCGATCACCGCGATCGGCATGTCGGCGTGCAGCGTGGCCAACATGCCGAACCAGCCCACCGACAGCACTGCGTTGACCAGCAGCACCCGCTTGATGCCGAACCTGCGCATCAGGGGTGTGGTGATGGGTTTGATCACCAGGTTGCCCAAGAACAGCGCCGCCACCATCAGCCCCGCCGTGAAGGCGGACCAACCGAATTCAAGCTGGAACAGCAGCGGCAGCAGGAACGGCACCGCGGAGATGACCAGTCGGTACAGCGAACCACCCGACACCGTGATACGCAGCGTGCGCACCTTGAGTACGGCCAACTCGACCAGTGGGGAGGCGGTCCGCCGCAGGTGCCACACCGCGACGGCCAAGCACACCGTCGCCGCCACGGCTCCGGACCCGACGAGCCCCCACGACGTTCCGCTGCCTCGAACATGTTCGACTGCGACCAGCGCCGCGGTGATCCCGGCCCCCAGCAGGAGCAGGCCCCGCCAGTCGAACGACCTGCGCGTCGGTGCGGGACCGCCGCGAATCAGCTTGAACGCCAACAACAGTCCGATGAGGCCGATCGGGATGTTCACCACGAAGATCCAGCGCCACGACCCCAGCGTGGCGATCGCGCCGCCCAGCACCGGGGCCACCACCGGTGCGGCCAGAGCCGGCCACGTCAGCACGGCGATGGCGCGGACCAAATCGGACTTCGCGCTGTAGCGCAGTACGGCCAACCGTCCAACGGGGACCATCATCGCGCCCCCGACACCCTGCAGGACCCGCGTCGCGACGAGCATCGGCAGCGACCCGCTCAGGGCGCAGCCGACGGAGGCGAGGGTGAAGACCGCGATGGCGGCGATGAAGACCGGCCGGATGCCGAATCTGTCGGCCATCCAACCGCTGGCCGGGATCAGCACCGCCACCGTCACCAGGTAGGCCGAGATGGCGACGTTGACGTCGACGGCCGCGACGCTGAACGAAGCGGCGATCGCCGGGATCGCCGGGGCGATGATGGTGGCGTCCAGGATCTCCATGAAAAACGCCCCGGCAACAAGCAATGCCATCCCCCTGGGAAACGCGGGGGATGGCTCGGGGGATGGCATTGCGTTGGATCCTGAGTCGGATCCCGTACCGGACATGGCTTCCCAACCTAGACGCCGGCCGACCCTTGCGGCGACCGCGCGGCGTGGGGGTCAGCGCGAGCAGTCCAGCGAGACGGTGACCTTGGGCGTGGGAGCGACGGTGAAGACGTTGATGTCGTCGTCGTCGTTGATCGGGAACGGCTGCTTGGCCACCGGATGGTTGCGCACCCCGAGGATCGAGCACTGGTCCAGCGGTGCGCTGCCGATGCGGCTGATGCGGACGTCGAAGCCCTGAGCCCGAAGCTGGCCGATGGTCGACGAGGCGCCTCCGTTCTGTTCCGGTGCGGCGTGCCCGGGTGCGGCGAAGGCCAGCAGCGCACTCAGTGGCAGAACGGCGGTGGCGATGAACTTCTTCATGATGGATCTCCCTGTTTTGGTGCGTCACGTTCGGTGACGACGGTGAAACTGACTGACACCATCGTCGCGACGCAGCTCTTGCAATGCTTGGAGCTTGTGTGGAGATTCCATGGAGAAACGGGGAGATCCCGGGAGGAGTTCAGAAAGGCCGGCGATCAGCCCGCGACGACGGCGTCGTACTCCGGGCAGTAGGCGTCAACGGCCCCTCGCATCAACTGGGTGGCCGCAGCGGCGTCGACGCCCTGGGCGAGCAGGGCATCGACGATGTTGCCGCGGATGATCGCCGGGCCGATGTTGTTGACGCTGCCCTCGGCGACGATGTCGCACACGTTGTTGCCCGCCTCGGTGGCTTCCTCGGGTGTTTCGAAGTGCAGACCCAGATCGGCTACGACAGAGAGGAACTGGGAGTCGGCTTCGGTGGCGTGGGCCATGGCCGGACCGACGAACAGCGACAGTCCGGCCGAGACGCTCGCGGCAGCTGCGACGAGCCCGAGACGGCTGTGCATATGACCTCCCTGTGGTCTACCTGTGCGGATGGTAGCCCCCACGCCCGGCTCCTCCCGGCATTTGCGCGCCGAGTCCGCCCGGCGGTCAGCGGTCGTCGGTGAACGCGGTATCGATGATCGCGCGCCAGTGGATAGTCGCCGAGTGCGCTGACTGCCCGGATCTGCAGTTCGTCGACCACCGCCGGGTGATACCGCGGGTCGACATCAGATCGGCGATCCACGCCATCGTTTCGGGAACGGGGCGCCGATCGCCGGTCAGAACGGCCGCGACCTGTGCGCGCTCCTCGTGCAACCGGGCCGAGTCCAGCGCGATGGCCACCGCGTTGCCGCCGTAGAGGCGCACTCTGCCGGTCCGGTTCAACGGTAATTGCTGATTCGGACAGCCTGTCCGATAGCCTGTAGACCGGTTGTCCGTTTTCGACAACGTTCCGGGTTCAGAACTGCAGCCTCACGAAATGATCCGCGACCGCTCCGGCGGACGTCAACTCATGAGACGAGGCCAGTACGTGCAGCAATTCACCGAACATCAGGTTGACGGCGTCATAGTCGTCGAAGCTGTGGGTGCTGTCGACATGCTGACCGCGCCGCAACTCCAAGAGGTCGTGACGGCCGCGCTCGAACGTCAGCCCGCCGGTCTCATCATCGACATGACTCGGGTGGACTTTCTCGGTTCGGCCGGGATGCAGGTCCTGTTGGTCACCCGCGACCGCCTCGGGTCCAGCACCAGATTCGGCGTTGTCGCCGACGGTCCTGCCACGAGTCGTCCACTGAAGATCACCGGCATCGCCGATCTGGTCGAACTGTTCTCGTCGCTGGATGTCGCGCTGACGAACTTCACCCAGTGACGCTTCCTTGACCGCCCAGGTTTGAGGCGCCGCCGCCGCGGGAACAGACGCTTTGCTGGAGCGGGTGTGCCGCTCCCGGATGCGGCTGGTGCCGGTTCCGGGCAGGAAGATCTCAGAAAGGGCGTGTCCCGTGGGTGATGACAACAATTCAGGTCCGGAAGAAGCCGTCAAGGGTGTCGTGGAGGGCGTGAAGGGTAAGGCCAAGGAAGTTGCCGGCGTCGTCACCGGCCGCGACGACCTGCAGCGCGAAGGTGAGGCGCAGCAGGACAAGGCCGACGCGCAGCGCGAGGCCGCGAAGAAAGAGGCCGAAGCCGAAAGCGCCCGCGGTGCCGCGAAGGCGAGCGAGGAACGGCAGAAGGCCGAGCAGTAGTCATCTCCACCGCGTGAGTGCCCGGCGATGACCGTCACCTCCATCCGCACCAAGTCGGCCGAGAGCCGACGTTTCACCATCGCGTCGACGTCGCTCGACGTGCTGTGTCGTGCGCGCGGCACCGAGGTGACGATCGCGGTGTCCGGCGAGGTCGACGCGGTCAACGCCAGGGAGTTTGCGCATATCGTCCGCGAGGCCGTGGGGGAGCACACCGGCGTGGTTCTCGACCTGACCGGGGTGCCCTTCATGGCCTTCGACGGCGTTTCCGCGTTGTACGCGATCAGCGCACATCTGCTCCGGCAGGATGCGGCCTGGTGTGTGGTCGCCAACGCCGCGGTGTCCCGTGTGCTCGAGCTCTGCGACCCCGAAGGGCTGATCCCGCTGGCGGGGATCAGGTCGCTTCGAGGCGCCGCGTCGGCCTGAGCGAGAACCGGTCACAGCGAACTCCTCGGGCGCAGCCCGCCGAGCCGGGCGCCCCTCATCTGCCACCCGTGATGTCCGGGTGGGAACGCAGGGCATTTCTTGCTCGTGTCCGGATGTGATCTGACGCTCACTTTTTCGGGAGAAACTAAGAAAATGTTATCGCCAGGTTTGGTTCGTTCGAGCCCGTAGCAGTTGCCTGATGCTGAGTATCTGCTGTCAGCAGATTGATTACCATTTGCTGGCTTTCGATAAAAATATGATAACCAAGAAATTCCTAAGCGCCTCCTGAGAGGGCTGGCCGGTACGGCGAGATCCGGGGATTACGCGGGCGTTCATCACGAATTTACATGGCTACACTCGACTCAGGTCGCGCCCGGACGGGCGATAACGACGGTGAAACTAGTGCCGGTTCAATTGAGACCGGTGGAGGTACCACGACATATGGCAAACATTTTGAGGCCTATGGGGTCTGTGATGCGTGAAGTGAGTTCTGACTCGCGTGTGGCTGACGAGGCGTTCACGGCGGAGGCACTGCCCACCGACACGACCCTCGAGCACCGTGTCGCGGTCGGGCATGGCCCGGTCGGCGACATCGCCGCAGGCCGCGCCGGCGTCGTCGTGGCCAATCCGGCAACGGACAGTGTGTCGGTTCTCGACGCCGCAGGTCGCGCCTTCGGGACGGATCTGGGCCTGGCGGGCGAACCGGTCGCCGTCGTCGTCACCGACGACCGCGCCTACGTCACCACCGCTTCTGCGACCCAGGACACCCTGTCGGTGATCAATCTGGATGCCGGAGCGGTCGTCGCGACCTTCCCGCTGGCCTTCGGGGTCAGCGCACTGGCCGCCAGCCCGGACGGTAAACGTGTCTACGCGGGACGGACTGCCCACGGCCACGTCGACATCACCGTGATCGACCCCGCCGCCGAGCGCGCCGGGACCGTCGACATCGGAACCGGTCCCGCCGCCGGCCTGGACGCCCTGTGTGTGGACCCCAGCGGCAAGCGCCTGTACGCGGCGGTCACCGACGACAACGGCAGCCAGGTGGTCGCAGTGGACACCGAGACGTCCCGGGTGCAGCGGGTCATCCCGATCGGCTCGCCGATCAGGGACATCGCTGTCGCCGGTGGCACGGTTTATGTGCTGACCTCCGACCGGGCGGTGGGCGGCGCCGTCCACGTCATCGAGTTGTCGACCGCGAAGGTGACCGCCACCGTCGAACTCGGGGGAGCTCCCACGCAGTTGGTGATGAGCCCGGATCACGCGCGTGCCTACGTCGTCGACTACGACCGGGTCGCGGTGCTGTGCACGCTGAGCCTCGAGGTCGTTGATTCGTTGTCGGTGCCGGCCCGCCCGTCGTGCGTCGCGCTCGACGACGATGGATCGCACCTCTACGTCGCCGACTACTCCGGCGTCGTCAGTGTGTTCGGCGTCGAGTCGACGATCGAGAAGCTGTACTCGGAGTTCCTGGCGACGGACCCGATCGCGCTCAGCGTCCCCCGGGCCAGGGAGTTGCAACCCGCAGCGGTCTGACCCCGGTCAGCGCCACTGATAGCGGGTTTTCGGTCGGCCCGCCTTGCCGTAGTCGGTGAGGCGCCGGACCGTGCCGTCGTCAGCGAGCCTTTCCAGATAGCGCCACGCCGTCACGCGGGAGACGCCCACCTGTTTGGCCACCTCGTCTGCGGTGAGCCCGCCCGGGCCGTCTGAGTCAGCCGAGGCATCGCGGATCGCGCGGGCGATCTCGTCGTTGGTGCCCGCTGCCATGCCTTTCGGGCCGGTCGCCCGGTCCGAGCCGACACGAAGCTCACCCAGCGCACGGTCGACCTCGGCCTGGCTGGCAGCGTCGGTGCCCGCAGGCAGCGCGTCGCGGTAACGCTGGTAACGCTCGAGTCGGTCGCGGAACGCGGCGAACGTGAACGGCTTGAGCAGATAGGCCAGCGCGCCGTGTCCCACCGCCGCCCGCACCATCTCGAGGTCGCGCTCGGAGGTGATCGTGATGATGTCGGGTGCCGGCCGCAGTCCGGACAGCGCCGAGGCCAGTGCGATCCCGTTCGCGTCGGGGAGGCCGATGTCCAGCAGCACCAGGTCGATCGGCGTGCCCGAGGCCGTCGCCTCTGTGGCCACCCGCATCGCATCACGGGCGGTATGACTGACTGCGGCTACCGAAAACCCCTGCAGCCGTGAGAGATAGGTCTGATGCGCGTCTGCGATCAGGGGTTCGTCCTCGACGATCAGCACGTTGATCACGGGCCTGGCACCGTCACCGTCACGACCGAACCGTACGTCACGTCCGTGGTAAGCCGCCCGTGGTGTCGATTGACCACTTGTGCCACCAGCGCCAGGCCCAACCCGTGCTGGTCGGCGTCCCCACTAGATTTCGTCGAGTATCCCCGCCGCATCGCTTTGGCAAAGGTCCTGGCGTCCATGCCATCTCCGCTGTCGGCGACCCGGATCAACAGATCTCCGTCGTCCTGGGTCACCGTCACCTCCACCCAGGGGTCGGAGCGGTCGCAGGCCTCCATCGCGTTGTCGATCAGGTTGCCCAGAACGGTGACCATCTCCTGGCCGGTGAGCAGGAGGTCGTCGCTGTTCGCCGGGAGCCGGGTGTCCTCGGTGACGGTCAGCTCGATCCCTCGTTCGGCGGCTTGCGCCGTCTTGCCGAGAAGCAGCGCCACCAGCGCGGGCTCCCCCACCGTGCTGGACAGCCTGTCCACGAGCCGCTGCGACAGCGCCAGTTCGGCGGTGGCGAACTCCACCGCGTCCTCGGCACGCCCCATCTCCACCATCGTCACGATGGTGTGCAGCTTGTTCGCCGCTTCATGGGCCTGTGACCGCAACGAGTCGGTGAGGATCTTCAGAGAGTTGAGTTCGCCCAGCGCTCCCTGCAATTCAGTCCGGTCGCGGATGGTCACCACCTCCGAGCCGTCGCCGTTTGTGCCTGCGGAACCGTGCACCGGCGAGCGGTTGACCACCAGCACCCGATCGTCGGTGACGTGGATCTCGTCGCGGGCGCCGGGGTTGTACGTGCGCAGGAACTCGGGCAGATCGGACCGGTCGACCTCACCGGAGGGCAGCGCCAGCAGGCGCCGGGCCTCGTCGTTGACCAATGCGACGCCGCTGCCGTCCAGCACGATCAGCCCCTCCGACACCGAATGCAGAATGGCGTCGTGGTGTTCGTACATCACCCGCAGCTCGTCGGGACGCAGTCCGTGGGTCTGCCTGAACAACCGACGCCGGATGGCCCACACCCCTACCAGGGAAACAGCAAGCGCTGCAACACCTATTGCGGCGATGACGGGCCACTGCGCGCGCCACCGATCCGCCAGGCTCTGTTGCAGGATTCCTGCGGAGACCACCCCGATGATGTTCCCGGACGAATCGCGCACCGGGGCCACCGCACGGATCGACGGTCCCAGGGTCCCGGTGTACACCTCGGTGAAAGTCGAACCGCGCAGCGCCGGTTCGATGGTTCCCAGGTAGTCACCGCCGATCTGATCAGGGTCGGTGTGGGTGAACCGGGTGCGGTCCGGGGCCATGATCGTGATGAACGCGATGTCGGTGTGCATGCGCACTGCCTCGGTGACCGGTTGCAGGACCTCGGTCGCCCGGCCTGACTCGATCGCCGACGCGGTGGAGGGTGAATCCGCCAGTGCGCTGGCGATTCCCAGGACCTGTTGTTCTGCTGCGGCGTCGCCGTCGCGACGGGCGTCGACGACCGCCAACGCGCTACCGGCCACCACGATCAACGCGATCACCAGCACCTGCAGCGCGATCGCCTGCCCGGCCAGCGACCGCGGCCACGCGGCGCCACGCAACAGCGGTCCCATCGGCTAAGCCGCCTCCCGTTGAACGAAATGAACTAAAACGTGACCTGGCTCACGCGGTCGCTGACCATCCTTACAGACCACATCGCCAACCCGCCCCGGGTGGACTGAAAGGAAGAGGCCATGACGACGACGGACAAGCTCGCTGCGCCCGAGGCGCCCAAGCGGCGCGACAGAACCCATTGGCTGTACATCTCGGTGCTCATCGCGGTGATCGCCGGGGTCGGGGTCGGCATTCTCGCTCCGGAGGTCGGCAAGAGTGTCGGCGTGCTCGGCACCATGTTCGTCGCGCTGATCAAGATGATGATCGCGCCGGTCATCTTCTGCACGATCGTGTTGGGCATCGGATCGGTCCGCAAGGCCGCGACCGTGGGCAAGGTCGGCGGGCTGGCCTTCGTGTACTTCCTGGCGATGTCCACCTTCGCGCTTGCCATCGGGCTGGTGGTCGGCAATCTGCTGCACCCCGGCAGCGGTCTCAACCTCACGGAGAGCGCGTCCGGCAAGGGCGCCGAACTCGCCGAGAAAGCCCATGAATCCGGCGGCATGATGGACTTCGTCCAGGGGATCATCCCGACGTCGCTGTTATCGTCGCTGACCGAAGGCAGTGTGCTGCAGGCACTGTTCGTCGCGCTGCTGGTCGGCTTCGCGCTGCAAGGTCTCGGCTCGGCGGGCGAGCCGATTCTGCGGGGGATCGAGCATCTGCAGAAGCTGGTGTTCAAGGTGCTGATCATGATCCTGTGGCTGGCGCCCATCGGGGCATTCGGCGCCATCGCCAACGTGGTCGGCCAGACCGGCTGGGCCGCGGTGGGACAGCTGATGGCTCTGATGCTCGGCTTCTACCTGACCTGCACGATCTTCGTGTTCGGCGTCCTGGGCTCGCTGCTGCGCATCGTGTCCGGTGTGTCGATCTTCAAGTTGGTGCGCTACCTGGCCCGCGAGTACCTGCTCATCGTGTCGACGTCGTCGTCGGAGTCGGCGCTGCCGCGGCTGATCGCCAAAATGGAGCACCTCGGTGTGGACCGCTCGACCGTGGGCGTCGTGGTGCCCACCGGCTACTCGTTCAACCTCGACGGCACCGCGATCTATCTGACGATGGCCTCGCTGTTCATCGCCGGTGCGCTCGGCGACCCGCTGACCGTCGGCGAGCAGATCGGCCTGCTGGTGTTCATGATCGTCGCGTCCAAGGGGGCGGCGGGCGTCACCGGCGCCGGCCTGGCCACGCTGGCCGGCGGGCTGCAGGCACACCGTCCTGACCTGCTCGACGGCGTCGGCCTGATCGTCGGGATCGACCGGTTCATGTCGGAGGCGCGGGCGCTGACCAACTTCTCCGGCAACGCGGTGGCCACCCTGCTGGTGGGGTCCTGGACCAAGACCGTCGACAAGAACAAGGTGAACGCCGTTCTCGCGGGCAGGGATCCGTTCGACGAGCTCACCATGGTCGACGATCCGCACAGTTCCGGTGCCGCCCGCGTCGACGAGCCGGTGCGGGAGAAACTCCCTGCGACGGTGTAGGGCGCGTATTCGCCGAGGGTACGGTTTCTGACGATCTCCCGCCGAGATCCGTCAGAAACCGTACTTTCGGCGTTTCAGCCGGTGCAGTCCAGTGACACCGAGATCGACTGGCGGACAACCACGTCCACCACCCGGCCGCCATCGTCGTGGCCGCGCCGGTCGTGGTGGCCGGGGTCGTCGGCGTAAGCGAGCTCGGTCTGCTGTTGGGGATTGCGGATGTCGGTCACGGTGCATTCGCCGATCGGTGCGTTGCCGATCCGGTCGATGTTGACGTAATAGCCCGCCAACTCCAGCTGCTCGATGACCTCCCACGGGCTCTGTTGATCAGCCGCCGCCGGGCCCGCGTGGGCCAGCACCACCCCGACGCCTGCCAGTAGCAGTGCTGTGCGCATCGTCGTGCCTCCGTAAAAGCGCGGCCCGACCCACTTGCTACATCGGCACCCGGACGCCGAACGTTTCTCCCGCTTGCGGCACGGGCGACCTCAGCGGTCGGCGCGCTGGTAGGCGGTGACGACGGCAGCGCCACCCAACCCGATGTTGTGCTGCAACGCGGCGGTGACTCCTGAGACCTGACGACGATCCGCCGTGCCACGCAGCTGCCAGGTCAGCTCACTGCACTGCGCCAGGCCGGTGGCGCCCAGCGGATGACCCTTGGAGATCAGCCCGCCCGAGGGGTTGACCACCCACCGTCCGCCGTAAGTGGTGTCGTCGTCGTCGATCAGCTTGGGTGCCTCGCCCGGTCCACACAGGCCGAGGGCCTCGTAGAGCAGCAACTCGTTGGCCGAGAAGCAGTCGTGCAGCTCGATCACCTGGAAATCCTCGGGCCCCAACCCGGACTGGTGGTAAACCTGTTGGGCAGCTTGCACGTTCATGTCATGGCCGATGATGTTGGCGGCGCTGCCGTCGAAGGTCGACGCGAAATCGGTGGTCATGGCCTGCCCGACGATCTCGACGGCCTGCTCTGCCAGGTTGTGTTTCGCGACGTAGTCCTCGCCGGCCAGCACGACCGCCGCCGATCCGTCGGAGGTCGGGGAGCACTGCAGCTTGGTCAGCGGGTCGGAGATCATCTTCGCGGCCAGAATGTCCTCGAGGGTGTATTCGTCCTGGAACTGCGCGTACGGGTTGTTCACCGAGTGCTTGTGGTTCTTGTGGCCGATCTTCGCGAAATGCTCGGCGGTGGTGCCGTATTTCTTCATGTGCTCACGGCCGGCTGCGCCGAACATCCACGGCGCCACGGGGAACTGCATCTCGTCGATCTCGTTGAGCGCCAGGATGTGCCGCTTCATCGGCGACTCGCGGTCGTCGGCTCCGCCGCCCAGCGAGCCCGGCTGCATCTTCTCGAAGCCCAGGGCCAGCACGCAGTCGGCAAGTCCGCCGCGGATGGACTGCGCTGCCAGATACAGCGCGGTGGACCCGGTCGAGCAGTTGTTGTTGACGTTGACGATCGGGATGCCGGTCATGCCGAGCTCGTAGAGAGCGCGCTGCCCCGAGGTCGAGTCACCCGAGCAGTACCCGACGTACCCCTGCTCGATCTCGGTGTAGTCGACCCCGGCATCCTGCAACGCCTTGGTCCCCGACTCGTTGGCCATCTGGGGGTAATCCCAGCCCTCGCGTCGGCCCGGCTTCTCGAACTTGGTCATACCCACGCCGATGACAAAAACCCGGTTGCCGACGTTGCCCATGGCTCCCCATCTCTTCGCAGCCGTTGCGTCCATCACCGTACCGCGACGCTCAGCCGTACCGCAGCCACCAGGTGTGCAGCTCCTCGAGGTCGGGGCCCTGCGCGTCGGCCAACAGCAGTCCCGCGTCGTTGGTCCACACCACGTCGGCGCGGTCGTTGTAAGTGCCGCAGGCGATCTGGCCGGCAACCTGGTCCGGGGTCTCGGTGTAGTTCCACGTGGTCGGGGACTCGACGCCGCTGCCTGGGCACTCCAGATTCTCGGTGTTCAGTAGGACCGCCTCGTTGAAGGCGGCGTCCAGGGTGGCCTGGTCGGCGAACAGCGAGTAGCGGGTGCTGCGGGGGCCGCCGGGGGTGGTCGCCTGTGCGCAATCGACCGTCGCGATGGACGTCCCCGCCGGCGGGCTGATCGGCTCACAGTTCGAGCTGTCATGGCCGGCGGACAGCAGCCCCATCAGTTGCGCGTCGAAGGACTCGGCTCGCGGCGGCGGTGCCGTCGTCGTCCTGGTGCGCCGGGTGGGCTCCGGGGAACCGGTCTGCGACGGAGTGCTGGTGCGGGGAGCCGCCGTCGGCCCGGACGCCGAATCGTCGGATTGCAGCAACCACCACACACCGACCCCGGCCAGCGCCACGAAGATCACCACGGCTGCCGAGACGAGCAGGATCAACGGCGTTTTCCCACCGCCACCGCTGGGCGGGCCGGGTGGCGGCCCCCAGCCGGGTGGCGGCGGGCCGGGTGGCGGCGCCCAGTTCGGAGGGCCCGGCGGAGGTGGCGGCGGGTATGTCATCGTCGCTCCTCAGGTGTGCGCGGCGGGCCACCNCACCTTAAGCCCGGGCGCGCCCGCACATGTGGTCAATGGCGCCGGGTTGTCGCTTTCGTCTCCGCCCGCCCGGGGACCTGGTGTACATCTGGGTAGAACGCGTTCTAGTTTTCACTCGCGGGAGGAGAGGACATGGCGCTTCGCGTCGTGCAGTGGGCGACCGGCGGAGTCGGTGTCGCAGCGGTGAAGGGGGTGCTCGAACATCCCGAGCTGGAACTGGTGGGCTGCTGGGTGCACTCCCCGGACAAAGCGGGCCGCGACGTCGGCCAGATCGTCGGCACCGAACCCCTCGGGATCACCGCGACCGACAGCGTCGACGAGATCCTCGCGCTGGACGCCGACGCGGTCATCTACACACCGCTGATGGCAAACCCGGACGAAGTCGCCTCGCTGCTGAGGTCGGGCAAGAACGTCGTCACGCCCGTGGGCTGGCTGTATCCCAGCGAACGCAGCGGGGCGCCGCTGCGGGCCGCCGCGATCGAAGGCAACGCCACACTGCACGGCACCGGTATCGCGCCCGGCGGGATCAGCGAGAAGTTCCCGCTGTTGATGTCGGCGATGTCGACGGGGGTGACGTTCGTCCGGGCCGAGGAGTACTCCGACCTGCGCACCTACGAGGCGCCCGATGTGCTTCGCCACGTCATGGGGTTCGGGGAGACGCCGGACAAGGCCCTGACCGGTCCGATGCAGAAGCTGCTCGACGCGGGCTTCATCCAAGCCGTGCGGATGTGTGTGGACCAGTTGGGTTTTGCCGCGGATTCCAGGGTACGGGCTTCGCAGGAGATCGCGGTCGCCACGGCGACGATCGACTCACCCATGGGCCCGATCGCGCCAGGGCAGGTCGCCGGCCGGAAGTTCCACTGGGAGGCACTCGCCGACGGCGAGGTCGTGGTGCGGGTGACGGTGAACTGGTTGATGGGGGAGGAGAACCTCGACCCGGCATGGTCTTTCGGACCGGAGGGGCAACGCTATGAGATGGAGGTGCGCGGCAACCCCGATTTCACGGTCTCGGTCAAGGGTTTCCAGTCCGAGCTCGGCAGCCACGGGCCGGAGTACGGGGTCGTCGGCACCGCCGCGCACTGCGTGAACTCGGTGCCCGCGGTCTGCGCGGCCCCGGCCGGCATCGCCACCTACCTGGACCTGCCGCTGATCAGCGGAAAGGCCGCACCCCGCCTTCGTTGACTAGCATCTGCTCATGCCCGAACCCCATGTGATGGACCAGTCGCGCGCCATACCCGTCGACGTAGACACCGCTTTCGCGCGCACCCTGCCGGTGCCACTGCCCACACTGTTCAGCCGGTGGTACGGGCCGATCTCGCCGGTCAAGGCCGTACGCGGGCAGGACGGTGACTGGAGCGCCGCCGGTCAGACCCGCACCGTCGTGCAGGTCGGTGGTGGCAGCATGCGCGAGGAGTTGACCGTCGTCGACCCTCCGAACGTGTTCCGTTACACGCTGTCAGACGTCACCGGCCCGCTGGCACCGCTGGTGGACCATATCGACGGGGAGTGGTCGTTCACGCCGGTCGGCACCGGCACAACGGTCACCTGGCGCTGGACCGTGTACCCGAAGTCCCGTGTTGCGGCCGCTGCGCTTCCCGCCTTCGCCCTGCTGTGGCGCGGGTTTGCCCGCCAAGCCCTCGAGCAGCTCTCCCACGAGCTCCTGCGCTGAATGGGCGCCGACAACAGACGCGCGCTGGTGCTGGCAGGCGGAGGACTGGCCGGGATCGCGTGGGAGACCGGTGTGCTGCAAGGTATTTGCGACGAAGCACCCGAGGCGGGTGAGGCGCTGCTCAGCTCTGAGGTTCTTCTGGGCACCTCCGCCGGTTCCACCGTCGCCGCGCAGCTGGGCAGCGGTCTGTCGGTGGGCGAGTTGTTCGACAGGCAGGTGGCCGACGAGAGCCGCGAACTACATCCCGGTGTGTCCGTGGATGCGATCGCCGAGCTGTTCTTGACCGCGATGCTCACTCCGAACGCGACCAAGGAGCAGAGGCTTCAGGAGATCGGCGCCGTCGCCACGGCCACCGAGACCGTGCCCGAAGCGGTCCGCCGTGAGGTGATCGCGCATCGGCTGCCCTCTCACGGCTGGCCGCAGCGCACCCTGCGTGTCACCGCTATCGACCTCGCCACAGGTGAACTGGTGGTGTTCGACAACAGCTCCGGCGTCGACCTGGTGGACGCGGTCGCCGCGAGCTGCGCGGTACCTGGGGTGTGGCCGCCGGTGACGATCGATGGTCGCCGCTTCATGGACGGCGGGGTGGGCAGCACCGTGAACATGTCGGCAGCCCGGGACTGCGGCGTCGCGGTCGCGCTGGTGCCGTCGGGGCAGGATTCACCGTCGCCGTGGGGCACGGCCGCAGTCGCGGAGATCGACGCGTTCGCCGGTGCGAGCCTGGCGGTGTTCGCCGACGTGGAGTCGCTCGCCGCCTTCGGGCCCAACCCGCTGGACCCGGCGTGTCGTGCGCCGTCGGCGCGGGCCGGCCGGATCCAGGGCCGTAAGGAGGCTTCGCGGGTGGCGCGGTTCCTAGGACTGTGAAGGTTCGTCGAGTGCGTTGAGCGCAACGCTGGCGAGCTCCTGTCCGATGTCGATGACCTCGTTGGCGCGGTGGAAGTCCAGGCTCCGGCACACGGTGCGCGGAACCTCGATGAGCAGGTCGGGCGGATAGGCCGCCAACGTGTGCCGGGCCAAGGCGGCCTGTGCGATGTCGATGGTGCGGTACATCACCTCGAAACCGCCGAGCTTGGGGACCACGGGCACGCTCTGTTCCTCGACGGTGTCGTCGTCCTCGTCGGACGTGGCGAAGCGGCCCAGCACTGCCCGTCCTGTCTGGGTCTCGAGCAGTGACCGTGCGGCTTTGGTGTCGAGCAACGACGACGTGCTGCGCCACATCCGGTTGAGCCATTCCGCGGTCAGGCTGGCTTCGACATCGGTATGCCTGGTTCGGGGATCGTCGCCGGACAGGCTCACCGCGATCGTGGCATCGGCGACGGCCGCGGCGATCGGCGCCATCGGGATGGGATCGAGGATGCCGCCGTCGGCCAGCAGCCGGCCGCCGAGCACATGGGGCGTGATGACGCCGGGGATGGCGATCGACGCCCGGATCGCGTCGTCTACCGGGCCGCGTTGCATCCACACCGACTTGCCGGTGATCAGGTCGGTGGCCACCGACGTGAACGGCACCGGCAGTTCCTCGATGGTGACCTCGCCGAGGATCTCGCGTACCGCCTCGAGGATCTTCTCGGCACGCAGTACCCCCGCCGAGGTGATCGACGGATCGAGCAGGCGCAGTACCGCACGCTGCGTCAAAGAGCTTGCCCACAAGGCGTATTCGTCGAGTTTGCCGGCAGCTTCGAGCCCGCCGACCAACGCCCCCATCGAGGACCCGGCGATGCCGACGATCTCGTGGCCGCGTTCGTGGAGTTCGTTGATCACGCCGATGTGCGCGTAACCGCGCGCCCCACCACTGCCCAGCGCCAGTGCCACCCGCATGGTCCCCATTCTGCTACTTCGGCGGCCACTCTTGACATGCAGCCTTTGAGCTGCATAACGTGTCATACGTAGCCGCCAGGCTGCATATGTGGGAGAGAAAACTACAGGCATGGATGAGGTGTTCAAGGCGCTCGCCGACCCCAGTCGACGGCGCCTTCTCGACAGCTTGAACGCCCGCACCGGGCAGAGCCTGAGAGAACTGTGCGCCGGGCTGGACATGGCCCGCCAATCGGTGAGCAAGCATCTCAAGGTGCTCGAGGACGCCAACCTCGTCAGCATCGTGTGGCGCGGCCGGGAGAAATTGCACTACCTCAACGCCGAACCGATCAACGCCATCGCCGACCGCTGGATCAACCACTACGACCGTGTGCGGGCACAGACGCTCGCCGACCTCAAGACTGTATTGGAGCAGGATCCCATGGGCGACAACAACAATGACGCCAACAACAATGACTTCGTCTACACCACTTACATCCGGACCACGCCGGAGCGACTCTGGCAGGCCGTCACCGACCCGGCATTCTCGGAGCGGTACATGGGGCACACGTTGGTGTCGGACTGGAAGGTCGGATCGACCTACAGCTGGCGCGACGGCGATCTGAACATCTCCGACCCCGAACAGGTGATCCTCGAGGCCGACCCCTACCGTCGGCTGGCGTTCACCTTCCACACCTTCACGCGTGACCTGACCGCGCTGGGCCTGTCCGGGGACGTCATCGACCGCGCGGCCGCCGAACCCCGGTCCAGGGTGTCGTTCGACATCGAGCCCGTCGACGACGGTCGCGTCAAACTGACCGTCATCCACAGTGGCTTCCCGCCGGGAAGCGTTGTGCGCGAGCTTGTTTCGGGTGGATGGCCGTCCAAGCTCTCCGATCTGAAGAGCGAGCTCGAGCTGGAGACGGCGCCGGCCCGGTAGGCGGCTACCCGCAGAGCGCGTCGGCGGCGGCCTCGACCGCGACGATGACCGCGGACTGCTGGCCGGGCGTCAACTCCGACCAGCGGCTGTCGAACGTCGCGGGGCCGGACGAGTCCTCCTGCTGCAGCGTCTCGAGAAACGGCTCGATCTGGGTTTTGGGGTCGCCGCCCTGCTCGTCCATCCACGTCCGTGCGGCCAGGCATGCCTGGAAGTAGTCGTCCTCGGTGGACTCTGCCGGTGCACCGACTGCGGTCGTCACGCCGCCGGGGGACACGCCGACCTCGCCGGGCGCGACCGGGGCGGCGGCCGCCGAGGACGACGGGGTCGCAGTCGACGTCTCCGCCGGCTCGGTGTCAGATGAGCAGCCGGACAGCAGTGCCAGACCCGCGACCGCGGCCCCGACGGCACGAAGTGGGAACCTGCGCATCCCGCCAATCTAGGCAACGGCCTCGGTCACGACCTCACCGGTCTTCGAGAACCGCCTTGAGGAAGGTGCGGGTGCGCTCGTGTTCGGGGGCGTTGAAGATCTTCGACGGTGGACCGTCCTCGATGATGACGCCGTCGTCGAACATCAGCACCCGGTCGGAGACATCGCGGGCGAAGTGCATCTCGTGGGTGACGATCAGCATGGTGATGTCGGTGGTCTCGGCGATGTCGCGCAGCACGCCGAGCACGTCGACGACCAGTTCGGGGTCCAGCGCCGAGGTGACCTCGTCGAGCAGCAGGATGTCGGGTTCCATCGCCAGCGCCCGCGCGATCGCGACGCGCTGCTGCTGCCCGCCCGACAGCGTCGTGGGGTGCGCGTCGACGAAGGCGTTCAGACCGACCTTGTCCAGCAGTTCGGTGCCTCGGGTGCGGGCCTGCTCTTTGGAGAGGCCGAGCACCGATACCGGTGCCTCCATGAGGTTCTCGATCACCGTCATGTTCGGGAACAGGTTGAACTGCTGGAACACCATGCCGATCCGGCGACAGACCTTGCGCAGATGCTTGTCCGACGCGGGCACCAGGCGATCACCGCGCCGCTCGTGCGTCAACGGCTCACCGTCGATCCAGATCACGCCGTCGCTGACCCGTTCCAGTGTCATCAACAGCCGCAGGATCGTCGTCTTGCCCGAGCCGGACGGCCCGATCAACGTGACCCGCTCACCGGGGGCGACCGAGAAGTTCATCCCGTCCAGGACGGTTTTGTCGCCGAATCGCTTGACCACGTCCTCGAAGCGCACCATCGGGGTGGCCGGGTTCGTCGAATCAACCGATTCGTCAGGGCTTTCCGGGCTTCTAGCGGGCAAGGCGTATCTCCAGTTTCCTCATGAGCACCGAGGTGGGGTAGCTCGCGGCCAGGAAGATCACGCCCGCGACGGTGATCGGCTCGATGTATCGGTAGTTCTGGCCGCCGAACTGGTTGGCCACGGTGACCATCTCCGCAACGCCGATGACGATGAGGAACGGGGTCTCCTTGAACAGGGCGATGATCTGGTTGCCGGTGGACGGCAGGACCCGCCGCACCACCTGCGGCAGGATCACCCGCCGCCAGGTGCGGTGCGGGGGGAGGGAGAGCGCGGTGCACGCCTCCCACTGGCCCCGCGGGATCGCGTCGATGCCGGCCCGGTACACCTCCGACATGTAGCAGGCGTAGTGCACCCCGAGCACCGCCACTCCGGTGACCAACGCACTCGGTCGGATCCCGATGACCGGCAGACCGAAGTAGACGAAGAACAGCTGGATCGGGATCGGCGTGCTGCGCACGAACTCCACCACGCCGTAGGCCGGCCAACTGATCCACCGCGAGTCGGCCCGGCGTCCGAGCACCAGCACCAGACCGACGACGATGGCGATCACGGACGCCGCAGCGGTGATGCCCAGCGTGAACTTCAGAAATGCCGAAACGAGGCCTGGCAGTACCTCGCGGGCGTACTCCCAGTCCCACAGTTGGCGCTGATCTTCGGTCACGTCGGTGCCACCCCACGGCGTCGTGTGACGGCGTTCGCCTTCGCACCCCGACCGATGCGGGCGGCGGTGCGCGCCTCCACCCGGCGCGTCACCGCGACCAGGATCTGGGCGAGCAGGAAGTAGACGACCAGCGCGATGCTGAACGCGGCCATGCTGCCCATCTCGAACTGCAGCTGTTTCACCTCGAAGGTGAGCTCGGTGATGCCGATCAGATACAACAGCGACGAGCTCTTGAGGATCTGGATCCACAGATTGCCGAACGGCGGGACCATCTCCGGCAGCGCCTGAGGCAGGATGACGCGGCTCATCCGCCGGAAGCGGCTCAAGCCGAGCGCGACCGTCGCCTCCCACTGGGTCTTGGGCACCGACGCGATGGCGCCCCGGACCACCTCGGCGCCGTACGCGCCGAAGTTCAGTCCGAACGCCAGCGTGGCCGCCGCCATCGGTTCGAAGCGCAGACCCAGCTGCGGCAACACGAAGAAGATCCACAACAGCTGCACCACCAGCGACGTGCCGCGGAAGAACTCCACCACCACCCGGGAGAAGCCGCGCACGACAACCGAACCCGACAGCGACATCAGCCCGAACGCGAACGACACCACCAACGCGGCCGCCGCGCCCAGGACCGTGTACAGCATCGTCAGGCCGGCTCCGTGGAGGAACAGGGGGCCGGCCTCGACGAGCTCAGCGAGCAACGGCTCAGCCCTGGCAGAGCTGCTCTGCGGTCAATTCCGGGTCGGGACGCTCGGCCTCGGTGAACCCGTAGGGCTCGACGAGTTCGAGCCACTTGGGGCTCTCGATGAGCTCGGCCAGCTGTTCGTTGAAGGCCTCGCGCAGCTCGGTGTCGGTGCGCCGGAAGACTGCCGCGCCGGCGCCGATCTGCTCCTCGCCGTCGATGACCGGGACGAACGCGTCGGCCACCTGGACGGACTCGTCTCCGTCCGCGAGTGCTCGCAGCGAGATGCTGGTCAAGGCGAATGCGTCGGCCCGGCCGGATTTCACCGCGTCCAGCCCCGCCTGCTGGTCGGCGACGATCTGAAGGCGGTCGTCGGGCACGCCCGAGGCCTTGGCCTGGTCCACCTCCACGGCGCCGTTCATCACCGCGAGCCGGGCGTCGCCCTCGGCCACCGAGGCGTAGTCGGTCAGGCCCTTGGGGTTGTCCCGCGCCACCAGCAGCGAGGTGGTGGCCACATACACCGGGTTGCTGAAGGCCGCCTGCTCGCAGCGTTCCGGGGTGATGAACATGCCGGCGGTCACCACGTCGACGCGCTCGGAGTTCAGTGCCTGGATCAGAGAGCCGAACTCGAACAGGTGCGGCTCGAGGGAGATGCCGCCGATCTGGTCGAAGATGTAGCCGTGCACCGCGGGGTCCTCGCCGACGAGTTGGCCGTTCTCCCGGTACGCGTACGGCCGCTCGTTGGCAAATCCGACGTTGACCATCTTGTCGGCCTTGATGCGCTCGAGCGTGCCGCCCTCGCCGGTGGGACTGCCGGTGCCGGGTTCGGTGGTCGAGCAGGCTCCGACGGCGACCAGGACGACGCCGAGACCGCCGGCGAGCAGGGACCGGCGTAGCTTGGTCGACGTCGGCATGGGGACGGTGTGCATGGTGACCTCTTCTCGATTCGACGGTTCGAGGAACCACGGTGAGGTACCGCACCCGACGGCCGACGAGCACGCCCACGCCAAGCACGGCACCAGGCCGTTTTCCTTGTCGGTAAGCCGACGTTAGGAGGCCGACGGGGCTTCGTCAAAAGTCTGGCCGGCTTCGTGACCGCACCGTGATCCTGGCGGCCGCGGTGATGGCCTAGGAGCTCTCGCCGCTGTGCAGCAGTGGGCGCAGCCGTTCGGTCTTCTCCTGCGACCACTCCGGCGGCGACAGGATCGCTGCCCACGCGTCGGCGACATCCGCGACGTAGACGTGGCCGTGACCGTCGGGGACGTTGACCGCCACCGCCATGTCCGCCGAAACCTGCAGGAAGGTGACGATCGGAATCCATTCCATGTCCGGAGACACGTCGTAGCCGCGGGCTTCGCGCAGCCAGTCGGGTTTGGCGAACAGCAGGTCCGGGCTCCACCACGCGATCGGATCCGAGGCGTGCTGCAGGTACACCACGCGTGGCTGTCCCCACGGGTCTTCGGGACGCTGCAGATTGCGGGATTCGGCGACGAACCGGACGTTCTCGCCGCGGTCGTAGATCGGTAGCCATTGGGGCGAACCGGGATCGCGGTTGGCCGTCAGGTCGGTCCAGATCGTGTTGTTGAACGTGGGTCCGCTGAACAGTGCGCCGTCCGTCCGGGCGATCAAATTGTTCAACGCCAGGAACGGCGCCTCGCCGCCGAAGGACCCCAGGCTCTCGCCGAAGACCACCAGCTTGGGCCGCTGGGCCTCGGGCATCTCCCGGATCAACTCGTCGACCGCTTCGAAAAGCGCTTGGCCTGCTTGGCGGGCGTTCTCCTTGTCGACGAGGAACGACAGCCAACTGGGCAGAAATGAGTACTGCATGCTGACGATCGCGCTGTCGCCGTTGTACATGTACTCCAGCGCCGCGGCTTCGGCGGCATTGATCCAGCCGGTCCCGGTGGTGGTGGCGACCGCGACGACCGCGCGGTCGAGTCCGCCGGTGCGCTGCAACTCCCGCGCGGCCAGGGCCGCCGTCTCCTTGATGCCGTCCGCCGAATGCAGGCCGGCGTAGGCGCGGATCGGTTCGACCGCCGGGCGGCCGTTGAACTCGCTGAGTTGATCGACTGTGGGACCGCCCGCGATGAAGATGCGTCCCTGGTGCCCCAACGACTCCCAGCTGACAAGCGACTCGGGCCCGCCGGAGCGCAGCGGGGTGTCGGGTCCGCCGAAGTCGGGATCGGTCTCGTCGTTGACCGCCGCGAAGGTCTTGTTGATGGTGCTCATCGCGAATCGCACCACCACGCCGTTGAGCAGCGCGATCGTCAACGCGACCAGCACGGCGACGGCGACGACGGCCGAAACCCGGGGCGGGGCAAAGCGACTCAGCTGCCGCACCAGGAAGCGCACCAGCTTGCCCACCAGTTGGCCGAGTTCGACGAGTACGAACAACGTGATCAGCGACAGCGCCGCCGCCAGCGGATGGTCCCAGAATCCCAACCGCGGCACGCCCATCAGATCGCGTACGTCGTCCTGCCAACGGTGGAACCAGACGATCATCAGGGTCATCCCGATGGCGCCGACGACCACGAGGACCAGCCACGCCCACCGCGGCGCGGGCGGGCTGGAATCCTTGGACCTCATGTAGCGCACCAGCCATACCGCGAAAACGCCCAGGCCGTAACCGATCGCACCGGCGCCTCCGCTGACCAGGCCCTGGAACAGCGGGCCCCGTGGCAGCAGTGACGGCGTCAACGAGAAGTACAGGAAGATCAGGCCGACGGCGGTGCCGGTGAAGGTGTAGCGCCGGACCCACCACGCGTTCCTGGTGTCCGGCGCCGTTGTGGTGTCGTCGCGCGTCTCGTCTTCGGTCGCGACGGCGCCCTCACCGGAATCAGTCACGAACGCACTCTAGCGGTGGGTGAAGTTCGCGGCCCGCTTCTCGGTGAACGCGTTCATGCCCTCGGTCTGATCGTCAGTGGCGAAGGCCGAGTGGAAGAGCCGGCGTTCGTAGAGCAGGCCCTCGGTCAGGGTGGACTCGAATGCGCGGTCGACCGCCTCCTTGGCCATCCGCGAGGCGGACAACGACATACCGGCGACGGTCGCGGCGACCGCCTTGGCTTCGTCGAGCAGCACGTCGGCAGCCACCACGCGCGACACCAGGCCGGCACGTTCGGCCTCCTCGGCGTCCATGTTGCGTCCGGTCAGGATGAGGTCCATCGCCTTGGCCTTGCCGATGGCGCGGGTCAGCCGCTGCGAGCCACCCATGCCGGGCAGCACCCCCAGCTTGATCTCGGGCTGGCCGAACTTGGCGGTGTCCGCAGCGATCAGGATGTCGCACATCATCGCGAGCTCGCAGCCGCCTCCCAGGGCGTAGCCCGCGACCGCCGCGATGGTCGGTGTGCGGGTCGCCGCGAACTTGCCCCAGGCGGCGAAGAAGTCGGCCGCGAAGACGTCGGCGAACGACAGGTTCGCCATCTCCTTGATGTCGGCTCCGGCGGCGAACGCCTTCTCGTTGCCGGTCAGGACGATCGCACCGACACCCGGATCGTCGTCGAGTTCGGCTGCGGCGGTGGTGACTTCGTTCATCACCTGGGTGTTGAGGGCGTTGAGCGCCTTCGGCCGGTTCAACGTGATCACGGCGACCCGGCCCTCGCGGGTGACCAGGATCGTCTCGTAGCTGGATGCGGTCATTGCTGCTCCTGTCGGTGTCCGGGTTCGAATGTCAGATCGGGGTCGGCGGAGACGAAGTAACCGTCGATGTCTTCGGCGGTGACCGCGTCCAGCGACGGTGGTGACCATTGTGGGTTGCGGTCCTTGTCGATGAGCAGTGCGCGGATGCCCTCCACCAGATCATGGGACCGCAGGGCGCCGCAGGAGGTACGGAACTCTTGGCGCAGCACGTCTTCCAGGGTGGACAGTGATGCGGCCCGGCGCACCGCCTCCAGCGTCACCGACACCGCGATCGGGGAGCGTGAAGTGATCAGGTCGGCGGCCTCACCGGCGGGTTCGGCGTCGTGTCCACGCAGTGCCGCGACGATGTCGGAGACGGTCTGCCCGCCATAACAGTGGTCGATCCATTCCCGCTGGGCGAGTAGGTGACTCGGCGGTGGTTCCTCGGCGAAGGCGGCGACCGCACTGTCGGTGCCCTCGGCCAGGATCGTCTCGGTGAACGCACCGAGACGATCGCGTGGGATGAAGTGGTCGGCGAAACCCATCGCGAGGGCGTCGGCACCGGTGAACGGTGCGCCCGTGAGCGCGGCATGGATACCGAGAAGGCCGGGTGTGCGCGACAGGATGAAGGTGCCGCCGACGTCGGGGACGAACCCGATGCCGACCTCGGGCATGGCCATCTTGGTCGTCTCGGTCACCACGCGGACGCTGCCGTGCGCGCTGAGTCCGACACCACCGCCCATCGTGATGCCGTCCATCACCGCAACATAGGGCTTGGGGTAGCGCCCGATATGGGCATTGAGCAGGTACTCGTCGTGCCAGAACTGCCGCGCCTCGGCGCCGCCCGCCTTGGCGCTGTGATAGATCGCCACCACGTCGCCGCCCGCGCACAGGCCGCGGTCGCCGGCACCGGTGACGACGACCGCGCGGACCGTGTCGTCGTTCTCCCAGGAGGTCAACGCCGTCGAGATCTGTTCGACCATCGGATGGGTGAGCGAGTTGATCGCCTTGGGCCGGTTGAGCGTGATCAGGCCGACGCTCCCGCCGGACGGCCCGCCCACAGAAACTAGGACATCCTCGTTTTTGTGCACGGAATGCAATCTAGTTCGTTGCCCACGGTAAAGCAGGCCCGGGTAAGGTTCCTGTGAACGGCCTGGGAGGTTCCCCCGGGAACCGAAGACGGCCGTCGATCGTTGAGTGTGCGTTCGTACATTCGAGCCACAGCACAGGAGAGGAACCGACGGTGCGCGAGAGCAGCAACCCGGTATTTCGTTCACTGCCCAAGGGGCAGGGCGGATACGCGCAATTCGGTACCGGAGCCGCCGGCTACGGTGCGCAGGCAGTAAAGGCCGACCCCTACGCGGGGGCACAGTACCCAGACCAGCAGCAGACGGGTGTCTCCCGTCCGCTGACCATCGACGATGTCGTGACCAAGACCGGCATGACCCTCGGGGTGCTGTCCTCGGTCGCGATCGTGGCCTACTTCGTGGCAGCCTCCAACGTCGCGCTGGCCATGCCCATGCTGCTGATCGGTGCGCTGGGCGGCCTGGGCATGGTGCTGTTCGCGACGTTCGGCCGCAAGCAGGACAACCCGGCGATCGTCCTGAGCTACGCCGCCCTCCAAGGCATGGCCGTCGGCGCCATCTCGTTCGTGTTCGCCAACATGATGGTGTCGGGGATCTCGGCGGGCGCGCTCATCGGCCAGGCAGTGCTCGGCACCGTCGGCGTGTTCGCCGGCATGCTCGTCGTCTACAAGACCGGAGCCATCCGGGTCACGCCGAAGTTCACCCGGATGATCGTCGCCGGAATGATCGGCGCGCTCGTGCTGATGCTGGGCAACTTCGTGCTCGCGATGTTCGGTGTCGGCGGCGGTGAGGGCCTCGGCCTGCGCAGCGGTGGGCCCATCGCGATCATCTTCTCGCTCCTCGTGATCGGGCTGGCGGCGTTCAGCTTCCTCATCGACTTCGATGCCGCGGATCAGATGATCCGCGCCGGTGCGCCCGAGAAGGCCGCCTGGGGCATCGCCCTCGGCCTGACGGTCACCCTGGTGTGGCTCTACATCGAGATCCTGCGCCTGCTGAGCTACTTCAACAGCGACTAGCACCAACCGAAGAAGGGGCGCCCACAATCGTGGGCGCCCCTTTTTCGTGCGCTGGTGTGCGCTCAGATCGAAGAATGGCCCACGGGCACCATCTGGGTACACACCACGGCGCCACTATCCACAGGCCGCGGACTGCCCCTGGTTCGTCGGCAGGGGTTTTGCGAGATTCGATGGGTGATGCCGCTCGACGGACCGTTCATCGGGAGCGAGGCCCTGGCCCGGGGCTTGGTCAAGAAACACCACCTGCGCTCGCGCTACCAGGCGGTCTTCCCCGACGTCTACCTGCCCGAACACCTGGAGCCGACGCTGGCGCACCGGACCCGAGCAGCGTGGCTGTGGTCGAGACGCAGGGGTGTTGTTGCCGGCGCCGCCGCGGCCGGACTTCACGGTGCCCAGTGGATACCCGACGACGAACCGATCGAGCTGGTCTGGTCCAACGCCCGTCCGCCCACAGGCCTTGTCACCCGAAGGGACCGACTGCAGGACGGTGAAGTGCAGTGGTTGCGGGGCCTGCCCGTCACGACGCCGGTACGCACGGCCTTCGACATCGGACGGCTGACGCGAGGGGAGCGAGGTATCGCCCGCCTCGACGCCCTCGGCAACGTCAGCAGGTTCGATCCCGAGCGTGTCCTCGAACTTGCGGACCGGCACGCCGGCTCACCCGGCGTTCCGCGGCTGCGTGCAGCGCTGGCGCTACACGACCGCGGGGCCGAATCGCCACGTGAGACCTGGCTGCGGTTGCTGCTCGTCGGCGCCGGTCATCCGAAGCCTCGCACCCAGATCCCGGTCTTCGACAACTACGGACGGCCCCGCTACTACCTCGACATGGGCTGGGAGGACGTGATGGTGGCGGTCGAATACGACGGGCAGCACCACCGGGAACGGACAGTGTTCAGCAACGACATCATCCGTGCCGAGTTCATCGCGGAGCGCGGGTGGAGATGCGTGCGGGTCGTGGCCGGGCAGCGTCCTGCCGAGATCCTCGACCGGGTCGCGCGGACCCGGGCGTCTGGTGTGCGTCCAGATCGTCGAATCAGTTGAAAACGCGATCTGTGCGCACACCAGCGCCGGCTGTCACTAGGAGAGGCGCTCGACGACCATCGCCATGCCCTGCCCGCCGCCGACACACATCGACTCGATGCCGAAGGTCTTGTCCTGGGACTGCAGGTTGTTCAGCAGCGTGGCGGTGATCCGCGCGCCGGTCATGCCGAACGGGTGGCCGAGGGCGATCGCGCCACCGGAGATGTTGAGCTTGTCTTCGTCCATGCCCAGCTGGCGGGCCGAACCGAGCACCTGCACCGCAAAGGCCTCGTTGATCTCGTACAGGTCGATGTCACCGATGCTCATCTTGGCGTTCGCCAGGGCCTTCTTCACAGCCTCGATCGGGCCCAGCCCCATGATCTCCGGCGACAGGCCGCTCACGCCCGTCGACACGATGCGCGCCAACGGTGTCAGCCCGAGGGCCTTGGCCTTGGTATCGCTCATGATCACCACGGCCGCGGCACCGTCGTTCAGCGGGCAGGCGTTGCCGGCGGTGATGGTGCCGTTCGGCCGGAACACCGGCTTGAGCTGGCTGATCTTCTCGTAGGTGGTGCCCGCCCGCGGGCCGTCGTCCACTGAGACGACCGTGCCGTCGGGCAGCGTCACCGGGGCGATCTCCCGCTCGAAGAATCCGCTCCTGATGGCTTCTTCGGCGCGGTTCTGCGACCGCACCCCCCAGTGGTCCTGGTCTTCGCGGCTGATGCCGGTGAACGCCGCGACGTTCTCGGCCGTCTGGCCCATCGCGATGTAGACGTCGGGCAGCTTGCCGTCCTCGCGGGGGTCGTGCCACTCGGTGGCGCCGGCGGCGGCCTGCTCCGTGCGGGCCTGCGCGTCGGCGAACATCTCGTTCTTCGAATCGGGGGCTCCGTCGGCGGCCCCCTTCCCGAACCGTGACACCGTCTCCACCCCGGCCGAGATGAACGCCTCGCCCTCGCCGGCCTTGATCGCGTGGAACGCCATCCGCGTGGTCTGCAGCGACGACGAGCAGTAGCGGTTGACCGTGGTGCCGGGCAGGAAGTCGTAGCCGAGCTCGACCGCCACCGCGCGGCCGATGTTGTATCCGGCCTCACCGGCGGGCTGGGCGCAGCCCATCATCAGGTCGTCGATCTCCCGCGGGTCCAGGCCGGGAACCTTGTCCAGCGCAGCCCTGACCATCTGCGCGGCGAGGTCGTCGGGGCGCATGGTGACCAGCGAGCCCTTGTTGGCGCGGCCGATGGGTGAGCGGGCGGTGGCGACGATGACGGCCTCGGGCATGACGGCTCCTTGGGGGTTCGAGCGGAAACTACACAGAACCTAGCCCGCGCCGATCGCCATCGGAGCGGGCACCCCACCCAGAACGGGCGCCGGCACCCCGGTCGAGCGCCGCCACAACCGGGTGAGCCCGGTGACCCGGCCGAGCAGCGACCCGCCGTCAGGCCTGCGCGATTCCAGCGCCTCCTCGCACGGCATGCCGGTGACGAATTCGCCCAGTTCGCTGCACAGCGCAGGCAGCAGCTGCTTGGCCGCCAGCGCGTAGCCGGCCGCCGAGGGATGAAACATGTCCTGCGAGAACAGCAGCTCGGGGGTCTCGTAGAAGTGCGGTGCCAGCAGGTCCGAGAACGGTACGGGAGTACCACCTGCCGCCCGTACCGCGCCCGCCTGGGCGCGGGCCAGCCGCAGACCGCGGCTGCGTGCCACCCATCGCAGGGGTTGTGGAATCGCGGTGATGACGCCGAAGTCCGGGCAGGTGCCGACGGCGACGACGGCGCCGCTGCTGCGCAACCGCTGCACCGCGCGGCCGAGTCGACGCGCCGAGGGGCCGATGCCGTTGGGTTTGGTGATGTCATTGGCGCCGATCATGATCACCGCGGCGTCCGGTGGGGGACCCGCGACGAACATCGCGTCGATCTGGCCGGACAGTCCCTTGGAGGTGGCGCCGACGATCGCCTTGGTGCTCAACCGGATCCGCTTTCCCGACTCCTCGGCCAAACCCCGGGCCAGCAGCACACCGGGCACCTCGTCGCTGCTGGTGCAGCCGTACCCGGTGGCGGTCGAATCGCCGAAGATCATCAGGTGCAGATCGAACGGGATCCCGCGGTGCCAGCGCTCGACCGGCCCGCCGCCCGGCCCGTACACGCCGTCGGCGCGCGGCGGGACGTCCCACGACTTCGGAATGACACTCCGTGCCTGCTCAGCCTGCCCGCTCAGCAGATTTCGGGCCCCGACGTAGGCGGAGCCGGTCGACGCGAGGGCGGCCGCGGCCGCCAGGGCGATGACCGACCGCCTCGGGGGGCGACTGCGCAGGTGAGGAGCATGACGACTAATGCCCACGCCGCCGAGTTTAGAGGGCGCATCAGGGGCACGGCACGTCCAGAGGCGAATCGGCGATCACAGTGCGGTATCAACTCCGGTATCAAAATTGTTTAACCAATTGTGATAGGGCTTAGAGGTGACAAGCTAAGTTACGAGCCTGTCTGAATAAGTCGGCTTATCGAGGGACTACAACGGCGTAGGAAGTGGTGGCGATGACGGCACCGAGCAAGGTTCCCAGCACCTCATACATGGCTGTCCGGCCAGGTAGAGCGCATAAACCCCGCCGATTCCCGGTCAGCGACGGGGCCCCTGTCGAGGTCGTAGAGGACGGTCCGAGTATCGCCGGCCGCCTGATGGGGCTGGCCGCGCTGCTGACGGTCAAGCCGACTCTGACCATCGGCAGCTACGCCCCGCGGATGCCGTGGCCGTGGGGTCTGGTCGACTTCGCCGCCAGGATCATGCGGCCGCCGGCCGGTACGGTGCGCGCCACCATCGCGCTGCCGCACTGCACCGCCCAGCTGGTCCGCGCCGCGGGGGTCCTGCCCGCCGACGGCAAACGCAGCGTCGTTCTCTACCTGCACGGCGGCGCATTTCTGACCTGCGGCGTCAATACCCACGGACGCCTGGTGGCTGCGCTGTCCAGGTACGCCGACAGCCCGGTGCTGGTCGTCAACTACCGGATGATCCCTGACCACTCCGTCGGCACCGCGCTCGACGACTGCTACGACGCCTACAAGTGGCTACGGGAGACGGGCTACGAGCCCGATCAGATCGTGCTGGCCGGTGATTCCGCCGGCGGCTATCTGGCGCTGGCGCTGGCCGAGCGGCTGCAGGCCGAGGGCATCAACGGCTACGAGGGTGAATCGCCCGCCGCCATCGCCACCATGTCCCCGCTGTTCGAGATCGACAACGAGGCACGCGCCGACCATCCGAATGTCCGCACCGACGTGATGTTCCCGCACCGGGCTTTCCACGCCCTGGTCGAGCTGATCAGCGAGGCAGCCGGCCGGCGCATGGTCGACGGCCGACCGGAAGAGGTCTACGAGCCGCTCGACCACATCGAACCGGGTCTACCGCGCACCCTCATCCACGTCTCGGGATCGGAGGTCCTGCTCAGCGACGCGCGCAAGGCGGCGCGCAAGCTGGCCGCCGCGGGGGTGCCCGTCGAGGTCCGCATCTGGCCCGGCCAGATGCATGTCTTCCAGCTCGGGGCACCGGCAGTGAACGAGGCCAACCGCTCTCTGCGGCAGATCGGCGAGTACATCCGAGAGGCGACCTGGTAGTCGTCCGCGCCGCCTGACACGATGGACGCATGCGGATCGCCAGGCACATCAGTGAGCTCATCGGCAATACCCCGCTGGTCCAGCTGAACTCGGTGGTTCCCCCGGGATCGGGGACGGTCGCGGCGAAGATCGAATACCTCAACCCCGGCGGCAGCGCCAAAGACCGCATCGCGGTCAAGATGATCGACGCCGCCGAGGCCAGCGGCGAACTGCGACCCGGCGGCACCATCGTCGAACCCACCTCCGGGAACACCGGTGTCGGGTTGGCCCTCGTCGCCCAGCAGCGCGGCTACAAGTGCATCTTCGTCTGCCCCGACAAGGTCAGTGAGGACAAGCGCAACGTGCTGCGGGCCTACGGAGCCGACGTCGTGGTCTGTCCGACGGCGGTGCCACCGGACCATCCGGACAGCTACTACAGCGTCTCCGACCGGCTCGTTCGGGAGATCGACGGGGCGTGGAAGCCCGACCAGTACTCCAACCCGATGGGTCCGGAAAGCCATTACGAGACCACCGGACCCGAGATCTGGGCAGACACCGACGGCAAGGTCACCCACTTCGTCGCGGGCGTGGGCACCGGCGGCACCATCACCGGTGCGGGCCGCTATCTCAAAGAGGTGTCCCAGGGGCGTCCGGAAGGCCCGGTCAAGGTGATCGGCGCCGACCCCGAGGGGTCGGTGTACTCCGGCGGCAGCGGCCGGCCCTACATGGTCGAGGGGGTGGGCGAGGATTTCTGGCCGTCGGCGTACGACCCCGCGGTCCCCGACGAGATCATCGCGGTCTCCGATGCCGACTCGTTCGAGATGACCAGGCGCCTGGCGCGCGAGGAGGCGCTGCTGGTCGGCGGTTCGTGCGGAATGGCCGCGGTCGCGGCGATCCAGGTCGCCGAACGTGCGGGTCCCGACGCGCTCGTCGTGGTGCTGCTTCCCGACGGTGGACGTGGGTACCTGTCAAAGGTTTTCAACGACGAGTGGATGTCGTCCTACGGATTTCTGCGCAGCCGGCTCGACGGCTCTGTGCAGGAGTCGACGGTCGGCGACGTGCTGCGCGGGAAATCCGGCGCGCTGCCCGACCTGGTCCACACGCACCCATCGGAGACCGTGCGTGACGCCATCGGCATCCTGCGCGAGTACGGGGTGTCCCAGATGCCCGTCGTCGGCGCCGAGCCGCCGGTGATGGCGGGTGAGGTCGCCGGAAGCGTGTCCGAACGTGAGTTGCTTTCGGCGGTGTTCGAAGGGCGCGCAAAGCTGGTCGATGCGGTGGCCCAGCACATGAGCCCGCCGCTGCCGTTGGTCGGCGCCGGAGAACTGGTGAGCGACGCCGCCAAGACCCTTCGGGACTGTGACGCGGTGATGGTCGTCGAGGGGGGCAAGCCGGTGGGTGTGCTCACCCGACACGATCTTCTGGGCTTCCTGTCGGACGGCAACACCGGCCGCTGACCGGGTTTTTTCCAGAGTTCGCCAAGCGCCGCCCGCCCCGAGAACAAGATCGAATTCGTGCGCGAAACCGCTGTCGTCAGGTGTTGCTCAGGTAGGGTAAGCACGCTCAAGCCAGCCGAGGCAGCACTGGAAGGCGTCTGTGACCGATCAACCGCCACCCCCGGGGAGCTATCCGCCCGCTCCGCCACCACCCGGTGGTCAACCGGTTCTGCCGCCGCCGGGCAGCGCGGGCGTGCCGCTGCCGCAGGAGTCGTACACGCCGTGGCTCACCCGGGTTCTGGCGTGGGTCATCGACGCCGTTCCGGTGCTGCTCATACAGGGCATCGGCTGGGGTCTGCTCGTGGCCACCCGCGAGACGGTGTGCGTCACCGACACGTCCGGGTTCGCCCTCGGCGAATTCTGTGGGACAGGGGCGTCCACCCTCGGCCAGTCGGCGCTCGTGCTCGCCGTCGTCGCCGTCCTTGCCTACGTCATCTGGAACCTCGGCTACCGGCAGGGCACCACCGGTTCCAGCGTCGGCAAGGCGATCATGAAGTTCCAGGTCGTCAGCGAAAATACTTGGCAGCCTATTGGTTTCGGCCGATCAATCGTTCGGCAGCTGGCTCACATCATCGACGGCGCAATCTGTTACATCGGGTATCTGTTCCCGTTGTGGGACAACAAGCGCCAAACCATCGCCGACAAGATAATGACCACCGTCTGCATTCCACTCTGACCGCAATCGACATCAGGAGACCGTCATGACAGACAATCCGCCTCCCCCCGGGGGCTACCCGCCGCCTCCTCCGGAGGGATACCCGCCGCCGCCTCCTCCGGGGGGTTACCCGCCGCCGCCCCCGCCGGGAGGTGGCTACCCGCCGCCCCCGCAAGGGCAGCCGGGTGGGTTCCCGCCGTCCGGGGGTTTTCCGCCCCCCGGCGGGTATTCGGCTCCGCAGGGCGGTTATCCGCCACCGCCGCAGGGTTATCCGCCGATGGGAGGTCCGTCCGGCTACAGCGTCGGCGAGGCATTCAGCTGGGCGTGGAACAAGTTCACCAACAACGCCGTCCCGCTGGTCGTGGCCACCCTGGCCTTCGGCGTGGTCCTGCTGATCCTGCAGGGGCTCATCAACCTGTTCCAGATCCTGTTGGCTCCGGACTCGGCCACCAACTACGTCACCGATGACAGTGGGTTCTCGTTCTCCTACAACGTCACCGGTGTGACCGGCATCCTGATCTCGCTCGTCGGGTGGTTCCTGTCGCTGCTTGTCGGCGCCGCGATCCAGTCGGCATTCCTCGGCGGCGTGATCGACATCGCCAACGGTCAGCAGGTGGCCATCGGGTCGTTCTTCCGGCCCCGCAACATCGGCAACGTGGTCATCGCCACGTTGATCGTCGGCGTCATCACGACCGTCGGCTTCTTCCTGTGCGTGATTCCGGGCGTGATCGCGAGCATCATGCTGATGTTTACGGTGATCGGGGTTCTGGACCGCAACCTGGCGCCGTTGGATGCCGTCAAGGCGAGCTTCGACACCAGCAAGAGCAATTTCGGCAGCGTGTTGCTCGCGTGGCTGGTGATGCTCCTGGTGGTCGTCGTCGGTGCCATCTTGTGTGGTGTCGGCCTGCTGGTGGCGGTGCCCGTGGCGTCGCTGATCCTGGTCTACACCTACCGGGTGCTCAACGGCGCCTCGGTGGCGCCGGCCACCCAGTAGCACCTGCGCTGGAGAATGTCGGCGTGTCCGGGGTCGCCGGGCACGCCGACATTTTTGCGCTTTGCCCATCCGGCCGAGATCCTGGGAAGCATGAATCGGGATCCCCGACAGCCGCCGCCGCAGCTCTGGCGGCCGGCGCTGCCCAGGCGGGCTTACACCCCCTGGATCGCGCGACTGGGCGCGTGGCTGATCGACGTGATCCCGCTGCTCGCCGGCGCGGCGCTGTGGGAGGCGGTGGCCATCGGCACCGCCGGCGTCGACTGCGTGACCTACGACAACGGGGGAGTGGCCTGCACGTCGACCCCCTCGGAGGTAGGTGACGCCCTCTTCGGTCCGGTCGCCCTGATCTCGCTCAGCTACGCGGTCTGGAATTTCGGCTACCGCCAGGGAACCACCGGCTCGAGCATCGGCAAGTCGGTGATGAGATTTCAGGTTGTCAGCGAGAAGACTTGGCAGCCCATCGGTTTCGGCACGTCGCTGCTGCGCCAGTTCGTCCACGCCGTGGACGCCGTCGCCTGCTTCATCGGCTACCTGTTCCCACTGTGGGACGCCAAGCGGCAGACGCTGGCCGACAAGATCATGACCACGGTGTGTGTGCCGCGCGTCAGCGGAACGCGCTGACGCCCGTCAATGCCTCACCGATGACCAGCTGGTGCACCTCGGAGGTGCCCTCGTAGGTCAGGACCGACTCCAGGTTGTTGGCGTGCCTGAGTACCGGATACTCCAGCGTGATCCCGTTGGCGCCCAACAATGTCCGGCATTGCCGCGCAATCTGCAGGGCTTCCCGGACGTTATTGAGCTTGCCGACACTGACCTGCTCGGCCCGGATGCGGCCGTCGTCTTTGAGCCGTCCCAAATGCAGCGCCAGCAGCTGGGCTTTCGCCAGCTCGACGGCCATGTCGGCGATCTTGGCCTGCGTCAGTTGGTATCCGGCCAGCGGCTTGTCGAACACCTCGCGGGTTCCGACGTAGTCCAGCGCGGTCTCCAGGCAGTCCCGGGCTGCTCCCACAGCGCCGAAGACGATCCCGAACCGCGCCTCGGACAGACAGCTCAGCGGTCCTGCCAATCCCCGGGCCTCCGGCAATCGGGCCTCTTCGGGCAGGCGGACGTCGTCGAGGCTGAACTCGGAGGTGACCGACGCCCGCAGCGACATCTTGTGCGTCATCTCCCGGGCGCTGAACCCAGGGGTGGATGTCGGAACGGCGAAGCCGACGATGCTGTTGCGTTCGGTGTCCTGCTCACGCGCCCAGACGATCGCCACGTCGGCGACCGAGGCGTTGGTGATCCACATCTTCGAGCCGTTGAGGACCCAGTCCGACCCGTCCCGGCGTGCGGTGGTGCGCATCCCGCCGGGGTTGGAGCCGAAGTCCGGCTCGGTGAGACCGAAGCACCCGATCAGCTCCCCTGCCGCCATGCCGGGCAGCCACTGCCGGCGCTGATCTTCGCTGCCCCACCGGTGAATGGCGAACATCGCCAGTGAGCCCTGCACCGAGACCAGGCTGCGCAGCCCGCTGTCCACCGCCTCCAGTTCCTGGCACACCAGGCCGTAGGCCGTCGCCGTCGATCCGCCGCACCCGTAACCCGTCAGATGCATGCCGAGCAGGCCGAGCTTGCCGATCTCGACGGCGAGGTCCCGGACCGGGACCTGCCCCGTCTCGAACCACTCGGCGATGTGCGGGCGCAGCCGCTGCTCGCCGAAGCCGCGCACCATGGCGCGCAGGTCGAGCTCTTCGGGACTCAACAGCGAGTCGAGGTCGAGCAGGCTTTCGATGGTTGCGGCCGCAGCGACGGACATGCTCAAGTTCTACACCGCTACCCTGACCGGCATGAGCGAGCATCGCAGTGCGGCCGACCACTACCGGGCGTACGGTCCCGCGACCAAGGCCATTCATGCCGGTTACCGGCCTGACCCCGCCACCGGCGTGGTGAACGCGCCGATCTACGCCAGCTCGACGTTCGCCCAGGACGGCGTCGGTGGGTTGCGCGGCGGCTTCGAGTACGCCCGCACCGGCAACCCGACCCGCGCTGCGCTGGAAGCGTCTCTGGCGGCGGTGGAGACGGCGTCCTACGCGCGGGCGTTCAGCTCCGGGATGGCCGCCACCGACTGTGCGCTGCGGGCCCTGCTGCGGCCCGGCGACCACCTCGTCATCCCCGACGACGCCTACGGTGGCACGTTCCGGCTGATCGACAAGGTGTTCACGCTGTGGGGGATCAGCTACACCGCGGTGGCGCTGTCCGATCTGGACGCCGTGCGCGCGGCGATCACCGACCGGACCAAGCTGGTCTGGGTCGAGACGCCGACCAACCCGCTGCTGTCCATCGCCGACATCGAAGGGATCGCCGGGCTCGCGGCCGCGACGGGTACCAAGGTCCTGGTGGACAACACGTTCGCCTCACCGGCCCTGCAGCAGCCGCTTCCCTTGGGCGCCGACATCGTGCTGCACTCGACCACCAAGTACATCGGCGGACATTCCGACGTGGTCGGCGGGGCACTGCTGACCAACGACGAAGAGCTCGACGACGCGTTCGCGTTCCTGCAGAACGGTGCGGGTGCGGTGCCCGGCCCGTTTGATGCCTATCTGACCATGCGCGGCCTGAAGACCCTGCCGCTGCGGATGCAGCGGCACAGCGACAACGCCGCGGCCATCGCGGAGTTCCTCGACGGGCACCCCGCGATCGACTCCGTGCTCTACCCCGGCCTGCCGTCACACCCCAACCACGAGGTCGCGGCACGCCAGATGAGCGGATTCGGCGGGATGGTGTCGGTGCGGCTGCGTGGTGGCCCCCAGGCCGCACGCGACTTCTGCGCGCGCACAGAGATTTTCATCCTTGCCGAGTCGCTCGGCGGTGTGGAATCGCTCATCGAGTATCCCGGTGCGATGACGCATGCCTCGACGGCCGGGTCCCAGCTCGAGGTGCCCGACGACTTGGTCCGGCTGTCAGTCGGCATCGAAGACGTCGCCGACCTGCTCGGCGACGTCGAGCAGGCGCTGAGCGCCCGGCGTTAGGCCACATCGCTCAACCGACTCATCAGCCGTCGAGTCGATCGTCGAGAACTCCCGCAACTTGGCCAGGCTGTGAAAGGCGTCGATGATCCGGACGGTGCCCGATTTCGCACGCATCACAATCGACTGCGTGTGGGCGCCGCCGCCGCTGTAACGGACGCCGCGTACGAGGTCACTGTCGGTGATACCGGTGGCGGTGAAGAACACGTTCTCGCCGGAGACGAGGTCCCTCGTGTGCAGCACACGATCCAGATCATGGCCGTGATCTCTCGCGCGCTGGCGCTCCGCATCGTCGGTCGGTGCAAGCCGGCCCTGTAGAGCGCCGCCCATGCAGCGCATGGCGGCGGCGGCGATAATGCCTTCCGGGGTTCCTCCGGTGCCGATGAGCATGTCGGTGCCCGAGTCCGGACGTGCGGCTGCAATGGCACCGGCGACGTCGCCGTCGGCGATCAGCCGGATCCGGGCACCGGTTTCGCGGACCTGTTGGATCAGCTCAGCGTGCCGGGGTCTGTCCAGAATGCACACTGCGAGGTCGGACACCGAGAGTTTTTTCGCCTTGGCGACCCGGCGTACGTTCTCCGCAACCGGAGCGGTGATGTCGATGACGTCGGCTGCGTCCGGACCGACAGCGATCTTCTCCATGTAGAACACCGCCGACGGGTCGAACATGCTGCCACGCTCGGAGACCGCCAGCACTGAGATCGCGTTGGGCATGCCCTTGGCCATCAGAGTGGTGCCGTCAACCGGGTCGACCGCGAAGTCGCATTCGGGACCATCGCCGTTGCCGACCTCCTCCCCGTTGAACAGCATCGGGGCCTTGTCCTTCTCGCCCTCACCGATGACGACGACGCCGCGCATCGCGACCGTGCTGACGAGTTGGCGCATTGCGTTGACCGCTGCGCCGTCGCCGCCTTCCTTGTCGCCGCGGCCGACCCAGCGGCCCGCCGCCATCGCACCGGACTCCGTCACGCGGACCAGTTCGAGCGCCAGGTTACGGTCGGGGCGCATGTAGAGCGCCGTGGCCTCGCCCTGCGGCATCACAGACCGCCACCCCGGTGGGACGTTCCAAGACGGACGTCGGGCGCGCCGACTCGAGACGCGTCGGCGGTCAGGTCGTCTGTCTGGTGCTGAGAATCCGTCTCCGCGGCAACTCGTGCGTCATAGTGTTCGAGTTCACGCGCGATGTCTGCGTCGTCCCAGTCCAAGACCGGTGCGATCAGTTCGACGACCTCGCGGGCGGCGGCGATGCCTCGGTCCGGGACCTCGATCGAGATTCTGGTGCGGCGGGTGAGCACATCTTCGAGATGCCGGGCGCCCTCGTGGCTGGCGGCGTAGTACGCCTCTACTTTCAAGTACTCGTCGGCACCGGCGAGCGGCTCGCCCAACTCCGGACGTTTCTCGATCAGTTCGAGGAGCTCGGTGATCAGGGTGCCGTAGCGACCCAGCAGATGCTCGATCGTGGATACCCGCAGACCAACGCGGTCAGCGGTCAGCTGGCGCGAATTCCAAGCAGCGACATACCCATCGGCCCCGACCAGCGGGACGCGTTCGGTGCAGGACACCGGGACCTTGCGTTCGAGCCCGTGCACCGCCGAGTCCACTGCATCTTCGGCCATCACCCGGTAGGTGGTGTACTTGCCGCCGGCGATCACGGTGAGGCCGCGAACTGGACTGGAGACAGCGTGCTCCCGCGACAGCTTGCTGGTCGAGTCGGATTCTCCGGACAGTAGCGGGCGCAGCCCGGCGTACACTCCGACGACGTCCTCGCGGGTGAGCGGATCGGCCAGCAGCGAGTTGGCATGGGCCAGCAGGTAATCGATGTCGGTTTGACTGGCAGCGGGGTGGGCCAGGTCGAGGTCCCAGTCGGTGTCGGTGGTACCGATGATCCAGTGGCTGCCCCACGGGATGATGAACAGCAGGCTCTTCTCCGTGCGGGTGATGATTCCGGTCGCCGAGTTGATACGGTTCCTCGGGATCACCAGGTGGACGCCTTTCGATGCCCGCACCTTGAATTGTCCTCGGCCCCCGACCATCTCCTGAATCTCGTCTGTCCAAACCCCAGCGGCGTTGATCACCTCTCGGGCGCGGATGTCGAACGCGCGCCCACTCTCCAGGTCTCGCACCTCGGCTCCGACCACACGGTCGCCTTCTCGAAGGAACCCGATGACCCGCGTACTGTTCGCGCACGCGGCGCCGAACTCCGCTGCCGTACGGCAGAGCATCATGGTGTGCCGCGCGTCGTCGACCTGCCCCTCGTAGAAGCGCACGGCGCCGCGGATGGCGGACCGGTTTCCCGAGGGGAAGGACTCCATCGTCTTTCGCCGGCTCAGGTGCCGGTGATGGCCGGGGACACCGCGTCCAGCGCCCATCACGTCGTAGACCCCGATGCCCAGCCCGACGTAGCCGCGATCGATCTTCTTCTCCAGCGGGTAGATGAACGGCACCGGGCGAGCGAGGTGTGGACACAGCGTGTCCAGCACCAACCTGCGCTCCCGCAGCGCCTCGAACACCAGGGCGAAGTTGAACTGCTCCAAATAGCGCAGCCCGCCGTGGAACAACTTGCTGGAACGGCTTGACGTGCCCGACGCGTAGTCTCGGGCCTCCACCAGCCCTACCTTCAGGCCCCGGGTGGCAGCGTCGAGCGCAGCCCCGCCGCCGACCACACCACCGCCGATGACGAGGATGTCGAACTCTTCGGTACTCAGCCTGCGTAGCGCCTCGGAGCGCTCGAAGGGGCTCAGTGGTTGTGCAGTACTCATGTCAAAGGCTCCTCGAAAAGCGGTATCTGGTAGGCGAATTCGGAGATCGGTCTAGCTATCCGACATCAACCCAGTCGAGTGAACGCTGCACCGCCTTCTTCCAGCCGGCGTACCCATCCGTCCTTTCCGCCTCGCTCCACTCTGGTGTCCAGCGGCGGGACTCGTTCCAGTTCGCGCGCAGTTCATCGGTGTCCTGCCAGAACCCGACGGCCAGACCCGCCGCATAGGCAGCACCGAGTGCCGTGGTTTCGGCGACGACGGGGCGGCTGACCGGCACGCCGAGAATGTCGGCCTGCAGCTGCATGCACAGGTTGTTGGCCGTCACCCCGCCGTCGACCTTCAACACCTCGAGGTGCACCCCCGAATCTGCTTCCATGGCTTCGGCGACGTCACGACTCTGATAGCAGATCGATTCAAGGGTGGCGCGCGCGAGATGGGCGTTGGTGTTGTACCGGCTCAAGCCGACGATGGCACCCCGTGCGTCACTCCGCCAGTAGGGTGCGAACAATCCTGAAAACGCTGGGACGAAATAGATTCCGCCATTGTCTTCGACCTCGCGGGCGAGAGTCTCCACCTCGCTCGCGCCGGCGATGATCCCCAGTTGGTCGCGCAGCCACTGCACCGCCGACCCCGTCACCGCGATCGAGCCTTCGAGGGCATACACGGCAGCATTGGTGCCGAATTGGTAGCACACCGTCGTCAGCAGCCCGTTCTTGCTTCGGACCAGGTCCGTCCCAGTGTTGAGGAGCAAGAAGTTTCCGGTGCCGTAAGTGTTCTTGGCTTCCCCTGGGGCAAAGCAGACCTGGCCGAACATCGCCGCCTGCTGGTCACCGAGTGCACCACTGAGTGCGATTCCGCCGTAGGGTGTCTTCGAACACGTACGCCCGTACAAGGTGGGGTCTGACGAGGGCCGGATCTGGGGCAGCATCCCCCGTGGGATGTTGAAGAAGCCGAGCAATTCGTCGTCCCAGTCGAGCGTTTCGAGGTTCATCAACATCGTGCGGCTGGCGTTGGTCACGTCAGTGACGTGGATGCCGCCGTCCACTCCGCCGGTGAGGTTCCACAGCAGCCACGAGTCGGTGTTGCCAAAAAGGGCGTCGCCGTTCTCGGCGTCTGTGCGGGCTGCGGGAACGTTGTCCAGGATCCATGCGATTTTGCCGCCCGAGAAATAGGTTGCCGGTGGCAGGCCGGCCTTCTCTCGGATGACGTCGCCCTTGCCCTCGCGCTCCAGAGCGGTGGCGATCTTGTCGGTCCTGGTGTCCTGCCACACGATTGCGTTGTAGTAGGGCCGTCCGGTCTTCTTGTTCCACACTACGGTGGTCTCGCGTTGGTTGGTGATGCCAAGCGCCGCAAGATCGCTCGGCTGAAGCTTGGCGCTGTTGATCGCGGTCTGCAACACCGATGTGGAGCGCTCCCAGATCTCTACCGGGTTGTGCTCGACCCAGCCGGGGCGGGGCATGATCTGCTCATGCTCGAGCTGATGTTTGCTCACTTCGGCTCCGGCGTGATCGAAGATCATGAACCGGGTACTCGTTGTGCCTTGATCGATCGCGCCTACGAACTCAGGCATTGCTACTCCTTCGGTTGGTTGTCGACGGTCAGTTGGTGGGTGAGTGGGCTTCGCGGGGCAGGAATCGGGCGACGCAGTACTTGTAGAGGGCTCCGCCGACGACCGCGCCGATCAGCGGACCGAGGATCGGCACCCAGAAGTACAGATTCCCGTATTGATCGCGCCACGCCCCGCCGTAGCCTGTCAGGAACGACATCAACCGCGGGCCGAAATCCCGGGCCGGGTTGATCGCGTATCCGGCATTGGTACCCCACGCCATCCCGATTGCTACCACCAGCAGGCCGACGATGAACGGGGTCAAGTTCGCCATCGGTGCCGAGTTGCGGGCATCGGTGATCGCAATGACCAGCAAGACCAGGATTGCGGTGCCGATGATCTGGTCCCGAAGTGCTCCCAGATCACTGACCGGAAGCGTTCCGTTTCCGGGGAGTGTTGAGAAGACACCCTGGCTCTTGATGGTGTGGCCGGGGTCGAATTTGGCAAGGACCTCGCTGTAGTTCCACCGCACCAATAGGGCACCGACGAACGCTCCTGCCACTTGCGCGGTGGCATAGGGGGCCACCTTGCGCCACGGAAAGCCTTGGAAGAGCGCCAGCGCGAGGGTCACGGCGGGGTTGATGTGCGCACCACTGATCCGTCCCGCGACATAGATTCCCAGCATCACACCTAAGCCCCAGGCCCACGCGATGCTGTCATGATCGCCGATGTTGGCGGCGACGACCTGCGCGACCACGCCCACCCCGAACAGGATCAGGACCATCGTGCCGAAGAACTCGGCCATCATTTCGCCGGCCAGGGAGGGAACTCGGTCTGCCGCGGAGGGCAGGTCGAGGTTCTCCTGTTTCTGGGCTTCCGTTGTCATTTCTGCTCCCCTAGATTCGCTCTGTGTGATCGGAGTGGTGGTAGGCGCGGAATGTGATTGAAATCTCACTGTTGGTGGACGGTAGCGGCCACGTCCACCTCAGCCAACGGCCCGGATTCGGCATGGTCGAACCGGCGGGGTTCGGCAATGCCGAACGGGTGGGGCGAGTCGGATATACGCTGTGCCGGTGCCAGTGCCGGTGCAGTCGGTGGAACGAGCGGCCGCGATCATCCGTGTGCTGGCCGCGGAACCGGAGCCCGTGACACTCGCGCGAGTCGCCGACGCAGTCGGCCTGGCGAAGGGGACAACACACGGCCTGTTGAAGACGTTGTTGGCAGTGGGGTTCGCCGAACAGGAACCCGGTTCCGCCCGATACCGGATCGCGCCCCAGTTATTCCGCCTCGGGACAGCTCGGATCGACCTCAACCTGCTTCGGTCCCGCGCGATCAACTGGACCGACGCACTTGCGGCGCGATCGGGGGAAGCGACCCAGGTGGCGGCGTTCCGCGACGGCCACGTCGTGACGGTTCACCACATCGTTCCGCCGAACGCGACCGAAAAAGCCCTCGGTGGCGGCCCCGAAACACCGCTGCACGCATCCGCCGTGGGCAAGATCCTGCTGGCGCATGATGTTGGGGCATATCGCAGCATCGACAGGATTGTGCTGGACGGCTTGACGTTTCACACGATCACCAATAAGGCCCGGCTGGACATGGAGCTTGCCGGCGTGCGTGACGAAGGCTGGGCCGGTGAGGTCGAAGAATGCGAGCCCGAGATTGCCACCCTCGCTGCCCCCATTCGGGACCAGCACGGATCGGTCGTCGCTGCGGTCGGCGTCGGCGGCCATCGGGACCGGATATGTGACCCGCGCGGCCGACCGCGTCAGGCCCTGATCACATTGGTCGTCCGTACAGGTCGGTCCATCTCACGCGAGCTCGGGCACGGGAGGAGCCAGTGACCGAGTACTACGTCGCCGCGCTCGACCAGGGGACGACCTCAAGCCGGTGCATGGTGTTCGACCGACATGGCCACATGGTTTCCATTTCCCAGCGTGCACACGAGCAGTTCTTTCCCGGGCCGGGTCATGTTGAACACGACGCCGAACAAATCTGGCAGACGATCTGCAAGATCATGCCCGAGGCACTCGCCGAAGCCGGCATCGACGCCCGCCAGATCATCGGGCTGGGAATCACCAATCAGCGCGAAACCACCGTGGTCTGGGACCGCCACACGGGACGGCCAGTGCACCGCGCCATCGTCTGGCAGGACATGCGTACCGCGGACATCATCGCGAAGATTGCCGGAGAATTCGACGCGGCCGAGATCACCGCCCGTACCGGCCTGCCACTGTCAACGTATTTCTCCGGACCACGGATGCGCTGGCTGTTTGACCAGGACCCCAGCCTTCGCCCGAGGGCTCAGCGTGGCGATATCCTCTTCGGCACGGTTGACAGCTGGCTGCTGTGGAACCTCACCGGCGGAGTGGACGGCGGCGTGCACTCCACCGACGTCACCAATGCCAGCCGCACACTGCTGATGAATCTTCAGACACTCGACTGGGACGATGAACTCTTGTCGATTTTTGATGTTCCACGGGCAATGTTGCCGCAGATCAGACCTACTCTGGCCCGGTTCGGCACCACCCGTGAGCCGATCGAGGGCATCGAGGTTACCGCTCTGATCGGCGACCAGCAGGCGGCTCTGTTCGGACAGACTGCCTTCGACGCGGGTGCGGCGAAATGCACCTTCGGAACCGGTAGCTTTCTGCTTCTGAACACCGGTGGCGACGTCGTGTCGTCGAGCCACGGTCTGATCAGCACCGTCGCCTACGCGATCGACGGCGAGCCGCCGGTCTATGCGCTCGAAGGGTCCATCGCGGTGGCGGGTGCTCTCGTCGACTGGTGCCGCACAACCCTGGGTTTCATCGACGCCTCGCCCGAGATCGAGACCGTCGCGAACACGGTCACAGACAACGGCGGCTGCTACATCGTGCCCGCGTTCTCCGGACTTCTCGCGCCGCACTGGGACCACGCGGCACAAGGGATCGTCGTCGGCCTCACCGGGTACACGAGCCGGGGCCACCTGGCCAGGGCGATCCTGGAGGCTGTCGCATTCCAGGTGTGCGACGTCGTCGAGGCGATGGACTCCGACGCGGGGGTGTCCACCCGATCCCTCGCGGTCGACGGTGGGATGACCTCCAACAACCTGCTCATGCGGACGGTGGCGAACCTTCTCGGGGTGCCGGTGATTCGGCCGATGATGACGGAGACGGTGGCGCTCGGCGCTGCCTACGCCGCGGGACTCAGCGCCGGGTACTGGCCGGACAAGGCGGTGTTGCGGCGAAACTGGCAGCGCGCCGCCGAGTGGCTGCCGGAGATGGACGATTCACGTCGCACGGTCGAACTTGCGCGCTGGCGTGACGCTGTGAGCCTGGCATCCGCATGGGGTCGGACTAGACGATGACCGGCATCAAAGTGCAGTCAACCCTGCAACGCCTGGCGTACCGCTGACGCGGTGACCGCGAGGTTCACCTCGGGCAGTGCCGTCGGTGACTCGTCGACCCAACTGCCGCCGGCGATCTCGCCGGCGCGGGCGTGCACCCAGCGCCAGCCACGGTCGTTGAGACTGAGCAACGCGCCGAGACCGTCGACGGCGTGCAGCACGGTGATGATCGCCGCCGTCGACGGGCCGGGCGGGGTGCGATCGAAGAGCGCGGACAGCAACGCCGCCCGCGCGGGACCGACCCGTTCCCGGTCCGTCAGCGGGAATGTGTGGGTGCGGCGCAACCGCCGGGACGGCACGGAGTTTCGCCGGAGCTGCCCGGTGCGCTCCAGATGGTCGACCAGCCGTGGCTGAGAGTCCTTGGCGATTTTCTTGATCGCGGTCACCGGCTTCAGCGGCTTCGTCTGCAGCAGCCGCAACGCGGGTTCGGTGACGGGATCCGGCGCCGTCGTGGCAGCCAACGCCAGCAGCCGCCCCGACGGCGCCGATTCGCCGTCTACCGCCGGGCGGATCTGGGACGCGTGTGCCAGGTCGAGGAGCATCGCCGCCGCCAGGACATGGTCACGACGGGGGCGGTCCAGCCCGGGCTGTGCGCCGGCGTTGTCCACCAACAGCAAGAACAGGTCCTCGGCGATCTGCGCCATGGGCTGGAGAGTAACCCGCTGCCGCGGCCCGCACCGATCAGGAGTGGTAGGGCTCCGCACTGACGAGCGTCACCTTGACGGTGTTGCCGTTGGGCACGGTGTAGGCCCGGGACTCGCCGACCTTCGCGTCGAGCAGCGCGCCGCCCAGCGGTGAGTTGGGGGAGTACACCTCGAGCTTGCCGTCGGTGACGCCCTCCTGGCGGGTGCCGATCAGGAACGTCTCGGTGTCGCTCTCGTCGTCGTCGTAGTAGACCTTGACGACCGAACCCGGCAGCGCCACCCCGGACTGCTTGGGCGCTTCGCCCACCTTGGCGCTGTTGAGGAGTTCCTGCAGCTGACGGATCCGGGCCTCCTGCTGCCCCTGCTCCTCGCGGGCGGCGTGATAGCCGCCGTTCTCCCGCAGGTCGCCCTCTTCGCGGCGGTCGTTGATCTCGGCGGCGATGACCGGGCGGTGGGCGATCAGTTGGTCGAGTTCTGCCTTGAGCCTGTCGAAGGCCTCCTCGGTCAACCAGGTGACCTGGGTGTCGGTCATGTCGTCGCGCTCCTGTCGTTGTTGCTTCCGCGCTTTTCGCGTTGAGAAGTTCTGCTACGGCGCCGGGAGCTGTCGTGTGTGTATTGCCGCCGTCGCGGGCACTCAATCTGCCCACCCAAAATGCAGCAATACACGGCCCCAGCAGGAACCGTGTATCGATCCATGATAGCACCGGGGGGATACCCGGTTTTCATGTTTTCGCTGCTGTGCGTTCGCCGGGCGGCAGATCGTCAGCCGCCCACCAGGTACGGCGGCACATCCGATCCGCAGCCGTACACCTCGCCGACGACGGCCGGCATGCTCGTCTTGACGATGGTCCTGACCTGCACGGTTTCCTCGGTCGACGGCGCGACGAGCACCTCGCGCCTGCCGATCTCGTTGCCGTCATACGACCGGGCGCGCACGATGCACACCACGCGTCGGGACGGATCGTCCCGGGTGACGCTGACCGTGACCTCCACGGTCTCGTCGTCGACGATCCGGTAACCGCCGAGTTCGCCCTTCACATCCCCCGCACCGAACCGGAAGAAGGCCACTGCGGCGATCACCACCCCCGCCACCAGCACCAGCACGGTCAATCCGACGGCGATCCGGCGGCGCGTGCGCCGGGACAGCTGTTGCCGGCCGTAGCGGGCGGCGGGGCGCTCGATCATCTCGTTTTGCATGCCCGTCGGTCAGATGGGTGTACTAGGACTGGAACTATAGAGGCCGCCGGTGTTGTTGGACTCTCGGTGAGTTCGAGCGTCACTGTCCGCGCAGGTGAGCATGTAAGAGAGAACAGGTTGAGCGAACTGCGGTTGATGGCCGTACACGCGCACCCGGACGACGAGTCCAGCAAGGGTGCCGCGGCGATGGCGCGCTACGCCGACGAGGGCGCGCGCGTCATGGTGGTGACTCTGACCGGCGGGGAGCGCGGCGACATCCTCAACCCGGCGATGGACCTGCCCGACGTCCACGGACGGATGTCGGAGATCCGTCGGGACGAGATGGCCAGAGCCGCGGAGATCCTCGGCGTGGAGCACCACTGGCTGGGTTTCGTCGACTCCGGACTGCCGGAGGGTGACCCGCTGCCGCCGCTGCCGGAAGGCTGTTTCGCGCTGGAGCCGCTCGAGGTGCCCGCCGAGGCCCTGGTCCGGGTGATCCGGGAGTTCAAACCGCACGTGATGACCACCTACGACGAGAACGGCGGGTATCCGCACCCGGACCACATCCGGTGCCACCAGGTGTCCGTCGCGGCCTACGAGGCGGCCGCCGACCACCGGCTCTACCCCGACGCCGGCGAGCCGTGGAGCGTGCTGAAGCTGTACTACAACCACGGTTTCCTGCGGCAGCGGATGCAGGTGCTGCAGGACGAATTCGCCAAGCACGGCCAGGAGGGGCCGTTCGCCAAGTGGCTGGAGAAGTGGGATCCCGACGACGACCTGCTCGGCAAGCGGGTGACCACCCGGGTGGACTGCGCGAAGTACTTCGCCCAGCGCGACGACGCGCTGCTGGCGCACGCCACCCAGATCGATCCGAAGAGTTTTTTCTTCACCACGCCGATGGAGTGGCAGCAACGGCTGTGGCCGACAGAGGAGTTCGAGTTGGCTCGATCGCGGGTGCCGGTGCGCCTGCCGGAGACCGACCTGTTCGCCGGAATCGAGGGACGCGAGTGAACGCGACGACGACGCTCGGCCTGAACCTGATGGCCGCCGTGCTGGCGCAGGAGGAGCCGCGGCAGACCGGCCCGGATTTCGGCAAGGCCAGCCCACTGGGCTTCATCATCGTGATCCTGTTGCTGATCGGGGTCTTCGTGCTGGTGTGGTCGATGAACCGGCACCTGCAGCGGGTGCCGAAGTCCTTCGACGAACCTGCGGAGGGCGCCGACCCGGCCGGCGAGCACCCGGCCGACGGCGCCGGGGGTGCCGCTCCCGAGCGGGGAACCGACGACCCGGCCGACGGGACGAAACGTGAGCCCGGCTGAGGTACCCACCTCCAATACGCTCGCGGCGGCGACCAGCCCGTACCTGCGCCAGCACGCCGACAACCCGGTGCGCTGGCAACAGTGGACGCCGGAGGCGCTGGCCCTGGCGGCGCAGCGCGATGTCCCGATCCTGCTGTCGATCGGTTACGCCGCGTGCCACTGGTGTCACGTCATGGCGCACGAGTCGTTCGCCGACGCCGAGGTGGCCGCCGCCGCCAACAAGAACTTCGTCTGCATCAAGGTCGACCGGGAGGAACGGCCCGACCTCGACGCGGTCTACATGAACGCGACGGTCGCGTTGACCGGGCAGGGTGGCTGGCCGATGACCTGCTTCCTGACCCCGGACGGGCGGCCGTTCTTCTGCGGAACCTACTACCCGAAACCGAACTTCCTGCAGTTGCTCGCCGCAGTGTCCGAGACGTGGCGGACGCGGCGCGCCGAAGTGGAGGACACGTCGGACAAGATCGCCGACGAACTGCGGTCGATGTCCTCCGGACTGCCGGGCGGAGGCCCGCCGGTGACGCCGGCGATGTGCGACGACGCGGTGGCGGCGGTGCTCGCCGACGAGGACGTCGCCAACGGCGGATTCGGTGGGGCGCCGAAGTTTCCGCCGTCGGCGCTGTTGGAGGCGTTGCTGCGCAACCACGAACGCACCGGGGCGGCGGCGCCGCTGGCCGCGGTTGTGCGTGCCGGGGAGGCGATGGCCCGCGGTGGCATCTACGACCAGCTCGCCGGCGGATTCGCCCGCTACAGCGTCGATGCGTCGTGGGTGGTGCCGCACTTCGAGAAGATGCTCTACGACAACGCCCAACTGCTGCGCGGCTACGCGCACTGGGCCCGGCGTACCGGGGATGCGCTGGCGTGCAGGACCGCTGACGGCATCGCGCGGTTCCTGATCGATGAACTGCGCAGCGACGCGATGTTCGTGTCCTCCCTGGATGCCGACGCTGCCGGCGAAGAGGGCCTGACCTACGTCTGGACTCCCGGGCAGCTCTGCGAGGTTCTCGGCGCCGACGACGGACGTTGGGCGGCAGAGGTTTTCGGTGTCACCGACGGTGGCACATTCGAACACGGCGCTTCGGTGCTGCAGTTGCGGGCCGATCCCGATGACACCGAGCGGCTGGACAACGTCCGCACCGCCCTGCTGGCGGCGCGTTCCCTGCGGCCACAGCCGGCACGCGACGACAAGGTCGTCACCGCGTGGAACGGGCTGGCGGTGACCGCTCTCGCCGAGGCGGGTGCCGGGCTGGGCCGCAGCGAATACCTCAGCGCGGCAATGGACTGCGCGCGACGCACCGTCGATCTGCACATGGTCGGGGGCCGGTTGCGCCGGTCCAGCCTGGCCGGGGTGGTCGGCGACAGCGCCGCCGTCCTCGAGGACCACGCCGCGCTGGCCACCGGGTTGTTGACGCTGCATCAGGCGACAGGACAGCGGGTTTGGCTGGACGACGCCGTGGTGCTGCTAGACCTGGCTCTCGACCATTTCGCCGATCCGGACGACGAGGGCCGCTGGTACGACGTCGCCGACGATGCCGAGCGGTTGATGCTGCGACCGTCGGATCCGATGGACGGCGCCACCCCGTCGGGGGCGTCGTTGATCGCCGAAGCTCTGCAGCTGGCAGCACATCTGGTGCCGGCAGACCGGGCACCGCGATACGCGCGTGCCGCCGACGCCGCGCTGGCCAGGGCGTCGATCCTGCTCAGCCGGGCGCCGCGCGCCGGTGGCCATTGGCTGGCGGTCGCCGAGGCCGCCGCGCGTGGTCCGATCCAGATCGCGGTCGCCTGCGATCCGGCGGACTCCGAGCTGTTGGCCGCCGCCCGTCGGTTGGCGCCGGGCGGTGCCGTCGTCGTGGGCGGGGCGGCCGATTCCTCGGAGTTGCTGCTCGGCCGACCGCGCGTGGGAGACGCCGATGCGGCGTACGTGTGCCGCGGTCAGGTCTGCGACCTGCCCGTCACCACCGTCGCGGATCTGGCCGCCGCGCTGGGGAGCCCCGTGTAGCCTCGCGGCCATGCCGAGTGCCGAGCACATCACCCAGACCGTCCACCGCTATCTCGAGCTCGTCGGGGAAGGCCGCGCGGACGACGTCGTCGCGCTCTACGCCGATGACGCCACCGTCGAGGATCCCGTCGGTGGCGACGTGCACATCGGCCGGCATGCCATCCGCGGGTTCTACGGCAACATCGAGAACATCAAGAGCCGTGGCGAGATCGTCACGCTGCGTGCACTCGGACACGAGGCCGCGTACTTCTGGCGGCTCGTCGTCGACCTCGGCGAGGGCGGCAAGATGAGCATCGAGATCATCAGCACGATGTCGTTCGACGACGAGGGCAAGATCTCGGCGATGAAGGCCTACTGGGGCCCGGAGAACATCACCCAGCTCTAGCCCCCCGCGGTGATTTCGGCGCACCCGGTCACGGTGTGGGTGACGAAACGCACCCGAGTCACTCAGAAGACGGCGAACCACATCGCGATGTAGTGGCAGGTGGCCGCGACGGCGGTGCAGGCGTGGAAGAACTCGTGGTGACCGAACGTCGTCGGCCACGGGTTCGGCCACTTCAGCGCGTAGAGCACGCCGCCGATGCTGTAGAGCGCACCGCCGACGATCAGCAACACCACCGCGGCGGTGCCCGCGCCGTCGGCGATCGGACCGATGAACCACGCCGCCACCCAGCCGAGCAGGATGTAGAGCGGCACACCGAGCCACCGTGGCGCCGACGGCCACAGCATCTTCAGCGCGACGCCGGCCAGCGCACCGCCCCAGACGATCCAGAACAGCGTCATGCCGCTGTGCTCGGGCAGGGCCAGCAGCGCGAACGGGGTATAGCTGCCCGCGATGAACAGGAAGATCATCGAGTGGTCGGCACGCTTCATCCACTTGCGCGCGGTGGCCGACTTCCAGTCCACCCGGTGGTAGGTGCCACTGACGGCGAACATCGCGACGATGGTCAGCGTGTAGATCAGGGTGGCGATCCCGGCGCGGGTCGATTCCACCGACCAGGACACCGCCACCAACGTGGCGCCGGCGATGACCGCGACGACCGCCGAGTACACGTGGATCCAGCCGCGCGCCCGCGGCTTGCCCAGGAACTGGGCGACACCGTCGGCGACGGCTTCGGGAAAGTCCTCCGCTTCGTGCGGCGCACCCCGGCGGTCGGGCTCGGTGGTATCGACGGGTTCAGTGGACGAGGCCATGTCACCTCCGCTGACTTGCATGGGACATCCGCGCGCCACAGTAGTCTGGACCATCGTGGAACTCATTCCGCGGCGACTCAAGGAGCCGATGTACCGGCTCTACGAGTTGCGTCTGCGCCAGGAGCTGGCGCCGGCACGTTCCGAACTGCCCCGCCACATCGCGGTGCTGTGCGACGGCAACCGGCGCTGGGCCCGCGAGCTGGGGCACGACGACGTCAGCTACGGCTACCGGATGGGCGCCCACAAGATCGCCGAGATGCTGCGCTGGTGCCAGGAGGCCGGCATCGAGATGGCCACGGTGTACCTGCTGTCCACCGAGAATCTGCAGCGTGATGCCGGCGAACTGGCGTCCCTGATCGACATCATCACCGAGGTCGTCGAGGAGATCTGCGCGCCGGCCAACCAGTGGAGCGTGCGCACCGTCGGCGACCTCGAACTCCTCGGGGAGGAGCCGGCACGCCGGTTGCGCGACGCCGTGATGTCCACCGACAAGGCGCCCGCATCGTCGTTTCACGTCAACGTCGCCGTCGGATACGGCGGCCGGCAGGAGATCGTCGACGCCGTGCGGGCGCTGCTGGGCAAGGAACTGGCCAACGGAGCCACCGGCGACCAACTGATCGAGGCCGTCACCGCGGAGGCGATCTCGGAGAACCTGTACACCTCCGGGCAGCCCGACCCCGACCTGGTGATCCGAACCTCGGGGGAGCAGCGGCTGTCGGGCTTTCTGCTCTGGCAGAGCGCGTACTCGGAGATGTGGTTCACCGAGGCGTACTGGCCGGAGTTCCGCCGCGTCGACTTCCTGCGCGCCCTGCGCGACTACAGCGCCAGGCACCGACGCTACGGACGCTGAGGAAGTCAGTCGTGGTCACCCTGTCCGCAACCGTTTTCGCGATGAGCTGGTGGCTGGGTCTGTACCTGTTGAGCCGGAACCCGCGCAAGCTGGTGCTGGTGCTGGCCGCCGTCGGGTTGACGAGCTTCGCCCTCGTCGTCGCGCTGGACGCGGTCCGGTTGGTCAGCGGCTCCGAGGCGCTGGGCCACGTCGAGATCTATCTGGTCGCGGTGCCGGGTATCGCCTGGTTCGCGGTGCTGCTGGAGCTGTCGCGGCCCAGCGAAACCTGGAGCAGCCGCGTGGGCGGCGCCGTGGTGGTGGGCGCGGTGGCCGCGGTCGCCTTCGTCGGTGCGGCGATGGCCGGTGACGTCGGGGGTCCGCTGCGACCGGGGCACTGGGTGATGTTCGGTGCGGTGTCGGTGCCGTCGCTGGCCGCGATGGTCCACGCGGTGATGCGCCGCACCCAGCCGGGGCCGGTGGTCGGGTTCGTCGGGGTGGCCACGTTGTTCTTCGTGCTCGGCAACGCGATCCTGGTGATCCCGCTCGGGCTCGTCCCCAGCTGGCTGGCTCTGGCGTCCATCGGGTTCGACATTGCGCTCCTCGGTGTGGCGGTGGCCATTTCAGACGCGTTCGACGAAGGTCACGCGCTGCGCGACGACATGTTGCGCTCGTTCGTCGGCACGGTGGTGGTGGCCGTGCTCTTCGGCGGTCAGCTGCTGATCGGGCTGGCGGTCACCGGGCAGAACACCACGCTGACCGTGCTGCTGTTCAGCAGCCTGGCGATCGCGATCGCCATCAATGTGCTGGCCGACCCGCTTGCCGGACTGCTGGACCGGCTGGCGTTCTCCCGGTCGCCGTCGCTGCGGGCGGACCGGGCCGCGCTGCGCGGCACCGAGTCGGCGCTGCCGCTGCGGTCGGCCAGCCCTCTGCAGGACATGGACGAGGACACGTTCGTCCGTGTCACCCGCCGCGCCCTCGGGCACTACGGCGATCTGTCGAAGCTGGTCGCCAGCCCGCTGACCGCACTGCCCGCCATCGACGAGCGGTTGGCCGCCCGCGGCGCCCCGGACCAGCCGCTGGAGCGGGCCAACGAACTGCGGGCGCTGCTGGCCGAACGCATCGCCGGCCTCAAGCCCCGCGACGGCGCCGACTTCGGCACCACCGAGCAGTGGCGCCACTACAACTCGCTGTACTTCCCATACGTCGCCGGCGTGCGCGCCTACGCCCAGAACGCGACGGCCGCCGGGCTGGATCCGGTCGCGCGCCAGGCCTGGCACTGGCTGGTGGCCGAGGTGCCGCAGCGTTCTCTGCACAATTGGCAGAACGCGGCGGCGCGGGTGATCGCCACCGACCTGCGCAGCACCCTCGCACCCATCCACTAGCGCCGGAACGGTATTCCCGCAGGCGCCGACTCGGGCTTTCGCTGCTGGAATACCGTTCCGGCGAAAGGGGTGCTGACCTGCGGGTGGCAGTACTTGGCAGCAGTCGGTGTCGAGATGGCAGTGCGTGCTGAGCACCGTGGGTGTCATGACCGCCTTCACCACCGGCACCGTCGCTCCGAGAGCGGCCACGACCGGTTCGGAAACCCAACTACTGCGCTTCGCGTTGCGCGCCGACGCCACACTGTGCGCCGGTGTCGGGCTGTTCATCGCGATGGCAGCCGACCCACTGTCCCGGCTGTCGGGGTTGTCGCCGACCACCGAATGGGCTGTCGGCGCCACGCTGGTCGGCTACGGCGCGCTGCTCTACCTGTGCGCCCGGGTCACCGACGTCCGCGTCGTCGGCGTCGGGGTCCTCGTCGGCAACGTCGTGTTCGCCGTCGCAGTCTCGGTTGTGCTGCTGGCCGGTTGGCTGCCACTGACGGCGTTCGGCGTGGCCGCGACGGTGGCGTTCACCGTCGTCACGCTCGGCTTCGCCGCCCTGCAGTACCTCGGGGTGCGCCGCCTGGCGTGACCCCCACATGACTGGTCCGGAGTCGGTGCCGTGCCCGCAGAACGTTGCGGGCAGAGGTAGCGGCGCCGGCTCCGGCACCGGTCGTTTCGAGTAATTCCGTAGTGATCCCCAAATTGAGAAAGGAAGCATTATGACCACCACGCTCTCTGCCCGCCTGAACGAGTCGACCGACTCGCTGTTGCGCTTCGCGATGCGCGCCGACGCCCTCCTCAGCGGGCTGACCGGCATCGCCCTGCTGATCTTCGCCCGTCAAGTCGCCGAGGTCTCCGGAACCACCCCTGGCATCGAGTACGCGACCGGCGGGTTCTTCGTCGTCTTCGGGCTGGTCGTCCTGATGCTGGCGGCGCGGCCGGCCATCCGCACCTCGGGTCTGGTGCTGGCCATCGGGAACCTGCTGTTCAGCATCGCCACCGTGGTCGTGGTGCTCGCCGGGGTGTGGCCGTTGACCACGACCGGTGTGGTGCTTGTCCTCGGCACCGGTGTGTACACACTGGTGATGGCCGAGTTGCAGTATCAGGGCGTGCGCCGAATCAAGGAGTGATCCGCTCGGTGTCTAGAGCTTGCGCAGCCGCAACCGGTTGATCGAATGGTCGGCGTCCTTGCGCAGCACCAATGTGGCCCGCGGCCTGGTCGGCAGGATGTTGGTGATCAGGTTGGGTCGGTTGATCGAGTGCCAGATGTCGCGGGCGGCGATGACGGCCTGCTCATCGCTGAGCGTCGAATAGTGGTGGAAGTGCGAGGCCGGGTCGGCGAACGCCCCGGCCCGCATCGACAGGAACCGCGAGACGTACCACTGCTCGATGTCCTCGATGCGGGCGTCGACGTAGACGGAGAAGTCGAACAGGTCCGACACCATCAGGGCGGGCCCGGTCTGCAGTACGTTGAGCCCCTCGAGGATCAGGATGTCCGGGTGCTCGATGATCTGCTTCTCGCCGCGCACGATGTCATACAGCAGGTGTGAGTACACCGGCGCGCACACCGTGTCGGAGCCCGACTTCACCGCTGTGACGAACCGCATCAGCGCCCGCCGGTCGTAACTCTCGGGAAAACCCTTGCGGTGCATGAGGTTGCGCCGGGTCAACTCGGCGTTGGGATAGAGGAACCCGTCGGTGGTGACCAGGTCGACGCGCGGGTGGTGCTCCCAGCGGGCCAGAAGCGCCTGCAGCACGCGGGCGGTGGTCGACTTGCCCACGGCCACGCTGCCGGCCACCCCGATGATGAACGGCACCGGTCGGTCGGGGTTCTGTTGTGGCTCACCGAGGAATTCGGCCGTCGTCGCGAACAGCGCCTGCCGGGCGGCGACCTGCAAGTGGATCAGCCGGGCCAGCGGCAGGTAGACCTCTTCGACCTCGAGCAGGTCGATCTTCTCGCCGAGGCCCCGCAACCTCACCAGCTCGTCCTCGGTCAGTTTCAGCGGCGTCGACATACGAAGTGCACGCCATTGAGTTCGGTCGAACTCCACATAGGGGCTGGGTTCGCTCAGCCGCGCCATGGTCCCAGTCTTGCAGTTAGGTTATGGAGGCATGGACCTAGGTCGGGATTCAAGCACGCTGATCCGCGAGTACCTGACGCTCGGACTTCGCTTCGACCGCATCGAGGAGGGGTACGTCGACTCCTTCACCGGCGACCCCGCACTGAAACGTGCCGTCGACGCGGAGCCGCGACCCGACCCCGCCGACCTGGTCCGCCAGGCCGAACGGCTGCTGGCCGAGTTGCCCGCCGACCTCGACGACGCGCGTGCCGCGTTCGTCGGCGCCCACCTGCGGGCGCTGGCCTGCGCGGGGCGCAAGTTCGCGGGCGAACAGGTCGGCTTCGTCGACGAGGTCGAGGCCTACTTCGACGTCAGGATCACCAAGGGCGACCCGGAGCGCTACCGGCAGGCGCACGCCAAGCTCGACGACGCGCTCGGGGGCGCCGGCGTCCTCGCCGAGCGGGTGCAGGCCTACCGCTCGGCCGAGGAGATCCCGCCCGCCCGCCTCGAGGAGTGCATCCACGCGTTCTCGAGCGCGTTGCGCGACCGGGTCCGCGCGACGTTCCCGCTTCCCGCCCGGGAGACGATCAACTACGAGGTCGTCACCGACAAACCGTGGTCGGGATTCAACTACTACCTCGGTGACTACCGGTCCACCGTCGCCGTCAACGCCGACCTCAAACAGCAGATGTCCAACCTGCCGCGGCTGGTGGCCCACGAGTCCTACCCCGGCCATCACACCGAGCACTGCCGCAAAGAGGCCGGGCTCGTCGAGGGCAAGGGGCAGGCCGAGCAGACGATCTTCCTGGTCAACACCCCGCAGTGCCTGATGGCCGAGGGCCTGGCCGACCTCGCGCTGTACGCCGCGGTGGGACACGGGGCGAGCGAAGCGACGGGGAATGGACACGGGTGGGGGGCGTGGGCGACCGAGATCTACGCCGACCTGGGGCTGCGCTTCGACGGCGAACGGGCTGAGATGGTCTCGGAGGCGACGGCCGCGTTGGCCGACGTCCGTCAGGACGCGGCGCTGATGCTGCACGACGAACACCGCGACGTCGACGACGTCGTCGCCTTCCTCAAGCAGTGGCTGCTGGTCAACGACGAACGCGCCCGGCAGATGCTGCGGTTCCTGTCCTCGCCGCTGTGGCGGGCCTACACCAGCACCTACGTGGAGGGCTACCGGCTGCTGCGGGGGTGGCTGGACACACGCCCCGACGGCGTGAGCCTGACCGAGCGTTTCGGCACGCTGCTCGACGAGCCGCTGATCCCGTCGTCGCTGCGGACCGGCTGACGGCGCCCTCGATTTCTGCGCCAGGGTCGTGCCCGTAGGGCCGCAACCACCAAGGTGCAGAAATGGGCGTGGTGTTGGCCGACTAGGCTCGGGACCATGACTGCAGAGTCCGTGACCCCCTCGGCCGTCGCCCCGGGTGCCGAGTACGCCGAGACCGCGGGGGAGGCCTACCGCGCCGCACTCCGGGTGATCGAAAGCGTGGAACCGCGAATCGCCGATGCCACCCGCAAAGAGCTTGCCGATCAACGGGATTCCCTCAAGCTGATCGCCAGCGAGAACTACGCCTCGCCGGCGGTGCTGTTGACCATGGGCACCTGGTTCTCCGACAAGTACGCCGAGGGCACCATCGGGCACCGGTTCTACGCGGCCTGCCAGAACGTCGACACGGTCGAGGCGCTGGCGGCCGAGCACGCCCGCGAGTTGTTCGGCGCCCCGTACGCCTACGCCCAGCCGCATTCGGGCATCGACGCCAACCTGGTCGCCTACTGGGCGATCCTGGCCACCCGGGTCGAGACGCCGGGGCTGGCCGAGTTCGGCGCCAAGCACATCAACGACCTGTCCGAGGCCGACTGGGAGACGTTGCGCGCCAAGCTCGGCAACCAGCGGCTGCTGGGAATGTCGCTGGACGCCGGGGGGCACCTCACCCACGGGTTCCGGCCCAACATCTCCGGCAAGATGTTCCACCAGCGCCAGTACGGCACCGATCCGGAGACCGGACTGCTGGATTACGACGTCGTCGCCGCCACCGCCCGGGAGTTCAAGCCACTGGCGCTCGTCGCCGGCTACTCCGCGTATCCGCGCCGGGTGAACTTCGCAAAGATGCGCGAGATCGCCGACGAGGTGGGTGCCACGCTGATGGTCGACATGGCGCATTTCGCCGGCCTGGTGGCCGGCAAGGTGTTCACCGGGGACGAGGACCCGGTGCCGCACGCACATGTCACCACCACCACCACCCACAAGTCGCTGCGCGGTCCGCGCGGCGGGCTGATCCTGGCCACCGAGGAGTTCGCCCCCGCGGTCGACAAGGGCTGCCCGATGGTGCTCGGTGGCCCGCTGTCGCACGTGATGGCCGCCAAGGCCGTGGCCCTCGCCGAGGCGCGTCAGCCGGCCTTCCGCGACTACGCGCAGAACATCGCGGACAACGCCAAAGCGCTGGCCGAGGGTTTCCTGAAGCGCGGAGCCCGCCTGGTCACCGGCGGCACCGACAACCACATCGTGCTGCTGGACGTGACGTCGTTCGGGATCACCGGGCGCCAAGCCGAATCGGCGCTGCTGGATGCCGGGATCGTCACCAACCGCAATGCGATCCCCGCCGACCCCAATGGCGCCTGGTACACCAGCGGCATCCGGTTCGGCACCCCCGCCCTGACCACCCGCGGCTTCGGCGCCGACGACTTCGACCGGGTCGCCGAGCTCGTCGTCGAGGTGCTCGGCAACACCGAGCCGACAGCCGCGTCCAACGGCCCCTCCAAAGCCAAGTACACCCTTGCCGACGGCACCGCCGAACGGGTGCACGCCGCGTCCGCCGAACTCCTGGCCGCCAATCCGCTGTACCCGGGCCTGACGCTGTAGCCCCCCGACACTCCGCCGGAACGGTATTCCAGCAGGTCGCCACTCGCATGTTGGCTGCTGGAATACCGTTCCGGCGAGTAACGGCGCGCCCGATTTCGAGGAACGTGTGAATTGGGGTTACAGTTACTTTCATGGCACAGAGACCTGTCCCTAACGCGCTGACCTCCGAGCTGGAACCGGTCGTCATGCAGGAGCTGCGACGTCATCTGGACTCCGAAGACCTGTGGTACGCCCACGACTACGTGCCCTTCGACCAGGGGGAGAACTACGCGTTCCTGGGCGGCAAGGACTGGGACCCGGCGGAGGTGACGCTGCCCAAGCACATCACCGATGCGCTGGAGATCCTGCTGATCACCAAGGACAACCTCGCCGGCTACCACCGCGAACTCGTCGAGCACTTCATCCTCGAGGCCAAGTGGGGCCGCTGGATCGGTCGCTGGACCGCCGAGGAGCACCTGCACGCGATCGCGCTGCGCAACTACCTGGTGGTCACCCGCGAGGTCGACCCCGCCGCCAACGAGGACGTCCGCGTCGAACACGTGATGCAGGGCTACCGGGCCAACACCTACAGCCAGCTCGAGACCCTGGCCTTCATGGCGTTCTTCGAGCGCGCTCACGCGGTGTTCTGTCGCAACCTGCAGTCCCAGACCGAGGAGCCGACGCTGGCCGCGATGGTGGGCCGCATCGTCAAGGACGAGGAGCGCCACGAGGAGTTCTTCGCCAACCTGATCAGCCACTGCCTGAGCTACTCCCGCGACGAGACGGTCGAGGCCATCGCGCGGCGCGCCGGCGGGCTCGGCGTCGTCGGCGGTGACATCGTCGCCTACCGCGACAAGGTGGCCAACGTCGCCGCAGCCGGCATCTTCGACGAGGCGCAGTTGCGTCAGGTGATCTCCGACCGCATCACCGCGTGGGGATTGGCCGACGAGCCACGCCTGCGGCAGTTCATCAGCTCGTAACCCGCACGCCTTTCGGGTACGGCGCGTCTGCACGGCGCACAAGCGCGACCCGGAGTAGCGTCGTTTTCGATGGCTAGCAACATGCTCTGCTATCCGGGCGGTCCCGATCATCTCGATGACAAAGGACCGGCCCCGGTCCTAGAGACCGCTGTGTGTCCACCGAGAGTGTTCGTGTGGGGCCGCACGGGCTCGAGGAGCGCTACGTGACTGAATCGCAGGACTGGCGGAGCCGGGAATCGGGCATGACTCGGACCTATGTGCTCGACACCTCGGTGCTGCTGTCCGATCCCTGGGCATGCACACGGTTCGCCGAGCACGAGGTGGTCGTTCCGTTGGTGGTCATCAGCGAACTGGAAGCCAAGCGGCATCACCATGAGCTCGGCTGGTTCGCTCGACAGGCACTGCGGATGTTTGATGACCTCCGGCTCGAACACGGTCGCCTGGATCAGCCGATCCCCGTCGGCGACCACGGCGGCACTCTGCACATCGAGCTCAATCACAGTGACCCGTCGGTGCTGCCCGCCGGCTTCCGGACCGAGACCAACGATTCGCGGATCTTGACCTGCGCTGCCAACCTCGCCGCCGAAGGCAAGCGAGTCACGTTGGTGACCAAGGACATTCCGCTACGGGTGAAGGCCGGAGCGGTCGGGTTGGCGGCCGACGAGTACCACGCTCAGGACGTCGTCACCTCCGGCTGGACCGGGATGGCCGAGCTCGAGGTGTCCAGCGAAGAGGTCGACGGGTTGTTCGCCGACGGCGACATCGACCTCGAGACCGCGCGGGACCTGCCCTGCCACACAGGAATCCGGTTGCTGGGCAGCAACTCTCACGCGCTCGGTCGGGTCAACGCCGACAAGCGAGTGCAGCTGGTCCGTGGTGATCGCGAGGTGTTCGGCCTCCGGGGAAGGTCAGCCGAACAACGCGTGGCACTCGACCTGCTGCTCGACGAGTCCGTCGGCATCGTGTCGCTCGGCGGCAAGGCAGGGACCGGGAAGTCCGCCCTCGCGCTGTGCGCCGGACTGGAAGCCGTCCTCGAACGGCGTACCCAGCGCAAAGTGATGGTGTTCCGCCCCCTGTACGCGGTCGGTGGCCAGGACCTCGGCTACCTGCCCGGCAGCGAGAGCGAGAAGATGGGGCCGTGGGCACAGGCGGTCTTCGACACCCTCGAAGGCCTCGCCAGCCCCGCGGTGATCGAAGAGGTGCTCGCCCGTGGCATGCTCGAGGTGCTGCCGCTGACCCACATCCGGGGTCGCTCGCTGCACGACTCGTTCGTGATCGTCGACGAGGCACAGTCGCTGGAGCGCAACGTGCTGCTCACGGTGCTGTCGCGGCTGGGGACCGGATCCCGGGTGGTGCTCACCCACGACGTCGCCCAGCGGGACAACCTCCGGGTCGGCCGCCACGACGGTGTGGCCGCGGTGATCGAGAAGCTCAAGGGACACCCGCTGTTCGCACACATCACGCTGCTGCGCAGCGAGCGCTCGCCGATCGCGGCGTTGGTCACCGAGATGCTGGAGGAGATCAGCCCCGGCGCGCTGTCCTGAGTGCGGCTCGGGCCGCGAACGCCCGGCAGGCGATTTCGGCGCGTTTGGTCACGCTGAGGGTGACGGAGCGCGCCGAAATCGCAAGGGGCGGTCAGCGTTTGTCGTCGTCGACCTTGGCCATGGCGAGCACATCCAGCCGCTTGTCGAGTTCTTCCTCCGAGAGCTTGTCGCCGATCAGGCCACGGTCGATGACCGTCTGCCGGATCGTCTTGCGCTCCTTGAGGGCCTCCTTGGCGACCTTGGCCGCCTCCTCGTAACCGATCGCGGAGTTCAGCGGCGTGACGATCGACGGTGAAGACTCGGCGAGCTCACGCAGCCGCTCCTCGTTCGCCACCAGCCCGTCGATGCACCTGGCGGCGAACAACTTCGACACATTGGCCAGCAGCGTGAACGACTCCAGCATGTTGCGCGCCATCATCGGGATGTAGACGTTCAGCTCGAATGCGCCGTTGCCGCCACCCCAGGTGATGGCCGCGTCGTTGCCGATGACCTGAGCGGCGACCTGCGTCACCGCCTCGGGGATGACGGGGTTGACCTTGCCGGGCATGATCGAGCTGCCCGGCTGCAGATCGGGCAGCTGAAGCTCACCCAGGCCGGTCAGCGGCCCCGAGCCCATCCAGCGGATGTCGTTGGCGATCTTGGTCAGGGAGACGGCGATCGTTTTCAGCGCGCCGGACGCCTCGACCAGCCCGTCACGGGCCGCCTGGGCTTCGAACGGGTCGGCGGCCGTGCGTAGTTCGGCGATGCCGGTCTGATCGACGAGCACCTCGACGACCTTGGTGCCGAAGCCGTCGGGTGCGTTGAGGCCGGTGCCCACCGCGGTGCCGCCGATGGCGAGCTCACCCAGCCGGGGCAGCGTCGCCTTGACTCTTTCTATGCCCGCCTCGATCTGGCGTGCATATCCGCCGAACTCCTGGCCCAGGGTCACCGGCACCGCGTCCATCAGGTGGGTGCGGCCGGACTTGACCACCTTGTGCCACTGGCCGGCTTTGGCCGTCAACGATTCGTGCAGCACCTCGAGGCCTGGAATCAGGTGGCGGACGGCGGCTTCGGTGGCCGCGATGTGCGTGGCGGTCGGGAATGTGTCGTTGGAGCTCTGCGACATGTTGACGTCGTCGTTGGGGTGCACGGTCACACCGTTTTTCCCGCAGATCGACGCGATCACCTCGTTGGTGTTCATGTTCGAGCTGGTGCCCGAGCCGGTCTGGAACACGTCGATGGGGAACTGGTCGTCGTGGCGACCGTCGGCGATCTCGGCCGCGGCGGCGATGATCGCATCGGCCTTGTCCGCGGCCAGCAGCCCGAGATCCTTGTTCACCTGGGCACAGGCGCCCTTGAGCAGGCCGAGCGCCCGGATCTGGGTGCGCTCGAGGCCGCGACCCGAGATCGGGAAGTTCTCCACAGCCCGCTGGGTCTGTGCGCGCCACAACGCATCGATCGGCACCCGGACCTCGCCCATGGTGTCGTGCTCGATCCGGTATTCACCGGCTCCCTGCTGAACAGCGCCGTCGGTGCTCATGTATGCCCTTCTGATGTCGGTGGTTACGGCAACGGGTACGCGGCGGATTTGTCGCCGGTGAAGTCCACTGAGGAGTACTCGTTGAGTTTGGAGAGGCGGTGGTAGGCCTCGATCATTCTGACGGTCCCGGACTTCGAGCGCATCACGATCGACTGGGTGGTGCACCCACCGCCGTAGTACTGCACGCCCTTGAGCAGGTCACCGTCGGTGACGCCGGTGGCGGAGAAGAACACGTTCTCACCCGAGACCAGATCCTCGGTGAACAACACCTTGTCCAGGTCATGACCGCGATCGAGCGCCTTCTGCCGCTCGGCCTCATCGGTGGGGGCCAGTTGCGCCTGGATTGCCCCGCCCATGCAGCGGATCGCCGCCGCCGTGATGATCCCTTCCGGGGTGCCGCCGATGCCGGCGAGCAGGTCGGTGCCCGACTCGGGGCGGCACGCGGCGATGGCACCGGCGACGTCACCGTCGGAGATCAGCCGGATGCGCGCACCCGCCTCTCGGACGTCAGCGATCAGCTGGGCGTGCCGGGGCCGGTCCAGCACACACACCGTGAGGTCGGCGACGGTCAGGTTCTTGGCCTGGGCGACGCGGCGGATGTTCTCGCCGATCGGGGCGGTGATGTCGATGACGTCGACCGCTTCGGGCCCCACGGCGATCTTGTTCATGTAGAACACCGCCGACGGGTCGAACATCGCACCGCGCTCGGCGACGGCGAGCACCGAGATGGCGTTGGGCATGCCCTTGCTCATCAACGTGGTGCCGTCGACCGGATCGACCGCGAAGTCGCAGTCCGGGCCGTCGCCGTTGCCGACCTCCTCGCCGTTGTAGAGCATCGGGGCGTTGTCTTTCTCGCCTTCGCCGATCACCACGACACCACGCATCGACACCGAGTTGACGAGCTGGCGCATCGCGTCGACCGCCGCGCCGTCGCCGCCTTCCTTGTCCCCCCGGCCGACCCAGCGGCCCGCGGCCATCGCGCCCGCCTCGGTCACCCGCACGAGCTCGAGGGCGAGATTTCGGTCTGGGGCTTCGCGACGTGCGGCACTCATGGGCAGATTCTCCCATTCGCGAATGCACGATCGGGAACAGGGATACTGGCAGACATGACGATGCCGCCCGAACCGGGCCAACGGGTCTCCGGGCACCCGGGTACCGAGCCCGAAGACGCAGGCCATCACGATTCTGGTGGAGACGGGGCCGGCTACGCCGTTCCGGGCCCACGCCCGGCGAAGTCCCGGCTGCTCCAAGACGGCCGTGACATGTTCTGGTCGATCGCCCCTCTGGTGCTGGTCTGCGTGCTGCTCGCCGGAGTGCTCGGGATGTGTTCGTTCGCGCCGGCCGGCCCCGGAGCGGGTCCGGTTCCCGACTACGACGCCCCGGCCGCGCTGCAGGCCGATGCCGAGGCACTCCGGATTCCGATCAGGGTGCCCGAGCTGCCGGAGGGATGGCGGTCGAACTCGGGCAGCCGTAAGGGCATCGAGGGGGGCCGCACCGACCCGGTGACCGGTCAGCCGGTGCGCGCGGTGAGCTCCACCGTCGGCTACCTGGCGCCCAGCGGCATGTACCTGAGCCTGACGCAGAGCAATGCCGACGAGGACAAGCTGATCTCCTCGTTCGCCCCCGACCTCGTGCCCACCGGCACCGAGGAGGTCGACGGCGTCACGTGGATCGTCTACCAGGGCGGTGAGCGCGACGGAAGACCGGCCGAACCGGTCTGGACTGCGCAGCTGCGCGGCCCGTCCGGGCCCGTGCAACTTGCGCTGACAGGCGCCGCGGGTACGGACGAGTACCGTACGCTGGCGGCTGCGACGCAGTCCCAGTCGCCGCTGCCCGTCTCCTAAGGAGCCCGCCGATGACCTCACCCAGTTCCGGCGGCGCCGCGGCTCCGGAGGCCGACCTCACCGGGTGGTCCGCCGAACCGTTCTCGGCGGCCGGGTTCACCTACGACGTCTACCGCAAGGGCGAAGGCCCGGGCGTGGTGCTGATTCCGGAGATGCCCGGCCTGCACCCCGGGGTGCTTGCCCTCGGCAATCACCTGGTGGACAGCGGTTTCACCGTCGCCGCTCCGTCGTTGTACGGCACCCCGGGAGCGCCGGGAGTCCGCCCCGGCGCGGTGCCGGTGATGCTTCGCGGTTGCGTGGCCAAGGAGTTCGCGGCGTTCGCGACCAACGCGGACCGACCGATCGCCCATTACCTGCGGGCGCTGGCCCGCGACCTCAACGAGCGCACCCCGGGCAAGGGGGTCGGTGTGATTGGCGAGTGCTGGAGCGGTGGTTTCGCCCTGGCCGCGGCGGTGGACGACAGCGTGCTGGCCCCGGTGCTGAGCCAGCCGTCGCTGCCGATAGGGCTGACCGCGAAGCAGAAGGCCGACCCCGGTCTGTCGGAAGCCGAGTTGCAGATCGTCGAACGCCGTGCCGCCGAAGACGGGTTGTGCGCCCTGGGGCTGCGATTCAGCGAGGATCCGTTGGTGCCGGCGGCGAGGTTCAAGACGCTCAAGGCCCGACTCGGCGACGCATTCGAGGTCATCGAGATCAACTCCAAACGGGGCAACGAACATGGCTTCGGGAAGATGGCGCACTCGGTGCTGACCCTCGAGGTCCGCGAGGTAGACGGCCATCCCGCCTATGAGGCCCGCAAGAGAGTCGTCGAGTTCCTCAAGTCTGCGCTGACCTAGCCGCGCCCGGCTTCGACTCCTCGTCTTCAGGGTCATCGGGCTCTTCCGGATCTTCGGGTTCCGGCTCCGGCCGCTTCTTGCCCTTCCCGGGCAGCAGTCGGCGCCACCACGGCACCTCCCGTTCGGCGTCGTCGTCTGCCGGATCGGCGCGGGTGCCGGTGAGCGAGTCCAACGGTTCGCCGTTGGACACGGCCAGATAGACGATGATCGTCGTCACGACGACGATCATCAGCACCGGGCCCAGCACGATCCCCCAGAACCCGAACATCTTCAGGCCCGCGAAGACCGCCAACAGCATGAGTGCGGGATGCAGGTGCGCGCTCTTGGGCACCAGGAAAGGCCGCAGGACGTTGTCGATGCTGGTGGTCACGACGACGTGGAACACGACCACGAAGATCCCGCCCGCGAGGTTGCCGAAGACCGCCATGCCGATGCCGAGCGGAATGGTGACGATGCCGCTGCCCAGCGGGATGAACGACAGTGCGGTCAGGAAGATGACGAACATGAAGAAGCCGTCGTGGATGCCGGCGATGTAGATCGAGACCGCACCGGCGACGCCTTGGCATGCGGCGATGATGAGTTGGCCCTTGACCGTCGCGGACACCATGGCGCCGACCTTGGCCAGATAGATGTCGGAAACCCGCTCCCCCAGGGGATTCAGGTCGCGGAACAGGTCCAGCACCCTGTCACCTCGGGTCAACAGGGCGATGAAGACGTACAGGAAGATGATCGCGGACGTCAGCACCGTGGCGATGCTGCCGACCGAGTCCCCCAGGACTCCGAGCGCGAACTGCCCGCCGTTCTGGCCCAGTTTCGTGGCGGCGTCGCGGACCGAGTCCTGCGTCAGGGTGACGTCCACGAACGGGATGCGGGCGAGCGCTTCATTCGCGGAGTCGAGCAGTCGCTGGGCCAATGCGGTGAAATCGGTCTCCGCCACCCAATGGCTCACACTGGTCACCATCTGGCTGATCTGCAGGAAGGCGAGGAAGGCGACCCCGGTCAGCGGCAGGGCCACGGTCGCGATGGCGGCCAGCAGTGTCAACGTGGCCGAGAGGCCGACGTTCATCTTCGCGAGCAGACGGCGGTAGAGCGGGTTGAACAGGTAGGCCAGGACAGCCGCCACAGCGATCAGCAGAACATAGCCGCGCAGGAAGTAGGCGGCGAAAGCGAGTGCGAGGACGGTGAACACGGCCAAGGCGCGCTTCTGGCCGACGCTGAAATCCTGTGTCATGCGCCCCTCCCGTGACCGCCGACCGCAACCCTAACCCGAGTCGACCGCGCGGGACGGTGATCCCTTCGCCTGTCGCGTCCGCTGGCCGGCGACGAATCGCATCGCCAGCCGGTTCATCAGCGTCGGCGCCGCCCGTGCGAACAGCCATTGCGCGTGCGCGACAGGTGGTTTAACCAGAATCGCCTTGTTGCGATCGATGGCGCGCAGGGTGTCGCGGGCCAGCCGGTCCGCGTTGTAGGGCTTGCCGCCCTGGGACTGCAGGAAGTAGTCGCGGCCGACGAATCCGCCGACCGCGCCCTTGTCCAGGATGGGCGTCTCGACCGCCGCCGGACAGACCACGAGCACTCCGACGCCTCGCGGCACCGCCTCCGAGCGCAGCGCCATGGACATCCCGACGACGGCGTGCTTGGTCGCCACGTAGCTGGTGACCTGTCCGGCCGCGGTGAGACCGGCCATCGACGCGGTGTTGATGATGTGGCCGTGGCCCTGCCGGAGCATCTGCGGATAGGCGGCGGCGACGCCGTGCACCACGCCGCGGACGTTGACGTCGATGATCGCGTTCCACTGGTCGAGCGTGAGGAGTTCGGTGTCTCCGCCCCAGACGATGCCGGCGTTGTTGAACATCAGGTCCAGTCGCCCGGTGCGGCCGACCACGTCGTCGACGGCGGCCTGCACCGCGCCGGCATCGGTGACGTCCAGACGCGCCGCGCCGGCCCGCGCGCTCAACGACGACGCGGTCGCGTCGGCGGCGGCGGGGTCGACGTCGGTGCACAGCACATGCGCACCGGCCAGATCCAGGGCCCGGCACAGTGCCGCGCCGATACCCGATCCCGCGCCGGTGACGATAGCGTATTTGCCCGCGACGCTCATGACTGTTCGACCAATCTCATGACGTGTCCCATCACATCCGGGTAGCGCTTGAGGTGCGCGCCCCCGTTGATGTCGAGAACCTCACCGGTGAGCCACGACGACCCCGGAGAGCACAGGTACACAACGGCATTGGCGATGTCCTGCGGGGTGCCGGCGCGGCCGAGGGCGGTGTTGTCGACGTAGTCCTCGATCACCCCGGGTACCGAGGCGGCCGCCGCGGTCAGCGGGGTGTGCACGAAACCGGGCGCGACGGCGTTGACCCGGATGCCGCGGGGTCCCATCTCGAGGGCGGCCACCTGGGTCAGCATCGACAGTCCCGCCTTGGCGGCGCAGTAGGCGCTCATCCCGGCCCCCGGCTGGCGGCCGTTGAGAGAGGTGATCGAGACCAGGGAACCCCCGTCGCGCAGGTGCCGGCCGGCATGCTTCATGACGATCATCGACCCGGTGAGGCACACGTCGATCACCGCGCGGAAGTCGGCGACGGGCATGTCGGTGATCAGGCCGACGTTGCTGAATCCCGCGCATTTGACTGCGATGTCGAGCGGACCGGCGTCGTCGAAGAGGCGCTGTACCGAGTCCTCGTCGGTGACGTCGACCGCGGCTGCGGTGTGCGGAGCGCCCAGTTCCGCGGCGCGTGAGCGTGCCCCTGCGGCGTTGAGATCGGCCACGGTGATCCGGCAGCCTTCGGCCGCCAGGGCTTGCGCGGTCGCCCACCCGATCCCGGACGCCCCGCCGATGACGACGGCCTTCCTGGCGGGGCGGTCACTACTGTCGCTCATCCGGGTGGCCTTTCGACGATGAGTAGAACGTGTTACAACCTCACACCCCCGTGGGGAAAGCGCAATAGCCGGGACTTACCCCTGCAATGGCAGACTTCGGGTGTGACTGAACTGAAGAGATCCGAGTCGATCACGGTGGCGGTGCCGCCGGACGAGCTCTATGCGCTGGTGGCCGACGTGACGAGGATGGGGGAGTTCAGCCCCGTCTGCAAAGCCTGCTGGTGGGACGACGCCGTGGGCCCCCAGGTGGGCGCCTGGTTCACCGGTCGCAACGAGACTGCGGAACGGATCTGGGAAACCCGCAGCCAGGTCGTCGCCGCGGATCCGGGCCGCAAGTTCGCGTGGGAGGTCAACAACGGCTGGGTGTACTGGGGCTACGAGTTCGAACCGGACGGGGTCGGCACCCGGCTCACCGAATCCTGGGAGTTCCTGCCCGCGGGCATCGCCGGGTTCAGAGAACACTTCGGGGACGCGGCCGACGCCGAGATCGCCAAGCGCAGCGACGCCGCGCGCGACGGCATGCCTGTCACCCTCGCCGCGATCAAGAAGACCGCCGAAACCGACTGATGCCGTGGGCGTCATCGCTGGACGCAGCGAAAGCCGATGTGGCTCATGCCGGTATCGACCTGCTGCGGACGGCGTGCTGAGGGGCGGTAGCGCATGCAGTAGCTGTCGGCGCACAGGAACGATCCGCCCTTGATCACCTTGCGAGGAACCTGGAATTGCGGTTGAGCCGGGTCGTAACTGTCGTGAGCGCAGCAGGATTGGAATGAGTGGTCACCGACGTAGAAATCGGTGGTCCACTCCCAGACGTTGCCGGCCATGTCGTAGAGCCCGTAGCCGTTGGGCGGGAACGCGCCCACCGGCGTGCTCTGCCCGTAACCGGTGTCCGGCAGATAGGGGAATTCGCCGTGCCAGTAGTTGGCCAGCCGCTGCCCGCGAGGCTCCGGTTCGTCACCCCAGGTGTAGACGGTGTGGGGGAGGCCCCCTCGTGCGGCGACTTCCCATTCGGCCTCGGTGGGCAGTTCGTAGCCGGCCCACTGCGCGAAAGCTTCGGCATCCTCGAACGCGATGTGCACCACCGGATGGTTCTCCCGGCCGCGGGTGGATGAGCGGGGCCCGCGAGGGTGTTTCCAGCAGGCACCCGGGGTCCAGGCCCACCACTGGTTGAGGTGGCGCAGATCGACCGGTCCGGGTGTGCGCCGGAACACCATCGACCCCGGCTGTAGGTTCTCCGGCGGCGCACCTGGATAGGACTCGGGATCGAGCGGACGCTCGGCGACGGTCACATAGTCTGTCGCAGCGACGAATTCATCGTATTCGGCGTTGGTGACCTGGTTCCGCTGTATCCAGAACGCCTCGACGCTGACCTGGTGAGCCGGGCCTTCCTCCGGGTATTCGTTATCCGCGCCGAGTACCACCGTCTGCTGCGGTATCCGGGAGAACCCGTCGGTCACCCCGCCACCATGCGCTGAAACTGCGGTGAGGGCGAGGAACTGTGAGTGACCATCGCCCTGGGGGCAGTCTCGATCGGGTTGTCAGTCAAAGACGGTCGCCCAGTCGTTGCGGATGCTCGCGATCGCCCACCCCTGTGATCCCGCCAGCTCGAGGGCTCTCTCTGCACCAGAGACGTAATCGAATTCGCGCTCGGCGTCGTCGTGGCGGACGAGCATGCACAGCGTCGGGCCGGGTCCCGCCTGGCTGAACTGCAGCATCTCGATGTCACCGTTGGAGTTGCCGGCGGCGAAGATCGGTCGGCGTCCGACCCGGCCCCAGATACGCACCGGCTTGACCGGGCCGTCGTCGAGGAACTCCGGCTTGGCCGTGGTCCGGAGCTGACCGTCGGCGAAGTCGAGGCCCACCGAACTGCCGATGACCCGCTCGGGTGGTACCCCGTACATCGCCGTGGTGACGGGCCGCATGAAGTCTCGGCCGCCGCCAGAGGCGATGTAGTTGGTGAACCCGTGGGCTTCCAGATATCGGAGTAGCTCGATCATCGGGGCGTACCCGCACGCGGTGTAAGGGCGGCTCAGGGTGGGGTGGGCGGCCTCGGCGAAGAACTCCTTCACTCGTTCCGCGTGCTCGTCCACGGTCAGACCCTGGTAGGCCGAGAGGATGCCGCCCGCGAGGACCTTGAGCGCGGAGTCGTCGCCGTTGTAGTGCTTGGTGACGGCGTCTCCGAACCACTCCAGATCACCGGACGCCGCTGCGGCATACGGCTGGTTTTCCGCCAGGGATGAATCGGCGGCGGCCTGCTCGGCCAACCGACGGACCAGGAAGTCCAACTGGATGTATGCCGGCTTCTCGCACCACAGCGTGCCGTCGTTGTCGAAGACCGCCACTCGCTCTTCAGGCGCGACATCGTTGACGGCACGACCCACGAAGTCGACGATCACCGACTTCGTGGGTCCGTCGTGCCATAGATCAAGGACTCCCAAGTCAGCCGCCCATCGTCTGGAGGAAGTCATTGAGCTTGTCCACAGCATTGGTGATCGTGAACGATGCCGGCTCACGTCGCGGTGGGAACTCCTTGAAGGTGTCCAGGAACTGCAGCACCACCGCGTTGGCCATGAACGCGATGTAGTCGTGGTCCAGGAACCAGTCCCAGTAGGTGTTCGAGGTGATGTCCGCGTGTTCGTACGGGTCGGTGCGCAGATTGAAGATCTTGGGCGCACGCAACGCGGTGAACGGTTCGAACCAGATCCGCAGCGTGCCCTCGCAGCGCTGCTCCATGAACACGACCTTCCAGTTCTCGATCCGGATGCCGAGCACGTCGCAGTCGTCGGAGAAGTAGATCAAGCCCCGGCGTGGGCTCTTGTCGACTTCCCCGGTCAGATAGGGCAGCAGGTCGTAGCCGTCGATATGCACGTGGTAGGTCTGCTCGCCGATGGTATGGCCCTGCTTGAGTTTGTCCACGACGGTCGGCTCGCCGGCGGCCGCGACCAGCGTGGGTAGCCAGTCGTGGTGCTGGATGATCTCGTTGGAGACCACACCTGCCGGGATCCTGCCGGGCCAGCGCACCATCTCCGGCACCCGGAACGCGCCCTCCCAGTTGCTGTTCTTCTCGTTGCGGAACGGTGTGGTGGCGCCATCGGGCCAGGTGTTGGCGTGCGGTCCGTTGTCGGTCGAGTACACGACGATGGTGTCCTCGGCGAGGCCGAGTTCGTCGAGGGTGTCCAGCAGCAGGCCGACGTGGCGGTCGTGATCGACCATCGTGTCGTGGTACGGCGACTGCCACCTCCCGGCCTGCCCGAGGCTCTCCGGCTTGGTGTGCGTCCGAAAGTGCATGTGCGTGGTGTTCATCCACACGAAAAACGGTGTGTCAGCGTCCTTCTGACGCTTGATGAAGTCAATCGCGGCGGCGGTGGTCTCATCGTCGATCGTCTCCATCCGCTTCTTGGTCAGCGGGCCGGTGTCTTCGATGCGCTGCTTGCCAGCCGGACCGAACCGCTCGTCGACCTCGTCGGAGGCCTCCTCGGTGGCCCAGGAGTGGATCACCCCGCGGGGCAGCATGGCCTTGCGCAGCCGGGGCGCCTCCTGCTCGGTCGGGTAGTCCGGGTGCTCGGGTTCCTCTTCGGCGTTGAGGTGGTACAGGTTGCCGAAGAACTCGTCGAACCCGTGCGCGGTGGGCAGGTACTTGTTCAGGTCTCCGAGGTGATTTTTTCCGAACTGGCCGGTGGCATATCCCAGCGGCTTGAGCAGCGTGGCGATGGTCGGATCCTCGGGAGACATGCCGACGTCGACGCCGGGCATGCCGACTTTCGACAGCCCGGTGCGGTACACGCTCTGACCGGTGATGAACGAAGACCGGCCGGCCGTGCAGCTCTGCTCGCCGTAGGAGTCGGTGAAGCGCATGCCTTCGGCGGCGATGCGGTCGATGTTCGGCGTGCGATAGCCCATCAGCCCGTCGCTGTAGCAACTGAGATTGCTGATTCCGATGTCGTCACCCCAGATGACCAGGATGTTGGGTTTTCCGCCAGGCATGTGATCGGCCCTCTCGTCTCCGTCGATGTTCCCAGTGAGAACCTTATGCGTCCGGCATGGATCAGAGGGCAGATCGCGCGAGCTCGCACTGGACGTTCACACTTGCGCGCTCGGACGCGGCAGCGCGGAAGGAACATGTTCCCGACCGAACCGACTGCGCCGGGCGGCCTCACGTCTTTAAGGTCGAAATATTCTGGAAGGTATTGTCTTTCAACCGGTGCCGGCCCACATTTGACCGTGCTGATGCCCGGGCGATGCCTGCAGGGCCCGCAGCTGAACAATCTCCGCCCGACTGGTACATACCGAATCTTGGTGATCATTCCACCTGCGTGCCGGACCGGGTTGCCGGGCCTCGCCCAGCCGTTCGGCCAGGAATTATTACGACTCTGTGAATTGCCCCAGTTCGTGTCGAGACGGCCCAGCTCTCGATCAATATTGGGAGCTAAGCCGAGAGCAGACTGGAGAGCTGAGATGAACGAGGACTTCAAGGGCAACATCGAACTCGACGTCCGCGACTCGGTTGCCGATTGGTCGCCCTACGTGTTGAAAAAGGCTCCGAAGGGGGCTCCCAACATTCTGGTGGTGCTCTACGACGACACCGGACTGGCCGCGTGGTCTCCCTACGGCGGACGCATCGAGATGCCGGTGATGCAGCGGCTGGCCGACAACGGGCTCACCTACTCGCAATGGCACACCACCGCACTGTGCTCGCCCACGCGGTCCTGTTTTCTGACCGGCCGCAACCACCACGTCAATCGCTCCTCGGCGATCACCGAAGCCTCCAACGGATTTCCCGGGGCGGCCGCCCGACTGCCTGCCGAGTGCGCGACGATCGGGCAGGTACTGCAGGACAACGGTTACAGCACGTTCTGGGTCGGCAAGAACCACAACGTGCCGGAGGAGGACGTCGCCAGCGGCGGCAGCCGCTCGGAATGGCCGTTGCAGAAGGGGTTCGACCGGTTCTACGGATTCCTGGGCGGTGAGACCAACCAGTGGTATCCGGACCTGGTGGAGGACAACCGGTTCATCGAGCAGCCCTACAGCCCCGAGGACGGCTATCACCTGTCGAAGGACATGGCCGACCAAGCGTTGGCGATGCTGCGCGATCAGCAGGCCACGAACCCGACCAAGCCCTGGTACATGTGGTTCTGCCCGGGAGCCAACCACGCACCCCACCATTCCCCGACCGAATACGTCGAGAAGTACAAGGGCATGTTCGACGACGGCTACGAGGCCTACCGCGAGTGGGTGCTGACCCGCATGGTCGAGAAGGGCATTCTGCCCGTGGGCACCCAGATGACCCCGCTGAACCCGATGCCCGACGACATCGCGGTGGAGGCCGACCAGGTGCGACCGTGGGATTCGCTCAACGACGACGAGAAGAAGTTGTTCGCCCGGATGGCCGAAGTTTTCGCCGGATTCTCCGAGTACACCGACGCCCAGGTCGGTCGGGTCATCGACTACCTCGAAAAGACCGGCCAGCTGGAGAACACGTTGGTCTTCTACTGCGCCGACAACGGCGCGTCGGGGGAGGGCTCGCCGAACGGTTCGGTCAACGAGAACAAGTTCTTCAATGGCTATCCCGATGAGCTCGAAGAGAACATGAAGTACCTGGAGACCCTCGGCGGCCCGGACACCTACAACCACTATCCGACCGGGTGGGCGGTGGCCTTCTCGACTCCGTTCCAGATGTTCAAGCGGTACTCGCAGTTCTCGGGCGGCACCTGCGATCCGATGGTGATCCACTGGCCGGCCGGCATCGAGGCCAAGGGCGAGGTGCGGCATCAGTACCACCACGCCACCGACGTGGTCGCGACCATCCTCGACGTGGCCGGTCTCGAGATGCCGGCCACCTACCGTGGTGTCGAGCAGTATCCCCTCAATGGGGTGTCGATGAAGTACAGCTTCGACGATCCTGACGCGCCCACGGCCAAGAAGCGCCAGTACTACACGATGCTGGGCACGCGTGGCATCTGGGAAGACGGCTGGAAGGCCTCGGCGATTCACGCGCCGCTGAGCGGAGCCGGTCATTTCGACCAGGACCGGTGGGAGCTCTACCACGTCGACGAAGACCGTTCGGAGTCTGAGGATCTGGCCGCCAAGCACCCCGACAAGCTGCAGGAACTGATCAACACCTGGTTCGATGAGGCGGAAGCGAACTTCGTGCTACCGCTCGACGACCGGTCGGCGACCGAGTTGCTCACCACCGAACGGCCGCAGTCGGAGCCGCCGCGCAACCGCTACATCTACTACCCGGGGACCGCCCCGGTGCCCGAGGGGGTGGCCGTCAATGTCCGCGGCCGCTCCTACAAGATCATCGCCGATGTCGACATCACCGCCGACGCGGCGGGGGTGATCTTCGCGCACGGGTCCCGCTTCGGGGGACATGCGCTGTTCATCAAGGACCGCAAGCTGCACTACGTCTACAACTTCCTCGGCATCAAGCCGGAACAGGAGTTCGTCTCCGAGGAGCTGACGCCGGGCCAGCATGCGCTCGGCATGGAGTTCATCCGGGAATCGGCCGGCGACTACGGCGAATCCCACGGCACCACAACGCTGTACGTCGACGACAAGGTTGCCGCGAAGGGGCCGATGCGGGCCCAGGTCGGCAAGTTCACGCTGTCCGGCGACGGGCTCTGTGTCGGGTACGACAGCGGCGACAACGTCTCCAGCCAGTACCGGGCGCCCGGAACCTTCGCTGGCGGAACCATCCTCGGCGTCGGTATCGACGTCAGCGACGAGGTCTACCTCGACCTGGAGAAGGAGGCGGCCGCAGCGTTCGCCCGCGACTGACACCCCGCCGAAACGAGGGTCAGCTTTTCGGCGGTAGGGGCGCGGCCGCCCGCACGACGGGTTCGGCCACCTCGGCCTTCATCCGGTTGAACAGTTCCACGTAGTAGGGCAGGCAGTGTTCCAACGCCTGACTCGTCGTGTACATCGGCTGGTAGCCCAGGTCACGCTGGGCCTTGCCGATCGAGAAGTAGTTGTCCAGGTAAATGCGTTCCACCGCAAGCGGTTCCAATAGCGGCTTGGGTATCCCGAAGCGAAAGTGCAGCCGTTGCCAGACGGTCATGGCGAACCACACCGACCGGCCCGGCACCCGGAACCTCGGCAACGTCTGGCCGCAGGCCTCGACCACCGGACGGGAGAACTCGAACATGTTGATCGGTTCGCCGTCGTTGATGAAGTACGCCTGGCCGGGCGCGGTTCCGCCGGGCACCAGGTGCTGTGCGGCGAGGATGAAACCGTGTACCAGGTTGTGTACATAGGAGTTGTCCAGCTTGACGTCCTTGCTGCCGACCAGCACCTTGACGTGACCGGCCAGCACGCTCTCGAACACCTTGCGGAACATCGTCTGGTCGCCGCGGCCCCAGATGCCGCTGGGGCGGATCGAGCACGTCAGCATGCCGTCAACACCGTTGGCTGCCAGGACGAATTTCTCGGCGGCGACCTTCGTCTCGGTGTAGAGGTCGTTGAACCGCTCGGTGTAGGGCAGGGACTCGTCTCCGCCCGAGATGCGCTGACCGCCCATCACGACGCTGTTGGAGGCGGTGTAGACGAACCGCTTGACGCCGGCCCGCCGGGCGGCACGCACCAGGTTCTCGGTGCCGGTGACGTTGACGGCGAAGCTGCGCCGGCGGTACTCCTCGGTGACCGACCCGCCACCCATCAGGTCGATGATCGCCGCGGTGTGGATGATCGTGTCGACATCGGCGACGACGGCCGCAACGTCGTCGACGTCGGTGATGTCACCCTCGAACACCTCGAGCTTCGGATGCGCGGGCAGCGGCGAGGCCACCCGGTCGAAGGACCGCACGTCGTGGCCCTGCTCGAGAAGCTCGGTCACCAGGTTGGCGCCCACGAATCCGGAGCCGCCGGTGACGAGGACCCGGCCGAGTTCGACGGTCAGCGATGCATCACCCATGTGGGGAGAATAACTGAAACGTGTTCCATTTTCGAAAATCGGACGCCCGGATGCTTCCGAACTCAACCATCGCCATCGTCGCCGGCGGCCAACGCGTCTTCCACTCTCTTGCGCGCACCAGCTAAATGCTCGTCGCAGCATTTGGCGAGTTTCTCGCCCCTTTCCCAGAGCTTCAGCGACGTGTCGAGGTCTAGACCACCGTGTTCCAGACGCTGCACGACTTCGATCAGCTCGTCGCGTGCCTCTTCGTAGCCGAGTTCACTAGTAGGCTTCATTGACCATCCTCGAGATTGTCGTGTTGGCCCTCGCTCGTCGCCGTCACCGATCCGTCGGCGACACGCACCCGCAGCCGGGTGCCCGCCGGCGCATCCGCGACGGAGTGCAGCACCTGCGGCGGTCCAGAAGCCGGCAACGTCTGCACCACCGCGTAGCCGCGGGCCAGCGTCGCCGCCGGTCCCAGCGTCGACAACCGCGCCGAGAGGTGCCCGACCCGATCCGATTCGGCGGTCAACAGGCGGGCGATGTCGCGGCGGGCCGCTGCCCGTGCCCGGTCCACCTCCTCGGCCCGTGCGGTGACCGCGTCGAGCGGGCGGGCCAGCACCGGTCGGCTACGCAACTGCGACAGGGTGTGCTGTTCACGATTCACCCAGTTGCGCAGCGCGCGTGCGCTGCGGCGGCGCATATCGGCCACCAACGCCTGCTCGGCCGCGGTGTCGGGCACGATCCGCTTCGCGGCGTCGGTCGGGGTGGCCGCGCGCAGGTCGGCGACCAGGTCGCACAGCGGGTTGTCGGGTTCGTGGCCGATCGCACTGACGACGGCCGTGGTGCATCTGGCGATCTCACGGCACAGCGTCTCGTCGGAGAACGGCAGCAGGTCCTCGACGCTGCCCCCGCCCCGGGCGAGCACGATGACGTCGACGTGCGGGTCCGCATCGAGCGCCCGCAGCGCTTCGACGATCTGCGGCACGGCGTTCGGCCCCTGCACGACGGTGTTGCGCACCGCGAAGCGCACCGCAGGCCAGCGGCCGGTGGCCACCGCGACGATGTCGTGCTCGGCCGCCGATGCCCGACCGGTGATCAGGCCGATGGTTCCGGGCAGGAACGGGACCGGCCGTTTGAGACGGGGATCGAACAGCCCTTCGGCGTCGAGCAGCCGGCGCAGCCGCTCGATGCGGGCCAGCAACTCGCCGATACCGACGGCCCTGATCTCGCTGACCCGCAGCGAGAAGGTGCCCCGGCCGGTGTAGAAGTTGGGCTTGCCGAACACGATCACCTGCGTGCCCTCAGTCATCTTCACCGGGGCGTTGGTGACCAGGTCACGCGGGCAGGTGAGCGACAACGACATGTCGGCCGCGGGGTCCCGCAGCGTGATGAAGGCGGTGTTCGAGTTCGGCCGCAGCGTCAGCTGGGCGATCTGGCCCTCCACCCAGACGGCGCCGAGCTTGTCGATCCACCCGGCCACCCGGATGGCGACACCGCGAACGGGGAACGGATTGTCCGCCGACTGCCCCGGTGCGGTGCTCACTTCGCCGACGCGCGGGTGATCCTGTTGGCCAGCAGTGTCTGGAACGGGGCGCGGGCCTTCGTCGTCTCCTCGTAGGCGAGCAGCGCCTCGAGATCGGGCACCCGCAGTGTGGTCAGCCGGGCCCGCAGTTGAGCCAGGGTCAGCGACGCGTAGTCGAGCTCGGCGACGACCTCCGGCACAGTGCCCGACGCCGCGCCGGATGTGCTCTCCCGGGTGGGGGTGGCGGCCTTGGGCGTCTCCGGCTCGCCGCTGAACAACGCGAAGCGTCCCTCGGTCAGCCGCTCGCCGTCGCGGACGGACAGATCCAGCACGTCGGCGTCGTCGGACGCGGCACCGCTGTCGCCGCCCGTCTGGTCGTCGTCGAACGTCGCCCACTCCGGCTGCTCGTCCTTGGGCGGGAACAGGTTCTCCAGCGTCTCGTCACCCTTGTTGACCAGGTCGGCGACGTCCTGCTGCATCTTCATCACCAGCTGGGCGACCTGGCTCGCCACGGTCATCGGATACATCAGGATGGTCTGGGGGAGTCTGCGGGTTTCCTCGAGGGCGGTCACCGCCGCACCGACCAGCAGACGGACCCCATACGGTGCAGTTGCCATGGCCCTTAGCCTACGGCTGGGCAGCGAGGGCGGCGGGTAAGTACCCTTGGAGTCATGCCGACCACTATCAACATGGGGATTCCGGGCGCAGCGCGCTCAGTAGTCGGCGAGGTTTCCGGCAAGCGGGTGTTGCTGGCCGAACCCCGCGGATACTGCGCCGGAGTCGACCGGGCGGTGGAGACCGTGGAGCGCGCCCTGGAAAAGCACGGCGCCCCGGTGTACGTACGCCACGAGATCGTGCACAACCGCTACGTGGTGGACACGCTGGCCAAGGCCGGGGCGGTCTTCGTCGAGCAGACCGACGAGGTTCCCGAGGGCGCGATCGTGGTGTTCTCCGCCCATGGTGTCGCACCGACCGTGCACGTCGAGGCCGCGGCCCGAAGCCTCCAGACCATCGATGCGACCTGCCCGCTGGTGACCAAGGTGCACAACGAGGCCAAACGGTTCGCCCGCGACGACTACGACATCCTGCTCGTCGGCCACGAAGGCCACGAAGAGGTCGTCGGCACCGCCGGTGAGGCCCCCGATCACGTGCAGGTCGTCGACAACCCGGACGCGGTGGACAAGGTCGTCGTCCGTGACCCCGACAAGGTCATCTGGCTGTCGCAGACCACGCTCAGCGTCGACGAGACCATGGAAACGGTGCGCCGGCTGCGGGAGAAGTTCCCGACGTTGCAGGACCCGCCCAGCGATGACATCTGCTACGCCACGCAGAACCGCCAGGTCGCGGTGAAGGCGATGGCTCCCGAATGCGACCTCGTGATCGTGGTGGGGTCGAAGAACTCGTCGAACTCGGTGCGGCTGGTCGAGGTGGCGCTGGGCGCCGGTTCGGACGCCGCGCACCTGGTCGACTACGCCGAGGACATCGACCCCGAATGGCTCGACGGCGTCACCACCGTCGGCGTCACCTCGGGCGCTTCGGTGCCCGAAGTGCTGGTGCGGGGTGTGCTGGACAGGCTCGCCGAGTACGGCTTCGGCACGGTTCAGCCCGTCACCACGGCCAACGAGACGCTGGTGTTCGCGCTGCCCCGGGAGATCCGCCCCGCCCGCTGAGCGAGCGGGTATTTTCGGCGGACGTGACATGGTGCTCTCGCCAGCCCTCCGCGCTGGCACGGTCGAAGTCCCGGCCCTCCGCACGCCTGCCGATCGCGTTGCTTCTCGCGGTCCTGCTCGTGCTCGCCGGCTGCAGCGAGTCCGAAGACCGCCTGAACGCCGCCGTGCGCTCCTTCGCCGATGCGTTGAGCCGCGGTGACGCCGCCGCAGCCGCGGCGTTGACCACCGACGAGCCCGCCGCCACCGACACCCTCGGTGCCCTCTTCGCCAGCCTGGGCACCGACGTCGACGTCAAGGTCGGCGAGGTCGAGGAGCAGGACGGTTCGGCGTCGTTCACCCTGAACACCACCTGGAAGTTCGGGCCCGACGGGCGCAACGAATGGTCCTACAGCACCGACGGTGCCGCGACGTCCGACGGAGACGACTGGTCGATCCAGTGGAACGCGGCGGCTGTCGCGCCCGGGCTCGACGAGGGGCCGCTGTCCTACAGCACGCTGATCCCGCAACCCGCAGCCCGCGTGCTGGACCGCACCGGCGCAGAACTGCTCACCCAGCACGTCGTCACCCTGGTCGACGCCGCACCGGGGGCCGACGTGAACACCATTGCGGCGCTGGTCAATCCGATCGCGCCGGGCATCACCCCGCAGTCGCTGGCCGCCGACCTCGAGGCGGCCGCGGGCAAGCCGGTCACAGTCATCACGCTGCGCCAGGACGATCTGGCCCCGATCGAGTCGCAGCTGTCGACGCTGCCGAACGTGACGCTGCGACCGCAGACCAGGCTGCTGGTCACCGACCGCACGCTCGCCTCACCCACGCTCTCGGGACTCTCGCAGCTGTGGCAACAACGCACCGACGCGGCGGCCGGCTGGGCGGTCACCGCGCAGACTGCGGCCGGCCCCAGGCGGGTGGGAGGACGTGACGCCGGACCCGTCGGCGACATCGCCGCCACGCTGGACATCGGCTTGCAGCGCGCCGCCGAGGACGCGCTGGCCCCGCTGCCCACCCCGGCGGCCGTCGTGGCGATCCAGCCCTCGACGGGCAACCTGCTGGCGGTGGCGCAGAACGCGCCCGCCGACGCCCAGGGGTCGATCGCGTTGACCGGTCTGTATCCGCCCGGTTCGACGTTCAAGACGGTGACGGTGTCGGCGGCGCTGCAGTCCGGGCAGGTCGCCCCCGACAGCGTCGTCGCCTGCCCGGGGACCGAGAACATCGAGGGCAGGCAGATCCCCAACGACGACAACTTCGATCTGGGCGCGGTGCCGTTGCACACCGCGTTCGCCAGATCATGCAACACCACCATGGGCCGGCTGGCGGTGAACTTGCCGCCGGACGGCCTGACCGAGGCCGCCGCACAACTCGGGCTCGGGATCGACTACACCGCGCTCGGGATGACCACCGTCACCGGATCGGTGCCGGTGGCCGACACCCCTGCGCTGCGGGTCGAGGAAGGCATCGGGCAGGGCAAGGTGACCGCGTCACCGTTCGGCATGGCGTTGGTGGCCGCGGCGCTGGCGAACGGTTCCCCGCCGGCACCGGCGATCGTCGAGGGCGAACCGGCCGTGGCCGACCGCACCCCCGAGCCGTTGCCGTCCGCTGTGGACGAGCAGGTGCAGGCCATGATGCGGGAGACGGTCACCGCCGGCACCGCTACTCAGCTGCAGGACATCCCGGGCCTGCTGGGCAAGACCGGCACCGCCGAGTACGTCGATACCGAGACCGGGGATCAGCGTGCGCACGGCTGGTTCGTGGGAATCGACGGTGACCTGGCGCTGGCGGTGTTCGTCAGTGACGCAGACAGTTCGGCGCCGGCGGTGGATGCGGCCGGTCGCTTCCTGCGCGCCACGCCCTAGGTGTCGTACTCCCAGCGGTCGGGTTCGTAGTCGCGCGGGGCCCGTCGGGGCCTCCGGTATTCGTCCGGTCCGTCGGCGGAATCGTCGGCTCCCCGATACCGCACCCGCGAGATCGGGTGGTGTGAGCTGCTTGCGGACGGCCGACGGGGGTCGAACGGCTCGTAGGGCTCGTACGCGTCACGTTCGCCGGGCCAACCCTCACGTTCGGCGTAGCGACTGGAGCGCTGGGGCCGCTGCGGACGCTCGCGCTCGCGACGCTCGGCGCGGTCGTAGGCCGCGCGACGCTCACCGGGTGGCACGGAACCCCGGCGGTCTCGGGCCGACGAGGACCGGGCGCGCCGCGGTGGCTCGGCGGAGGGAGCAGGTGGCGGCTCGGGGGGACGAGGCCGGCGCCTGCGGGGCCGGTCGCCATCTGCGACGGGCTCGATGATCTCCGTGTCCGGCGGGCGGGCATGCCGTGACCGGGGCGGGGCCGAGGTGCGCTTGGTGGGGCGTGCACTGCGGGCCGCCGGGTTGGCGGCGGCTTTGGCCGCATCGCGGGCTCGCCGGTCGCCCGAATGGCGCCGTCGCTTGTCCGGCTCCGCCGCGTCGGCGGCTTTTCGGTCGCCCAGCAGCGAGGACAGCTTCGCCAACAGGCCCCCACCGGACGGGGGTGTTTCTTCCGCGGCGGTGGTGTCGCGGTGGGAAGACACCCCGAAATACCACCGAGCGGCTCCGACGAGCAAGACCGCGGCGGCGGTGAAGAACATCAGCGGAAAGCGCTGGATCAGCGGATAACCGCAGTTGATCAGGATGTCCTTGACACCGTTGATGTCGGAGCTGTGCATCAGGTAGTACGCGCTGGGAACCGCGACGAACAGGATCAGAGGGGGCTGGATCACCGCGGTGAACACCGCCGCCTGTCGAACGGCAAGCACGGCGGCCAGGCACCCGATGGCGTACAGCGCGGCGAAGACCCGGGTGAGCTCTCCGTCGCCGGAGCTGGCGTCGACGGCGAATCCGATCGCCGAGGCGGCGACAGCGATCAGGATCGCACCCCACCACGGGACCCCCGGAAAATCTGGATGCGCAGAACGGTGATCGGCCGGTACCGCCGACCGTGCGCGCTCTCCTGACACAGGTCGACCGTACCGGCTGAGGCACCAAGACGCCGCCAGCGCCCGATGGCGTGCCGATCACAGCGCCTACACTGTGGTCCCCGTGGGCCTGAATCTGGGAATTGTCGGACTTCCGAACGTCGGCAAGTCGACGTTGTTCAACGCGTTGACGCGTAACGACGTGCTGGCCGCCAATTACCCGTTCGCGACGATCGAGCCGAACGAAGGCGTGGTGGCGCTCCCGGATCCGCGGCTGGGCGAGCTCGCGAAGATCTTCGGCTCGGAGAAGATCGTGCCCGCGCCGGTGACGTTCGTCGACATCGCCGGCATCGTCAAGGGAGCGTCCGAGGGTGCCGGGCTCGGTAACAAGTTCCTGGCCAACATCCGCGAGAGCGATGCGATCTGCCAGGTGGTGCGGGTGTTCGCCGACGACGATGTCGTGCACGTCGACGGCAAGGTGGATCCCAAGTCCGATATCGAGATCATCGAGACCGAGTTGATCCTGGCCGACATGCAGACGTTGGAGCGGGCGCTTCCGCGGCTGGAGAAGGAGGCCCGCACGCACAAGGACCGCAGACCGGTGTTCGACGCGGCTACTGCAGCGCAGCAGGTACTCAACTCCGGCAAGACCTTGTTCTCGGCAGGCGCCGACGTGTCGTTGCTCCGCGAGCTGAATCTGATGACATCCAAGCCTTTCCTCTACGTGTTCAACGCCGACGAGTCGGTGCTCACCGATTCCGCGAAGGTCGCCGAGTTGCGCGAACTGGTGGCGCCGGCCGATGCGGTGTTCCTGGACGCGAAGATCGAAGCCGAGCTCCAGGAACTCGACGAGGAGTCGGCCGCCGAACTGCTGGAGTCGATCGGTCAGACCGAGCGAGGCCTGGATGCGTTGGCGCGAGCCGGTTTTCACACACTGAAGTTGCAGACCTATCTGACGGCGGGTCCGAAAGAGGCCCGGGCCTGGACGATTCACCAGGGCGATACGGCGCCGAAGGCTGCCGGGGTCATCCACTCGGACTTCGAGAAGGGCTTCATCAAGGCCGAGATCGTGTCCTTCGACGACCTGCTGGAAGCTGGGTCGATGGCCGCGGCGAAAGCGGCGGGCAAGGTGCGCATGGAGGGCAAGGACTACGTGATGGCCGACGGCGACGTGGTCGAATTCCGCTTCAATGTCTAGCCGGCAGCCGAAGAGCCGATCACAATGTCAGTCTGAGAGCCTCACGGCGTATATATATCCATCGCGCAGCTGTCAGCCTGACATCGCGTAGGAGCACTCGGCTGCGGCAGACGTTCGCCGCGGAATGTGGCACGCTTCAACGCGTAGGCAACCCTGGTCGCGGTCGATGATCGGACCTACATTGGCACCATGAGCGAGGACTGGCGCGTCGACCGGGTCGATGAGATCCGGTCGCTGATCAAACAAGCCGAACCCGACGTGGTCGAGGAGATCAAGTGGCGCAAGCCGTCGAACCCCGACGGCGTGCCGGCGTTCTCACTGGACGGCCTGATCTGCACGCTGGAAATGTACAAGGGCAAGGTCAAGGTCAATTTCGCCAAGGGCTCGTCCGTGAACGACCCGGACCATCTGTTCAACGCGAGCCTCGAGGCTCCGGTCGGACGTTCCATTGATCTGCGTGAAGACGACGAGCTGGACACGGAAGCCTTCAAAGCACTGATCCAAGAGGCAGTGAGGGTCAATCGCCGTTAGCGGCTGACGCGGAGCGGTCGGCCGGTTTCTGGAAGCGAACGATGTCCTTCCACCGGCCGCCGTGCGCTTGGATCAGTTCGAATCCATGTGGTTCCGCGAGGTCGCGCAGCTCGGACACACTCATCCGGTCCGGATCGGGGAAGGATTCGTGAAACACCAGCGCCCCTTCGGGCTTGAGAACCCGCGCCAGCGAACGAAGGCAGGCCTCTTTGTCTGTCACCTCGCCGATCACCTGGGCCATGAAGGCTGCGTCGAAGTGTCCGTCGCCGAAGGGGAGGTCCGCACCCGCCTCCCCGGCGTGAAAGCTCACATTGTGGTGTCCGGCGCGGGCCAGCTTGCGTCGGGCTTTCTCGAGCATCTCTGGCTGGATATCAAAGAGAGCGAGGTGCCCGCTCTTCAGGCAACGGGCGATCTCGGCGCTGAAAAACCCTGGTCCGGGACCGATTTCGAGGACATTCTCGTCACCCGATAGGCTGATGACGTTCACGCTGGCGGCGGGTTGTTCCAATTTTCTGCGAAGCGGGTTGTCCAACAGCACCGCCAGTTGGTGGGGGTACGGGAAGTCGCCGACCTTCTCGCGCAGCAGTTTCAACAAACCGTCGACATCGAATCTGCTCGTCATGGGCCCAGTCCTTCTCAGTTGACCCAGACTTTAGACACGGTTGAGCCGAGATGGTGGCCTTCCCTCTGGCACAGAGTGCGCGCGAGGTGGCTACGGGCGTGGCGTCAGCCGGAAGATGGGGATCTGCCGACCGGCCGGCGCGGTCTGCTCCCGGTAGTCGGAGTATCCGGCATACACCCGCTCGGCCAGTTCGTAGAGCCTGGCGCAGTCATCGGGGTCGGTCACCTGAGCAGCGGTGAACTTCTCCCCGCCGAACTCGCAGTCCGGGTTTGCTTTCAGGTTGTGATACCACTGCGGGTTCTTGCTGCCCCCGTAGTTCGAGGCGAGCAGGATGACGTCGCAGTCATCGTGAAAGTAGGTGAGTTGCACGGTGCGTGGCTGACCCGACTTCGCGCCGATGGACGTCAGCGGCGCGTTGACGATCGGGCCCATGTTGACCCGTCCCCCGGTTAGACGGAACAAGTACGGGTCGGTGCGCCGGGCGACATGCCGCGCGACGAACTGCCCTATCCGCGAGCGCCCGAAGCGGACTCCCGCCTGGTAGCGGCGGCCCCGCTTCTTGTGCGGATCGACGTAGCGCAGTGGCACGCGGGAACCGTACCCCGCCGGCCGCGATGGGAGCTCAGTCGGGAGCTGCTGCGAGAGTCCGGTTGATCTCGGCCTGACGGACCAGGAAATCGCGTTCGTTGAGCTTCTTTCGCCGCATCCAGCTCGTCACCTCGGAATTGCACTTGCTGGTGTTGCACGAACGGCAGCTGGGCACCACGTTGTCGAGGGCATAGCGCCCGCCGCGGGAGATCGGAAGCACGCAGTCCTTCTGCAGCGGTGTCCCGCTCGCCCCGCAATACGCGCACCCTCCCCAGGCCGACTTGAGTGCGGTCCACTGGGAATCGGTGAGGTCATGTTCTTTGAGGGCCATCCGCCGCTTGCGGCGACGCGCGTACCTGACCGCGCGGGTCGGGCTGCGGGACGGCACCGGCAGAGGTTACCGCGAGGTCGGGCGCATTCCGGGTATTCCACCGGTGTCGAGTCCCGGAGTGCCTCGGTTATTCGCTCCGGAGGACCCGGGGCGGACTTATCATCGGGTATGACTCGGCCCGCTTTCACCCTTTCGATTGCCGTCGCCGCGGCGTTCGCCTGCGTATCGGGCGCGACGCCCGCCGTTGCCGGTCCGCCGCCGCCGTGCACGTTCACCCTGACGTCGCCACAGGTGGTCCAGGTCGCCGGCGGCAGCGCGGTCACCGCGACGTTGGAACCGGATCAGTGCGGTCCGCCGGCCACCCCCGCGACAAGCGTGGCTTGTCTGCAGATGCAGGGGGACGCGGTCAAACGCTGCCACCCGAGCGACGGCACGGGCAGGGCTCAGGTGTTCTTCGAGCCCTTCGTGGCAGGCGCGACCTACGTCGCGACCGGCCGCGGGTGCGGCGCCTGGATTGGCCAGCCCCCAGCCCCCGACTGCCAACTGCTGGGACCCTATTCCGCTGCGCTGTAGGCGATTCAGCCCGCGCGGTATTCCACCATCGCGTCACGGCTCTGGAGTGCTTCGCCGTTGATGACCACCAACTCGGTCGGCGACAACCGGTAGGTGGTGCCGTCGTTTCGAGCCTCGAACCCGGCCGGGATGACCCGTACATCGTCCAGGCGCAGCGATGCGCCGTCGTGCAGGCGGATTCCCTGATATTGGTAGGCCCCGTCAGATCCCTGGCACACGACCATGGCAGACCGGTTCGTGCGCGCGATCGCCACGGCTTGCTGCTGCTGATCGCAGCGCGCGGCGGAGCCGACAAACCCTTGAGCGTCCATCGTCAGCGGAGCAGGTGGCGCCGGCGGCGCGGTGGTCGCTGTGGGCTCCGGCGGGGCAGCCACCCACTTGGATGCAGTATTCGGCTCGGCGGGAATAGTCTGCATCTGCGCCGGTTCGTCCCCCGGCGAATTCATGATCCCGAAGACGATCGCCAGCGTCGCGAAGGAAGCCACCACGATCGAGATCGCCGACGCCTTCGCGCTGAGCAGGCCGCGCCTGGGTGCGGCTGGTGCCGGGTCTGGCTCGGTCGATGTCGGCATGCCTGCACTCCCTCGTTGCGGTGCCGAATATGCGTGCTGCCGACCAGCCAACCACCTTTTGTCCCGGCATCGTGCGATCTCGGTCGGCGTTTCGCCGCCGGGTGTGTCCGGCTCTCGCTAGGGAATGACGGCGATCTCCGCCCCCAATCGGTACCCCGCCGCCAACGGCAGCGTGTCGCCACTCCAGAACGAACCCGGGTCGAACCAGTTGTGGTGCTTGTCCGTCTCCAGCAGACCCATCTCCTCGTAGGTGATGGCGACGGTTTCGGCACAGTAGGCGGTCTGCAGCCCCACGCTGAACTTCTCGGCCTTTCGGCGCTCGACCGATTGGCGGACTTTGTTGTGCACGAACGGAATTCCTCTGGTGAAGTCGGCGGCGGTGGGCAGTCTGCCTCGTATCCAGCGGCCGGTCAGCCGCGCAGTCGTCGGGAAGGGGGTGCCGTCCATCCGCGCCATCACCTTCAGCATGCGGTCCTCCTGCTCACGACTCGCGTAGGGCGTGAGCTGACGAAACCAGCAGCGCTGACCGTAGGTGCCGATCCAACGTTCCACGGCCTCACGCAAATCGTTGAGCTGCACTCCGCGATGGTTGGTGCCCGTCCACATGTCGACCAACTTGTCGCCGAGTTCGGCATGCCAGATCAGCGGGGGCAGGTCATCGATCGCGACCGTCATGCCGACGTGGTTGACGGGGCTGTTCGTCATCGACTGGATGGCGCGGTCGGGGCCGGACTGTCCGCGGAACAACCAGATGTCGCCCGTACGGGTCTCATCCAGCGCTCGCTGCAACGACACCGTGCTTTGATTCACCCGCCAAGCTTAGGCAAACTCGGGGTATGGCTCGGGGTATGCGTGGAATCTGGAAGTGGGTCGGGCTCGCCGGTGTCGCCGGCGTCGTGGCCGGCGGTGTGCTCGTCGCACGTGACCAACGGCGCCGCAACTCCTACACCCCCGACGACATCCGTGCACGTCTGCACAAGCGCCTCGCCGAGGTCGAAGCCGAGTCCGGTTAGTTGTTCGTTGGGGGGAAGGGGGCGTTACCTGTCGCCGATTCGCCCAGCTGCGCGTAGTGGGCATCGTCGCCGTCGCGGTGATCGGGAGTAGTACTGGACTAGGACGTCACCGCATACAGCGTGTGCGAACCGGTGAAACCTTTGAGCTCCGCTTCGCGGCCGTCGTCGACAGCGATGTCGTCGCACTGCGAGACGGCTTCGCGCACTGCCTCGCTCACCAGGATCTCGCCGCCGTCCGCCTGCCCGGCGACCCGCGCGGCCATCGCGACATTGCGCCCGAACACGTCATCGCCACGAAGCATCGATTTTCCGACATGGATGCCGATCCGTACCCGAATGCCGTTAGGCCGCTTCTGCAGCGAGCTCTGAATATCGAGTCCGCAGCGGACCGCCTGCTCCGGCTGAGCGAAGGCGATCATGAATCCGTCACCCTGGCTCTTCACGACGTAACCGTGGTGTTTGTCGACGAGTCGGCGAACCGCCTTGTCGTGCTTGCCGATCAACCTGACCCAGGCCCGATCACCGATGCGTTCGTTGAGCGCTGTGGACTCCTCGATGTCGGAGAACATGATGGCCAGCTTGCCGTTGGGCGCCAGTCGTGCCAGGTCGGGTCGCTCCACCTCGGCCCAGTCCGCGAGCTCCTCGATCGAGGATCGCACGGCCGCGCCGAACCCGTCCCTGCGCAGGATGTTGGCGGTCTGCCAGACGGTCTTGACGGCCTTGGTCCCGCCGGAGAACAACATGTTGCGGGTGTCGACACGGCGGCGCAGTTCCTCGGCCTCCTCCCGCGTTGCCTTCAGGCGCAGCGCCAGCACCACCAGCGCGATCGCCTCGCCGACGACGATCGTCGCCAGTACGTAGGCCGCAATCTCCACTCCGCTCACGGGTCAAGTATTGGATGCTGGTGTCGTGACGATGGCGAAGGCCCCCTATTACGAGAGTCGATTCATCCGCGCCAACGCCCCGGACGCGGCCCGAGCGGTGTGGCTGCGGGAGACCCTGCTGTTGCCCGAGGCCGGGGATGGAAGTGCCGACGTGTGGGTGATGGTGTTCGACCCGTCGGGGCATCGCGCCCTCAAGCGGTCTTATCCGGTCGAGTCGTCCGACTTCGGGTATCAGGACTGGACGGCGCAGATCGCCACCACCAGCCTCGACGACAGCGCCGCCTGCGGCACGGTGCCCGACGCGCGCTGGGACATCACGATCACCCCGGGCGGTCAGGATCCTGTGCGACTGCTCACCGAGGGTGGGTACCAGCGTCGCTTCCCGGCCGCCAAGACGCTGGTCCGGCACCCGCTGGCCCGATTCGACGGCCATCTCGAGGCGGCGGGCCTGGCGGTGGACCTCGACGCCTGGACCGGCAGCGTCAACCACAACTGGGGCACCCGCCACACCCCTGCGTACGCATTCGGTCAGGTGTGCGGTTTTGACGACGCGCCCGATTCGACGTTGGAGATCGTGACCGCCCGCGCCGGCGTCGCATCGGTGTTGCTGCCAGGGGTGACGCTGTTCGTGCTCCGGCACGCCGGTGTGGAGTTCGCGGTGCGCACGCTGATCGGTAGCCTGCAGAGCCACGGACGATATGCACCGTTCACGTGGACGTTCGGGGCTCGGGTGGGGGAGCGGATGATCGAGGGGGAGATCAGCACCGAACCCGCCGACGTGATCGGCCTGAGCTACTCCGATACCCATGGTGGCACGAAGTACTGCTACAACTCGGCCGTCGCGAGGTGTCGAATCCAATTGGCCGGCAAGGCATTCGGACGGGACGAGCTGGTGAGCCGGCGTGTCATGTTCGAGATTCTCACCGATGAACGCCTCGACGCCGTGCCGCTGCTGGCCTGATGCGCGTTCACCAGCCCTCGGTGAGTACCCGGTCCAGGGTGTCGACGTAGAAGTCGGCGGCGGCGTTGTCGATGCACAAGGGAGGCTTGGTCTTCAGGATGTTCATGTGGTCACCGGTGGGTTGGATGATCACCCCGAGCTCGAGCATGCGATCGCAGATGGCCGCGGTCTCCTCGGGTGCCGGCTCCAGCGTTGCCGTGTCGCGGACCATCTCCACCCCCAGGTACAGGCCGAAACCGTGAACCGTGCCGATGATCGGGTGCCTGTCGCGCAACGCCTCCAGCCGAGCCTTGAGATGCCCGCCGACGTGGACGGCGTTCTGCTGCAGCCCCTCGTCGCGCAGCACGTCGAGCACCGTCATGCCGATCGCACACGACAGCGGACTGCCTCCGGTGGAGGAGAAGAAGTAGCCCTGCGACGAGAACCTCTCGGCAACCTCCCGGCTGGTGATCACCGCGCCCAGCGGATAGCCGTTGCCCACCGACTTGGCGATCGACACGATGTCGGGCACCGCCTGCTGTTGCTCGAAGCCCCAGAACCAGTGACCCAGCCGTCCGTAACCCACCTGCACCTCGTCAGAGATCGCCAGGCCGCCCTGGGCGCGCACCGCTGCGTACACCTGGTGCAGATAGCCGGACGGCAGCGCCATGCCTCCGGCGTTGCCGTAGACGCTTTCGCAGATGAACGCCGCAGGAGCGCGACCCGCCGCGCTCATCTCGTCGATCTGGGCGACCGCATCCTCGGCGTAGCGGAACACCTCGGGCCCCCGGTACTTGCCGCGGAAGCTGTTCGGGGACTCCACTGTGTGGACCCAATCTGGCCGGGTGGCAAGCGCATTGGGGTTGTCAGAGGTCGACGTCGACACGGCGTCGGTGCCGTAGGTCCACCCGTGATAGGCCTCGCGGACGGCGATCACGTCGCGTCGCGCGGTGGCCGCGGTCGCCAGTCGGATCGCCAGATCGCTGGCCTCCGAACCGGAGTTGACCAGGAACACCGTGTCCAGCGGGTCCGGCAGCAGGGCGGCCAACCGCTCGCTGAACTCCACCACGGCCTCGTAGTTGAATCGAGAGTTCGTGTTGAGCCGGCGTAGCTGGCGCGATGCGGTGTCGGCCACCCGCGGATGTGCGTGGCCCAGCACGGTGACGTTGTTGACCATGTCGAGGTAGCTGCGGGCCGCGGTCGACATCAGGAAATGGCGGCGGCCGCGCTCGATCTGCGGCGGTGTGCGGTAGTAGAACTCCTGCACGGAGGCGAAACTCGCGTCCCGGCGAGACAGCAGATCAGTCGGCGGCCTGCCGGTGTGCTGGGGCGCCAACCCGAGCAGCGGGCGCGGATCGCGGGCGAACGCCAGCCATCCCGGGGCCAGGTCGGTCCGGGTGAACGGCGGAGGCACGGGTGCCTGCGCGGTGCGCACGCTCACCTCGACACGCTGATGTGCGTCCGCCCGCGCGAGCCGCTGTCCGGCCTGCACCGCACCGTGGGCGGCATCGCGCACTCCGGTCACGGTCAGCGCGAGATCGTTGCCGCGCAACGTGACCCGACCCGGGCCGTCTTCGGTGGCCAGCCCGTCCCACGGGGCGGCGACGTCGATGTCGGTCGCCGGCCACACGCTGATCCCGGTGGCGACAGGGGAGTCCTGGCTCAACAGCGGCGCCTGGCCGATCCGCGCCTCCGCGAACCGGGTCACGACAAGCGCGGCGCCGCGCTGCAACGCGGCGGCAGCCGCCTCGGAGGCCACGTCACCGGGCAGTCCGGCGTCGAATGCGCCGTCGTAGAGCTCCGAGGTGGTCGACAGATCGAGGGTCGCCACCGCGGCCGGATCCACCGCGACGAGCGGCACCTGCGCCGTCACCGGGGCCGGGGTGCCGGCCAGACCCAGGGCGGCCATGACCACCGCGCTCATCACATCCAGCGGCACCGATGCGGCCAGGTCGAACATCTGCCGCTCGGCGTCGGACTGCTCGGTGAGGTAGTCGTTGTCCGGATCCAGAGCGGCCTGCTGGGCGCCGCTGACGATCAACACGGCCGTGCGCAGCACCAGCAGTGGCCACAGGGCCTGTGCCTCCGACTCCGACAGCGGCCGGACGGCGTGGAAGGCCCGGATCGCCGGCAGCACCGAGGACGGCTGGGCGCCGGCATGTCCCAGCACCGAGGATGCGGTGATCGCGAGCTCGGACACCGCCCAGGTATGGGACAGGTCGCCGAAGTCGATCACCCCGTCGGGGCGAACCCCACCGGCGCCGGGTGTCACCACGACATTGGCGTCGGTCAGATCGATGTGCGCCGCCTGACGGGGGAGTGCAGCATCCAGCGGTGAGATTCGTGACCACGCGTCGCGGGCGACGGACTCGAGTCGTGAGCGCAGGACGGGGTCACTGACGTGGGAACTCAGCCTGTCGACAACCTCGATGCCGAAGCGCAAGTCCCACTGCAGTTTTCGATCCAGCCCCGGATGTGTGAAGTCCCTGAGCGCTCGGCTGACCCGGCCGGCGATGTCACCGAGGCCGGCGACCGCGGCCGCGCTGAGGTGTGCCGACTCCGACAGCGTTCCGCCGGGTAGGTAACGCAACAGCCGCACGTACGTCGGACCTGGGGCCAAACCCGTGATGGTGGTGCACTTCTCGCCCGCGCTGTTGTCCAGTGGCACCGCAACGCGAAGGTCCGGTTCGGCCTCGTCGATCAGCCGTGCCGCCGCGTCCTGCGCCGCCAGCTCGACCGGAGTGAATGCGGTGTTGGCTACTTTGAGCACGCCGAGACCGGTTCCGTCGTCGCCGGTGACCACGAAGTTCCTGTCCTGCTGGCTGCCCAGCGACACGACGCGGGCGGTGAGGCCGTAGTGAGTGGACAGGATCTGCTGCGCCTGCGTCTCGCTCACCCGCGGCGCAGGCAGTTCGCTCTGCTCGAAGAAGTCGAAGCCGGTGCACCCGGTACTCACTGCGTCCCCTGCCGCGCCAACCCTGCTCCTAACACGCCGAGATCCGACTTCTGCAGCATTCCACCAGCACTTCGCCTGCAAAACTCGGATTTCGGCGTGCTCGTGCTCGTGCTCGTGCGGGTGCGGGCTCGGGCGCGGGTGCTCACCCCAACACGAACTGCGCGACGACGTCGGAGAACGCGTCGTTGTCATCGCCGGCCGCGGTGTGGCCCGCCCCGGACAACTCCGCGAACTCCGCGTGGGGCACCTTGTCCAGGAAATCCTGGACCGCCTCCTCGCTGACCACATCGGAGAGCTTGCCCCGGATCAGCAGGATCGGGATGGACATGTCGATCGCCGCCTGCTCGAGCGACTCGACCCGCAGGAACGGATCCTCGTGCGGTTTGGTCAGAAACGCCGGGTCCCAGTGCCAGTACCAGCGGCCGTTGCGATGGCGGAGATTCTTCTTGAGACCTTCGGGACTGCGCGGCTTGGTGCGGTGGGGCAGATACGCGGCTACCGCGTCGGCGGCCTCTTCCAGCGACCCGAAGCCGTGCACGTGGCTGAACATGAAATCCCGGATGCGCGCGCTGCCCTCTTTCTCGTAGCGGGGAACCACGTCGACCAGGATCAATCGCTGCACACTCTCGGGTCCGGCTTCATGCGCCGCCAGTATTCCGGTCAACCCACCCATGCTGGCGCCGATCAGCACCACGGGCCGACCGATCTGCTCGATCACCCGCAGGGTGTCCGCGCACAGCGCCTCGACCGTGTACCTGGCGTCCGGTGAGCGATCACTGTCGCCGTGGCCCCTGGTGTCCAGCGCGACGACGTGCAGGCCCTGCTCGGCCAGGATCTGCCCGGTCTTCTTCCAGGAGAAGCGGTTCTGGCCACCGCCGTGCAACATCAGGATCGACGGGCGGGACCGGTCGAACTCGGTCCCGGAGCCCGCCGCCGCGGCCGGCTTGTTCCACTCGTCGGCGACCAGGGTGAGGCCATCGTCGCCGCAAAACGTCGCGGTTATCGGCTCGCTGCGGTGAGTGCTCACAGGCGTCCTCTCGGCTGGCCCCGGGTTCATCACGTTACCGACCGCGGGACTTGTGGCTTTCCCGGGTCCGGAGCGCACCGTAGTCCCTAGAATTGACGCTCGTGCCGAAGTGCTCCGAACCCGACGGTGATCGCCGGCGCATCATCGACGCTGCCTATCGCTGTCTGTCGGAGCCGCACGCCGGCCCGATCCCGATGTCGGCGATCCTGCGGGAAGCCGAGGTGTCGACCCGAGCCTTCTACCGGCATTTCAACTCGAAGGACGATCTGTTCCTGGCCTTGCTTCGAGAGGAATGTGATGCGGTGGCCAGGCGAGTGGATTGCATCGCCGAGGAGGCGGTCGGCACCCCCGCCGACCAGCTTGCGGCGTGGATCGGCGAAATGTTCGACGTGTTGGTCGATCCTCGGCAGCGGATGCAGCTGACGGTGGTGGACTCCGACGAAGTCCGGATGGCCAAGGGGTACCGGAAAACCCGTGAGGGCGCCCATGCCACGCGGGAGCGGTCTCTGGTCGTGATCCTCGACCGGGGTCTGGCCGACGGGTCCTTCCCGTCCACCGTGCCGGAATTCGACGCCCCGGCGATCAGCGCGGTGGTCAGCCGGATGATGGCCGCCCAGGCCCCCGATGACCTGCAGCGACTCAAGCGGGCCCAGTCGCGGGTGCTGGACTTCGCGTTGCGTGCCGTGGGCGGGGTTCCGCCGGGCTAGTGCAGACGGCCGCTGCCGCAGCCTCCTGTTGCAGCGTCAATTTTTGTTGATATACGGTTCTCCGGCGTCCTCTCATGTGTAACCTCAGCCGCACTGACCGGGCGTGGACTTCGTGGGAGAGGTAGCGGCCGATGGCGGTGAGATGTACACGAGGGAGGGCCTGCTAGATGGTCGCTTCCAGCGTGGTCGCCAAGCCCGTCAGGGCTGTCGGCGGGTTCTTCTCGATGGCGCTCGACACGTTCGTGGCGATGTTCCGGCCGCCGTTTGCATGGCGCGAGTTCATCTCTCAGTCCTGGTTCGTCGCCCGGGTGTCGATCCTGCCGACGCTGATGCTGACCATTCCCTACACTGTGCTGCTGACCTTCACCTTCAACATCCTGCTCAAAGAGTTCGGGGCGGCCGACTTCTCGGGAACCGGCGCCGCGCTGGGCACCGTCCGTCAGATCGGTCCGATCGTCACGGTGCTGGTGGTCGCGGGCGCGGGCGCGACGGCCATGTGCGCCGACCTGGGCGCCCGCACCATCCGTGAGGAGCTGGATGCGCTACGCGTGATGGGTATCAATCCCATTCAGGCACTTGTGGTTCCACGAGTGCTGGCCGCCATGCTGGTGTCGTTGGCGCTCTCGGCGACGGTGATCCTGGTCGGGCTGGCCGGCGCCTACTTCTTCACCGTGTACATCCAGAACGTCTCCCCGGGCGCGTTCGCGGCAGGTTTGACGCTCATCATCGGCGCCACAGACGTTTTCATCGCGCTGGTGAAAGCCGCCCTGTTCGGCCTGTCCGCCGGCCTGATCGCCTGCTACAAAGGGATTTCAGTGGGTGGCGGCCCAGCCGGTGTCGGTAACGCAGTCAACGAGACCGTGGTGTTCACGTTCATGGCGCTGTTCGCGATCAACATCGTTGCCACGGCCGTCGCTGTGAAGGTGACGATGTGACGGTATCGCGGCCCCATTCTCAGTTCCCCTGGCTCAAGGCCCGGTACCGCTCTGTGGCCGGTCCGTGGACCCAGGTCGGGGTGCAGGCCAAGTTCTACGGTCGCACGCTGCGCTCGATCCACATGGTCTTCACGAACTACCGGATCGAGCTCATGCGGCTGATCGCCCAGATGGGTTTGGGTTCAGGTGCGTTGATCGTCATCGGCGGTACGGTCGCGATCGTCGGATTCCTGACGGTGACCACCGGAGCGCTGGTGGCGGTGCAGGGCTACACCGACTTCGCGGAGATCGGTGTGGAAGCGCTGACCGGTTTCGCCTCAGCGTTCTTCAACGTGCGACTGATCGCGCCGGCCACCACGGCTGTGGCGCTGTCGGCCACCATCGGCGCGGGCGCCACCGCGCAGTTGGGAGCGATGCGGATCAACGAGGAGATCGACGCGCTGGAGGTGATGGGTATCCGGAGCGTCGCCTACCTGGCCTCCACCCGGGTGGTGGCGGGTCTGCTCGTGGTGATCCCGCTGTACTGCATCGGCGTGCTGGCCTCGTTCTGGGCGGCGCGGTTCGGGACGACGGTCCTCTACGGACAGTCCACCGGCGTCTACGACCACTACTTCCGGACCTTCCTGAATCCCACAGACCTGTTCTGGTCGATGATCCAGTGCGTGGCGCTGGCGGTGGTGATCATGCTGGTGCACACCTACTACGGATTCACCGCGCGTGGCGGGCCCGCCGGGGTCGGCGAGGCCGTCGGCCGCGCGGTCCGGACTTCCCTGATCGTGTCCGCGTTCGTGCTGGTGATGATCTCGCTGGCGGTGTACGGACAATCCGGCAACTTCAATCTGGCGGGCTGAGGGATGGACGACGAAGGTCTGAGCCCGGGATGGTGGACGCTGATCCTGGTCACCGTGCTCGCCGGCGCCGTATGGCTGACCTATGCACTGTTCACCGGAACGCTGCGGTCTACGGTCCCGGTGACCTTGACCTCTGATCGGGCCGGCCTGGTGATGGAGACCAACGCCAAGGTCAAGCTGCGTGGTGTGCAGGTGGGCCGGGTCTCCGAGATCGGGGTGACCGGCCAGACGAATCCACCGGTCGCGCTGCAACTCGAGATCGACCCGAGCCAGCTGGAGTACATCCCGTCCAACGTTGAGGCGCAGATCAGGGCGACGACGATCTTCGGGGCCAAGTTCGTCGATCTGGTTTTCCCTGAGAACCCGAGCAGTCAACGGCTGGAAGCCGGGCAGGTGCTGCAGTCGCGCAATGTGACCACCGAGGTCAACACCGTGTTCCAGAACCTCGTTGCGGTCCTCGACCAGGTCGACGCGGCCAAGCTCAACAGCACCCTGTCGGCACTGGCCGACGGTGTCCGCGGCCAGGGCGAGCGGATCGGTCAAGCCACCACCGACGCCAACGAGGTGCTGCTCGCGCTGAACCCGCGAAACGAGACGATCACCGCCGACCTACGGGCGCTGAACGCCTTCAACGAAACGTACAGTGCTGCGGCGCAGGACATTCTCGCGACGCTGAACGCGGCCAGCACCACCAGCGCCACCGTTGTCAACCAGTCCGACCAGCTCGATGCGTTGCTGCTGAGCACCCTCGGGCTGTCGAACAGTGGCATCGGTTTGCTCGCGCCCAGCCAGGCGAACCTGATCAAGGCCATCAACGTGCTGGAACCGACGACGAACCTGCTCTACAAGTACAACCCCTCCTACACCTGCCTGCTGCTCGGCGCCAAGCACCTCCTCGACAACGGAGGGTATGAAAGCCCCGGCGGCAACGGCCGCTCGCTGGTGCTCGACGCGGGGTTGGCGTTGGGTGACGACCCCTACCACTATCCGCAGCATCTGCCGATCATCGGCGCCAAGGGCGGCCCCGGTGGCAAGCCGGGCTGCGGCTCGCTGCCGGACGTCTCGAAGAACTGGCCGGTGCGCAATCTGGTCACCAACACCGGCTTCGGCACGGGTCTGGACTGGCGCCCCAACCCGGGCATCGCCTTCCCGACCTACGCCAACTATCTGCCGGTGACCCGTGCCGTGCCGGAACCGCCGAGCGTTCGCAACCTGTTCGGCGGGCCCGCGATCGGACCGATCCCGTACCCCGGCGCTCCGGCCTACGGTGCGCAGCTGTATGCGCCCGATGGCACGCCGCTGTGGCCCGGGCTGCCGCCGGCGCCTCCGCCGGGGGCGCCACGTGACCCCGGCCCGCGCCCCGGATCCGAACCGTTCTACGTTCCGAACCCGGCGGTCATGCAGCCGACGGCGGTGCCGTACCCGTACGTCCCGCCCCCGGTTCCGGCCGTCCCGAGCCCCTGAATGTCCGTCCCGACCACCGTGAGAGGTAACCGATGACAGCGAATATCCGTGGAGACGCACTGCGTCTCGGGGTGTTCCTGGCTGTGTGCCTGCTCGGTGTGTTCGCGTTGTTCGCAGTGTTCGGGCAGATGCGCTTCGGTGAAGAGACCAACCGATTCCGGGCCGAGTTCCTCAGTGTGACCGGCCTCGAGACCAACGACTTCGTCCGGATCGCCGGGGTCGAGGTCGGCAAGGTCGAAAAGGTGCAGATCCAGCCCGACACCACCGCGCTCGTCGAGTTCACCGCCGACGACTCGGTGGTGCTCACCGAGGGCAGCAGAGCGGTCATCCGCTACGACGATCTGATCGGCGGCCGCTACCTGGCCCTGGAGGAAGGCGCCGGCGGAACGCAGCGACTCAACGCCGGCGACACCATCCCGCTCGCCCGCACCTCACCCGCATTGGACCTCGACGCACTGATCGGCGGGTTCCGGCCGCTGTTCCAGGCGCTGGATCCCGACCAGATCAATGCGCTGTCCGGGCAGCTCATCACCGCTCTGCAGGGTCAGGGTGGCACCATCAACTCGTTCCTGGCGCAGACCGCCGCACTGACGAGCACGCTGGCCGACCGCGACCAGTTGATCGGCGAGGTCATCCTCAACCTGAACTCGGTGCTCGGCTCTCTCGGGGATCAGAGCGACCAGTTCGGCAAGGCGGTCAGCTCACTGTCGGAACTGGTGGAGGCGCTCGAATCCCGCGGCGAGGAGATCAGCAGTGGGCTGGCCTACACCAACGCCGCGGCGGGCAGCATCACCGATCTGTTGGCTGAGGCTCGCCCACCCCTGCAGAAGGTGGTCCAGGAGACCGATCGCACCGCAGGCATCGTGGTGGCCGATGCCGACTACTTCGACAACCTCCTCAACACCCTGCCGGACGCCTATCAGGCGCTGGCGCGGCAGGGCCTCTACGGTGACTTCTTCAGTTTTTATCTGTGCGACATCGTCCTCAAGCTCAACGGCAAGGGCGGACAACCGGTGTATGTCAAGGTGGCCGGCCAGGAGACGGGGAGGTGCGCACCGCGATGAAGCCGTTCAGTGAGCGAAATCAGTTCGTCATCGGGGCCATCGGACTCGGGACTACAGCGGCCATCGTGCTCGGGGCGATGAACTACGAGAGGTTGCCGTTCGTCGAGCAGGGCCGTCAGTACACCGCGAACTTCGCCGAGGCCGGCGGCCTGACCACCGATGCCGCCGTTCAGGTTTCGGGCTTCAAGGTCGGTCAGGTCAAATCCATCGAGCTGGACGGACCGCAGGTGCTGGTGACGTTCACGGTGGACAAGGACATCCGGCTCGGCGACCGGACCGAGGCGGCGATCAAGACCAAGGGGCTGCTGGGGACCAAGATCCTCGAGGTCGTCGCACGCGGTGACGGCCGGCAAGACAGCACCATTCCGCTCGACCGCACCACCTCGCCCTACCAACTGCCCGATGCGCTCGGTGAGTTGGCCACCACCATCAGTGGACTCGACACCGATCAACTCTCCGAGTCGCTGCGGGTGCTCTCGGCGACATTCGCCGACACGCCACCGCAGTTGCGGATCGCGGTCGAGGGCGTGGCCCGGTTCTCCGACACCCTCAACGAGCGTGACGCCGAGTTGCGCAACCTGCTCGGCAACGCGAACAAGGCCACCACGGTGCTGGCCGAACGAAGCGATCAGGTGGTCAGCCTGGTCTCCGACACGAACGCGTTGCTGGCCGAACTGCAGAACCAGAGTGCGGCACTGGATCAGATTTCCGGCAGCATCTCGTCGCTCAGCGGCCAACTGCAGGGCTTCATCGGCGAGAACCGGGAAACCATGAGGCCGGCGCTGGACAAGCTCAACGGGGTGCTGACAATCCTGGACAACCGCAAGGAACGCCTGCAGAAGTCGCTGAACCTGCTGCACAAGTACTCCATGTCCCTGGGGGAGTCGGTATCGTCGGGGCCGTTCTTCAAGAACTACATCGCCAATCTGCTGCCCGGGCAGTTCTTGCAGCCGTTCATCGACGTGGCCTTCTCGGATCTGGGTCTGGACCCGAACGTGCTGCTGCCGTCCCAGCGCAGCGACCCGCAGGTCGGCCAGCCCGGCACACCCGCGATGCCGGTGCCGTTCCCGCGGACCGGCCAGGGTGGCGAACCCCGGATGACGATCCCGGATGCGATCACCGGCAACCCGGGTGATCAAGGCTGCGGCCCACCGGGATTGCCGTTGCCGGGGCCCACCGGTTGCTACCCGTACCGGGAGCCGCCGCCCGCTCCGCCGCCAGGCGGACCACCGCCGGGGCCGCCCGCGCCTGCGCCACACGGAATGGGGTCCACCCCGGTCCCGACGCCGAACCCCGTCTACGTTCCGGCGCCGGGTGAGGCACCTCCGCTGGCAGGGGGGACACCATGAGGAACACCCGAACCTGGGTGGCCGCCGTCCTGGCGCTATTGCTGGTAGCCGGAGTTGCCATCCTGGTGCGCACCACCGACGAGGTGAACCGGATCAACGTCGAGGCCTACTTCGACAACAGCAACGGCATCTACGAGGGCGACGACGTCCGGATCCTCGGGGTGCGTGTCGGCAGCATCACCTCGATCGAACCCGAACCGGAGCAGGTGAAGATCAGCTTCTGGTACGACAGCCGCTACGACGTGCCTGCGGATGCGAGCGCCGCGATCCTGTCGCCGGCGCTGGTGACCTCGCGTGCCATCCAGCTGACGCCCGCCTACACCGGCGGGCCGGTGATGGCCGACAACACGGTGATCCCGCTGGAGCGGACCGCGGTGCCGGTCGAGTGGGATCAGGTGCGCCGTCAATTGGAACGGCTCAGCGAGACGTTGCAGCCGACGGAGCCCGGCGGCGTCAGCCCGCTGGGGGCGGTGATCAACACCACCGCCGACAACCTGCGGGGCCAGGGTGCCAACATTCGCCAGACGGTCATCAAGCTGTCACAGGCGATCACGGCGCTCGGCGACAAGAGCACCGACATCTTCTCGACCATCAAGAACCTGGCGATCCTGGTGTCGGCGCTACAGGACAGCACGAACCTGATGCGCCAGCTCAACCAGAACCTGGCCTCGGTGACCGGCCTGCTTGCCGACGATCCCGGCGAAGTGGCCAGTGCGGTCCGAGATCTCGACGCGGTGGTCGGCGAGGTGCAGTCCTTCGTAGCCGACAATCGCGATGCGCTGGGCACCACCTCGGAGAAGCTGGCGGGGGTCACCACGGCGCTCAACGAGAGCCTGGACGACCTCACGCAGTTCCTGCACAGCGCGCCCAACAGTTTCCAGAACTATGTGAACATCTGGCAGCCCGCGCAGGGCGGCGCCAGTGCCATACTGGCGGTCAACAACTTCGCCAATCCGATCCAGTTCCTCTGTGGTGCAGTGCAAGCCGCGTCCAGGCTGGGAGCCGAAGAGTCGGCGAAGCTGTGTGTGCAGTACCTCGCGCCGATCATGAAGAACCGGCAGTACAACTTCCCGCCGCTGGGCCTGAACCAACTCGTCGGCGCCAGCACCCGGCCGAACGAGCTGACCTACAGCGAGGATTGGCTGCGCCCGGATTACATTCCGCCGCCCGGTCCGGCGGCCCCGGCCCCGGCTCCACCGCCCGCCGCTCCGGGCGCGGCTGTGCCGGCTGACGGCCCGCCGTTGGCCGCCGAGGTGCCGATGTCGACGAACCCGACCGACGGGTTGCACGGGATGATGGTCCCGACGGGAGCCGGTTCATGAGGCCGGCGTCGCGGGTGCGTACCGGGATCGGCGTCGCGCTGCTCTCCGTGGCGTTGGTGGCGTCCGGATGTGGTTGGCGCGGCCTGAACTCGATCCCGCTGCCGGGCACCGAGGGTGGCGGTCCTGGCTCATTCACCATCCAGGCGCAGATGCCCGACGTCGACAACGTCGAACGGAACTCCCGGGTTCGCGTCGGTGATGTCAACGTCGGCACCGTCACCGAGATCGAACGCCAGGGTTGGAACGCGTTGGTGACGATGACGCTCGACGGTGACGTGGTGTTGCCGGCCAACGCAACGGCCAAGATCGGCCAGACCAGCCTGCTGGGCTCTCAGCACATCGAGTTGTCGGCGCCTGCCGACGCGCCTCCGGAGGGCCGGCTCGAACAGGGCTCGCTGATCCCGCTCGAGAACGCGGGTGCGTTCCCCACCACCGAGCAGGCGCTGGCCGCGGTCGCCTTGCTGCTCAACGGTGGCGGTCTCGGCAACATCCAGGACATCACCGAGGCGCTCAGCGTCGCCTTCACCGGTCGCGAGAACGATCTGCGCAGCCTGATCGAGCAACTCGACATCGCGGTCGGGCACCTCGACGATCAGAAGAACGACATCATCACCACCTCGGAGAGCCTCAACAGCCTGGTCGGTCAGATCGCCGAGCAGAAGCCGGTGGTGGACGAGGCGCTGCGGACGATCCCTGACGCGCTGGCGGTGCTGCGCGACCAGCGCGAGATGCTCTCCGAGACGCTGGTGCAGCTCGGAAGGTTCAGTGCGCTGGCGGCGGACTCGGTCAACCAGACCAGGGAAGCTCTCGTCCAGGAGCTCAGGGATCTCGGACCGGTGCTGCAGTCGCTGGCCGATGCCGGTCCGGCGCTGACGCGGTCGCTGAGCTTCCTGCCGACCTTCCCGTTCCCGAAGGAGACGCTGACCAACTGGCTGCGCGGCGACTATGCCAACCTGTCGCTGATCGTCGACCTGACGCTGAGTCGGATCGACGCCGGCTTCTTCACCGGCACCCGGTGGGAGTGCAATCTGACGTGGCTGGAGTTGCAGTGGGGCCGCACGGTGGGGCAGATGCCCAGCCCGTGCAACCACCACGTCCCGCCACCTGGCGGCAATCCGTTGCTCGTGCCGTACCGCTGGGATCAGGGGCCATGACATGCGCGTGACAAGACAGATGCTGATCCAGCTGGCGATCTTCTCCGTGGTGGCTTCTACGGCGCTGGCGATCATGGTGTTCGGATACATCCGACTGCCGGCGATGCTGGGCATCGGCCAGTACCGGGTGACCCTCGAACTGCCGGAGACCGGCGGGCTCTATGAGCGCAGCAATGTCACCTACCGTGGCTCCCACGTGGGCATCGTCGACAGTGTCGGACTCACCGACACCGGCGTGGCGGCGCAGCTCTCGCTGAACTCCAACGTCGAGATCCCTGCCGACCTGGTGGCCGAGGTGCACAGTCGGTCGGCGGTCGGTGAGCTGTTCGTGGAGCTGCTGCCGCAGAGCAGCGACGGCCCCGAGCTGAGTGACGGCGACGTGATCCCGCGGGACCGCGCGGTGGTGCCCGTCGACGTGAACACCGTGCTGGAACTGACCAACACCGGTCTGCAGGCCATTCCGCAGGACAACCTCCGCACGGTGGTCGACGAGGCGTACCTCGCGGTGGGCGGGCTCGGCCCCGAACTGCGCCGACTGGTCAGCGGTTCTGCGACATTGGCGATCGACGCCCGGGAGAACCTGGACTCGCTGACCACGGTGATCGACGACGTCCAGCCGGTCCTGGACTCCCAGACCGACACCTCGGGTTCCATTCGGGCGTGGGCGTCGAACCTGGCGAATGTCACCGGTCAGCTGCAGCGCGAGGATGGCGCGGTGTCGGGCATCCTCAGCAAGGGACCTGGCGCGGCCGAAGAGGTGCGGGCGCTGTTCGATCAGCTGCAACCGACCCTGCCGATCGTGCTGGCCAACCTGGCCAGCATCGGCGAGGTCGCCGTCACCTACCAGCCGAACCTCGAGCAACTGTTGGTGCTGCTTCCGCAGGGTACCGCGGTCACCCAGGGCGTCGGAGTGGCCAAGAACGGGACCAAGCAGGACTACATGGGTGACTACCTCACCTTGAATCTCAACCTGAACATCCCGCCGCCCTGCAACACCGGCTTCCTGCCGATCCAGCAGCAGCGGGCACCGACGTTCGAGGACTATCCGGACAGGCCGGCGGGAGACTTGTACTGCCGCGTCCCGCAGGACGGGCCGTTCAACGTCCGGGGTGCCCGCAACATCCCGTGTGTCACGGTGCCGGGCAAACGCGCACCGACCGCGAGGATGTGTGAAAGCGACGAGGACTACGTGCCGTTGAACGATGGATACAACTGGAAGGGCGACCCGAACGCCACGATCTCCGGGCAGGCCGTCCCCCAGTTGCCGCCAGGCTCACCACCTGCAGAAGCGCTCCCGCCACCGCCTCCGGCGCCGCCTGCATTGGCAGCCGCCGAATATGATCCGGCGAGCGGCACGTACGTTGGACCGGACGGACGTGTCTACACACAGTCCAACCTGGCCCGGAGTGCCGCAGAGGAGCAAACATGGCAGACGATGCTGCTGCCCCCGAAGGGGAACTGACGAAGGCGAACCCAGCGTCCGGCGTCGCGAACTCGGAGTCGCAGGCGGTCGAAGAGACCGCCGCCGAGGACGAGACGACGGCCACCGACGAAGCCGAAATCGACGACGCCGATATCGATGAAGCCGAAATCGATGACGCCGATGACGGTGACATCGATGAAGCGGCTCGTGCGCGCCGCCCGATGTCGCACGTCAAAGTCGCGCTGATCGCAGGTCTCGCCGGGGTGGTGGCGCTGGCCGGTCTGACGGGCTGGCTCGGGTACCGGGCGTACGAGTCGACCCAGGCCGAGGCGCAGCGCAACCTGTTCCTCCAGGTGGGACGGCAGGGCGCGCTGAACCTCACCACCATCAACTTCGAGACCGCCGAAGCGGACGTTCAGCGCATCCTCGACTCGGCGACCGGCACCTTCTACGACGACTTCCAGCAGCGCGCGCAGCCCTTCGTCGAGGTGGTCAAGCAGGCGCAGTCGAAGTCCGAAGGCACCATCGCCGAGGCGGGTCTGGAGTCGTCGAGCGAGCGCGAGGCTCAGGTTCTGGTCGCGGTCAGCGTGAGGACGACCAACGCCGGTGCACCCGAACAGGAACCGCGGGCATGGCGGATGCGGCTGCTGGTGGAGCAGGTCGGCGACGAGGCCAAGGTGTCCAACGTGGAGTTCGTACCGTGAGCACAGACAAGACCGAGAAGGCGACCACGACCGTGGAGGACGACGCTGCTGTGGGTGCCAAGACCGATCCGGATGTCCAGGCTGTCGAAGACACCGAGACCACCGACGAGGCTGTCGAGGATGCCGACGCAGCGGACCCTGCCGAGGTCGAGACCGAGGAATCCGACGGCGCCTCCGATGCTGCGACCGCGCCGGCCGCTCCGAAGCGCGGCATCCAGTGGACGCGGCTCGTGGCGTTCGCGCTGCTGCCTGCACTCGCGCTCGCGCTCGCGCTGGGGGCCGGATACCTCAAGTGGCTGGACAACTCGGTCCGCAACAGCGAGGTGGCGGCTGCGACGTCGGTCCAGGCCGCCAGGGACACCACGATCGCGCTGCTGTCGTACGCACCCGACACCGTCGAGGAACAGCTCGGGGCGGCACGGGATCTACTGACCGGTGAGTTCCGCGACTCCTACACCTCGCTGACCAACGATGTGGTGATCCCCGGCGCCAAGGAGCAGCAGATCTCTGCGGTGGCCTCGGTTCCGGCGGCGGCCTCGGTCTCGGCGACGCAGAACGAGGCAGTGGTCCTGGTGTTCGTCAACCAGACGGTGATCGTCGGGCAGGACGCGCCCACAGACACCGCGTCGAGTGTGCGGGTGACGCTGAAGAAGGTCGACGACCGCTGGCTGATCTCACAGTTCGACCCGGTGTAACAGCGCGCCCCGGCCTGACTGGGCAGTTCAGCAGCACCGCCTAGCGTGGGCATCATGACGGTCCGCCGCCTCGCCCCGGTCGACGCACAGACGTACTGGATGTCGGCCGCCATCCCCAATGACCAGTTCCTGCTGTACGGCTTCGCTGCGGATTCGGTGGGGGTGGGCCGTGCGGTGCAGGAGATCGAGGAAAGGTCACAGCGCTGCGCCGAACTCCGATTGCGGATCTGCGACGACCGGTCCTGGCGCTATCCGGCTTGGGAGTCCCGCGAGGTCGGACCGGACCAGTTCGTGGTGCACGAACTGGCCGAGCGCACCTGGCGGGGTTGTCTCGCCGCGGTGACGGAGTTGGCCGACCACCAGCTCGAGCCGCGGGAGATGACGTGGCGGCTGCACGTCTTCCCCGACATCGAAGGCATTCCGGACGTCCCGCGGGGCACGGTGGCGGTGCTTCAGGTTTGTCACGCGCTCGCCGACGGCGTCCGGTCCTCGGCGCTGGCGGGCTACTTGTTCGGCCGCGTCGGCCCCGGCCCGGGCGCGGTCAGCTCACCGCACACCGCGGCCGGACTTCCGGCGCGCGCGTTGGCGGCCGCGCGCGGCCATCGCAGACTGGTCCGCGACACCGCCGCAGGAGTGGTTCCTCCCCAGGCGGTTTCGGTGCCCGCACTACGCAGCAATGCCCGCCCGTCCGGACCACGGCACGTGCGTACGGTGTTCTGCACACCCGGACATCTGCCGGGGCCGACGGTGACGGTCGGGGTGCTGTCGGCGGTATCCACGGCTCTGTCCGGGCACCTGCGCGAGCTCGGTGACGACCCGTCGCTGCTCGGCGCGGAAGTGCCGATGGCCAGAACAGGTCCGCGGTTGGCGCACAACCACTTCGGAAACGTCAGCGTCGGGCTCTACCCCGACGCGGACGCCGGGCTGCGGATCCGCCGGATCGTCGCCGACCTGCGGCAGCGCCGCCGCCGGGCCGCCCACCCGGCGATGCGTGCCGAAAGCGCCGCATTCGCCTCCATCCCGGCGCCGATACTTCGTTGGGGAGTAAGACAATTCGACCCCGAGGTCCGGTCGCCCACCGTGGCGGGCAACACCGTGGTGTCCAGCGTCAACCGCGGCGCGAAGGACCTTCGGTTCGGCGGGGCGCCGGTCCTGGTGACCGCCGGTTTTCCCGGCCTGTCGCCGATGATGGGGGTGACACATGGCGTGCACGGGATCGGCGACACGATCGCGGTCAGTGTGCACGCAGCGGAGTCGGCGATCGGAGAGGTCGACGCATACCTGCAGCGATTGGAGCACGCACTGCGAGATCAGGTTTGACCCGCCTGCGCGGTAGCGACGCTGTGCATCGACTGGGTCGCCGCCGCGCGGTCGTCACCCATCCCCACCAGCGTGTCGATGATCAGCGGGCCCAGGATCTGGATCAGCCCGTGGCCTTCGTGGCCGAAGAAGCCGGCCATCTCGAGCAGCACGGCGCCGTGGTTGATGCTCCACAGTCGGCCGGCCACGGCCAGTTCGTCGTCGTCGCGGATCCGGCCCGCGACCATCATCCGGTGCACGGCGCTGTGGAGCGCCCCGAAGGAATTGGCCCATTCGGCGCGGTCGGTCGCACTGCCGGCGACGGTGAGGTCGGCCCGGTGGACTGCGATCGACGCCGGTGTGGACGTGCCGAACATCAACTGGTAGCGCGCAGGATGAGTGAGTGCGAAGCGGTGATAGGCCAGGCCCATCGCGAGAAAGTCCGCCACCGGATCATCGGTCTCGGGCACCTCGGTCAGCGCTTGGGTGAACCGCGAGAACACCTCGACGGCGATGGCGTCGAGCAGACCCGTCATCCCACCGAAGTGCGTGTAGACCGCCATGGTCGAGGTGCCGGTCTCGGCAGCGACGTTGCGTGCGCTGAGCGCGGGTAATCCGTCGCGCTCGAGGATCCGCACCCCCGCCTCGATCAACAGGTCGCGTGGTTCACTCACAGCTGCCATGTAACCATAACGCTGTTATCAACAGCGTGCGTGGCGGCTCAGCCGACAGTGGCCGGCTCGCGAATCGCGACATCCATCTCGGTGAACTCGCGTTCGATGTCCTCGTTCTCGCGTGTGGTCGCCAGCGAGACCGCGACGGCGACGACCGCGCAGGCGATGAATCCGGGAACGATTTCGTACATCGCGCTGGCCAGTGCCTCGGTCTGGCCCCAGATGCCGACCACCACCGCGCCGGTGATCATGCCGCCGATCGCACCGGCGGAGGTCAGCCTGCGCCAGAACAGCGACAGGATGATCAGCGGGCCGAACGCCGCACCGAAGCCTGCCCACGCGAAGCCGACGAGGTCAAGGATCGTCCCGTCCGGGTTCAGGGCCAGGGCGATGGCCACCACCGCGACCGTCAAGACGCCGAGCCTGCCGTAGTTGACCAGCTTTGTCGGGCTGGTCTCCTTGCCGAACGCCCGATAGATGTCTTCGACCAGGGCCGACGAGCAGACGATCAGCTGCGACGAGATGGTCGACATGACTGCGGCGAGCACCGCCGCGAGCACGATCCCCGCGACGAAGGGGTGGAACATGATCTGTGCCAGTTGCAGGAACACGGTCTCGGGGTTGTCGAGTGTCTCCCCTTGGTTGAAGAAGTACGCCAGGCCCGCGAAACCGGTGGCGATGGCGCCCAGCGCGCTGAGCACCATCCAGCTGATGCCGATTCGGCGGCCGGCTTTGGCGTCTGCGGGGGACCGAAGAGCCATGAACCGGACGATGATGTGGGGCTGACCGAAGTAGCCGAGCCCCCAGGCCGCAGCGGACAGTACGGCCATGATGCTGCCGCCGTAGAACAGCGAGGTGCGGTGGATCTCGTCACCGGGATCGGCGAGGTTGTGGGCGGTGTCTGCGGCCTGGATCGCGGTGACCACCTCACCCGGACCGCCGACGGCGATGATCGTGACCACCGGAACCACGATGAGGGTGGCGAGCATCAACAGCCCCTGCGCGACATCGGTGAGGGTGGCGCCGAGAAATCCTCCGAACAGGGTGTAGCTCAACGTGACTCCGGCGACGAGCAACATGCCGAACAGGTAGGACGAGCCGAACGTGGTCTCGAAGAACACCCCGCCGGCCACCATGCCGGACGACACGTAGAAGGTGAAGAAGACCAGGATGATCACCCCGGCCGCGATCCGCAGGACATGTGAGTGGTCGCGCAGCCGGTTCTCGAAGAAGCTCGGCACGGTGATCGAGTTGTTGGCGATCTGGGTGTAGGCCCGCAGCCGCGGGGCGATGAAGCGCCAGTTGAGGTAGGCGCCGATCACCAGCCCGATGACGATCCACGACTCCCCGAGGCCCGCGACGTAGATGGCGCCGGGCACACCGAGGAGCAGCCAGCCCGACATGTCGGAGGCGCCCGCAGACAATGCCGCGACACCGGGATGGAGCCTGCGGCCGCCGAGCATGTAATCGTCCAGATCGCTGGTCTGGCGGTAGGCGTAGTACCCGATCGCGATCATCGCGGCGAAGTACAGCCCGATGGCCAGGATTTGATACGTGGAGTCGGTCATAACGATGTCCTGTTCCCTTGGGGGTGCGTCCCGGCCACGTGAGGTAGATCTCAGTAAAGCCGGAAAGCGACATGAATCATTTGGCGCATCGCACCAGAAATCCAGCCGAGGCTTGTCCTGACGGACAAGGCCGGCTGCCAGGGCCGCCACCCCGGCCGGGCGCGCCCGTGCAGCCGGGGCGGTTGCCGTCCTGTGATAACGGTGTTATACAGAGGGCGCGTATAACGCTGTTATCGGAAGGTCGGGCGATGGGGAATCGCTATCTCGAAGGCGCCTTTGCGCCGCTGTCGGAAGAATTCACGCTCACCGACCTCGAAGTGATCGGAACGATCCCGGACCACCTCGACGGCCGTTACCTACGGAACGGTCCGAACCCCGTCGGCGAGATCGATCCCGACCTGTACCACTGGTTCGTCGGTGACGGGATGGTCCACGGGATCCGCATCCGCGACGGCAGCGCCGAGTGGTACCGCAACCGGTGGGTCCGCGGCCCGCTCACCGCCGGCGCGCTCGGTGAGCCGGCGCCTCCCGGGCGGTTCCCGATCTCCGGCGTGGGCGCCAACACCAACGTGATCGGCCACGCCGGCAAGACGCTCGCGCTGATCGAAGCCGGGGTTGCGAACTACGAGTTGACCGACGAACTCGACACCGTGGGTGTGTGCGACTTCGACGGGACGTTGGCCGGCGGCTACACCGCCCACCCCAAACGGGATCCCGACACCGGGGAGTTGCACGCGGTGTCCTACAGCATGTTGCGGGGGAATACCGTGCAGTACTCGGTGATCGGCACCGACGGCAGGGCGCGGCGCACGGTGGACATCGAGGTCACGGGCAGCCCGATGATGCACGACTTCTCGTTGACCGAGCGTCATGTGGTGTTCTACGACCTACCGGTCACCTTTGATGTCCGCCAGGCGGCGACCATGGGCGTGCCCCGCGGGCTTCGGTTGCCCGCTCAACTGTTGTTGTCCGCCGTCATCGGCAGGGTCCGTGTCCCTGATCCCGTCGCCGCTCGCCGCCCTGGCGGCCACGCGTCTGACCGTCGCTTCCCGTACTCGTGGAACCCGAAGTACCCGGCCCGGATCGGTGTGATGCCGCGCGCGGGCGGCAACGCCGACGTCCGCTGGTTCGACGTCGAGCCCTGTTACGTCTTCCATCCGATGAACGCCTACGACGACGGCGGCGCCGTCGTCTGTGACGTCGTGCGTCACCCGAAGATGTTCGACACCGACCACCTCGGCCCCAACGACGGGCCGCCGACGCTGGAGCGGTGGACCGTCGATCTCGCCGACGGCAAGGTCCGTGAGTCGCGCATCGACGACCGGGCGCAGGAGTTCCCCCGAGTCGACGAGCGACTGGTCGGCAAGCGACACCGGTACGGCTACGCCCCCAGTGTCGGCGAAGGCACCGACGGCTCCGACACGCTGCTCAAACACGACCTGGTCGGCGGCAACACCGCGGCTCGCAGCTTCGGCGAAGGAAAGGCGCTGGGTGAGTTCATCTTCCAGCCTTCATCCGAGCATGCCGCCGAGGATGACGGGGTGCTGATGGGCTACGTGTACGACCGGTCGACCGACCGCAGCGAACTGGCCATCCTCGATGCCCAGAGCCTGTGCGACATCGCCGTCATCAGGCTGCCGCATCGTGTCCCGGCGGGATTCCACGGCAACTGGGTGCCCGCCGCGTAGGTGCGCTCAGTCGTGGCAGCGAACGTACGGTAATTGACGGATCCCATCAGATTGCGTGCACTCGCGGCGTGTCGAGTTGTCCTCGGCGGGGACGGGGGGTGCGCGGCGACGTTACGCATGCCCTAGATTCTGTTGCATGACTGCCTACGACGTCGGACTCCTGATCCTGCGAGTTGTCCTCGGTCTGACCATGGCCGCGCACGGCTACAACAAGTTCTTCGGAAAGGGCGGGCTCAAGGGCACCGCGGGCTGGTTCGACAGCATGGGGATGAAGCCGGGCATGTTCCACGCTCGCATCGCCGCCACCACGGAGATGGCAGCGGGCCTTGGGCTGGCGGTCGGTCTGCTCACCCCGATCCCGGCGGCGGGCTTCGTCGCGCTGATGCTCGTCGCGGCCTGGACCGTGCACCGGCCCAACGGCTTCTTCATCGTCAAGGAGGGCTGGGAGTACAACCTGGTGCTGGCAGTGGCGGCGGTCGCGGTCGCGACCCTCGGCGCCGGCAAGCTCAGCCTGGACTACCTGCTGTTCTCCGGAACCGGCCTCTACGACCTGCTGCACGGGTGGTGGGGCCTGGTCATCGCCGCTGCTCTCGGGCTCGCCGGCGGCATCGGCCAGCTGGTCATCTTCTACCGGCCGCCGGCCAAGCAGGACGCCTGAGGTCGTCCGCGAGAAGACACAAACTCGCCCGTTTTCCCACCTGACTGAGCGATTTTGTGTCTGTTCGCGCCAGCGGGAACTGGAACACGTTCTAGTCTGACCGGCATGGGTTTTCTCAAGCAGGACGCGCCCGTCGTCGACTATGCGCAGTGGAGTAAGGGAACCCGCGCCGAGCGGATCGTCCCGATGGCCCGGCACTGGGCCGAGGTCGGGTTCGGCACGCCCGTCGTGATGCACCTGTTCTACGTCGTCAAGATCGCGCTGTACGTCCTCGCGGCGTGGCTGATCGTATTGAGCACCGCCGGGGTGGACGGCTTCACCGACGTCGGCTCCTGGTACGCCGAGCCGATCGTCTACCAGAAGGTCGTGTTCTTCACGATGCTGTTCGAGGTCGTCGGGTTGGGCTGCGGGTTCGGGCCGCTGAACAACCGCTTCTTCCCGCCGATGGGGTCCATCCTGTACTGGTTGCGGACCCAGACGATTCGGCTGCCACCATGGCCGGGCCGGGTCCCGCTGACAAGCGGCGACTCGCGGACGCCATTGGACGTGCTGCTCTACGCCGCGCTGCTGGTGATGCTGGTGGTCGCTCTCTTTTCCGATGGCACCGGTCCCATTCCGGAACTCGGCAGTGAGGTCGGGGTGCTGCAGGTGTGGCAGACCGCGACGATCCTGGGTCTGCTCGCCGTGGCCGGCCTGCGCGACAAGGTGATCTTCCTGGCGGCCCGCGGGGAGGTGTACGGCGCGTTGGCGGTGTGCTTCCTGTTCAGCGGCGCCGACATCGTCATCGCCGCCAAACTGGTGTGCCTGGTCATCTGGATCGGGGCGGCGACCTCCAAGCTCAACAAGCATTTCCCGTTCGTCATCTCGACGATGATGAGCAATAACCCGGTCATCCGGCCCCGCTGGATCAAGCGGCGATTCTTCGAGCACTTTCCCGACGACCTGCGCCCGGGGCGAGTGTCACGGTGGCTCGCCCACTTCAGCACGGCGATCGAGATGCTGATCCCGCTGGTGCTGTTCTTCAGCCATGGCGGTTGGGTCACCGCCGTCGCCGCCTTCGTGATGCTGTGCTTCCACTTCGGCATCCTGTCGGCCATCCCGATGGGGGTGCCGCTGGAGTGGAACGTCTTCATGATGTTCAGCGTGCTCGCCCTGTTCGTCGGGCACGCCGGTGTGGGCCTCGGCGACCTGCAGAGTCCGTGGCCGATCGTGTTGTTCGCAGTCGTCGCGGGCACCGTCGTGCTGGGAAATCTGTTCCCCCGCAAGGTCTCCTTCCTCCCCGGCATGCGGTACTACGCGGGCAACTGGGACACCTCGCTGTGGTGCGTCAAGCCCTCGGCTGCGGCGAAGATCGAGAACGGCATCGTCGCGATCGCCAGCATGCCTGCCGCGCAGATGGAGAAGTTCTACGGCAGCAAGGAGACCGCGGAGATGTACCAGTACATGGGGTATGCGTTCCGCTCGTTCAACACCCACGGCCGGGCGATGTTCACGCTGGCGCACCGCGTCATGGCCGGGGACGACGAATCCGGGTTCGTGCTGACCGACGGTGAGCGGATCTGCAGCACCGCCATCGGCTGGAACTTCGGCGACGGGCACATGCACAACGAGCAGTTGATCGCGGCGCTGCAGAAGCGGTGTCGTTTCGAGCCCGGCGAGGTCAGGGTGATGCTGCTCGACGCGCAACCGATTCACAAGCAGCGCCAGGAGTACCGGCTCGTGGATGCGGCCACCGGTGAGTTCGAACGTGGCTTCGTGCGGGTCGCCGACATGGTGACCAGGCAGCCCTGGGACGACACCGTGCCGGTCACCGTGACGTGGCGCAAAGACGGTGCCGACGCACCCGGCTAACCCATCACATCGCGGATCGGCACACTCTCCAGGCCGGCCAGCAACAACTCCCGCGACGTGTCCAGGTGTCTGCGCCAGTGCGCTTCCGCGCCCTCGGCATCGCCGGCCCGCAGGTACTGCATGAGCTTGCGGTAGGACCGCACCAGCTTGTCGTAGTCTGCCTTCGAGACCGGGCGGCGCTCCTTGAACACGAACGCCGTGTGCCGGACCGTGATCTCGTGCAGCATCCCGGCGACGATGCTCAACGTCGCGTTGCCGGACAGCTGCACCACCCGCAGGTGAAACGCCCCGGTGGTCTCGGCCAGCCGACCGGACTGCCAGCCCTCGGCGATGAGCGCCTCCAGCATCTGGTCGAGTTCGTCGAACGCCTCGGTGGGGCCGGCCTGGGCGAGCAGACGGGCGGCCATCGGCTCGATGCCGGACTTCGCGGTCAGCAGGTCGGCGATCGTCGCTCCGGACAACTCCAGCAGCAGGCCCGCTGGCCGGGCCACGATCTCCGGTCCCGGCACCCGGACCCGGGCCCCGGTGCGGGAGCCGCGCCGCACCTCGACGAGGCGCTCGGATTCCAGCACGCGCACCGCCTCGCGCAGGGTGGGCCGGCTCACGCCGAAGTGGGCCATCAGCTCGGCTTCGTTGGGCAGAAAGTCGCCGTCGGTGAGGGTTCCGTCGACCACCATTCGGCGCAGGGTGCCCGCGACGAGTTCGGCGGTCTTCGGCGACCGGACCACCGCACCGCCAGCGGTGGCGTCCGGCCCGATCATCGGCGCCAGCCGGGTGCTACGCGTCATGACCTCTCCCAACACCTGGTCACCAACGAATCGGCGAGCTATGCAACTCAGTAAACCATGTGGCCTCGCCGATGCCCGGTCGAAAGATGTCCCTGCAGGTCACTGTCGGCGTGGGCGGCACGCTCCGGCACCGCCCACGGCTCGCATGGCAGGGTATCGGCATGCCCAAGGAGTTGACCGCCCAGGAGGCCGCCGCACAGCTCGAGAACGCCGACACGCTGGGCATCCCCCTCGGTCCCGGCCAGCCCCCCGCGTTCCTGCGAGCCCTCGGCGAGCGCGAGGACTGGACCGACCTGCGGGTCTACGGCGCCCTGCTCGCGGTCGGCACCGATCTGTTCTCCCGGGCCGGAGTGCACTACCTGTCCGGCTTCTTCGGACCGCTGGAGCGAGCGCTGCGTGACAGTGGCGCCAACATCGAGTTCGCCCCCGCGGACTTCCGGCGGTTCGGACCACTGTTGCAGCGACAAGCACCACGGGTGATGACAACCGTCGCGGCGCTGCCCGATGCCGACGGGTGGTGCTCGCTGTCGCTGCACGCCGGCGGCACCATCGACGAACTGCGCCGCGCGGCAGCGGATCCCGACCGGCTTCTTGTCGTCGAGGTCTCCCAGGGCTATCCGCGCACGTTCGGTCTCGGCGAGAAACACCGCCACGCGGTGCACGTCGACGAGATCGACGTGCTCGTGCGTTCGGCCGAGGCGCCACTCGCGCTACCCGGGCCGCCGCCGACCGACGCCGACATGGCCATCGCCCGGCACAGCGTCGCCTTCATCCGGCCCGGCTGCACCCTGCAGACCGGGATCGGCTCCATTCCCAGCCAGATCGCCACGCTGTTGGCCGAGGGCGATGGCGGCGACTACGGGTTGCACAGCGAGATGTTCACCGACGGCTGCATGCAGTTGCATCGCGCGGGCAAGGTCAGCAATGCCGCCAAAGGTCAGTACGACGGGATCAGCGTGACCACGTTCGCGTTCGGAACCTCAGAGCTCTACGAATGGCTGGACGGCAACTCCGACGTGGCGTTCCTGCCGGTCGAGATCGTCAACTCACCGGAGGTCATCGCGGCCAACCACAACATGATCTCGATCAACGGTGCGCTCGCGGTCGACATCGGTGGCCAGGTCGTCGCGGACACCATCGACGGCAACCAGTTCAGCGGCGTCGGCGGAGCCGAGGACTTCGTCGCCGGCGCCGGTCTCGAGTTGTCGGACCGCTCGCTGATCTGTCTGCCCTCGACGTTCGAGAAGGACGGCACCCTGCACTCACGCATCGTGCCGTGGTTCGGGCCCGGCGCGGTCATCACCACCCCGCGCCACCATGTCGACGTGATCGTCACCGAGTACGGGGCCGCCGAACTGGAAGGCCTGACCGTGCGGGAACGCGGTCGCGCGCTGGCGGCGATCGCGCACCCACGGTTCCGGGACGAGCTGTTGCTGGCCGCCGACCGCGCCGCCAAGGGATGTTCACCGGTCGTCTGAGACCAGTCCCACGCCTACCAACCAGTAGGTTGACCTAGTAAACCTTGTTCGTTTACGTTCGACAGGAGTATCACCAATCCACGAAGGAGTATCCCCATGGCGGAAGCCGTCATCGTCGAGGCAGTGCGGTCACCGGTCGGTAAGCGCAACGGCGGCCTGTCGGGGGTGCACCCGGGTGAGCTGTCCGCGCAGATCCTCAATGGTCTGGTCGAACGCGCCGGGGTGGATCCCGCGATCGTCGACGACGTGATCTGGGGTTGTGTCATGCAGGCCGGCGAGCAGGCCCTCGATATCGCCCGCACCGCGGTGCTGGCAGCGGGGTGGCCCGAGTCGGTGCCCGGTGTCACAGTGGACCGTCAGTGCGGGTCCAGCCAGCAGTCGGTGCACTTCGCCGCCGCCGGTGTGGTCGCCGGCCATTACGACGTCGTCGTCGCGGGTGGCGTCGAATCCATGTCGCGGACTCCGATGGGGTCGTCGCTGGCCAACGGTGGCCATCCGTATCCGGAGGCGTTTCGCGGCCGCTACAGCCAGACGCCCAACCAGGGGATCGGCGCCGAGATGATCGCCGACCAGTGGGGTCTGAGCCGCGCCGACCTGGACCAGTTCTCCCTCGGATCGCACGAGAAAGCCGCCGCGGCACAGGATTCGGGTGCTTTCGATGATCAGATCGTGGCGATCAAAGATCAAGACGGCAACGCCGTGCTCAAGGACGAGGGCATCCGCCGCGGGGGCACCATGGAGTCGATCGGGAAGATCAAGCCCGCCTTCAAGGAAGACGGCGTGATCCACGCGGGCAACAGCTCGCAGATCTCGGACGGCTCGGCTGCGCTGCTGTTCATGTCGGCCGAGAAGGCGAAGGCGTTGGGGCTCAAGCCGCTTGCCAAGGTGCACACCGCCGCACTCGCGGGCGCCGACCCGGTCATCATGCTCACCGCACCGATCCCGGCCACGCAGAAGGCTCTTCAGCGATCCGGCCTCTCGCTGGACGAGATCGGGGTGTTCGAGGTGAACGAAGCGTTCGCGCCCGTCCCGCTGGCGTGGCTCAAGGACATCGGCGCCGACGAGAAGAAGGTGAACCCCAATGGCGGTGCCATCGCGCTCGGTCACCCGCTCGGCGGCTCCGGCGCGCGCATCATGACCACCATGCTGTATCACATGCGGGACAAGGGGATTCAGTACGGCCTGCAGACAATGTGCGAGGGTGGCGGACAGGCCAACGCCACCATCCTGGAACTGCTGTGACCTCAGACGTGGCGACCCCCGCGGCTCTGACCGAGCGGCGGGGCAACGTCATGGTCATCACGATCAACCGGCCCGAGGCCCGCAACGCGATCAACAGCGCGGTCAGCGTCGCGGTGGGGGAGGCGATGGCCGAGGCGCAGCGGGACCCGGACGTCTGGGTGGTCGTGATCACCGGCGCGGGAGACAAATCCTTCTGCGCCGGGGCAGACCTCAAGGCACTGTCCAAGGGCGAGAACATCGGCCACCCGGACCGCCCCAAGTGGGGATTCGCCGGATACGTCCGCCACTTCATCGACAAGCCGACGATCGCCGCGGTCAACGGCACAGCCCTCGGCGGTGGCACCGAACTCGCGCTGGCCAGTGACCTCGTCGTCGCCGGGGAGAGCGCGAAATTCGGTCTGCCCGAAGTGAAGCGGGGTTTGATCGCCGCCGCGGGCGGGGTCTTCCGCATCGTCGACCAGCTCCCGCGCAAGGTCGCGCTGGAGTTGATGTTCACCGGTGAGCCGATCACGTCGGCCGAGGCGCTCAAGTGGGGTCTGATCAACGAGGTGGTCTCTGACGGAACCGAACTCGATGCCGCGCTCGCGCTGGCCGAGCGCATCACCGTCAACGCGCCGCTGGCCGTCCAGGCCAGCAAGCGGGTGGCCGTCGGCGCCGACGACGGTGTGGTCGCCGCCGACGAGCCCGGGTGGTCGCGGACCATGCGCGAGGTGGCGACCGTGTTCGCGACCGAAGATGCCAGGGAAGGCCCTCTGGCGTTCGCGCAGAAAAGACAACCTGTATGGAAAGCCAAGTAAGCCAAGCAAGTTAGGGACCCCATGAAGCGACTGATCTACGACGCCGAGCACGAGGCGTTCCGCGACACCGTGCGCGGGTACATCGAGAGTGAGCTGGTTCCGAACGCCGAGAAGTGGGAGGCCGATCGTCTCGTCGACCGGTCGGCCTACGTGGCGGCCGGCAAGCACGGGCTGATCGGGTTCAACATGCCCGAGGAGTACGGCGGCGGCGGCACCGACGATTTCCGCTTCAATGCCGTCATCGACGAGGAGATGGCCAAAGCCGGCATCGCCGGACCCGCCCTGAGCCTGCACAATGACGTCGTCGCACCGTATTTCAAGGACCTGTCCAACGAGGAGCAGAAGAAGCGCTGGCTGCCCGGCATCGTCAGCGGTGAAACGATCATCGCGATCGCGATGACCGAGCCCGGTGCCGGCAGTGACCTCGCGGGTATCCGCACCTCGGCGGTGCGCGACGGTGACCATTGGATCCTCAACGGGTCCAAGACTTTCATCTCGTCGGGGATCAACTGCGACCTCGTCGTCGTGGTCGCCCGTACCGATCCCGAGGCCGGGCACAAGGGCTTCTCGCTGCTGGTCGTCGAGCGCGACATGGAGGGTTTCAGCCGCGGGCGCAAGCTCGACAAGATGGGCCTGCACGCCCAGGACACCTCCGAACTACACTTCGAGAACGTCCGGGTGCCGGCAGCCAATGTGCTCGGCAAAGAGGGCCGCGGTTTCTACCACCTGATGACCAACCTGCCCTCAGAACGGCTGTCGATCGCCATCTCGGCGATCGCAGGCGCCCGCGAAACCTGGCGGCAGACAGTGCAGTACGCCAAGGACCGCAAGGCCTTCGGCCAGTCGATCGGCAGCTTCCAGCACAACCGCTTCCTGCTCGCCGAGATGGACACCGAGCTCGACGTCACCGAGCAGTACATCGACCGGTGCCTGCAGGGCGTCGTCGACGGTGAGCTGACGGCGGTCGAGGCCGCCAAGGCCAAGTGGTGGGCCACCGAGACCGCCAAGAAGGTGATCGACAACTGCGTGCAGCTGCACGGCGGCTACGGCTACATGATGGAGTACCGGGTGGCCCGTGACTACGTGGACTCCCGCATCCAGACCATCTTCGGGGGCACCACCGAGATCATGAAAGAGATCATCGGCCGCGACCTGGGCCTCTGACCGGAGGATTCGGGCGTAGTTGGTCACGCCGTGCGTGACCAACTACACCCGAATCGCGGTCAGCTGATGGGTGCGTCGGCGGCCGGGGAGACCGGCGACTCGGCGGGCAACGACTCGGTCGGCGTCGGAGCCGTGGTCTCGGTCGTCTCCGTTTCAGACGTTGTGGTCTCGGTCGAGCTCGTCGTCGACGGGGTGATCGGCGCCGGAGCCAGCGCCGGATCGAGCACGGCGTCGACGATGTAGATCCGGGCGTTCTGAGCCTGGATGCCGCCGCAGACCACCTTCGTGGTCTCGTTGACCTCGATATCACCGCCGGAGCCGGTCACCTCGATCTCGGTGCCCTCCTGGGTGGGGCGCTGGCCCTTCACATCATCGGGACCCAGCAGGCCGAGGAAGGCGTGGTAGTACACCAGCCGGGTCAGCGCCGCCGGATCGGTACGCAGCATCTCCAGCTCCTCGGGCGGCAGTGCCGCGAACGCCTCGTTGGTGGGCGCGAAGACGACGTAGGGTCCGTTGTCGAGCACCGAGGCGACGTTGACGGCCGGATTCACCTGGCCGGAGACTGCCTGGCTGAAGGTGCTGATGCCGGGGATGCTGGCCAGCGCGGTGCTGACGGGCAGGTTGGCCAGGCTCTTCCAGTTGGGCAGAGCCTCCTTGAAAGGCCCGCATTCGGGTCCCTGCGGCTCCGGGATCTCGGCGACCGGGGTGGTGGGCTCGGCGTAGGCGTTGACTGCCAGCGGAACCGACAGGACGATAGCGGCGGCACTCACAGCTACGCCGATGGCCTTGCTGGTGTGGGTCTTCACGTTCTGCTCCTCAGCTCTTCAGGTCGCCTGGCATGGTATGTGCACAAATTGGTAACGGCCAAGTCGTGAAGCCGCCTCGCCGAGTGCGACAGCCTCGTCTGCGAGGCTCTGATCTGCGGTTCCGCTACTCAGTAGGGCGAGTTTCAGGGATCCTCGGGCAGCAGCGCAGCCACCACCCCGGCCAGCTCGTCGGCGGTGTCGCGGAAGGTCGCCGAGCCTGAACTGGCCTGGACCATCGCGCCCGCCAGGCTGAACTCGAGTGTCTCGGCGACCTCAGGCCAGGCGTCGGAGCGCAGCACCGCCCGTACCCGCCGGTGCAGTTCGGCGTGAATGCGCCGCCGGACGGCGCGCACCGACGGCTCCTTGGAGATCAGCGCGCTCGAACAGGCTGCGGCCAGTTCCGGCGTGTCGGCGACCAGCATGACGAGCTGATGGAACAACGCCACCACTCGCGCCTGTGCCGACTGTTCGACATCGACGGCGAGCGGCGCGTCACGCAGCAGGCCCAGATACACCTCGGCGACGATGGCGTCCCTGGACCTGAAGTACATGCCCAACTCGCGGTGGGGCACGCGCGCGCGCTCAGCGATGTCGCCGGTGGTGAGGTCGGCGAAAGTCGCCTCGCGCAGCATCTCGGCGGCGGCATCCAGCACTCGGGCGACCACGTCGTGGTCGTCGCGGTCCCGGTCGCCGTAGGACCGCAGATAGATGACCTCCGCGGATGACTCGCGCGTCGGTTCAGCCACGCCGCTCATCCACCGGTCCAGGTCACACGCTCGAGCCTAGTGCCGCCGCCCCGGGGGCGCAGAGTTGCTCGGAGAGATCCCACAGTGCCAGGGCGCGGGATTCGTCGACCGCATAGGACGCGGCGGCGCCGATCCGGCAGTCGGACAGATACTCTCCGCCCTTGCCGTCCAAGTCGTCGCTGAGGGCCGCCCACACCTGCGTCGCGGCGCCGTATTCCGGCGTCGTGAAATCACGGGTGACGTCGACGCGCGGTGCGTCGGGGTGGCGTTGTGCGGACTTCACCGCATCGAGGCGGGCGAAGTCCTCCTTGGTCATGTGTCGGGCCAGGGACGTCGCCACGATTCCCGGGTGCACCGCGAACGCCCGCACGCCGTTGTCCCGCAGCCGTCGGTCGAGCTCGACCGCATGCAACACGTTCGCGGTCTTCGACGCTCCGTAGGCGGCGAACTTGTCGTACTCGCGGTGTTCCCAGTTGGGGTCGTCGAAGTCGACGTCGCCCATCCGGTGTCCCTCGGACGACAGGTTGACCACGCGGGCCCCGTCGGCGGCGACCAGCGTCGGCAGCAAGGCTCTGGTCAGTTCGAAGTGACCCAGATGGTTTGTGCCGAAATGTGTTTCGAATCCCTCCACGGTGCGACCGAACGGGGCGAACATCACTCCGGCGTTGTTCATCAACACGTGTACCGCGGGGGTGAGGTACTGGATCTCGGCAGCCGCGGACGCGACGCTGGCCAGCGAGGCCAAGTCGAGGTGGATCGTCGACAGGTGCGCGCCCGGTACGTGCTCGAGCACCCAGCTCGTCGTCTGGTCGGCGGCGGCCTGATCGCGTGCCGCGAGGATCACGTGGGCCCCGGTGGCGGCCAGTGCCCTGGCCGACTCCCGACCGAGCCCGGAGGACGCGCCGGTGATCACACAGGTCTTGCCGGTCAGGTCGACGCCATGGGCCACCTCGGCCGCCGAGGGTGCGGATGGTGTTGTCACGACGTGAGGATCGCACGTTGCGTCCGATCCTCGGGCACCCGGCCTCGGTCCTACGATGGCGGCCATGGTCGAGCCACTGATCCTGCCCATCGCCGGGCACACGCCCGAGCTCCACCCGCAGAGCTGGGTGGCGCCCAATGCCACCCTGATCGGCCGCGTCACTCTGGCTGCCGGGTCGAGCGCCTGGTACGGGGCGATCCTGCGTGCCGAGGCAGAGCCCATCGAAATCGGTGCGGGCACCAACATCCAGGACGGGGTCACGGTCCACGTGGACCCCGGCTTCCCCGCGCGGATCGGGGCGGGTGTCAGCGTCGGGCACAACGCGGTGCTGCACGGATGCACCGTCGAGGACGATTCGCTGATCGGAATGGGGGCGGTGGTGCTCAACGGCGCCACCATCGGTGCCGGGTCGCTGATCGCGGCCGGCGCGGTGGTGCCCCAGGGGGCGGTGATCCCGCCGCGGTCGATGGTGGCCGGGGTGCCCGGCAAGGTGCGCCGGGAGCTCAGCGACGACGAGGTCGCCAACATCCGCACGAACGCGCAGCTGTACCAGGAGCTGGTCAAGCTGCACCGTGATGCAGGCAACGACTGAAACGGGTTCCGGAACGGTCGGGTTCGGGTAAAGCCGTACCGTGAAACCCGTGCGGACATTGGTCACCGGCGCGACCGGATACGTCGGCTCGCGTCTTGTCACCGCGCTGCTCGCCGACGGCCACGACGTGGTCACCGCGAGCCGCGACCCCAGCCAGTTCGCCGATTTCGGTTGGCACGACGACGTCGCGAGTGTGGCGCTGGACGCCCATGACGCGGATTCGGCGCACCGGGCCTTCGCCGATGCCGGAGCCGTCGACGTCGTGTATTACCTGGTTCACGGCATCGGGGAGCCCGGGTTCCGTGAAGCCGACAACCGCGCCGCCGCCAATGTCGCCGCCGCGGCCAAGGACGCCGGGGTGCGCCGGATCGTCTATCTCGGTGGATTCGTCCCCGACGACGAATCGCTGTCCGAGCATCTGACCAGTCGCGCCGAGGTCGCGGCCGCGTTGACCGTCGACGACGGGCCCGACGTGGTGTGGCTCGGTGCGGCGATGATCATCGGCGCGGGTTCGACGTCGTTCGAGATGCTGCGGTATGTCGCCGACAGGTTCCTGTTGCTGCCGATGCCGGACTGGTCGGCCAACCCGATCGACCCGATCTCGATCCGTGATGTCCTGCACTATCTCGTCGCGGCGGCCGACGTGGACGCCGTGCCCGCAGGCGCGTACGACATCGCGGGACCCGAGACCACCACCTACGGAGACCTGTTGCAGACCTACGCGCGGGTGGCGGGAATCTGGCGCGCGCCGGTTGCGGTCTACGGCGTCGACACCTGCCTGGTGTCGAGGGTCAGCGGTGCGGTGCTGCCGGTGCCGGGTGGCCTGGCCGGAGATCTCATCGAATCCCTCGACCATCCGATGATGGCCTCGAAGCTCGGCATATCCGAGCACGTCGCGGAACCGCCCGGCGGGCTGCTCGGTGTGGAGGACGCGATGCGACGGGCCGTGGCCAGCCCGCACCGGCGTCCGGTGAACGCGCTCGACGACATGCACCATCTCGCCGACACCGACCCCCAGTGGGCCGGGGGTGACACCAGGAGGCTCCGCCAGATCGCCGGGGCGGTGACGCCGTCGGTGGTGCGGCCGGTGTTGGGCTTGCTCGGGCTCGTGCCCGGTCCGGTGGCGGGTGCGGCGCGCACCGGACTGGACACCGTGATCGGCCTGGTGCCGAAGGGGAGTCCCGCGTGACCTCACCGGCCCGCACCGGCTTGCCGGGCGAGTTCATCCAGATCGCGCGCAATCGGGCGGCCCCGTACAACGAGTGGCCGTCGGTGATCCGCCGGCGCAAGATCGTTGTCTCGGTTGTGCTGCTGATCGGCGCCGCGCTGCTCGGCTACTCGCTGAGTAGGCCTCCGGGTGATGATTCGTTCATCTGGCTCACGCTCGCGCTCGCCGGGGTCTGGGCGGTCGGGGCGTTCGCGTCCGGCCCGTTGCACCTCGGGCACGTGTGTTTTCGGGGACGCAACCAGCGTCCGGTCATCACCGGAACAGTCGTCGGGTTGACCCTCGGCGCCGCTTTCGTCGTCGGCGGGCTGGTCGCGCGCCAGATTCCGGGCGTGCGCGAGTACATCACCCGGGTGCTGGAATACTCCACCGCCGGCCCGCTGGTGCTCATCGTCTTCATCACCGTCGTCAACGGGTTGGCCGAGGAGATGTTCTTCCGCGGCGCCGTTTACACCGCGCTGGCGAAGTACCACCCCGTCATCGTCTCGACGGTGCTGTATGTGATCGCGACGGCCGCGACCACGGGCAATCCCATGCTCGGCGTCGCGGCCATCGTCCTGGGCACGGTCTGCGCATTCGAACGCCGGGCGACCGGCGGGGTGCTCGCACCGATGCTGACCCACTTCTTCTGGGGTCTGGTGATGGTGCTCGCGCTTCCGCCGATGTTCGGCGTCTAGCGAACCCCGGTCGCCTGCAGACGCCGCCGGCGTAATGCGGCCGGAGCCTGTGCTGCGTCAGTCCGAAACATCGCCGCGCCAGATTGAAGCACCTGAAGGAGGTGCTGATGTTTCATCTGGGCTGGTTCTTGGGCAGCGGCTTCAGCGTGCAGACGTGGGCGTTGGACCCATGGGCGGGCAACACCGGACACGACTGGATGAAGGGTGATCTGTTCGTCGACCTGGCCGCGTCACTGGAACGGGCCCGGTTCGACTACCTGCTGGTCGAGGACACCAGCATGGTCGAAGACGCCTATGGCCGCTCGATGGAGACCACGCTGAAGTACGGGATGCTGGCCCCGAAGTGCGACCCGGTACCGCTGATTCCGCTGCTGACCCAACGCACCAAACACATCGGCATCGCCGTCACGCTCTCGACGAGCTTCTACCACCCCTACATGGCGGCTCGGACGATGACCACCCTCGACCACCTGACCGACGGCAGAGTGGGCCTCAACGTCGTCACCGGCAGTTCGACACGTGCTGCCCAGCAGTACGGCTATGACGAGCTGATGCTCCATGCCGACCGCTACGGAATGGCCGGGGAGTGGATGGAAGCAGTGGGTGCCCTCTGGGATTCGTGGGAGGAGGGCGCGGTTCTGGTCGATCGGGAGACTCCCCGGTACGCCGACCACACGAAGGTGCACCCGGTCGACTTCGAGGGCAAGCACTTCCGTACCCGTGGGCCGTTGAACACCATCCCCGGCCCACAACGCCGCCCGGTGATCGTGCAGGCGGGCGCGTCGCCGGCCGGGCGGGATCTCGCCGCGAAGTATGCGGAGTCGATGCTCGCGCACGGCACCAGCATCGAGGGCATGAAGGCGTTTCGCCAGGACATGCACCGGCGGATGAAGGAACACGGTCGTGACCCCGCCACGCTGAAGATCCTGTTCCTGATCGATCCGATCCTCGGCGACAGCGACCGCGTGGCCCAGGCACGTGAGGAGGACATGAAGGCTGCGCGGTGGAGCGACCACGCGATCGAGAAGGCGCTCTGGGGGTTGAGTTACACCTCGGGTGGTGAATTCGACTTCTCCACCTTCGATCTCGACGAAGAGGTGCCCGACGTATGGGGTAACGGTGAGACCAGCACGTTGCGTACGTTCGTCGAGGGTGCTCGCGGGAAGACCTTGCGGGAGGCCATCGCCACCGTCGACACCCATGCCGGTCTGGCGTTCGTCGGTTCTCCGGACACCGTGGCGGCCAAGATGGGGGAGGCGATGGAAGAGGTCGGAGGTGACGGCTTCCTGCTGTCGCCAACCGTCACGAGGCGCAACATCGCCGAGATCGCCGATGGGCTGGCGCCCGCGTTACGCAAGCGGGGCCTGATCCGGGATGGCTACAGTCACAGCACATTCCGGGAGAACCTACTCGAGTTCTGAAGTTGCGTGACACCGGCGTAATGCGGGGGGCACCCAGAGGGAGCGGCGTCGTCACACGACGCCAGTTGACTGCTCATCTGAACGCCAGCAGGTGCCGTGGTCCCAGTCGCAAAGTTTCGCCCGAACAGGAGGCATTCGTGTCCAACAACACACACCCTCGAAGCAGCTCGGTGCAGTGGGATCGGCGCCGCTTTTTGAAGGCCAGTGGGCTCACGGCCGGCGGAATGGGCCTGGTATCACTGATCGCCGCGTGCGGCGGCGGCAGTGGCGGCGGTGCGGACGGTGGGACGGTCACCTTGAGGATGCCGTTCCTGGCCGACATGCAGATTCCCGATCCGGACATCATGTACGAAGGTGAGGGCGTCCAGGTCATGGAGTCCGCCTACGAGGGGCTCGTACGCTATGAAAGTGGCACCGGGAAGATCATCGCCGGGTTGGCGACATCGTGGACGGTCTCCGACGACCAACTGACATACACGTTCACACTGCAGCCGGGCGTGAAGTTCCACGACGGGACCATCGCCGACGCCACGGCCTGGACCAAGAGTTTCGAACGACGCGGCAAGATCAATCAGGGCCCGGCCTACATGGTGGCGGGCGTAGCCGCGACCGATGCGCCGGATCCGACCACGTTCGTCGTCACGCTCGCAGAACCCAACAACGCATTCATGCACTACCTCGCGTGCCCATGGCAGCCGTTCGCGGTGAGTCCCACCGCGGTGGAATCCCATGCCGTTGCAGGTGATCTCGCACAGGAGTGGCTGAAGAACCACGATGCCGGCACCGGTCCGTACACCATCGCCGAGTTCGTCCCCGGCAGTCACTACACGCTGAAGGCGTTCCCCGACTACTGGGGTGGAAAACCGACATTCGAGACCGTTCGCATCGAGATCACGCCGAGCGTCTCGACCCAGAAGCTGCAACTGGATTCCGGTGCCTTCGACATCGTGACGAAAGGCTTCCCCATACCCGATGTGCTTCAATATCAACAGAACTCGCAGTTCACCGTGGTGAATGCGGTCGGAGGTGTCGGAGAGGCCATTTGGCTGAACCCGCACTCGGGCATCTTCGCCGACAAGGTACTGAGAAAGGCTGTGCAGACCGCGTTGGACCGAGCGGCGATCGTCGAGACCGCCTGGGGCGGTTTGACAACGGCCCAGGAAGGGATGTGGCCCGATCGGACCTTCCCCGCCGCGCTGGCCCCGTTTCCGTCTGAGGTGGACACCGCGCCGCTCGCGGCGATGGTACCCACTCTTGCGTCGAACAAGGTCGACCTCGCCTGGGGTGCCGACCTCGGGGCGCCGCGCCAGCAGATGGCCGAGCTCGTGCAGACCCAACTCGCGGCGCTCGGGTTGGACGTCACGGTGCGGACGATGCCGACGGCAGAGATGTTCGACCTGGCCAACCAGCCATCCGAGAAGCGACCGGACATGCTGGTGGCTTTCCTTGGTGGCGACGCACTCCACCTGGACACCACGTTTCGAATCCTGCTGCGAACCGACGCCAAGCCGTTGAACTTCTACCAGTACTCGAATCCCGAGCTGGACGACCTGATGGACGAGGCGGTCCGCCAGCCGACTCCGGAGCAGTCGGATGCGATCTATCAGCAGATCAGCGGGATCATTCTCGATGAAGCCATCTGGATCCCACTGTGCCTGCCGCCGAATTCCACCATCGCGCACAACTACGTCACCGGGATCGAGAACAACGCGTTCTTCCCGCAGATCGTCTGGCCGCCGACGCTGTCGCGATCCTGACCCGTCAGGCGGTGGGGGCCAGCTCGCGGAAGTTGCTGCGGTGAAAGACCATCGGCGCGACATCAGGGTAGATCGCCAGCGCCACGATCTGCAACACAACGATCTCGTGGTCTCCGGCCTCGATGCATTTGAACGGCGCGCATTCAAGCCACAGCGTGGCCCCATGCACAAACACCGCGCCGCTTTCGGTCGCCACCCAGTCGACACCGCCGAAGCGGTCGCCGGTCTTGGAGGCCAGGGACCGTGCGACGGGGGCATGATCGTCGGCCAGTACCGAGAGGCCGAGACGATCCAGCTTCGCGAGCTTCGGCCAGGTGGCCGAGGTGCTGGCAACGCATACCGATACCAGCGGCGGATCAAGCGACACCGATGTGAAGGAACTCGCCGCCATGCCTTCGGCGACGCCGTCGAGAAGGCCGCAGAATGCGGTGACCCCACTGGGGAAGCAGCCGAATGCCTGCCGCAGCAGGGCTTGATCGAACTGGTCGTCGACCGCGGTGATCATGACGACACCGCCGGCACGAAACGACGCGCGACCTCGAGCCAGTCGTCCAGATCAGGCGAGGTCTCGTACTCGGAGTCGAGCAGATACAGACTCGGCGCCGGGCAGCTCGCTCCGATCTCGACAAGCACTGGGCGCAGGGTCAACTCAGGGGCGAGCGCGTGGGTGTACGCGCCTCCGAGCATGAGCGGAAACGTCGTGATCTGACCGAGTTCGCCGGCGCCGAATTGGTCGAGGAACAGTTTCAACAGGCCGGTGTAGGTGGCCTTGAACGTCGGCGAGGCCACCACCAGCAACTCGGCGGATTTCACGATGTCCTTGGCCTCAGCCACCTTTGGATCCCCCCAGCCCAGCAGCGCTGGACCGAGATCTACGACATCGATAACGTGTTGGGGTGCAGAGCCGGTCAGTTTCTCGGCGACCAACTCTGCCGCGGCGCGGGTCCGCGACATTGGCTTGGGATTTCCTACGACAACGACAGTCACCCCTGCAGTGAACGGGGCGCAGATTTCCGATACCGGGCTCGAGCGTAAACCCTGCATTGCGCTTGCTGAGACGCCCGGCCCGCAAGGGGTCAGCTGCGGAGTTTCGCCGGCGGGGCTGCGAACTCGCCGCGGGTTGCTGTTCTCAGGCCCATCCGGACGAGTGCCTCGACCTGAGTGGTCGCTGCCGCCACGCCGTCGATGACCGGAACCTGCAGCTCGGTCTGTAACCGGGTGCACAGGTCCGACATGCCGGCGCAGCCGAGCACAATGACGTCGGCCCCGTCGCTGACCAGAGCTGTCTGTGCCACGTCACGAATGCTCGCGTACGCCGTCGGGTCACGTTCGAGTTCGACGACTGGAATCTCGCACGCACGGATTCCGCTGCAGGCCTCGGCCACCCCGTACTGGACGGCGATGTCCCACGTTCGCCCGACCGTCCGTGCCAGCGTCGTCACCACGGTGAACTTGCGGCCCAGGTATCCGGCTGTTCGCATGGAGGCCTCGGCGATGCCGACGACCGGGCCCCGGGCGACTTCGCGCGCAGCAAGCAACCCCGGATCGCCGAAGCACGCGATCACGTACCCGTCGTAGCCCTCGACCTCACCCGCCTCGATCTCCCGCAACACACCGATGGCGGCCAGCGCCTCGTCGTAGTGGCTCTCGATGGATTCAGGACCTGAGGTCGGGTTGACCGCGTCGACGTGGGTGCCAGGGGCAACACTGGCCCGGGCACTGGCGGCGATCATCGCAGTCATCGACGCAGTGGTGTTGGGGTTGATGACTTTGATCTTCATCTGCGGGGTTGTGTCAGGGAACCTTGGCGGCGACTCGCTCATCGGCCACGCCGGCGACGTTGGCCCGGTAGGCGAGTGCGTAGTAGGCGATGAAGCCGACGAAGCAGCCGATGAACCAACTGAACTGGCCCAGCGTCTCGAACGTGCCGATGACCTTCGGTATCACGACCGACCCTATCGACGCGATGCCGGCGATGATTGTCGCCTTGACCGCAACCGGGTTGAATCCTCGGCTGTACCAGTATGTTCCGGACTCCTCCATGGTGAAAAGATCATCGACGACGATGTGCTGTTTGCGGACGAGGTAGTAATCGGCGATCAGGAGCCCGAACAGTGGTCCGATCAACGCGCCCAGCAGTCCCAGGGTCCAGAAGATCGCTTCGTCGTTGTTGTACCAGTTCCACGGTGTCAGCAGCACCGATCCAACGGCAGCGATCATGCCACCGGTGCGCCAGCTGATCTTCTGCGGGTTCACATTCGAGAAGTCGAACGCGGGCGCCACGAAGTTGGCGACGATGTTGATCCCGATGGTGGCGAGCACGAAGGTGAATCCACCGAGCAGTATCGCGGTGTAGGTGTCGATGGCCTGCACCGTGTCGATCGGGTTGGTCATCACTTCGCCGAACACCGGCAGGGTGGCCGAGGCCGTGAGAACAACCAGCAGAGAGAACACCACAAAGTTGATCGGCAGGCCGATGAGGTTCCCGAGCTTGAGCTCCTTGTACGACTTCGCATAACGGGAGAAGTCGCCGAAATTGAGCATCGGTCCCGCAAAGTACGAGACCACCAGGGCGATCGCGCCGAGCATCGCCGAGATCTGTTGCCCGGTTGTCAGTTGCTGGTCTGACAGGGTCAGACTGATCTGCCAGTCGGCCCGCGCCATCATGTAGAAGCACAGAATGAACATCATCACGTAGATGAGCGGGCCGCTGATGTCGCACAGCCACCGCACCATCTCCATGCCCCACCAGAACACCAGCGCCTGAAGCACCCAGAGGATCGCGAAGCTCAGGTATCCGACATAGGACAGGCCCAGGAAGCTGGTGTCGTCGGTGGCGTACGCGGCCAGGTCGGGAAAGAGCTTGAGCAGCACGATGGTCAAGGCGCCGGCTGCCAGGAAGGTCTGCACCCCGTACCAGGCGATGGCGATGCTGCCCCGGATGATCGCCGCGATGTTGGCACCCATCACACCGAATGAGGCTCGGGCCACGACGGGGTAGGCGATACCGTGCACCTGGCTGGGCTTGGCCACCAGGTTGCAGAACAACTGCACAATGCAGATGCCGACGATGAGGCAGACGAACACCTGCCAGCTGGTGAGCCCCAGCGCGAACAGAGCTCCGGCGGTGACATAACCGCCGACGCTGTGCACGTCAGCCATCCAGAAGGCAAAGATGTTGTACCAGTTCCATTTTTGTTCGACCAGCGGCGCCAGGTCCTCGTTGGCGAGCCGGGGGTGGTAGGACTCCTTGATGACCGACGTGCCCGCCGGTCCATGATGGGTCCCGGGCGTAAGGGGGGGCGTTTCGGTTGTCATGACGGTCTCCTGGTCGTGAAGAGGGCGTTGGAGCGCCACGCTAGGAGCGTGGTGTTTCGGCCACCGCTACCTCGTCGTCAACCGATCGTTACGACTCACATATAGGACGTCACGGGCAGCGGAACGTGTCGGGGTCGCCGCGCATCGAGTCGAATTCGGCGCACAGGTGCTGGTAGTGCCGACGCGACGCCGCCACCAGTGCCTCGGCGTCGCGCTCGGTGAAGGCGGCGACCATGTCGTGGTGGTCGGCGTGGAACCGCAGCCGGGCCGCATCCGACACCCGCGCCATCGGTCGAGCCGGCTCGGTCAGATTCCACGCCGACTCATACATCCGGACCAGCCTGCTCATTCCGGAGGGCCGGATCATCGCCAGGTGCAGCCGCCGGGACCCGCTGTGAAAGGAGCGGAGATCAGCGCCGCGAATCGCCGAATCCACCCCGTCGTGGCTGGTCAGGATCTCGACGTCGTCGGCCGCCGTCGCATTCTTGACCGATGCGGCGAGCGCCAGTGCCTCCAGCACCTCGCGCACCCGATATAGGTCGTTGAACTCTTCGAAGGTGAGCGTCGCCACCTGGTATCCCACGTGAGGGCGGTGTTCGACCAGGCCTTCACCGACCAGCGTCATGAGGGCCTCACGCACCGGGATCTGGCTGACGCCCAGGTATGCGGCCACCTCGTCGATCGGGATGGCGGTGCCCGGCGGTTGGTCGCCTGACAGGATCGCCTGACGAAGGTCGTCGACGACGCGGGGGTGACCGGTCTCGACGGACGAACTGACCAGGTGCGCGGTGAACCGTTGTCCACGCCGTATCCGAGTCATGGGGGCCTCCTGCACCGCGTCGACATTTCACCTCGATGGAAGGAGGTGCTGTCACAGTCTCGACCACGAGTGTTTCGCTTTCGTTTCTCTCGCTGCTGTCGCCGCCCGGCGTCTTCGGCGTCCAACCTGTCCGGCGGCCGGCGCCGGCGGGGTGCCTGGCCACCCGACGCGGGGAGGAACAAGCGGCGTAATGCCCTTGCTACGGGGTCGAATCGGGTGGGACACCGAGCCGCCGTTTGATGAGGTGCTTAGCGACCTGCGAGGAGATGGCGATGACGAAGAAGTTCCACCTGGGCTGGTTCATGAATTTCATTCCGCCGGAGTGGGATACCCCGTGGGCTTCACCCGATGTGGCGCGCTGGCCCAACGGCCGGTTCTACGTCGACATGGCTCGTAGTCTGGAGCGGGCCTGCTTCGACTACATCATGATCGAGGACACAGTGATGGTGGCCGACGCCTACGGCGGCACAATGGAGGGCTCGCTGAAGAACTCGGTGTTCGCCCCCAAACACGACCCGGTGCCGCTGGCGGTCCAGATTGCGGCTAACACGACGCGCTTGGGTGTGGTGGCGACCATGTCGACCACCTTCTATCCGCCTTACCTGCTGGCCCGGCTGGCGTCGACAGTCGACTCGATCGCCGAGGGCCGGTTCGGCTGGAACATCGTGTCGTCCGCCGAGGACCGGGCGGCGCAGAACTTCGGCCTCGACTCGCTGCCGGAGCATGACGAGCGCTACAACGTGGCTGACGAATACTACGATCTGGTGTGCGACCTGTGGGATTCCTGGGATGCCGACGCGGTGGTGATGGATCGCGATACCCACACGTACGCCGACTACCGCAAGGTGCGCACGATCGACTTCGTCGGCAAGTACTTCAAGTCCCGGGGACCGCTCAACACGGTGCCGTCCCCGCAACACAAGCCGACGATCCTGCAAGCCGGGGCCTCCCCGCGGGGGCGTGCGTTCGCGGCCCGCGCCGCCGATGCGATCGTCGCGGTGGGCACCGGCATCGAAGGTATGCGGTCCTACCGCGACGACATTCGGGCGCGGGCTGCGGCGGCGGGACGCAACCCCGATGACGTCAAGCTGATGTTCTGCGTGTCTCCGACGGTGGCGCCCACTGAGGCCGAAGCCCGGGCGGAGCTGGACCGCCTGGTGGCGACGGACAGCTACATCGAGAAGTCGCTGGCCGGGATCTCGTCCAACACCGAGATCGATTTCAAGCAGTTCGATTGGGACAAGCCGCTTCCAGAGGGTCTCACCACCAACGGGGAGCGCGGCTCGCTCGAGCACTTCATGCGCGGGGACGGTAGCGGTGGTCCGAAGACGCTGCGCCAGTTGGCGATCGACTGGGCCACCACCGGCGTCGAGTTCATCGGCACGCCGGAGCAGGTCGCCCGCAAGATGGGTGAGACGATGGAGGAGATCGGCGGCGACGGCTTCCTGATCATGAAGCCTGGCTGGGATCTGAACCGCAACTACATCTCGTCGATCACCGACGGACTGGTGCCCGAGTTGCAGCGTCTTGGCCTGACCAGGACCGAGTACACCAAACAGACTCTGCGACAGACGCTGCGCGAGTTCTGAGCCGGCGGTCAACCGCCGATTGCGCCGTTGCGCGCATCCAAGCCTGCGGCGCAATCGCCCGGGAACCGCACGGATCCGCCGCCGTCACGGCGGCTCAATACGGTGCCGGTCGGAATGTCTCCGGGCCAACCGTGGCATCACAGCCGAGGAAGGCAAATCTGATGACGAGCGAGGCCAGTGCGATCACCCCGGCATTCCCCATGTCGCTCGCCGAGCGGGCCGCACTGCAACGGCGGACCCTGCGCATCCTGGTCGTCGGCCAGGTGGTGGGGGCGGCCGCGCTGGGGGCGGCCATCACCGTCGGCGGATTCGTGGTGGAGGACATCGTCGGCGTCAGCACGCCTTGGGTGGGGATTTCGACGGCGGCGGTCACGGCCGGCTCGGGTGTGATGGCGCAGGTCTTGTCGCGGGTGATGCGCCGACGGGGTCGGCGCATCGGCATGCAGCTGGGCTATGGATTGGCGGCCGTCGGCGGTGTGGTCGCGTGCCTCGGTGTGCAAGGGTCCGTGCTTCCGGTGTTTCTGGTCGGCCTGCTCCTCTACGGGGCCGGATCAGCCACCAACCTGCTGGCCCGCTACGCGGCCACCGATCTAGCTGAGCCGGAGCAGCGCGGCCGCGCGATGGGGCGGATCCTTTTCGCGTCGACGTTTGGAGCGGTATTCGGGCCGACGCTGGTGGTCCCCGCGGAGCATCTGGGGGTGGCATTGTTCGGGCTCAACTTGTACGCGGGACCCTGGCTGTTCAGTTCCTTCTTCTTCGCCTGCGCCGCCGTCAATGTGGCGGTCCGACTCCGGCCCGACCCGCTGTTGGTGTCAGCGGCCGAGCACGGGGCGAGCATCGGGGAGCGGCCGATACGGCTGAGGGAGTCCGCTCGTGCCATCGCCGCGTCGCCGGCGGCGCGTCTGGCACTGGGCGCGATGGTCACCGCACAGGCGGTGATGGTCGGCGTGATGGCGATGACGCCGATCGACATGAAGGCCCACGATCACGAGGCGGTCAGCTCCCTCGTGGTGTCGGTGCATATCGCCGGAATGTTCGCGTTCAGCCCGCTGGTCGGCCGCTACGCCGACCGTCGGGGGAGGATGGCCGCGTTGCGCGCCGGCGCATTGGTGCTGCTGGCTGCGTGCGGGTTGTCGGCGCTGTCCTCGAACAGCGTGCCGCTGATGTTCGTGGCGATGTTCGCGCTCGGGGTGGGCTGGACGCTTGCCCTCATCGGCGGTTCGAGCTTGCTGATCGAGCACGTTCCCTGGGAGCACCGGGTGCCGGTACAGGGCACCGCGGATCTCACCACCGCGGTGTGCGGTGGGCTGGCCAGCGTCGTTTACGGGGTTGTCATGAACTGGGCGGGATTCACCGCCCTCGCCCTCGGTTCTGCGGTGCTCACGCTCCCAGTCCTGCTCGGGGTGCTGTTGCAGCGCCGCACTTTTGCCTCGACGGATGCTGTCACATGACCGCCGAGGACCTGGTTGCGGTTCCGGGCGATGCCGCCGACACCCGGCGGTTGCGCGCTCTGATGCGGGTGCCCGGCTACCGAAACCTGTTCGCCAGCTCGTTGCTTTGGCACACCACTCGATGGGGCGTGCTGTTCACCACCAGCTACCTGCTGACCCAGATAGCCGGGTCGCCTGTCCTCAACCAGGTTGTCGGAGCCCTCTTTTTCGTCCCGATGTTGTTGGGTGGATTCTTCGCCGGCGTGATCAGCGACAGGTTCGAACGTAAGCGACTGATCCTGGGCGTGCAGTTGGTACTGATCCCGGTCGAGTTCCTGATGTTCGCAGCGGTGCAGTCCGGTCGGGTCGAGGTGTGGATGACCTTCCCGTTCATGTTCCTCGTCGGTATCGGTGGGTTGGTCAACATGACAGCGCAGCGTCCGCTGATCTACGAGACGGTGGGACCACGCCTGGCCAGCCAGGCAATGACCATCGAGGCGACTTCGCAGGCGGGGTCGGCGATGTTCGGCACCCTGGTTGGCGGAATCTTGATCCAGCAGCTCGGGATGGGCGCCGGATTTGCCGGTATGGGGTTGCTGTTGGTTGTGTCCGCAGCGTTGCTTGTCTTTGTCCCGCGGCCCCGATACGCCGCGACACCGCCGGCTGCCGGTTCGGTCTCACTGCGAGGCCAGGTCACGACAAGTGCGAGCCTGTTGCGGCGCAGCCGGCGGTTCGTGGCGATGCTCGCCATCACCGTCGTGATGAACCTGTGCATGTTCGGCTACATTCCGCTGATACCGGTGGTGGCCGAGGGTTTCGCGCAGAGCGCCATCCTCGCGGGTGCGCTCGCCGCGGCCCCTGGCCTCGGGCAGATCACCGCCGGCCTGGTGCTCACCACCAGGCCGCTGTACCGCTACGGCACCGTATTCGCGTGCGGATCCGCTATTGCGCTGCTAGGGCTGTTGGTCTTCGCCACGGTGCCGGTGCTCGCCGTCGCTTTCGTCGCGCTGTTCGTCGCCGGTGTCGGTCAAGCCGGCTTTGGCTCGATGCAGAGCCTGTTGGCCATCGAGTCGGCCGGCCCCAACGAGCGGGGCGTTGCACTGGGTGTGCTGAGCACAGCCATCGGCGCGCTCCCCATCGGGATGGCAGTCATCGGTCTCGGTGCGGAATTGTTCGGTACCCGTGCGGCACTCATTGCCTCCTCGTTGCTGGGTTTGGTGGCGCTGGGTGTGATCGTATTCCGCAGACGCCGGGATCTCCTGGGGCCCAACCCGCCGGTGGTGCTGGAACCCATCTGAGCGGCGGAACCGTTACACGGGCAATTCGTGGAGGAGCCCGGCGCAATGAAAAAACCACGGCCGTGACCCCGGGCCGTCACGTGCAGCGATTTGTATGCGAAGTCAGCGGCCAAACATCCACCGCCAGAGCCGCCCTGACACCGAGCACTACACAGCCTGAGGAGACGACGCCCGTGACCCGTGCCCCAATTACCCTGGACCGGCGTGGTTTTTTGAAGGCCAGCGGACTGACGGTGGGAGGACTCGCCCTGGCCAACCTCGTCGCCGCGTGCGGCGGTGAGGCCAGCGTGGACGGCCAGGGCAACTTGACGTTGCGGATGCCGTTCCTGCAGGACATGCAGGTGCCTGACCCCGACATCATGTATGAGGGTGAGGGTGTGCAGGTGATGAAGTCCTGTTATGAGGGCCTGGTCAACTACAAGTCGGGTACCTCGGAGATCGTTCCCGGGTTGGCGGAGTCGTGGACGGTCTCCGATGACCAGCTCACCTACACCTTCAAGCTGGTGCCCGATGTGAAGTTCCACGACGGCACTCCGGCCGATGCGGCTGCCTGGATCAAGAGCTTCGAGCGTCGGGCAGCGATCAATGAGGGCCCAGCCTACATGGTGACCGGTATCGCCAAGTCCGAGGCGCCGGACCCGACCACGTTGGTGGTGACGCTCGAGGAGCCCAACAACGCGTTCCTGCACTACGCCGCGTGTCCGTGGCAGATGTATGCGGTGAGTCCGACCGCAGTCGAAACACATTCGGTGGGAGACGATTTGGCCCAGGAGTGGCTCAAGACCCACGACGCCGGCACTGGGCCGTATGTGATGAAGGAGTTCGTGCCGGGCAGTCAGTACACGCTGGAGCGGTTCGACGGTTATTGGGGCGAGCAGCCGTACTTCGAGAGCGTCAGAATCGAGATCGTTCCCGAGGTCGCCACCCAGAAACTGCAATTGGATCAAGGTGCGTTCGATCTGGTCGCCAAGGGCTTTGCGATCCCGGATGTGCTGACCTACCAACAGAACCCAAAGTTCGAGGTCATCACCACCAGGGGTGCCTCGATGATGGTGCTGTGGATGAATGCGAGCGCCGGAATCTTTGCCGACAAGGCATTGCGGCAGGCGATGATGACCGCCCTGGACCGCACCTCGATCGTCGAGACGGCGTTCCAGGGCCTGACTCCGGTGCAGATGGAATACTGGCCGGAGAACATGTTCCCGGAAGGCTTGGCGCCTTTCGACCCGCCCGTCGACATCGGGCCGCTGGAAGCGATCGCGCCGACTCTGCCGTCCCAGAACATCGACCTGGCCTGGGTGACCTCCAATGGCGCTCCGGCCCAGCAGGTGGCCGAGCTGATCCAGACCCAACTGGCCCCGGCCGGCATGGAGATCACCGTGCGGGCCATGCCCAGCGCCGAATGGTTCGACCTGTGCAACCAACCCGCCGAGCAGCGCCCCGACCTGCTGGTCGCCACCATGGGCGGCGACGCGTTGCATCTCGACACGGCAATGCGGATCTTCCTGCGCACTGGAGCCAAACCGCTCAACGCCTATCAGTACGGTAACCCCGAGGTCGACCGCCTCATGGACGAAGCGATCACCAAGCCCACCGACGATGAGGCCAACCAGGTATACCTGCAGATCACCGACATCGTCCAAGACGAGGCACTTTGGGTACCGCTGTGCCGTACGCCGCAGAACATGGTGACCCAGGCTGATATCGATGGTGTCGAGCAGGATTCGTACATCCCCTACATCTTCCGGCCGAACAAGATCACCCGCGTGTGAGCGTGCCCGGGTCGGCCGTTCAGATCGTCCTTGTCCGGCGCAATACCGGGGGAACAGGACCGATCCGGTTCGGCAACCGCGCGTCACTACGTTTCGGTCAACCCTGACGGAATGCGGCGAGGGACGACGCGAGGAGGCACGGATGCAGGCCACGAAGTTCCATCTTGGTTGGTTCATGAACGGTTACCGGGTGCACGGCTGGCGTGATCAGTGGATCGGCACGCACAAGGCCGAGGGCATGCTGCCCGACTTCTACGTGGACATGGCACGATCACTGGAGCGGGCCTGCTTCGATTACTTCATCCTCGAGGACTCGTCGTTCGTTCCCGACGCCTGGGAGGGAAGGCACGACTTCTACCTCGAGAATGCCTACGCGGTGCCGAAGTTCGATCCGGCGGTGCTGGCTTCGATCCTCACTCAGAATACCGAGCGGCTCGGCATCGTGACGACGCTGGCTGTGACTGAGTACCCGCCCTATCTCCTCGCGCGACTGATGTCGACGATGGATCACGTGTCGCGTGGCCGCGCCGGCTGGAACATGGTGACTGCCAGCTCTGACCGCGCCGCCCAGAACTACGGGCACGACGCTCAACCCGACCATGATGTCCGCTACGACATGGCCGAGGAGTTCACCGATCTCGTCACCCAGCTTTGGGAGTCGTGGGAGCCGGGGTCGATGGTCGTCGACCAGGAGGGCATGTTCGCCGATCCTGGCAAGGTGCATGCAGTGGACTTCGAGGGCCGCTTCTACAAGTCGCGCGGTCCGATCAACTCCGCGCGATCCCCGCAGGGGCGACCCGTCATCGTCCAGGCTGGCGGCTCAGAGAAGGGTCGGGCGTACGCCTCGAGGTGCGCCGACTCGATCATCGCTTCGGCCAACACAATCGAGCAGATGAAGGAGTACCGCGATGACGTCCGCGGCCGTGCCGAAGGCCACGGACGCAAAGCCGACGAGGTCAAGGTGCTGTTCCTGGTCTCCCCGATCCTCGGCGAGACGCACCAGCACGCGGTGGACCGCAAAGAACAGATGATCGCCGACGCAGCTGCGGACCCGCGGTTCCGGCTCGCAGGGATGGGGTACGCGACCGACATCGACTTCTCGGTGTTCGACCTCGACGTCCCCATCCGTGAGCTCGCCGACCAGATGGTCACCAACGGACACCAGAGTTCCCTGGCATCGTTCGTCCGGCAGAACCTCGACCGGACGCTGCGGGAAGTCGCTTCGAGCTCGGCGCACGGTGCCGGGCAGCGGTTGGAGTTCCTCGGTACGCCGGCGGAAGTCGCCGAGCAGATGGGTGAAGTGATGGCGGAGGTCGGCGGTGACGGCTTCCTGATCACCCAGGACGTCTTGACCCGTCGCTCGATCAGCGAGATCACCGACGGGCTGGTGCCGGAGTTGCAGAAGCGCGGCCTCACTCGGGACCAGTACCGCTACGAGATGTTCCGCGACAACCTGCTCGAGTTCTGAGGACCGCTCGGCCCATGCCCGCGCTCGATCCGTTACGTGGGTAATGCGCCGAGGGGTGCGGCGCAATAAAAAAACCACGGCGGTGACCCCGGGCCGTCATATGCAGCGACTTGTATACGAGACCAACAGCCACAACGGCCTGATGCAGTACCCCGCTTTATCGGCCCCCGCGTCATCGATCGCCGCCACGCCGTAGACCCGAGCACCGTAGTAGCCCGAGGAGACGACGCCCGTGACCCGTACCCCGATCAATCTGGACCGGCGTACCTTTCTGAAGGCCAGTGGCCTGACCGTGGGAGGGCTGAGCCTGGCCCACCTCGTCGCCGCCTGTGGGGGTGAGGCGAGCCAGGACGGCCAGGGCAACTTGACGTTGCGGATGCCGTTCTTGCAGGACATGCAGGTGCCTGACCCTGACATCATGTATGAGGGTGAGGGTGTGCAGGTGATGTCGGCCTGTTATGAGGGGCTGGTCAATTACAAGTCGGGTACCTCGGAGATCATCCCGAGACTGGCAGAGTCGTGGACGGTCTCCGATGACCAGTTGACTTACACCTTCAAGTTGGTGCCCGATGTGAAGTTCCACGATGGGACCCCTGCCGATGCAGCGGCGTGGATCAAGGGTCTTGAGCGTCGGGCGGCGATCAATGAGGGCCCAGCGTACATGGTGACCGGTATCGCCAAGTCCGAGGCGCCGGACCCGACCACGTTGGTGGTGACGCTCGAGGAGCCCAACAACGCGTTCCTGCATTACGCCGCGTGTCCGTGGCAGCCGTACGCGGTGAGTCCGACCGCAGTCGAAACACACGCGGTGGGAGATGATTTGGCCCAGGAGTGGCTCAAGACCCACGACGCCGGCACCGGACCGTACGTGATGAAGGAGTTCGTCCCCGGTAGTCACTACACGCTGGAGCGGTTCGACGACTACTGGGGCGAGGCCCCGCACTTCCAATCCATCCGGATCGAGATCGTCCCGGAGGTCGCCACCCAGAAGCTGCAGCTGGATCAGGGTGCCTTCGATCTGGTCTCGAAGGGATTCGCGATCGCGGATGTGCTTCACTACCAGCAGAACCCCCAGTTCAACACGATCACGGCGCCTGGCGCGACAGTGATGGTGCTGTGGATGAATTTCAGCGCCGGGATCTTCGCCGACAAGGCGTTGCGGCAGGCGATGATGACCGCCCTGGACCGCTCCTCGATCGTCGAGACTGCCTTCCAGGGCCTGACCGAGGTGCAATCGGACTTCTGGCCGGAGAACATGTTTCCCGCGGGGATGGTGCCGTTCGACCCTGCGGTCGACATCGCCCCGTTGCAGGCTCAGGTGCCCACGCTGTCGAGCACCAACGTCGACCTGGCCTGGGTGACGTCCTATGGCGCGCCGGCCCAGCAGGTGGCTGAACTGATCCAGACCCAGCTCGCCCCGGCCGGCTTGAATGTCACCGTGCGCGCGATGCCCAGCGCTGAGTCCTTCGATCTGGCCAACCAGCCCGCCGAGCGCAGGCCTGACCTCATGGTCGCCGGCATCGGTGGCGACGCGCTGCACCTGGACACCGTGCTGCGGATCTTTCTGCGCACCGGAGCCAAGCCGCTGAACTACTTCCAGTACGGCAACCTCGAGGTCGACCGCCTCATGGATGAGGCGATTACGAAGCCCACCGACGATGAGGCCAACGAAGTTTACCTACAGATCACCGACATCATCCAAGACGAGGCGCTGTGGATACCGCTGTGCCGGCGGATGGACAACACCGTCACCAAGAATCAGATCGACGGGTTCGAGGGGAACTCCTACGTCCCGTACATCTTCGATCCACGGGTCATCAGGCGCGCCTAGCGCGAGTCCAGCAATTTCGCGCCGTTGCGCCAACGCCTCGAGACTGCATCCCTATCGGGAAAGTGCGGGTAAGAGCCTGCAGGAGTGCAATTTCGGCGCAATGGTGTGGTGCACATCCAGAGAAGAGGTGTCTTCATGACAACAGTGCACGATGTTGCGACGGATGCGTCCGATGCGCCGGCAGCCCCGAGGGCCCGGGTAGTGGACCTCGGAGTCACATTCGAGCGTCGAGGAGTTCCGGTGAACGCGCTGCGCGGCGTCACGCTGGACATCGGGCACGGTGAAATCCTGGCTGTGGTAGGGGAATCCGGGTCAGGCAAGAGTGTGATGGGCCACGCCCTTCTCGGGCTTCTGTCCGGTGACCCGTCGCCCAAGATCACCGGTCGGGCCGAGGTTTGCGGGGTCGATATGGTCGCAGCTTCCGACGAGGAGCGGCGGCGGCTCCGCAAGACACACCTGGGCGCAGTCTTCCAGGATCCGATGACCTCGCTGAACCCGACCATGAGGGTGGGTCGTCAGGTTGTCGAGGCCGCGGGGTCGGCAGAGGAGGCGCTACGACTCCTCGATCTGGTCGGCATCCCTGACCCTGCGCGCCGCATGAAGGCATTCCCGCACGAGTTGTCCGGCGGTCTGCGGCAGCGCGTGATGATCGCCATGGCGGTGGCCGGCAAGCCCGATCTGGTCATCGCCGACGAGCCGACCACGGCCCTCGACGTCACCGTCCAGGCGCAGGTACTCAGCCTCATCCGCGATCTGTGCGACCAACTGGGTACCTCGTTTGTCCTGGTCACCCACGACATCGGGGTGGCCTCGCAAGTATGCGACCGCATCGCTGTCATGTACGGCGGCCGGTTGGCCGAGGCCGGCCAGATGGACAGTGTGATGCGGGCGCCGTCACACCCCTACACCGTCGGTCTGCTCAACGCGCGTCTGGACCTCGACCTGCCGATCGGCCGGGCGATCCCCTCGCTGCCGGGCGAGCCGCCAGATCCGCGCGCGCATCCGCCTGGCTGTGCGTTTGCGCCCCGCTGCCCGTCCGCCGTCGGTCCCTGCCAGGAAACCCTTCCCGTCCCCACACCGGCGACCACCCACGACGGTGTCGCGGCCTGCCTGGTTCCCGAGTCCACCTCGGTGATCGCCGAGCTCGCCGAGACGGAGCCGTTCAAGCCGATGAGGGAACCGCAGGACACGGTGCCGGCCGCGCGGGTCAACGGCGTCGACAAGCACTTCGACGTGCGCCGCGGCCTGCTGCACAAGGACAAACTCCATGCGTTGCGCAACGTCATCCTCGACATCGCCCCCGGCGAGTCGGTGGCCGTGGTCGGCGAGTCCGGATCAGGGAAGTCCACCCTGCTGCGCGTCGTTGCCGGGCTGATGAAACCGGAGAGCGGGAACGTCGAACGCCCAGGCGGCCAGCCGCAGATGGTGTTTCAGGACGCCGGCGCATCACTGACTCCATGGTTGAGCGTCGGCGAGATCGTCGGGGAGCGGCTGATCAAGACGACTGGCCGGGCCGAGCGGCGCACCATGGTGGACCGGGCACTGCGTCAGGTGGGTCTACCTCCCGACGTTGCGAGCGTCAAGGCAGGCCTGCTCTCGGGCGGTCAGCGGCAACGGGTGGCGTTCGCCCGGGCGATCATTGTCCCGCCCAAACTGCTGCTGTGCGACGAGCCCACGTCGGCACTGGACGCGTCACTGGCCGCGTCGGTGCTGAATCTGCTCCAGGAACTGCGTCGTGAGCTGGGCATGGCGGTGATGTTCGTGACGCACGACCTGGCCGCCGCCCGGTTCATCTCCGACCGCACCGCGGTGATGTATCTCGGCCAGATCGTCGAGGTGGGCCCCACTCTGGAGGTCATCACCAACCCGACGCACCCCTACACCAAGGCGCTGCTGGCCGCGATTCCCTCGCCGGGCACCGCGCCGGTCCGGCTACCGGGTGAACCGGCGAGTGCACTCGCGGTACCTCCGGGTTGCTCGTTCCATCCACGGTGCCCGGAGCGGGTCGATCGGTGTGCGACCGACGAGCCGATCCTCTACTCGCTCGACGGTACCAGCAGCCGCTTCGCAGCTTGCCTTCTTACCCAAGCCGGTCAGGAGAGCCCGGAGCGGGCTGCCTCCTGACGAGCAGTGTGATGCGGCTGGCGGAATGCCCGAGACGTCGGCGCAATGGAGGCGCCACGGCGGCGCATTCGCTCCGACATGCGCGTCCGCTGTGATGGCTTCAACGGACAACGGACCCAGGAGGATCGAGATGACCAAGAAGTTTCACCTCGGCTGGTTCATGAATTTCACGCCGCCGGATTGGGAGTCGGAGTGGGCTTCCCCGGATGTGGCCCAGTGGGCCAACGGGCGGTTCCATGTGGATATGGCCAAGAGTATGGAGCGGGCGTGTTTCGACTTCATGATGATCGAGGACACGGTGATGGTGGCCGATGCGTATGGCGGCACCATGGAGGGGTCGTTGAAGAACGCGATCTTTGCGCCGAAGCAGGATCCGGTGCCGTTGGCGATTCAGGTGGCGTGTAACACCTCCAATCTTGGTGTGGTGGCGACGATGTCGACGAGTTTTTATCCGCCGTATCTGTTGGCGCGGTTGTGTTCGACGGCTGATTCGATTGCGCAGGGTCGGTTCGGGTGGAACATCGTGTCCTCGGCTGAGGATCGGGCGGCGCAGAACTTCGGGCTTGAGGGGTTGCCTGAGCATGACGAGCGTTACAACGTGGCCGAGGAGTATTTTGATGTGGTCAACCAGTTGTGGGATTCCTGGGAGGCCGATGCGGTGGTGATGGATCGTGAAACCCATACGTTCGCCGATTTCAACAAGGTTCACACGATCGATTTCGACGGGAAGTATTTCAAGTCGCGTGGCCCGTTGAACACGGTGCCGTCTCCGCAGCATCGGCCGACTTTCTTGCAGGCGGGTGCGTCGCCGAAGGGCCGTCAGTTCGCGGCCGGCGCCGCTGATGCGATCATCGCGGTCGGTACTGGGGTCGAGGGGATGAAGGAGTACCGCGACGATGTCCGGGCGCGGGCCAAGGCCAGTGGCCGCAACCCCGATGACATCAAGTTGTTCTTCGTGGTGTCCCCGACGATCGCCGCCACCGAAGCCGAAGCCCG
>NZ_CACSIP010000044.1 GCF_902705885.1 Mycolicibacterium austroafricanum | reverse complement strand
GTGGTGGGGTGGGCGGCTTGGCGTTTGATCGGGATGTGGGTGTGTTCGGGCACGTAGAACGTCGTGAAGCCGTGCTCGTCGGCGAGCTTCGCGGCCGCCGCCGGAGCGATACCACGATCAGAGGTGAACAACACCAGGCCAAAGCCAAGGCCGGTGCCGGAAGATTGACTGGACACCAGTCCAGTTTAGCCAGATATCGGTTCCAGAGACAATTTCGGTATGAAAAGCCTTGTGGTGAACCACTATCAGGCTAGAAGCGGAGCAGGTCCGACCGTGTGCGTGGCCAGTCGGCTATCGTATGGACCCCCGTGAGCAGCCTCAATAAAAGACAGGTGTCCAGTTGACGCCCCCGGGCTGGAGTCAGCCCGCGCCTTTGCCGTTGTCCACCCGGTACACCGCCCCGTGGATCGCCGCGGCGTCGTCACTGGCCAGGAACGTGATCACCTTGGCGACGTCCTCGGTGGCCATGAATCCCCGCGGCGAAGCGATCCGCATGATCAGATCCCAGTCGGCGTTGTCCGGTGCCTGGAACTCGGTGGTCTGCGCGGTGGGCATGCCTCCGGGGCAGACCGCGTTGACCCGCAGCTTCTCCTTGGTGAACTCGATTGCCAGCGCGCGGGTCAGGCCGATCAGCCCGTGTTTGGCCGCGCAGTAGCCCGCCGAGTAGACCTCGCCCTCGACGCCGGCGATCGACGAGACGTTGACGATGTTGCCACCGGTCTCCAACAGATGGGGCAGTGCCGCGCGGCTCAGGTAGAACGGCCCGTTGAGGTTCACGGCAAGGTCGGTGGCCCAGTCGTCGTCGGTCATTGTCGCGGTGTGCCGCATCTGGTGAAACCCCGCGATGTTGGCCAGGACGTCGAGCCGGCCGAAGTGCGCGACGCAGTCCTCGACGGCCTGCGCGCAGGCCTGCGGGGAGGCGATGTCCACCGACGCGAATCCGGCGTCGGGCACATCGGCGAACACCTCCGCCATCCGCGCGGCGTCCCGGGCGATCCCGAACACTTTCGCGCCGCGCTCGGCGAACAACCGCGCCGTCGCCGCGCCCAGACCTGCCGACGCGCCGGTGACCAACGCGACTTTCCCGCTCAGCTGACTCATGCCCACGACCTTCTCACGGGCGCAGCGGCGTTCAGACGGCGGCGCGCGGTGTCACCGGGGGAACGGCAGCCAACAGGTCCCGGGTGTACTGCTGCTCGGGAGCGGCGAACAACTCGTCGGCAGGCCGGCTCTCGACGACAGCGCCGTCACGCATCACCAGCACGTCGTGGCTCAGCTGCCGGATCACCGCCAGGTCGTGTCCGATGAGCAGGTAGGTCAGTCCGAACTCGTGCTGCAGCCGCGACAGCAGTTCGAGCACCCGCGCCTGCACCGACACGTCCAGCGACGCGGTCGCCTCGTCGAGGATCAGCAGGTCCGGCTCGGCGGCCAGCGCCCGCGCGATGCTCACCCGCTGCCGCTGCCCGCCCGAGAGCTCATGCGGGTACCGCTGTGCGAAAGCGGTGGGCAGCCCGACCAGCTCGAGCAGTTCGGCGACCCGGTCGCGGCGCGCCTGCGCGCTGTCCGCCAGCCCATGCACCTTCAGAGGCTCCGAGATCGAGACATCCACGCGGGCGCGCGGATTGAGCGAGGAGAACGGATCCTGCAACACCAGCCCGATGCGGCGACGCAGCGCCTTGGCCCGGGATCCCTTCACGCTCAGGATGTCCGTGCCGTCCAGCGTCGCGCTGCCGCCGTCGGGCTTCACCAGCCCGGTCAGCACGGCTGCGACGGTCGACTTCCCGGAACCGGATTCGCCCACCAGACCCAGCGTCGTCGCGCGGCGGATCCGGAACGACACGTCCTTGACCGCGTGCACCGTGGACCGGCCCACCGGGGTGGACACCGCGAACCGGACGTCGAGCCCGTCGACCTCCAGCAGCGCCTCGGCGTCGGAGGGGACCGCCGCCGGGCCGGCACCGTCGAGTACCGGGCGGGCGGCCAGCAGGTCGCGGGTGTACTCGTCGCGCGGCCGCTCGAACACGTCCATGATCGGTGCCTGCTCGACGGCCACGCCGTCACGTAACACGGTCACCTCTCGGGCCACCTGCCCGATCACACCCAGGTCGTGGCTGATCCACACCACCGCGGTGCCGAAGTCGCGCTGCAATGTCCGCACCAGCTCGACGATCTGCGCCTGCGTCGTGACGTCCAGCGCCGTGGTGGGCTCGTCGGCGATCAGCACCTCCGGGTCACACGCCAACGCGATCGCGATCATCACCCGCTGGCGCTGCCCGCCCGAGAGCTGATGCGGGTAGGCGTGCAGACGCATCTCGGGGTCGGGCAACCCGACCGCCTCGAGCAACTCCAGCGCCCGGGTTCCGGCCTCCCGCCGCGTCATTCGGCGGTGCGTCTCGAGCGATTCGGTGATCTGGCGTTCCAAGGTCAGCAGCGGGTTCAGTGAGGTGCCGGGATCCTGGAAGACGAAGCCGATCCGGGCGCCGTGCACCCGGCGCAGCACCCGTGGCGAGGCGCCCACCAACTGCACCGATTCGCCCGTCTCACCGGTGAGGGTGCTGGTGCCCGACACCCGTGCTCCCGGCGCGTCCAGCAGCCCGGTCCCCGCGAGCACCGTCATCGACTTGCCGGACCCGGATTCGCCGACGATGCCCACGGTCTGCTCCCGGTGCACATCGAACGACACCCCGTCGACGAGCGTCCGCGACCCGATGCGCACCCCGAGGTCGCGCACGCTCAACACCGGCTGCGGGCTCATCACTGCTGCCTCCGGGCCTCGATGGTGGTGCGTTGCTTCGGATCGAGCACGTCGCGCAGACCGTCGCCGAACAGGTTGAACGCCAGCACGATGAGGAAGATCGCCGCTCCCGGGAACACCGCCATCCACCAGGCCATCGTCGCGAAGCCCTGGGAGTCGAAGATCATCCGGCCCAGTGACGGCTGTGGAGGCTGGATGCCCAGACCCAGGAACGACAGCGCCGCCTCGGCGAGGATCGCGAAGGCCAGCGACAGCGAGGTCTGCACGATCAGTGGTCCGGAGATGTTGGGCAGGATGTGCCGCCGCAGGATGTACAGGTCGCCGGTCCCCATGGCGCGCGAGGCCGCGACGTACGGTTCGGTGCGTACGCTCAGCGCGCTGGCGCGCGCCACCCGCGCGAAGATCGGGGTGAACACGATGCCGATCGCCAGCATCGTCGTGGTCACCCCCGGTCCCAGGATGGCGACGATCGCCAGCGCCAGCAGCAGCACCGGGAACGCGAACATCACGTCGACGACCCGCATCAGCGCCGCGTCCAGCCACCCGCCGCGATAGCCGGACACCACCCCGACGGCCACCCCCACCACTACGGCGAACGTCACCGAGACGACGGCGATCCGCATCGAGGCCTGCATGGCGACCAGCACCCGGGACAACACGTCACGGCCCAGTTCGTCGGTGCCGAACCAGTGCGAGCCGCTGGGCGGTTGCAGCGCGTTGGGCACCTCGACGTCGTTCACGCCATAGGGGGCGATCCAGTTGGCGGTCAGCGCGACGAGCGCCACCAGCACCAACGTCACCGCGCTGATCAGCGTGATCGGATTGCGCGCAAGCAGTCGCCAGGACGAGACCCGGGTGGATTCTGAGGTCGTCATGCCAGCCGGATCCTCGGGTCGACCACCGCGTAGAGCAGATCCACGAGCAGGTTGATGAGCAGGAACAGCGCGGCGATCAGCAGCACCGCACCCTGAATGAGGGGGTAGTCGCGGGCCGCCACCGCGTTGAAGACCAGCCGGCCCAGCCCCGGCCAGGCGAACACCACCTCGACGACGATCACCCCGCCGAGGATTGTCGCCAACTGGATGCCGGTGATCGTCAGGATCGGCACCAGCGCGTTGCGCACGGTGTGCCGGAACGTGACCACGCGTGGCGAGAGCCCCTTGGAGCGGGCGGTGCGGACATAGCCCATCGCGGCCACCTCGAGCACGGCCGAACGGACATAACGCGTCATGATCGCCGCGGCCACCACACCGACGGTCAACGCGGGCAGGACGATGTGCCGCAGCCAGCCTCCCGGGTCGTCGAACAGCGGTCGGTACCCCGAGGTGGGCAGCCAGCCCAACGTCGTCGAGAACAGCGCGATCAACAGGATACCGAGCCAGAAGTCGGGCACCGAAACCCCGAATTGGCTTGTCACGCGGACTATTCCGTCGCTGACCCGACCCTCCCGCAGCGCCGCGTAGATGCCGGCGGGCAGCGCGATCACCAGCGCGATGACCATGCCGGCGAAGCCCAGCGACAGCGTCGCGGGAAGCCGTTCCAGCAACGCGACGGTCACCGGGTCACCGTTGCGGAAGCTGACGCCGAGGTCACCGGTGAGCGCCGAGCCGAGGTAGCCGAAGAACTGCGACACGATCGGCTGGTCCAGACCGCTGGCCGCCCGCAGTGCCTCGTAAGCCTCCGGGGTGTAGCGGGTGCCCAGAGCGATGCGGACCGGATCGCCCGGCACCAGATGCACCAGCGCGAAGACCACCACGAGCACCCCGAGCAGCACCACCGCCGAGTACACCAGCCGGCGCGCGACGAACCGGGTGACCGGATGGGTCAGCACGGAGGCAGCGGCCACGGCTACACACCGCCGTCCGGGTTCATCGTCGCGTCCCGGAACCGGACGGCTCCGTCGCGGCGCGCCTGATATCCCGACAAGGCCGGGTTCCAGGCTTGGATCACCGACGGGTTGTACAAGAAGATGTAGCTCACCTTGTCGGCGATCAGGGTCGCGGCACCGGCGTAGTCCTCGGCGCGGGCGTCCCTGTCGGTTTCCACCCGGCCCGCGTCCAACAGGCGGTCCACCTCGGGGTCGGAGAACTTCTGCGCGTTGCTGGTCCCGTCGGTGTGGTGCTGGGCGTAGTAGAAGTCGTCGGGATCGATGTTGCCCAGCCAGCCCATCATCAGCATGTCGAAGTTGCCGGAGTTCTGTTCGTCGAGCCAGGTGGCGAAGTCGACGGTGCGGATGTCCACGGTGATGCCGAGGGAGGACAGGTTGTCGGCGATGATCTGGGCGGCCGTCACCGTCTGCGGATAGTCGGTGGTGACGAGCATGTCGAGATTCGACGGCGCAGCGCCCGCCTCCCGCAGCAGCTCGCGGGCCCTGTTGAGACCGTCCTCGCTGCCGCCCTCGCGATACCGGTCATACGGCGTGTACCAGGGATTGCCCTGCGGTATCGCGAGCTGGTTGGCCTCCGCGGTGCCGTAGCTGGTGGCCTGGACGATCGAGTCGCGGTCCACGGCGTACGCGATCGCCTGACGGACCCGCACGTCGTCCCACGGGTCGCGGGCCTGGTTGAGCGCCAGGTACCAGTAGTCGTTGCTGGGCGTCACAGCCAGCGTCACCGAGTCGTCGTCGCCGAGCTGCGCCACCCGTTGCGGCGGAATGGAATCGGTCCAGTCGATCTCGCCGGCCTGCAGCGCCGACAGGGCCGTCGACGGTTCGGAGATGAACCGGTACGTCACCCCCGTGATGTCGGGGGCGCCACCCCAGTAGTCGGGGTTGGCCGCCAGCATGATGGAGTCGCCGCTGCGCTGATCGCGGAAGCTGAACGGTCCGGTGCCGATCGGCCGGGTGGCGATCTGTCCGCTCTCGACATTGCGGCGGGACACGATCGCCATGCCTTTGAACCCGCCGAGGTTGGTGAGCATGTTCGGCACCGGGCGGTCGGTGCGGATCACCACGGTCGACGGGTCCGGCGCCTCGACGGCGGTCACCGCGCTGAACTTGTCGGAGTTGGGGAGCTCTTCGTCGATGATGCGGCGGTAGGAGAACACCACGTCGTCAGCGGTCAGCGGAGTGCCGTCGTGAAAGACGACGCCGTCGCGCAGCCGGAACGTCCAGGTGAGTTCGTCTGGGCTGACCTCCCACGATTCGGCCAGCGCAGGCTGCATCTGCAGGTTCTCGTCGGGTTCGACCAGGGTGTCGAAGACGTTCTCGAGCACCTCGAACGAGAAATACGCGGTGGTCTTGTGCGGGTCCAGTTGATCGGGCTCACCGGCAATGGCAGCCACCACGCCGTCGGCCCCGGCGCCCAGATCCACCCGCTGCCCGGTCGAGCAGCCGGCCAACACGACGGCCAGCACGACGGCTGCTGTGAATACGCGCAAGACAGCGGTCGAGACCGCTGTTCTCGTCATCTGCACCACCCCGGATTCGAGCCTGCCTCGGTTTTACTACCCATCGGCCGAGGCTACAAATCCGTGACTTTGTCCGTCCGCGACTGAAATACTCGGACCCGTGAAGATCCTGCGCGGTATCAGCGCCGCCGTCGTCGCCCTCGGTGTCGCCCTCGGATTGCCTGCCCCTGCCCAGGCCGCGCAGGTGATGGAGGGGGTGTTCGACTACACGCCGGCCGAGGGACTGGCCGGAACGTGGAGCATCTACCCGTCGTGCGTGCCGGTCGTCGGGGATCTGCGTGAGCCGTTGTACCTGCCGGTCGGTTGCCGGTTGAAGGTCTCGGCCTCGACGGGGCTGACCGGTGGGGACGCGAGGCTGGTCGGGGGGATATGGAGCTTCAGTGTGCCGCAGAAGGAGGGCATGCGGTGTCCGGACGGCAGCTGGGGGCCCACCGTCGAGACCTACAAGTTCGACGACGCGACGATGTCCGGGACGCGCAGCGTGTCGCACGCCGGAAACTGCGGCCTGGCACCGGCGATCATCAACACGCCATTCACGCTGTCGTACAAGGAGCCACTGCCGATCCCGGTCGACCAGTACCCGCTGATCTGTGAACCGGGGGGTCTGCGACGCTGCTTCTGACGCCGATCCCGGCGGACAGTCGAGACCACGAGAGGCGGCGCTTGTGAATGGACCCGACGTGAAACGGGTGGTGGTCTGGGGGACCGGGTTCGTCGGCAGGATGGTGATCGCCGAGATCATCGGGCACCCGTGCTTCGAGTTGGTGGGGGTCGGGGTCAGCAACCCGGACAAGGTCGGGCGAGACGTGGGGGAGCTCTGCGGCCTCGGAGCCGACCTCGGCTTGACCGCCACCGACGACATCGACGCGCTGATCGACCTGCGACCCGACGCGCTGGTGCACTACGGGCCCACGGCCGCGCACGCTGACGCCAACATCGAGCTGATCACCCGGTTTCTGCGCGCGGGGATCGACGTCTGCTCGACTGCGATGACCCCGTGGATCTGGCCGACCATGCATCTCAATCCGCCGAACTGGATCCAGCCGATCACCGTGGCGTGTGAGCTGGGGGAGTCGTCGTGTTTCACCACCGGTATCGACCCGGGCTTCGCCAACGACCTGTTCCCGATGACATTGATGGGCCTGTGTTCGGAGGTGCGTCGAGTCCGCGCCTCCGAGTTGCTGGACTACACCAACTACACCGGTGACTACGACCGCGAGATGGGCATCGGCAGGCCACCCGAGTACCGGCCGATGCTGGAGAATCCCGATATCCTGGTATTCGCCTGGGGTGCAACAGTTCCCATGATCGCTCATGCCGCCGGGATCATGCTCGACGAGATCACCACCACGTGGGACAAGTGGGTCACCCCCGATCCGCGCCCGACTGCCAAGGGCGTGATCGAACCGGGCAACGTCGCCGCTGTCCGGTTCACCATCAACGGGGTGTACCGCGGCGAGACCCGCATCCAGCTCGAGCACGTCAACCGGATCGGCAACGACGCGGCCCCCGACTGGCCGTCGGGTGACCAGAACGACGTCTATCGCGTCGACATCGAGGGGACCCCGAGCATGTTCCAGGAGACCGCGTTCCGGTTCACCGACGGGTCCGGCCGCGACGCGGCGGCGGCCGGTTGTCTGGCCACCGGTCTTCGGGCGCTCAACGCCGTACCGGCGGTCAACGACCTCTCACCGGGCTGGGTCACGGCGCTGGATCTGCCGTTGATCCCGGGGGTCGGCACCATCCGGTAGCTCGCCCCAGCCGCCGCAGCAAGTCGGCGCGCGCCGCCGCCAGCGTCCTCGATCGATCAGGTGGTGTGGCGTTTGACCAGCACGACGTGCGCCTGCGGGATCCGCATCTGCTCCGGCGCCGCCGCCAGACGCTCCGCGACGCCGGCTTCGAGCCGGTCGAACAGTTCCGGTGCGCGCGCATCCTCGGCGCCGTCGGCCAGCGCCGTGGTCAGCTCCGGGAACACCGACATGCGGGCGAAACCGGCCCATCGGGCGCCAAAAGCTCTTGCGTCGCTGTCGATCCGGTAGCGCCGCCAGAAGCGGTCCTCCGCGTCGAACATCTCGAGGCGTTCGATCTCGAGGCGTTCGAAGCGTCCGGACGGCGCAAACGGCGCCGCGAAGTCGGCAGCGTGCCGCGCGACCGTGGGCACGCACATCCGCAACATCTCGTCATCGGTGATCAACCCGCCGGCCGCGAGTTCGTCGAGACCGTCGACCATCGCCGACAGCAGCGGCCGGTAGCCGAACTCGCCGTCGTCGCCGACCGCCATCGTCGTCACCACCAGACGGCCGCCGGGGCACAGCTCGCGGCCGCGGAAGGCGACGAACTCGTGCCAGTCGCGGGCGGCCTGTTTGGCGAAGGCGGCGCGCACGGATTCGTCCGCGCAATAGGCGACTTGGAGGTGGTCTTCGATGACGCCCGGCACCCGGCTCAGCCACTGGATCGCCCAGGAACTCCAGCCGAGGTTGACGCTGTTGGACGGCAGAATCTGGCTGTAGAACGACCGTCCGATGGCCGAGGCGAAGGTGGCGCGGTCCTTGCGCAGATACGTGTCGGGGTCTTCCTCCAGGGTCCGGAACAGCGCGGTGAAATCATTGTCCGGCCGGTCGGTGTGGGTGACCAGCACAGAGTGCTCGGGGCGGGTCCGCCCGCGTAGCACCGCGATCGCGGCGCCGATGGGCAGCAGTGAGTTGTGTCCGCTGGCTGCGCCGTAATCGGCGATCACGATCGGCTGCGGCGGAGCCGGTATCGGCACCGCGGCCGCAGCCTCCTCAAAGACGGCGATGGCCGACTGCAGCCCGGCCGCCTGCAACCGAGCCGCGGCGGTGTATGTGCCGCTGTCCATCGGCTCGGGTTGCACGACGATGCTGGACTCAGGCATCGCGACCTTTCGAGGGCATCTGGTCAATTTCCGTCTCTTCGGACGGTAGTCCTCACCCGAGCGGCGCGCCGCAGAAGCGCGCGCATGACAGACTCGCCGCATGACGGGGCGGGTCGGTCCACGGATCGCGATCGGCGGCGCGGTCCTGACGCTGGTGGCCGGCGTGGTCGGGTTCATCGTCGCGATCGTGCTCAACGTGTTCGTCTTCGACGAGTTCGACGCCTACGGCGAGGTGCCGGTTCCGGGTTCGGGCAGGCTGCAACTGCCGGCCGGCGAGGTGACGATCAGCTTCCACACCGCGGTGACGGGCGGGGTGAACGGCGGTTTCCCGGTCCCCGCCCTGCAACTCGGCATCACACCACCGGAGGGGGTTGCCGAGCCGGTCGTCACGGAGACGATGGGCACCACGACGTCGATCAACAACGATGTCCGGATCCGGATCTGGGTCGCCCAGATCCCGCAGGACGGCGTCTACGACATCTCCACCGGTGGCAACGTCGGCGGCTACATCAACCCGCAGTTGGCCTTCGGTCGCGACAGTTCACCGGCGGGGCTGTTGTGGATGTTCGGCGGCGTGACCGCAGCGGGCGTCCTTGCGCTCGTGGCCGCGGTGACATGGCGGGTGCGATCGGGGAAGAAGGCCCGTCCGCTGCAGGGTCCGGTCAGCCTGGACGAGCCCGACTGGCCGGGTCCGCTGCCGCCTCCGGTGTAGCCCGCGCGCGCTCGACCACGACGAGCGCGACATCTTTGTACGCGCGGACCGGTGCGTCGACGTGCAAACATGCGCGCTCGCGGGGCAACCGGGGCAACCGGCTCAGCTGCCGCGCGCCACCCACTCGTCGTAGTGCACGATCTCGTCACCGACGGTCGTGGTGTCGCCGTGGCCGGTGTAGACGACCGTGTCCCCGGGCAACTTCCCGAGGCGCTCCGAGATCGACGCCAGAATGGTGGGGAAGTCGGAGAACGAGCGGCCGGTGGCCCCCGGCCCGCCCTGGAACAGGGTGTCACCGCTGAACACTGCGCTCAGCTCGGGTGCGTGCCAGCACACCGAACCGGGGGAATGCCCGGGAGTGTGCAGCGCACGCAGTTCGGTGCCGGCGACCCGCAGTGTCTCGCCATCGGCCACCGATCGGAAGTCGTTGTCCGGGTGGGTCATCCGCCACAGCACATCATCGGCCGGGTGCATCAGCACCGGCGCGTCGAGAGCCTCGCCGAGCTGCGGTGCGACGGTGACGTGGTCGTTGTGACCGTGCGTGCATACCACCGCCACCACGTGCCTACCGCCGACCGCATCGATGATCGGCTGCGCGGTATGCGCGGCGTCGAACACCACAACTTCCTTGTCATCGCCGACGAGCCAGATGTTGTTGTCGACATCCCAGCTGCCTCCGTCGAGTTCGAAGGTGCCGCTGGTGACCAGGCGCTGGATCGGGCCAATGGGTTCGGTGCTCACAGGATCACCACCGAACGCAGGACCTCGCCGGCGTGCATCTTGTGGAACGCCTCTTCGATGTCGCCCAGCCCGATGCGTTCGGAGACGAACCTGTCCAAGGGGAAGCGGCCTTCCAGATAAAGACTGATCAGCGTCGGGAAATCGCGTTCGGGCAGACAGTCGCCGTACCACGAGGATTTCAGTGACCCGCCGCGGGAGAAGAAGTCGATCAGCGGCATCTCCAGCGTCATGTCCGGGGTCGGCACTCCGACCAGGACCACGGTGCCCGCGAGGTCGCGTGCGTAGAACGCCTGTTTCCACGTCTCGGGCCGGCCGACGGCGTCGATGACGACGTCGGCGCCGTTGCCGTCGGTGAGGTCCTGGATGGTCTTCACCGGGTCGAGTTCGCGGGCGTTGATGGTGTGGGTGGCACCGAACTCGCGGGCCCAGTCCAGCTTTCGGTTGTCGGTGTCCACGGCGATGATGCGTTTGGCGCCGACCAGGCGGGCGCCCGCGATCGCCGCGTCGCCGACCCCGCCGCAGCCGATCACCGCGACCGTGTCATCACGGTTGACCGCGCCGGTGTTGATGGCCGCTCCCAGCCCTGCCATCACGCCGCAGCCCAGCAGGCCTGCTGCAGCGGGGTCGGCGGCCGGGTCGACCTTGGTGCACTGGCCTTCGTGCACCAACGTCTTGTCAGCGAACGCGCCGATGCCCAGCGCTGCAGTCAGCGGCGTGCCGTCGGTCAGCGTCATCGGCTGCGCGGCGTTGAAGGTGTCGAAACACAGGTGCGGGCGGCCGCGCTTGCACGCCCGGCACTGACCGCACACCGCCCGCCAGTTGAGGACCACGAAGTCGCCGGGCTCGACGTTCGTCACGCCGGAGCCGACGGACTCGACGACGCCGGCGGCTTCATGGCCGAGCAGGAACGGGAACTCGTCGTTGATGCCGCCCTCGCGGTAGGTCAGGTCGGTGTGGCACACCCCGCACGCCTGGATGTCGACCACGACCTCACCCGGCCCCGGATCGGGGATGACGATATCCACCACTTCGATGGGTTGAGCCTTCGTCCGGGAGATCACACCTCGCACCGTCTGAGTCATGCCTAAACCCTAATAGTTCACACCGACGAGGGGGCAGTGACCCGGACCGGTGTCCAAACGGCCGTCCACATCGGGGCAGCTGTGTGGCCGACCGCGCTACGACCTGTTCTGAGCAGGCTGATCGGCATACCGTAGACATCGATGCTGGCCGACCCTCAGACCGACCTTCTCGCCGCCGCACGCGAAGCGCACCAGCGGCGGGACTGGGCTGCCAGCTACCACGCCTTCGACCTGGCCGGCCGTTACGCGCCGTTGCACACCGACGACCTGGATGCGTTCGCGTTCGCCGCGTGGCGGTTGGGCCACGTCAAGGAGTCCATCCGCGCCGCCGAGCGGGTGTTCGCCGCGTTGACCAGAACCGACCCGGTGGCCGCCGCCATGAAGGCCAACGAGTTGGCGCTGGGGTGGCTGGTCCGGGGCGATGTCAACATCGGCCAGGGCTGGATGAACCGCGCCCGCCGACTGCTCGCCGACGCTGAGGAGGGTCCCGCCCACGGTTACCTCGCCTATCTCGATGCCGCCGTCGCCGCTGTCTCGCTGGATGTCGAAGCGCTGACGGCGCGGGTGCAGACGCTGCGCGAGCTGGCTCGGCGGCTGGAAGCGCCGGCGATCTCCGCGCTGAGTCTGATCGCCGCCGGCATCGAGGCGATCCTGCACGCGCGCACCGCCGAGGGGTACGCGCTGATCGACGAGGGCATCCTGCCGCTGCTGGCCGACGAGGTGCCGATCGAATGGGCCGGCGACATCTACTGCATCGTGTTGCACCACTGTCACAAGCTCGCCGATCTGCCGAGGATGCGCTCCTGGACGCAGTCGATGGAACAGTGGTGCGGGGTTTCGGGATCGGTGACCTACGGCGGCGTCTGCGACGTGCACCGGTTGCAGGTACAGGTGGCCACCAGTTACCAGGCCGACTACCGCGCTCTGGAGGACCGGCTCGGGCTGGCCAGCCGGGCACTGGAGGGGGCCAACGCCTGGGCGGCCGCCGAGGGCTACTACCAGCTCGGTGAGGTGCGCCGACTCATGTGCGACTTCGACGGCGCCGCAACAGCATTCGCCCAGGCGCGAATGCTGGGCATGGATCCGCAGCCGGGCGAGGCGCTGCTGGCATGCCGCCGTGGCGACGTCGTCGGGGCGTGGACGGCGATCCGGCTCGCGCTCACCGGCGACGACCGGCTGGCCCGGGTGCGCTTGTTGCGGGCCGCCGTGGAGATCGCATTGAGCCGCGACGACCTGCAGGAGGCCGAACGGCACTGTCGTGAACTGGAAGCAGACGCGCAATCCTTCGGGACGCCGGGCTATCTGGCGTGGGCTGCGCATGCGCGCGGCGCCGTGGCGGTGCGCCGTGGGGAGTTCGATTTGGGACTGCAGTCGTTGCAGGCGGCGTTGCGGGAGTACCGGATCCAGCAGTCCCGCTACGAGACCGCCGAGGTGTACGAGTGGATGGCGCTGGCCCACCGGGGTCTGGGGGAGTCAGCGGCCGCCNCCNCCGNCGCGGCGNCAGCCGNCACGATCTACGCCGAACTCGGCGTAGAGCCCGCCGGGATCTGCGGATCGCCGTCGCCGGGTGGGCTGACCCGACGCGAGGTCGAGGTGTTGTGCGCCGTGGCAGCGGGCGCCACCAACCGGGCGGTGGCCGAGCAGTTGTGCCTCTCGGACAAGACCGTTGGTCGGCATCTGGCCAACATCTACGCCAAGTTGGGGGTCTCCAACCGGACGGCGGCGGTGGCCTGGGCGCGCGAACACAACATCCTCTGACGGCACGTCCTGCAGGTCACGCGCGGGCGTCTGCATCATTTGCACCATCGACTGGCAGCAAGTTGCATCGGGTGATCGATGCCGGGGGCGGCGGGGTCGGCCTAGCGTGTCCGACATGACGACTATCGACGCAAACCCAACAACTGCAACCGAGGCCACCGAGGAGTTCGCCGAGCGGATCGTCGGCGCCATCGATGCCGCCAGCGTGGCCCTCCTGCTGTCGATCGGCCACCAGACCAAACTGTTCGACACGCTGGCGGGGCTGCCCCCGGCCACCAGCACGCAGATCGCCGACGCCGCCGGGCTGAACGAGCGTTACGTCCGGGAGTGGCTCGGCGGCGTGGTCGCCGGCCGCATCGTCGACTACGACCCTGCGACGCAGACGTACTCGCTTCCCGAGACGCGCGCCGCGGTACTCACCCGGGCCGCCGGCCCGGACAACCTCTCGCGCGTCGCGCAGTTCATCCCGCTGCTGGGCGAGGTGGAGCAGAAGGTGATCGGCTGCTTCGAGCACGGCGGCGGGTTGTCCTACAGCGAGTATCCGCGTTTCCACAAGCTGATGGCCGAAGAGAGCGGGGAGGTCTTCGACGCCGCGCTGGTCGACGGGATCCTGCCGTTGGTCGACGGGCTGCCAGAACGGCTGCGGGCCGGTGTCGACGTGGCGGACTTCGGCTGCGGCAGCGGACACGCCGTCAACGTCATGGGGCAGGCGTTCCCGTCCAGCCGGTTCGTCGGGATCGACTTCTCGCAGGAGGGTCTTGCCGCGGGTGCCGCGGAGGCGCTGCGGCTCGGGCTGACCAACGTCACCTTCGAGTCCGCCGACGTCGCCGAGGACCGCAGGACCGAGGCCTTCGACGTCATCACCGCGTTCGACGCCATCCACGACCAGGCGCACCCGGCCGAGGTGCTGGCCAACATCCATCGCGCGCTGCGGCCCGGAGGCGTTTTCCTGATGGTGGACATCAAGGCGTCCAGCCGGCTGGAGGACAACATCGGGGTGCCGTTCGGGTCCTACCTGTACACCGTTTCGACGATGCACTGCATGAGTGTGTCCCTGGGTCTCGACGGCGACGGGCTGGGCACCTGCTGGGGTCGCGAGGTCGCGACCTCGATGCTGGCCGACGCCGGATTCGCCGATGTGCAGGTGCGCGAGATCGAGTCCGACCCGCTGAACTACTACTACATCGCCAGGAAGTGAGCGCCCGGGAAGGGGTTGGACAACACCGGGACGATCCGTACGGTCGAGAGCATGGATGTGCACGCGTTGGCTTTCGAATGGACGGAGACAAGTCGCTACTGGCTCGGTGAGGTTCCGATACGCATCGCGATCTACATCGTCGTGGTCCTGATCGCCCGTTTTGTCCTGCACCGGATGATCGACCGGGCCACCGGCCGGTCGGGCAAGAAGAAGGCCAGCGGTGACGAGAACGCACCGGCCAAGCCGCCGTTGCTGCGTGGCCTCCGTGACCGGGTGCCTGCCACCGCGACCAGCCAGCAGGTGAGTGAACGGCGCCAACTGCGGGCCCAGACCATCGGGTCGGTGCTCAAGTCCACGGTGTCGATCGTGCTGTTGGTCTGGGCCATCCTGGCGATCCTGAACGTCGTCGGCGTGAACATCGCGCCGTTCATCGCCTCGGCCGGTGTGGTCGGGCTCGCGATCGGCTTCGGCGCGCAGAACCTGGTGCGCGATTTCGTCACCGGCGTGTTCATGCTGCTGGAGGACCAGTACGGCGTCGGTGACATCGTCGACCTCGGCGAGGCCGTCGGTGAGGTGCAGAGCGTCGGGTTGCGGATCACCACGCTGCGCGACATCGACGGCACGCTCTGGTACGTGCGCAACGGTGAGATCGCCCGCGTCGGCAACATGAGTCAGGAGTACGCCGTGGCGCGGATCGAGGTACCGGTGTCCCTGACCGCCGATGTGGACCTGGCCGAGCGGGTAGCTCTCGACGCGGCCGAGGCCGCCCTCACCGACGAGTCGATCGAGGCGAAGGTCCTCGGCCGGCCCGAGATGCTGGGCGTGCAGGAACTGTCGCCGGATCTGCTGACGTTGCGGATGACCTTGAAGACCCGTCCCGGCGCCCAGTGGGCCGTGCAGCGGCGGTTGCGTCGGGAGATCCTTCGCGCCTACGACGAGCACGGCATCGATCTGCCCTACCCCCGGGGACGTATCCACGCTCTGGTCGGCGGTTCGAACCCGAACGGGGAGACGAACTAGGCTGCTCAGTCGATGGCAGCCCTGGACGTCCTCGCCGACTGGCCTGTTCCGACCGTCGCCGCGGCGGTGGTGGGTCCCACCGGAGTGCTCGACAGCCACGGCGACACCCGGCACTGCTTCGCGCTGGCGTCGGTGACCAAGCCGCTGGCGGCCCGCGCAGCGCAGGTGGCCGTCGAAGAGGGAGCGGTGGAACTCGACACCGCGGCCGGTCCGCCCGGATCGACGGTGCGCCACCTGCTCGCCCACGCCGCCGGCTACGAGATGACCTCGGCGAAGGTGCTCGCCGAACCGGGCACCCGCCGGATCTACTCGAACCACGGGTTCGCGGTGCTCGCCGAGGTCCTCGAGCAAGAATCAGACATCCCGTTCGCCACCTACCTGGCCGAGGCGCTCTGTGGACCGCTCGGGATGGCCGACACCGACCTCGACGGTGGCGCGCAGGCCGCCGGATACGGTGCGACCTCGACCGTCGACGACCTGGTGGCATTCGCCGGCGACCTGCTGGTGCCGGCGACGGTGTCACCCCAGATGCACCACGAGGCCACCTCCGTGCAGTTTCCCGGGCTCGACGGGGTGCTGCCCGGCTTCGGCGTGCAGCGCCCCAACGACTGGGGGCTGGGGTTCGAGATCAAGGACGGCAAATCACCGCACTGGACCGGCAAGCGCAATTCCGCTGGCACCTATGGGCACTTCGGCCAGTCAGGGACGTTTCTGTGGGTCGATCCGGGCGTGGATCTGGCCTTGGTGGTGCTGACCGACCGCAAATTCGGCGAGTGGGCACACACCGTGATGCCGGCGCTGTCTGATGAAGTTCTGAGAGAATTCGGACCGGACTAGCGCAACATCCGTCTCACAAGGCACAATAGGCACGTACAGCACAACTGCATCTACTGTCTCTGAATGGTTCACCAGGTCGTTGGGGAAGACGTCCCTCGTGGAGCCGAAGGAGCAGCAGATGCGTGCAGCGAACCAATTCGCCGACGCGGCGACGGGCGTGGTTTACATCCATGCCTCACCCGCGGCGGTGTGCCCGCACGTCGAGTGGGCGTTGTCGTCGACCCTCTCTGCGAGGGCGAACCTGAAGTGGACCCCGCAACCCGCGATGCCGGGTCAGCTGCGCGCCGTCACCAACTGGGTCGGGCCGGTGGGCACCGGCGCCCAGCTGGCGAACGCGCTGCGCTCGTGGTCGGTGCTGCGCTTCGAGGTGACCGAGGATCCCAGTACCGGGGTCGACGGTCACCGCTGGTGCCACACCCCGCAGTTGGGCATGTGGAGCGGGGCGATGAGCGCCAACGGTGACGTGATGGTCGGGGAGATGCGGCTACGCACGCTGATGGCATCCGGCGCCGACACCCTGGCCGTCGAACTGGACTCGGTGCTGGGCACCGCCTGGGACGAGGCCCTCGAGGCCTATCGGGACGGCGGCGTCGGCGCCGAGGTCAGCTGGCTCAACCGAGGGGTCGGCTAACTGTTCTTCGCGGGCGCAGGATCTTCAGCGCCCCCGGCACCGCGGACACCTGCACCGGCAGCGGGCACACGTACTCGCCATCGGCGTAGGTGTTGATCCCCGGCGACTCCACGGCGATGGTGCGCGCCCGGGCCGTCTGCACCTCATCGAGGTGGACATGGGTGCCCTTGAAGACCCGGGGGAACAACCGGATCAGCCGGGAGCGGGACGCGGACGCCACCATCGTCACGTCCAGCAGCCCGTCCGTCGGATCGGCTCCCGGGCAGATCAGCATCCCGCCGCCGTAGCTGCGGGTGTTGCCGAACGCGGCCAGCGTCAGATCGGTGAGAATCTCTTCGTCGCCGCCCGGCCCGCTGAAAGTCAACCGGAACGGGAGTAGCCGCAGCTTGGACAGTTCGGCCACCATCGCCAGGTTGTAGCGCATCCGGCCGTGGGGCCAGCGCATCCGGTTGGTCCGGTCGGTGACCAGCGAGTCGAACCCGGCGGCCATCACGGTGCCGAACCACTTGTTGGTGCCGTCGGCGCCGACGATGCGGCCCAGATCGACCTCGTCCGCCACACCGTCGACGACGACGTCGGCGGCGGCTTCGGGATCATGCGCGGGAATCCCGAACTCCCGCGCGTGGTCGTTGCCCGTACCCGCCGGAATGATGGCCAGGGGTATCTCGGTCTGCGCGATCACCTGGAGCGCGAGGGAGACGATGCCGTCGCCGCCGACTACCACCAGCGCGTCCATCCCGCGGTCCAGGGCCCCGGCGACGAGCTGCCGGGCGTGCTCGGCGTCGCGGCCCGCGACCGCGACGACGTCGACGCCCCGACGGTGCAGTTGGGTGATGGCACGCTCGGCGGCGTGTGGCGCGCGGCCGTGCCCGGAAGCGGGGTTGGTCAACACGGTGACGCGGGTCATATTGCTCCTCGCGTGCGCGGCCTCACGGAATCAGCTTGCCCGGGTTGAGGATGCCCGCCGGGTCGAGGGTCTTCTTGACCGCGCGCAACACCTGCACGCCGACGTCGCCGATCTCGTCGCGCATCCACGGCCGGTGGTCGGCGCCGACAGCGTGGTGGTGGGTGATGGTGGCGCCGACACGCATGATCGCGTCGGATGCGGCCGCTTTGGCGGTGCGCCACTGCTCGACCGGGTTGCCCCGTTGGGCGGCGACAACCGTGAAGTACAGCGATGCCCCGGTCGGATACACGTGCGAAATGTGGCACAGCACCAGCGCCGGTGTCCCCGAATCGGTGAGTGTGGCGGTGAGCGCCTCGGTGACCGCTGCTTTCAGCGTCGGCACATTCGACCAGTTGGTGGCCGTCTCCAAGGTCTCGCACAGGGCGCCGGCCGACAGCAGCGCATCGCGCAGATAGGGCGCGTTGAACCGGCCGTGTTCCCAGGCGCGCGCCGGCTCCTCGCCCAGTGATGTGCCGCCGCCGGCCTCCAGCAGCGCGCGGGTCTCGGAGTGGCGGCTGGCGACGTGGGCCTCGGTGCCCTCGAACACGGTGATCGCCAGGCATCCGCCGGTGTTTGTCTGTTCGCCGATGTTGTCGGTGGTGGCGAGGTTGACACCGGTCTCGGCCTCGTCGGACAAGCGGATCACGGTCGGGCCGGTGCCGGTCTGGACGACCGCGCGCAGGGCATCGGCGCCGGTGGCGAAGTCGGGAAACGACCAGGCCTCATACCGGGTCGCGGCCGGGACCGGGTGGACGCGGACCCGCACCCGGGTGATGACCCCGAGGGTGCCCTCCGACCCGATCAACAGCTGGCGCAGGTCAGGCCCGGCCGCGGACTCCGGGGCGCGCCCCAGGTCGAGGACGCCGGCCGGGGTGACGGCACGCAGGCCGCGGACCATGTCGTTGAACCGGCCGTAACCCGCGGAATCCTGCCCGGACGACCGCGTCGCGGCGAACCCGCCGATGGTGGCGAACAGGAAGCTCTGCGGATAGTGGCCCAGGGCGAAGCCGCGCGCGCCGAGCAGTCGTTCGGCCTCCGGCCCGCTCAGACCGGCACCCAACTCGGCCTCCCAGGAGACCTCGTCGAGTGCGTGCAACTCGTCGAGCCTGCGCAGATCCAGCGACACCACCGCCTTGAAGTCTCCGCGCAGCGGGTCCAGTCCGCCCACCACGCTGGTGCCGCCGCCGAACGGTACGACGGCGATACTGCGGTCCCCGCAGAACGCGAGGATCTCGGACACCTCGTCCTCGTCGCCCGGCGCCAACACTGCATCGGGAGCGTCCTGAACGCCGAAGTCGCGGCGCCGCAGCAGGTCCAGAGTGGATTTGCCGCCGGCACGAAGCAACCGTGCGGTGTCGTCGACGGTGACGTTGGCCTCGCCGACGATCGCGCTGAGCCCGTTGCGGTCGGTCTGGGACAACGCCGATGGACGGAGCCGGACCTGGTCGGCGCTGGGCTCGTCGACGTCGTGAGCCTCGATGCCGAGCGCCTGCTCGAGCAGCGCGCGGGTTCCGGGGGACAGGGGTTTGGCCGCAGCGGCGTCTCCCCAGGCGTTCCACTGCATCGGGGGGTGGTCCGGATGGGCATCGAGGCGCGTCATGGGTTACAGTATTACAGATCATGTCAATCCGTAACGCTGATGCCAGTGTCGAGAAGCGAATCCTGGATGCCGCCGCGGCGTGCATCCTGGCCTACGGCATCGAGCGGACGACGATGACCGAGATCGCACGACGGGCGCGGGTCAGCCGACCGACGATCTACCGGCGCTGGCCGGACATCCGCTGGGTGATCGCCGAACTGCTGACGGTCCGGATCGCCGGGGTGCTCGACACCGTCCCGTCCCGCGGGCCCGGACGCACCGCCCTGGTCGACCGTGTGGTCGCAGTCGCCGAGCACCTGCGCAACGACGAGGTGGTGATGTCGGTGATCATCAACGCGCCGAGCATGGCGATGGTCTACATCGCCGAACGCCTCGGAACCAGTCAGCAGATCCTGGTCGAGGCACTGGCCGAGGCGATCGCGACGGCGCAGGACGACGGCAGCGTCCGGCCCGGCGACGCACGTCAGATGGGCGCGATGTGCCTGCTCATCACGCAGTCGACCATCCAGTCCTCCCAAATGGTCGAGAAGATCCTCGACCGCGAGGCGCTCGGTGTCGAGCTCGCCCACTCACTGAACGGATATCTGAAACCATGAGCAGCGCAACGGCTCTGAACGCCTCGCGGCGCACCCGGGAACTCGTCGCGCTCGACGGCGCGACCGTCGACGTCGTCGTCATCGGCGGCGGCATCACCGGCGCCGGGATCGCCCTGGACGCCGCAACGCGGGGCCTGTCGGTGGTGCTGGTGGAGAAGCACGATCTGGCGTTCGGCACCAGCCGGTGGAGTTCGAAGCTGGTGCACGGCGGACTGCGCTACCTGGCTACCGGCAACGTGGGCATCGCCCGGCGCAGCGCTGTCGAACGCGGAATCCTGATGACTCGCAACGCACCTCACCTGGTGCGGGCGATGCCGCAGCTGGTGCCGCTGTTGCCCGAGATGTCGGCAGCCTCCCGGGCGCTGGTGCGATTCGGGTTTGCGGCCGGCGACGGGCTGCGCAAGCTGGCGGGCACGCCGGCGTCCACGTTGCCCCGGTCCCGCCGCATCGATGCGCACCGGGCCGTCGCCCTGGCGCCGACCGTGCGCCGCGACGGCCTCGACGGTGCGTTGCTGGCCTACGACGGACAGCTCATCGACGACGCCCGGTTGGTCACCGCGGTGGCCCGCACCGCCGCCCAGCACGGTGCCAGGATCCTCACCCGGGTCGCAGCGTCGAACGCGACGCGCACTTCGGTCACGCTCACCGACATGTCGACGGGGGAGTCGACCGACGTCACGGCCCGCGCGGTCGTCAACGCCACCGGGGTGTGGGCCGGCGAGGTCGACGACTCCATCCGGTTACGGCCCAGCCGTGGCACCCATCTGGTGTTCGACGCCGCCGCGTTCGGCAATCCCACTGCGGCGCTGACCGTTCCGATCCCCGGCGAGCTCAACAGGTTCGTGTTCGCGATGCCTGAGCAGCTCGGCCGGGTGTATCTGGGACTGACCGACGAGGATGCCCCCGGGCCGATCCCCGATGTGCCGCAGCCGACGCCGTCGGAGGTCTCGTTCCTGCTCGACACCGTCAACACCGCACTGGACACGGCCCTGGGTCACGACGACATCGTCGGCTCCTATGCGGGCCTGCGGCCGTTGATCGACACGGGTGATGCGGACGCGAGGAGCAGTGGTGGCCAGAGCAGGACCGCCGACGTCTCGCGGGACCACGCGGTCACCGACTCGCCTTCGGGGGTGATCAGCGTGATCGGCGGGAAACTGACCGAATACCGGTACATGGCCGAAGACGTCGTGGACCGTGCCGTGACACTGCGCGGTCTGACCGCCGGGCCCTGCCGCACTCGCAATCTGCCGTTGGTCGGCGCCCCGTCCAACCCGGTGGCCACGCTGCGTTCACCGGCTGAGCTGCCGAGCTCACTGGTGGCTCGCTACGGCGCGGAGGCGCCCAACGTGATCGCGCAGGCCGGCTGTGAACGGCCCACCGATCCGGTCGCCGACGGCATCGATGTGATCCGCGCCGAGTTCGAGTACGCGGTCACCCATGAGGGCGCGATGACAGTCGAGGACATCCTCGACCGGCGTACCCGCATCGGACTGGTCGCCGGAGACCGTGCGCGAGCCGAGCACGTGGCTGCGGAAATGCTCGCCGGAACGGTATTCCAGCAGCGAAAGCCCGAGTGACGGCCTGCTGGAATACCGTTCCGGCGGAGAGGTTTTCCGGCGGAGAGGTTTTACAGCGGGATGTTCTTGTGGCGGCCGCGGCGTGCGGGTGCCTCGGCCAGCGCCTGGGTCAGCACGCTGCGGGTGTGCGACGGGTCGATCTTCGCGTCCACCACGCCGATGTCGATCGCCGAGTCGACGCCGCCGGCGATCTTCTCGTGTTCCACGGCGAGCTGTTCGTGCAGCGCCTCGCGGTCCTCGGGCGCGGCGGCGGCCAGCGTCTTCTTGTGCAGGATGCCGACGGCGGCCTTGGCGCCCATGACGGCCACCTCGGCGTCCGGCCACGCGAACACCTTGGTGGCGTTCAGCGACCGCGAGTTCATCGCGATGTAAGCGCCGCCGTAGATCTTGCGGGTGACCAGGGTGACTCGCGGAACCGAGGATTCGCCGAACGCGTGCAGCAGCTTCGCGCCGCGGCGCACCACGCCGCCCCATTCCTGGTCCACGCCCGGCAGGTAGCCGGGCACGTCGACGATGACGACCAGCGGGATACCGAAGGCATCACACAGCCGCACGAAACGTGCTGCCTTCTCCGCGCTCTCGGAGTTCAGGCAGCCACCGAGGCGCAACGGGTTGTTGGCCAGCACGCCGACGGTGCGTCCCGACAGCCGGCCCAGGCCGACCACCATCGACGGAGCCCACTTGGCCTGGAACTCCTCGAACGGGCTGTCGCTGTCCAGAAGCGCCTCGACCAACGGGTGCACGTCGTAGGCGCGTCGCGACGACTCGGGCAGCAGCGCCCGCAGATCGGTGTCGCCGGCCTCGGCCTTGTTGCGGTCGAAATGGCCCTGCTGGCAGAAGAGTCCGACCAGGCGACGACCGCGCTGGTAGGCGTCGAGCTCGTCGGTGGCGACGATGTGGCAGACACCGGACTTCTTGTGGTGGGTGTCCGGACCGCCGAGCGAGGCCATGTCGACATCCTCACCGGTCACGCTGCGCACCACGTCGGGGCCGGTGACGAACACCCGGCCCTCCGGCGCCATGATGACGACGTCGGTGAGCGCGGGGCCGTAGGCGGCGCCGCCTGCGGCGAAACCGACGACCACCGAGATCTGCGGGATGTAGCCCGACGCCCGGATCATCGCCTCGAAGACCAGGCCGACCGCGTGCAGCGCCTTGACGCCCTCGGCCAGTCGCGCGCCGCCGGAGTGCCAGATGCCGACGATCGGGCTCTGCTCCTCGATCGCGACGTCGTAGGCGTCGACGATGTGCTTGCAGCCCTCGACGCCCATGGCGCCACCCATCACGGTGCCGTCGGTGCAGAACGCGATGGTGCGCACACCGTTGACGGTGCCGGCCGCGGCCAGAATGCCGGAGCGGTCCCGCTCGTGGAGCAGTTCGACACTGCCGTCGTCGAAGAACGTCGACAGTCGCAGCAGCGGATCACGAGGATCGAGTGATTCGTTTACCTCTTCGGGGGCCATTGTCGTCATGTGATCTCCTGTCAGTACTTACCGAAGGCGAGTGCGACATTGTGCCCGCCGAATCCGAATGAATTGTTGATCGCGTACCGGATTTCTCCGGTGCGCGGTTTCCCGGCCACGACGTCGAGATCGATCTCGGGATCGAGGTTTTCGAGGTTCAGCGTGGGTGGGATGACACCGTCGCGCAACGCCATCAGGGTCAAGATCGACTCCACCGCACCGACCGCGCCGACGGAGTGACCCAGCGCGGACTTCGGGGCGTACACCGCGGGGCGGTGCCTCCCCAGCGCATTGTTGATGGCCTTGCCCTCGGCGACGTCGCCGACGCTGGTGCCGGTGGCGTGCGCGTTCACGTGGTCGATGTCGGAAGGCTGAAGACCGCCCAACTCGATGGCCCGCGTCATCGCGTAGCCGGCACGTTCCCCGTTCGGGTCGGGGGCCACCATGTGGAACCCGTCGGAGGTGATGCTCGCACCCAACAGCCGCGCCAGCGGTTTGGCGCCGCGCGCCTTGGCGTGCTCTTCGGTCTCGATGACCATCAGCGCACCGCCTTCGCCGAAGACGAACCCGTCGCGGTCCTTGTCGAACGGGCGACACGCACCGGCGGGGTTGTCGTTGTTGGTGGACATGACGATGCGCATCTGGGCGAACGCGGCGATCGGCACGGCTTCGATGCGCTGCTCGACGCCGCCGCAGATCGCGATATCGGCTTCGCCGAGCACGATGTTGCGCCAGGCCTGGGCGATCCCCTCCGAACCGGACGCACACGCCGACACCGGGGTGACGACGCCGGCTTTCGCGTGGCGGTCGAGTCCGACCACGGCCGACGGCCCGTTGGGCATGTACATCTGCACCGACAGCGGTGAGACGGCCTTGAGGCCGCGCTCCCGCATGCCGTCGTAGGCGAACACCAACGCTTCGGCACCGCCGAGACCGGTTCCGATCGACACCAACAGCCGATCGGTGTCGACCTCCGGAGCGCCCGCATCGTCCCAGGCCCGCCTGCCCAGCACGGCGGCCATCTTCTGCACGTAGGACATCCGCCGGTTCTCGACCTTGGTCAATTCCGACTCGAAGTCCTCCAGCAGGTGGCCGCCGATGCGGACCGGGAGCTGGAACTGCTCGATGAAGGGATCCTCGAGCTGACGGATGCCGCTCTGCCCATCCAGGAGCGCCTTCCACGTCGCCTCGGCGTCGGTGGCCACACTCGTGGTCATCGCGATGCCGGTGACGACGACGTCCGGAAGTCCGTTACCTGTGGTAGCCGAAGGCATGGGTGAGCTGCGCGTCCTTTCTCCGATCTCCGATCAGTATGGTCGTCCGGGTCTTCTAGTAGCGACCGAAGGCCAATGCCACATTGTGGCCACCGAACCCGAACGAATTGTTGATGGCGTACTGGTATTCCCCATATCGAGGCTCACCCGCGACGACATCGAGACCGATCTCAGGGTCGGGCGTCTCGAAGTTCAGTGTCGGCGGGATGACGCCGTCCCGCAGTGCGAGCACTGTGAGGATCGACTCCAGTGCGCCGACAGCGCCGATGGAGTGACCCAGCGCCGACTTCGGCGCATACACCGCGGCGTGTTCCACACCGGCCGCCCTGATTGCGTTGGCTTCGGCGAGGTCACCGATCGAGGTGGACGTGGCGTGGGCATTGACGTGGTTGATGTCCTTGGCCGACAAGCCCGCCGTCTCCATCGCCCGCTTCATCGCGTGCGCGGCTCGCAGACCGTCCGGCGCCGGCGCCACCATGTGGTAGGCGTCCGACGAGATGCCCGCGCCGAGCAACCGGGCCAGCGGCTTGGCGCCACGGGCCTTGGCGTGCTCCTCGGTCTCGATGACCATCAGCGCACCGGCTTCACCGAAGACGAACCCGTCGCGGTTCTTGTCGAACGGCCGCGACGCGCCTTCCGGATCGTCGTTGCGGGTCGACATGGCGCGCATCATCGAGAACGCTGCGATGGGCAGTGCTTCGATGCCGCCTTCGACGCCACCGCATACGGCGATGTCCGCGTCACCCATGACGATCTGGCGCCAGGCGTGGGCGATGCCCTCGGACCCCGACGAGCAGGCCGACACCGGGGTGATGACCCCGGCGCGGGCGCCCAGTGCGAGGCCGACGACGGCAGCGGCGCCGTTCGGCATGATCATCTGAACGGCGAGCGGGGACACCTTGCGGGGCCCGCCCTCGTTCATCGCGTCATACGTCTCGACGATCTTCTCGCCGCCACCCAGACCGGTGCCGATGACCACGGCGAAGCGATCCGGATCGACCTCGGGCGAACCCGCGGTCTCCCAGAGCTGGTTGCCCAGATACTTCGACATCCGCTGGACGTAGGACATCCGGCGAAGGTCGAGCCGCGTCATCAGCGGGTCGAGCGGTTCTTTGAGGTGCCCGCCGATCTTCACCGGCAGGTCCCACTTGGTGATGAAGTCGTCCTCGAGGACGTGGATACCGCTCTCGCCGGCCAACAAGCCCTTCCACGTGCTCTCGATGTCCGCCGCGATCGACGTCGTCGCTGTTACAGCGGTTACCACAACATTGGGGTAACCGCCGTTAGCAGTGGAAGGTCTGGTCACTTGTCACCCGTGATCTGCGCCCGGATGGCCGCGGCGGCTTCGGGGTTCTCGGCCTCGAGCTTCTGGATGTAGGCGACGACGTCACCGACGGTGCGCAGCCCGGCGAGGTCCTCGTCGGGGATCTTCACGCCGTACTTGTCCTCGGTCTGCACGGCGATCTCCACCATCGACAGCGAGTCGATGTCCAGGTCGTCGACGAACGACTTCTCGGGGGTGACCTCGGAGGGCTCGATACCGGTGACCTCTTCGATGATCTCGGCGAGGCCGGCGATGATTTCGTCCTGAGTGGCGGGCACGGTGGCTCCTTCTATCTGTGTGTTGTTACTTATTACGGAACGTACGAACTACGGGATGGGCTGGTCAGTTGCGGAGGGATTCCACAAGTCCGTCCAGGTCGGCGGGGGACTTGATGGGGTGGTTCGGGGTTCCCTTCAATTCGCGTTTGGCGATTCCGGTCAGTGTTCCCGCCGGGGGGAACTCGATGATCGCCGAGTTGTCCGCTTGCTCGAACAACTCACGCATGGTCGCGGTGCACAGATCCCAGCGGACCGGCTTGGTCATCTGCGCCACCAGTTTGTCCAACGCATCGGCAGCGGAGGACACCGGACGGCCGTCGGCGTTCGACAGCAGCGTGACGGCGGGTGAGGAGATCTCCGTCGGCGCGATTCGATCGGCAACCGCGGTGTACCCGGCGAGCGCCGGGGCCATGTATTGGGTGTGGAACGCACCGGCGGTGGCGAGGCGACGGACCCGGGCCCGCGCCGGCGGATCCTCGGCCAGCTTCTCCAGCGCCGACACCGCACCAGCGGCGACGATCTGCCCGGCCGCGTTGCGGTTGGCCGGGACCAGGTCCAGGGCCTCCAGGCGGGCGAGCACCTCGGCCTCGTCGCCGCCGAGCAGCGCGGACATGCCGGTGGGTTCGATCGCGCAGGCCTTGGCCATCTCCGCGCCGCGGGTGGCGGCCAGCGAGACGGCCTCGTCGGCCGAGATGACTCCGGCGATCGCGTAGGCCGCGATCTCTCCGACCGAGTGTCCGGCGACGATGATGTCTGCGCCGATGTCGGCGAGGTTCGCGCGCTTGGTGAGCTCCTCGTGTGCGAGCAGGGTCGCCGCCACGACGAGCGGTTGCGTCACCGCGGTGTCGGTGATCTCCTCGGCGGTGGCGGTGGTGCCCAGACGGGCCAAGTCGAGGCCGCTGATGTCGGACCACGCCGCAATGCGCTCGGCGGCTCCGGGTAGCTCGAGCCAGTCGGCGAGCATGCCGGGAGTCTGCGAGCCCTGTCCGGGCGCGAGGAAGGCAAGCACAGTCTTCTGGGGCACGTCTCTAAGGAAACATTGAGAAGTCGGTTTTGCACGGTGTAAGAGATTATGAACCTTGTCTTAGGTTTTTGTAGGAAGTCCACAAAAGCGCATGTGATGGGACTCCATTGAGACCGGGCTGCAATCTGTTACGCGCCCGTTTGGTCCGCGAGAGTGACCGGGGTAACACCTGCGACCTGTCGGGAGCCGGTGACCGCAGAGCTCGACTGCTGAGCCTGGCGGGTCAGCCGGCCCACCGTGGACGCCACCCGCAATACGTACGAGTCGCGCGGAACCGTCGGATCGCGGCCGGTGAAATCGGCGATTCGTTTGAGCCGATACCGGACGGTATTTGGATGAACGAACAATTTGCGCGCGCACGCCTCGATGGCGCCGCCGGAGTCCAGGTAGGCATCCAGTGTCTCCATCAGTGCCGGCCCGGCGTCCGAGAGTGGCCGCATCACCTCGGCTTCCAATGCCACCGCGGCGGTGGCGTCTCCCAGCAGGGCCCGCTCGGGGAGTAACTCGCGGGCGGCCACCGGCCGCGGCGCCCCCGCCCAGCCGGCCACCGCGTTCATCCCCGCGATCGCCTCGGTGGCGCTGCGGTGCGCCGCGCCCAGCGTCGGCGCGGTCGGCCCGACCACCACCGGCCCGTCGTCGAACACCTTCATCAACTCCGAGAGGAAGCGATCGGTCGGTGACAGGCCACCCGAGATGATGGTGACCAGCCACGTTCCGTGGACGTCGGACAGAGCGGCCCGCCCGTTGCGCTTCGCCACGTCGTGGACGTCGTCGCTGACGAAGTCCATCCGGCCCGGTTGGGGTGTCCCGACCAGGACGGTGGCGGGCGCGGTGGCGTCCCAGTTCAGCGCAGCGGCCTGGGATTGCAGTTCCGGGCCGAGATCACCGCGGACGACGGCATCGACCAGGTTGGCCTCCATCCGGGTGTCCCACGCCCCGCGGGCCTCGGCCTGGTCGGCGTACGCGGAGGCGGCGGCGAAGGCCAGGTCCCGGCTGTAGCGCAGGATGCCGGCGGTCAGCGCGGTCAGTTGCTCCTCGGAACGTGCCAACAGGGGCACGACTTCCTCGAAGAACTCCATCGTGATGCGCACCATGTCGACGGACTGGCGCAGCGCGATGCGCCTGCGCAGATCCTGGGGCACCACCTCGAAGGCCTGCGCCGTGTAACTCACGTCGCTCTGTGGATTACGCATCCACTCGACGAAGTTGACGATCGCGGTCTGCACCACGAGCTGGACGCTGGCCCGCTGCGACGCCTCCAGGTCGGCGAAGAACGGCAGCCGTTCCTCCATGTAGTGCACTGCCTCGGTGGCCAGCCGGCCGGAGTACTGCTTGAGGCGGCGCAGCGCCGACTCGGGAACGTTCTCCAGCACTTCGACGGTCGATCGCGGCGGGATGAACCGATTGTTGTCGGTCATCCCTAAAATCTACGCCCTCGAACTGGAGAAATCCTCCAAGGACTGCTGGCCTACGCCACCCCGGGGTCCGACGTCTGCTCCGGCGCCGCCATCACATCGTCGATCTCGTACTTCCTGGCAGCCTCGATCGCCGCCGACATGTCGATGTTGCCGTCGCGAGCCAGGCCTTCGAGCACGGCGACGGTGATCGACTCGGCGTCGGTGTTGAAGTAGCGGCGGGCGGCCGGGCGAGTATCGGAGAAGCCGAATCCGTCGGTGCCCAGGGTGAGGTAGGTGCCGGGCACCCACGGCCTGATCTGTTCGGGCACCGCGCGCATCCAGTCCGAGACCGCCACCACCGGGCCGGACGCCTCGGCGAGTGCCTTGGTGACATACGGCGTCCCCGGTTCGCGGTCGGGGTGGCGCAGCCGCTCCTTCTCGATGGCCACGCCGTCGCGGTTCAGTTCGTTCCAGCTGGTCACCGACCATACGTCGGCGGCGACGTCCCAGTCCGCGGCAAGCATCTCGGCAGCCTTCAGCGCCGCGGGCATCGCCACGCCCGACACCAGGATCTGCGCCGTGTGGGACTTCTTCTCCGGCGCCTGCTGGTAGCGGTAGATCCCGCGCAGCAGACCCTCGACATCGAGTCCCTCCGGTTCTGCCGGCTGGGAGTAGGGCTCGTTGTAGATGGTGATGTAGAAGTACACGTTCTCGGGGTTCTCGCCGTACATGCGGTCCAGGCCGCTTTCGATGATGTAGGCGATCTCGTAGGCGAACGCGGGGTCGTAGGCGACCGCGGCCGGGTTGGTGGAGGCCAGCAGCAACGAATGCCCGTCGGCGTGCTGCAGGCCTTCCCCGACCAGCGTGGTACGGCCCGCGGTGGCGCCGAGGACGAAGCCGCGCGCCATCTGGTCGGCAGCCGCCCAGAAGCTGTCGCCGGTGCGCTGGAACCCGAACATCGAGTAGAAGATGTAAATCGGGATCATCGGCTCGTTCTGTGTCGAGTAGGACGTGCCCGCCGCGATGAAGGTGCCCATCGACCCGGCCTCGTTGATGCCCTCGTGCAGGATCTGGCCGACGTCGCTTTCCTTGTAGGCCAGCATCAGTTCGGCGTCGACCGAGGTGTACAGCTGCCCGTTACGGTTGTAGATCTTCAGGCTCGGGAACCACGAGTCCATGCCGAAGGTGCGCGCTTCGTCGGGGATGATCGGGACGATCCGGTGCCCGATGTTCTTGTCGCGCAGGATCTCCTTGAATGTGCGGACCGTCGCCATCGTGGTGGCGACCTCCTGCTTGCCGGACCCCTTCTTCAGCGCCTTGTAGGCGTCGGTGGCCGGAAGCTTCAGTGCCTTGGACTTGGTGCGGCGCTCGGGCAGGAATCCACCCAGCGCCCGTCGGCGATCGAGCAGGTACCGGATCTCCGGAGCCTCCGGCCCGGGGTGGTAGTACGGCGGCAGGTAGGGGTCTGCCTCGAGCTTCTCGTCGCTGACCGGGATGCGCTGGGCGTCGCGGAAATTCTTCAGATCCTCCAGCGCCAGCTTCTTCATCTGGTGGGTGGCGTTGCGGCCCTCGAAATGCGAGCCCAGCGAGTAGCCCTTGATCGTCTTGGCCAGGATCACCGTCGGCTGGCCCTTGTGTTCCATCGCGGCGTGGTAGGCGGCGTAGACCTTGCGATAGTCGTGACCGCCGCGCTTGAGGTTCCAGATCTCGGTGTCAGACATCGGCTCGACCAGGGCCTTGGTCCGCGGATCACGCCCGAAGAAGTGGTCGCGGACGTAGCCGCCGTCGTTGGCCTTGTAGGTCTGATAGTCCCCGTCCGGGGTGGTGTTCATCAGGTTGACCAGCGCACCGTCTCGGTCTGCGTGCAGCAGGGCATCCCATTCGCGGCCCCAGACCACCTTGATGACGTTCCAGCCGGCGCCGCGGAAGAACGACTCCAGCTCCTGGATGATCTTGCCGTTGCCGCGCACCGGGCCGTCGAGGCGCTGCAGGTTGCAGTTGACGACGAAGGTCAGGTTGTCCAGGCCCTCCAGTGCGGCTACGTGGGTCAGACCGCGGCTCTCCGGCTCGTCCATCTCACCGTCGCCCAGGAACGCCCACACATGCTGGTTGGAGGTGTCCTTGATGCCACGGTCGTGCAGGTAGTGGTTGAACCGTGCCTGGTAGATGGCGTTCATCGGGCCCAGGCCCATCGACACCGTGGGGAACTCCCAGAAGTCGGGCATCAGGCGCGGGTGCGGGTAGGAGGGGATGCCGCCGCCGGGGTGGCTGTGCTCCTGCCGGAAGCCGTCGAGTTGGTCGGCGCTGAGTCTTCCCTCGAGGTACGCGCGGGCGTAGATGCCCGGGGACGCGTGGCCCTGGATGAAGATCTGGTCTCCGCCGCCGGGGTGTGACTTGCCGCGGAAGAAGTGGTTGAACCCGACCTCGTAGAGCGCCGCCGAGGACGCGTAGGTCGAAATATGCCCACCGACACCGACTCCAGGCCGCTGCGCCCGGTGCACCATGATCGCGGCGTTCCAGCGGATCCAGGCGCGGTAGCGGCGCTCGACGTCCTCGTCGCCGGGGAACCACGGCTCCAGCTCGGTCGGGATGGTGTTGACGTAGTCGGTGGAGGTCAACGCCGGGATCGCGACGCGCTGCTCTCCCGCGCGCTCCAGCAACCGCAACATCAGGTAGCGGGCGCGGGCCGGTCCGGATCGGTCGAGTAGGTCGTCGAATGACTCGAGCCACTCACCGGTCTCCTCGGGATCGATGTCCGGCAGGTATGACGCGACACCTTCCCGGATTACCCGAACTCGGTCGGGTTCGCTTGTGCTGCTGGAGTTTTGGGCCAGATCCTGGCGCACGAACTCGGTGGTCAACTTCCGCTCCTTGTTAGGCGGTGTAAAAGTGCGCGATCCGCGAAGTGGGTTTGCCTCGCTTCTCGCGCCCGGATGGTCCCATCCTCGTCTAATCCTGCCCCATCCGCGCCGAAGGGGTGGCGGGAGTGCGGGGAACCGTCGCTCGCAGCGGAACCTGCGTTGGACCGGCAGGTGAACCGGTAACGTCTGCACGGTGCTGATGGGTTGGCTGAGCGCGCCCCGTGCCCGAGTCGCCGGCTTCGTCACCGGCACTCTGGCCGCGCTGGCCATGATCGTCGTCGGCTGCACCAACGTCACCGACGGTGATGCCGCGGTGGCCGGGGGCGAGGCGCCGCTGTACCGGGCGTCGGTGTCGGCCTCGCTCGAGGAATCCGCGGCGAGTTCGAGCGCCCGCGAGGCCGAACGCCAAGAGACCTTGACCGCCGAGGCGATCCAGACCTCGTGCGAGGCGATGAGCTCGAGCAGCGCCGATGCCATCGGCGCCGTCAACACCTACGTCGCCGCCTTCAACTCCAACCCCGCCGACATCGCGCGCACCGCGGGCCCGGCGGTGGACGCGCTGAACCTCAGCGCCGACCTTGTCGCAGGCACCGTCTCCGACCGCCTACCCCCCGAACTGCGGGATGCGCTCAACGGCTGGGTGGATGCCGCACGGGCGGTGGCGACCGCCATCGTGGGCAACTACGGGACCGAAGAATTCAACTCCGCAATCACCCGTCTCAACGATTCCAAGACCGTCGCGCTGGATCGATGCGACGCGGCATACCGATGAAACCTGCCAGCACACGTTCGCTGTCGCGGCAGGCCGTGCGACGATAGGGCGAGAAAACATGACACAGCGCACAATGAGTCGAATTGGCTGAAGGAGGACTGAAGGTGGTCTCGGCGGGTGACCCCCCGAACTACGCCCAGAGACTGGGCATCGAAAAAGATCAGGTTGTGCAGGAGTTGGGCTGGGACGAGGACACCGACGACGAGATCCGGTTCGCCATCGAAGATGCGTCCGGCGCCGACCTGCTCGACGAGGACTCCGACGAAGTCATCGACGTGGTGCTTCTGTGGTGGCGTGACGGGGACGGCGACCTCGTCGACACCCTGATGGATGCGATCACCCCGCTTGCCGAGGACGGCGTCATCTGGGTCGTCACTCCCAAGACCGGCAAGAGCGGGCACGTGCTGCCTGCCGAGATCGCGGAGTCGGCACCGACTGCGGGACTGATGCAGACCTCGTCGGCGAACCTGGGGGACTGGAGTGCCAGTCGCCTGGTGCAGCCGAAAGCCAACGCCATCACCAAGCAGCGATGAGCGCTTGCGCGAAGAGCAGACGGCAGCGGTAGCGCGTGCTTGGTGTCGGCGACGACGCACCGGACTTCACCCTCAAGGATCAGAACAACCAGCCGGTGACGCTGAGTTCCTTTCGTGGTGCCAAGAACGTGCTGCTGGTCTTCTTCCCGCTTGCTTTCACCAGCATCTGTGCGCGTGAGCTGGACGAGATCCGCGATCACCCGGCGGATTTCGTCAACGACGAGACCGCCACATTGGCGATCTCGGTGGGACCGTCGCCGACGCACAAGGTGTGGGCGTCCCAGCGCGGCTTCACCTTCCCGGTGCTGGCCGACTTCTGGCCGCACGGTGCGGTCAGCCAGGCCTACGGGGTGTTCAACGACGACAGCGGGTTCGCCAACCGGGGCACCTTCGCGGTGGACCGCTCCGGGATCATCCGGTTCGCCGAATGCAAGCAGCCCGGCGAGGTTCGCGACCGGGCCGTGTGGTCCGATGCCTTGGCCGCGTTGCGATCGGGTTGAGGCGGATTTCCGGTGGCAGGTCCGGTGCGTGTAGCCTGCCCGGGATCGGGCGCGTAGCTCAGTGGTAGAGCTCTGGTTTTACACACCAGCGGTCGGCGGTTCGATACCGTCCGCGCCCACCGGCAGCTTCTGCAGAACTCATCAAAGCTCTGCGGAGTACCACGGCGTTCTCGCTGGAAACCGAATCTGTGATGTTGACGCGGCTGCGTGCGGACTCGCGGAGTCCGAACTGCGCAGCCGCCGCCATCCCCGGAATTGCGTCCTGCGAGGGTGAGGACGATGTGCTGCGGTTCGTGAGCGGCAGTGTGCGCCAGGATCGCGGTACAGCGGGCCAGGTTACGAGGACGGTGTGGTTGGCGGCTTTGGTGGGAGCTGGCCTGCAGGCAGGTCGACTACGGACTGCATGAGGAAGCAGTCGCCGGTAATCGTGAAGATCGCTGATCCGCCTTGCCTGAGGTCGAACTCGAATCCGCCGCCCTGGACATGGAAGTCACGTCGCGACTCTTCGTTGAACAACGAATCCTCGCCGGTGGCACCGAACCCGGCTGCCTGGGCGCGCACGATGTCACTGGCCGTTGCAAATTCGTCAGCCGTGAACGGTCGGCCGAACTCAACCATGTCGGAAAGTGGCCGTCGCGCAATGTCACCGGTGAGTTTTTCGCAGGGCAACCCATCGCTTTTCACCTCCTGGACGTTCGGGTCGGCACTGAACTGCCACGTCTGGCCCGGGACGGCGGCAACGATCCGCTCGGCGATGGTGGCTGCGGCGTCGTTGATGCGCCGCCGGGCGTCCTCGTAGGAGCCTTCCGGGCGCAGGCTGTCGATCACCTCGACAGCCTCGTTCCCTTTCACGGTCTGGGATTCGTACGGGTTCTCGGTCACGGAGCAACCACCAATCAGGATGGAGACACACAGACTTGTTGCGGCGGTGAGCCGGAATGTCAGTCGGGCGCGGTTTCGGGTCACCATGTCATTCGGGTCACCATGTCAGCGGAGTCTCTCTGACCGTGAGGTCGGGGCGGTCGAGCAGGATCGCTGCCAGGTTATATCCGGTCATCCGTTCTCCGGCGTTGCGCCCGTAATCGGAATGCCCGGATGCGGCGGCCTTGGACTCGTAGCCGGGAATCGGCGTGCTGCCTGCGTCGGTCTCGAGGTGCTCGAAACGAAACCGCAGTGTCCCGTCGCCGTTGTCGATGACGTCGTTGGGGTTGGCGCCCCAGCCGTGCAGCGGTGCCAGGTCGGCGACGTAGTTGATCGGGTCGTCGGAGGTGGCCATCACGAAGAAGTTGTCGTCGGTCATGCCGAGGTCGGCCGGGGTGACGGCCTGGAAGCCGGGGGAGCCGTAGAGCACCGCGTTGTCGACGTATTGGCTTGCCCCGTCACCCAATGCGATGCCGGAGGTCAGCGAGCCGTAGGAGTGCCCGAACAGCGCCGTGGTCTGGCTGGGATTGCGGGAGGCGGCGTCGAGCTCGCCGAGGAACGAGGTCAGCTTCGGTGCGCCCGCTTGAGCGAGGTCGTCGTCGAGGACTGAGGTCTGACCCAGGTTGGCCGGTGGTTGATATCCCACCCAGGCCACGGTGGCCACGCTGGTACTGATCGGGTTCTCGGGGCTTCCGGCCGACTTCGCGACGTCAATCGCCTCATTGCGCAACTCTGCCGCCTCGCGCGTCATCCCCGCGATGGCGCCTCGGGTGGTGCCTGATACGCCGGGCACGGTGGTCGAGACATGATCGGCCGTGAATGGGTCACCCACTGACGTCGCGGCGGGGATCATTCGCGACGGGTCATCTGGCTTTTCCAGGTAGACCAGACGCGAGCCTGGTGTCTGCAGCGCCTCCTCGATCGCGGCGATGTCAGCGAGCCGGTCGGTTTTGACTTGTCCGTCGGGTAACTGCTGATACTCCGCTCGCATGTCTTCGAGCATGTCGCGGTTGGCCTGGTCGATTCGGTTGATGTCCCCTGACGACATATCGGTCTTGTCGGTGCCGTCGACTACCTCATCGGCCTTCTCTTCGCCTTCCCGGGCGTCCCCCGACGGGCCTTCCTCTGAGGTGAGTGAACCGTACTCGGTCGATAGTTTGACGATGTCCTGCGCGACCACGCTGAGATCGGTATGAGTGCCGAGCACAATTTCTTGAAGCCGGGCCAGGCCCGCGCTCGCGATCTGGGTGAGTTGAACCTCCCGAAACTTGCCCGGTGGCACGCTCGCGGCGGCGTCGCTGACCCATTTCCGTAGCGACTCCAGATTCTGCCGACCCGTGCTGACGAGCTGAGCGGACCGATCGACGCTGCGGCCGAGTCGCTGATCGAGGTCAGCGAGCCGATCGAACACCGCTCGGTGCCGGTAGTTCTTGAGCCGGTACGCGCCGGCGGCACCACCCGACCACACCGGGTCTGGCGTCGCTGAGGCGACCTCGGTGCCCAGCTGTCGGAACTTGGCGCTGGCGTCGAACTGTGCGCCTCCGGCTGGCGCCCCGTCGCCGAACGTTCGCCGCGCATTGGTCCACACCGCGTAGAACGCGTCGATCGCGCTCACCCGCGAACCACCCACGCCATGCCCCTCAGTATCGCCTAGGCATTCCGGGGCGCTGTAACGGCAAGTCGAGTTCTATGCAGGTCAGATTGCCGGCTTCAATCGTGTGCGCCGTCGCCCGCGCCTGGGCGGATGCCCCAACCCCCGCTGTGCGGAAAGGGTGCGGTTCCCTGATCCGCCCACCGGCGTTCAGCAGCAACCCGGCGCGCTCCGCTCGACCAGGTGCGCATGCTCGGTGTTGTCGCCACCGCCGACGGCGGTGAGGAACTCGCCGAGGTCGACACGGCGCCCACCCAGCCAGGTCCCGCTCACCTGCACCGCGTCGATCATCGCGGCCGGATCCACGCGCCACGGGTCGGCGGTCAGCTCGACGAAATCGGCCAGCTTGCCCGGCGCGATCGACCCGATCAGGTGCTCCCGTCCCAGCGTGCGGGCCGCGTCGATGGTCTGCGCGCGCCACGCTTGATCCAGCGAGATCGCTTGTTCGGGTCCGTGCACGGTGCCGTTGCGGGTGCGCCGGGTGACCGCGGTGGCAATGTTGATGACCGGAAGGGGCGGCGACACCGATCCGTCGTTGTGCAACGACACGCAGGCCCCCGAGGCGACGGCGTCGGCGAAGGCGGCCCAGCGGGCACCGTGCTCGTGGTCGAACATCGCGCCGTCGAGCAGCTCTCCCCAGTAGTAGTACTGGAACGGCGCCAACGACACGTGCACCCCCAGCCGGGCGGCCCGGTCGAAGTGCGCGCGGGTGCCGGCGCCGCAGTGCTCCAGCCGCCAGCGGTGGTCGGTTCCCATCAGGGAGTGCCGGTGCAGCGCGTCCTCGTAGGCGTCCAGTGCGAGGTCCAGCGCCAGGTCGCCGTTGGCGTGGAACGCCATCTGCCAGCCCTTGGGTGCGGCGTGGTCGAGGATCTCGTCGAGCTGGGCACGGGAGTAGTTCATCGACTGGGCACCGCCCGCGGTGGCAGGGTCGATCCCGGCGGTGCGGGTGGCCTCGGTGTCCAGGTACGGAAATGAGATCGCGATGTTGCCCACCCACGGTGAGCCGTCCGTCCACAGCTTGACGCCCGCCTTGGTCAGCCAGTGCTCGCCGGCGGTGAAAGTTGTTGGATCCGAGTAGGTGTCGGTGATCGACATCTCCCACATGCTGACCCGCAGCGGGCATGACGGCGCGGCGGCCAGCGCCTCGTAGCCGGCCGCGAACTTGGGGTCGTAGGTCATGTCAGACGTCGAGGTGTAGCCGCCTCGCGACATCAGCGCGTAGTAGTGCGCGCCGGACAGCAGGGGGTCACCCATGCGGGCCATCAGCGGCCCGACCACCGCCGTCACCACCGGCAACTCGAAGCCTTGTCCGTTCAACGATCCGTCGGCGTTGCGGCCGTAGTGTGACGCGACAGGGTCGGCGGGCGGGGCGGTGTCCCAACCGTGGAGCCTGATCGTCGCCGAGTTGAAATAGACCCCGTGTCCCGAGTTGTCGGTGATCACCGTGACCCGGTCGCCGAAGATGGCGTCGAGCTCGTCGGCCTTGGGCGCCGGGTGGCCGTGCAGGAGTGCGTCGTACCCGGTGAACCACAACGGCGTGTCGGGGTCGGAGGTGGCGAGCGCGTGGGCGAACACTTCCTGTACCTCGGACCAGGTGGCCGCGTCCCAGGGTGCGATGGAGCGGGCAGGAGCCTGGGTGGCGACCCCGCTGATCAGCGGGTGACCGTGCGGCTCAACGAATCCCGGTGCCAGTGCGGCGGCGCCGGTGTCGATCACCTCGGCGTCGGGAAGTGCAGCCCGGCAGTCCTCGAGGCTGCCCACGGCCACGATCTCCTCCCCGGATACCGCCACCGCCTGCGCCCGCGGAACGTCGTCGTCCATGGTGATGATGGTTGCCGCGGTCACGATCAGGTCGCCCATGCGCACAGTGTGACAGCTGTACCGCGCCGCTTTGGGGGATTCACGCTGTGAGACGCTGCCATGGTGTTCGTGATGGGGGCCCGTGCGGCGGGCATCGCCGCCGGTGTCGCGGCCGACGCGGTGTTCGGTGATCCTCGGCGCGGGCATCCGGTCGCGCTGTTCGGCAGCGGTGCAGCGGCTTTGGAGCGGCACAGTTATTCCGACGACCGGGTCGCCGGTGTCGTGCACACCGCCGGACTGCTCGTCGCGGTTGCCACGTTGGGGATCCTCGGCGAGAGGGCGGGCAGCCGTGGCGCAGTTCGCGAGGCTGCGTGCGTCGCGGCGGCGACGTTCGTCGCGCTGGGCGGGACGTCGCTGTGCCGGACGGGCGAGCAGATGGTGGGGCTGTTGCAGGCCGATGACATCGAAGGAGCCCGCCGGCTGCTGCCCTCGCTGTGTGGCCGCGACCCCGCGGTGCTCGACCCCGCGGGCCTGACCCGCGCCGCGCTGGAGTCCATCGCCGAGAACACGTCCGACGCCCAGGTCAGCCCACTGGTGTGGGCCGCGGTGGGGGGCACCCCTGCGGTGCTGGTGTACCGAGCCGCCAACACGTTGGACGCGATGATCGGCAGCCGTTCGCCGCGATATGCCCGGTTTGGTTGGGCCGCAGCCCGTTTTGATGACCTGCTGAACCTCGCCGGCGCTCGGCTCACGGGAGTCCTGGTCGCCCTGTGCGCGCCTGTCGTCGGCGGGTCTCCGGTGGCCGCGGTGCGGGCCTGGCGGCGCGACGCGCGAAAGCACCCGAGCCCGAACGCCGGGGTGGCTGAGGCGTCGTTCGCCGGTGCCCTCGGGGTGAGCCTCGGCGGTCCCACCCAGTACGCCCACGAGCTGGAGATCCGGCCGACGCTCGGCGACGGTCCGGCTCCCGTCACCGGGGACCTCGCCCGGGCGGTGCGGCTGTCGCGCGCCGTTCAGGTGGCTGCCGCGTTGGTGGCGGTCAGCGTCGCTTCCCGTAGCGGTCGGCGAGCTTCTCCTCGGCGGTGAGCGGTAGCGCCGGCTCACCGGCGGCATCTCGGGCCGAGGCGGCCTCGGCCGTCGCAGTGGCCACGGCCTTCTCCCGACGACGGACCTTCAGTTCGGAGTACACGAAGTAGCCGACGCCGACCGGCGCGATGATCCCGAACGCGATCCACTGGATGCCGTAGGACAGGAACGGTCCGGCGTTGAGGTGGGGCAACGGGATGACGCCGAGGCCGCCGGGCTGACCGTCGACCAGTTGCAGATAGGCGCCCGCCAACGGGACACCGGTCAGTTCGGAGATCTGGCCGGTGTTGATCGAGTAGACCTGCTGGATGCCATCCGCCTGGAAGGGGTCCTTCCCGATGGCGACGCCTTCGGGGTCGCGGAGTCGGGCGGTGATCGTGACGGTCCCGGACGGCGGCGGCTCGATCGTCGGCACCTGTGAACCCTCCACGGGACGCACGTAGCCCCGGTCGACGAGCACGGTCGGTCCGCCGTCCACCGCGAACGGGGCCAGCACCTCGAAAGCGGGCTCGCCGTCGATCACCCGCAGCCTCGCCAGCACCTGGCCCTCGGCCAGGTAGCGCCCGGTGGCCGTGACCCGCTGCCACTGTTCGTCGGGGGCCATCGAATCCTGCTGGGGTAGCACCGTCGTGACTGGGACCGGATCGGCCTCGAGTGACCGCGCGATCTGCGCATTCTCCCGCGACGTCGCGGTGTTCTTGCCCAGCTGCCACGGTGCCAGCACGGTGAAACACAGGTAGGCGAACGCCGCCACCACCACGTACAACGCCAGCCACTGCGGACGCAACAGGAACACCCAGCGACGCATCGTCAGCTCACCTGTTCCCGGTCGGCCAGCCACTCGTCCACCCACGCGTGCAGGCCGGGCAGTGCCGCGTCGATCACCGTGAAGACATCCTCGAAGTCGTCGTGGGTGCCGTAGTAGGGATCCTCGACATCGTCGATGTGTCCCCCTGATCGCGGGTCGAAGGACCGCAGCATCCGCAGCCGGTCGGCCGGAACGCCGAGGTGCTGCAGCATGCGGAGGTGGTTTCGGCCCAACGCGACCACCAGATCGGCCGACAGGTGGTCGTCGCCGACCTGAGCGGCGCGATGAGCGGTCGGGTAGCCGTGGCCGCGCAGCACCTGCCCGGCCCGGCGGTCGGCGGGTTCGCCCTCATGCCAGTGGCCGGTGCCTGCGCTGGTGACACGCACCACCTCGGCCAGTCCCCGCTCGCCGAGCTGGTGGGCGAACATCTTCTCGGCCATCGGGCTGCGGCAGATGTTGCCGGTGCAGATGAACGTGACGTGGAGGGCCGGAGCCGGCTTGCCGGCGACGTCAGACACCGGAGCCGGCCCGCCGGCGACGTCAGACACCGGAGCCGGCCCGCCGGCGACATCAGACACCGAGCACCTCGCGAAGATCGTCGACGCTGGCGACGTGGGCCTGCGCCCGGGGGCTGTCACCGGCGGCGAAGTCGGCGCGCCCGTAGCCCCAGCCGACGACGATGGTGCCGATGCCATGGACGGCGGCGCCCTCGACGTCGTGGGAACGGTCGCCGACCATCACCACCCGGTCCGGCACCGGGGCGAGCTGGGCGAGTGCGTGGGCCAGCACGTCGGCCTTGGACGCGCGGCTGCCGTCCACGCTGGCCCCGGCGATCACCTCGAAGCAGGTGTCGAGACCGAAGTGGGCGAGGATGCGCTGCGCGGTCGGCTCGGCCTTGGAGGTGGCCACCGCCAGCCGGACACCGGCGCTCTGCAGGTCGGCGAGCAACGCCGGGATACCGGTGAAGGGGCGGTTCATCGACCAGCCGCGGCTGATGTAGTCGGCGCGGTAGGCGGCGATCGCCGCGTCGGCCTGCTCCCCGAGGCCCATCTCCCGCAGCGTGTGGTGCATCGGCGGGCCGACGATCCGACTGACCAGGTCGCCGTCGGGCACGGCTGCGCCGACGGTCTGCAGCGCGTGGCGGAAGCTGGCGACGATGCCCTCGGCCGAATCGGTCAATGTGCCGTCCAGATCGAAGATCACCAGATCGCCTCGGCTCGCCTGCGCGGAGCCCTGCCTGCTGTCGAGCGTGTCTGTCACGGCTCCATTGTCCCTGATGTCTGGTCGGGGCCGACCCGCACTAGTGTCGTGATGTGGCAAGTCGATGCAGTTCCCTGTTCGAGGTGACGCAATGACAGTCCGGCTCGCGGATGTCATCGATGTGCTCGAGGCCGCCTACCCTCCACGGTTCGCCCAGAGCTGGGACTCTGTCGGCCTGGTGTGCGGAGATCCGGCAGAACACATCGAGACGGTGACGATCGCCGTCGACGCGACCGCCGCTGTGCTGGCGCAGGTGCCCGAGCGCGGGCTGCTGCTGGCGCATCATCCGCTGCTGTTGCGCGGCGTGGACACGGTGTCCGCGGACTCCGCCAAGGGCGCGCTGATCCACTCGATGATCCGCACCGGGCGGGCACTGTTCACCGCGCACACCAACGCCGACAGTGCGTCCCCCGGGGTGTCGGACGCGCTGGCCGACGCGTTGGGCCTACGGGTGACCGACGTGCTCTCGCCCATACCGACCGGCCCGGCTCTGGACAAATGGGTGGTGTTCGTGCCGTCCGGGAATCCAGCGGACGCCGACGCCGTTCGGTCCGCGATGTTCGCGGCGGGTGCCGGACAGATCGGCGACTACTCGCAATGCAGTTGGAGCGTCGGGGGAACCGGCCAGTTCCTGCCCCACGACGGCGCGACGCCCGCGATCGGGACGGTCGGCACCGTCGAACGGGTCGCCGAGGACCGGATCGAGATGATCGCTCCGGCGTCGCGACGAACCGCGGTGCTGACCGGTTTGCGCAGCGCGCATACGTACGAGGAGCCGGCGTTCGACGTCATCGCCCTCGCGCAGACCAACGGTGACGTGGGCCTAGGGCGCATCGCGACGTTGGCGCAGCCGGAACCGCTGTCGGCGTTCGTGGCCCGGGTTCGTGATGGGCTTCCCGCGACCTCGTGGGGGGTGCGCGCGTCGGGGGACGCCACGGCACCGGTGTCCCGGGTTGCGGTGTGTGGCGGGGCGGGCGATTCGTTGCTCGCCGAGGTGGCCGCTGCCAGAGTGCAGGCCTACGTCACCGCCGACCTGCGCCATCACCCCGCCGACGAGCACCGGCGGGTCTCGGACGTCGCGCTGATCGACGTCGCGCACTGGGCCAGCGAGTTCCCCTGGTGCGGCCAGGCGGCTCAACTGTTGCGCAACCACTTCGGTGCATCGCTGCCGGTCACGGTGTCCGACGTGCGCACCGACCCATGGAATGTCGAAGGAAGCTGTACATGAAAGCTGATGTGACACAACAGCAGTCGCTACTCGAGCTGGCGGAGCTGGATGCCGAGATCTCACGGATCCAGCATCGGACCAAGAACCTCGCCGAGCAGCGGGCGCTGGAGGAGGCGCAGAGTGCGCACCAGGAGGCCAACGACCGCCTTGCCGCACTGCAGCTCGCTCTCGCCGACATCGACGCGCAGGTTGCGAAGTTCGAGAACGAGATCGACGGCGTCCGGCAGCGGGAGGATCGTGACCGCTCCCTGCTCGACGGCGGCACGGTGGATGCCAAACAGCTCACGGAGTTGCAGCACGAGCTCGAAACCCTGCAGCGGCGCCAGACCAGTCTGGAGGATTCGCTGCTGGAGGTGATGGAGCGCAGAGAGGAGCTGGCCGCCGATCAGGAAAGCGCTCTGGCCGACGTCGATCGGCTGCAGAACACGTTGAGCGATGCCCAACGGGTGTGTGACGATGCCCGCAGTGAGCTTGCTCAGCTGCAAGACCAATCCCTGTCACGCCGTGACGATCTCGTTGCCGGCATCGACGACGGGTTGATCGCCGTCTACGAGCGTCAGCGCGCCCGCGGGGGAGCGGGCGCCGGGGCTCTGCAGGGCCGGCGCTGCGGCGCCTGCCGGATCGAGATCGACAGAGGGGAGTTGGCGCGCATCGCCGCAGCTGCCGAGGACGAGGTGCTGCACTGCCCGGAGTGCTCGGCCATCCTGTTGCGGGTCAAGGGTTCGCACGCGTGAAGGTACGGGTCGAGGCCGACGGGGGATCCCGCGGCAATCCCGGACCCGCGGGTTATGGCGCGGTGGTGTGGTCGGCAGACCGGACAACGCTTCTCGCGGAAGCCAAATCAGCTATCGGGCGCGCGACCAACAATGTCGCCGAGTACCGCGGGCTGATCGCCGGCCTCGAGGAAGCGGCCGGTGTCGGCGCCACCGAGGTCGAGGTCTACCTGGACTCCAAGCTGTTGGTCGAGCAGATGGCGGGTCGCTGGCGGGTCAAGCATCCCGACCTCGCGCCGCTGCATCAGCAAGCGAAAGACATCGCCCGAAAGTTCGATCGCGTCACCTACGCGTGGATTCCGCGGGCGGAGAACAGCCATGCCGACCGGCTGGCCAACGAGGCCATGGATGCGGCGGCGGGCATCACCGGATCCCCGGCGGAAATCGAAGTGCCAGAAGTCACCGAGACCCGTTCGGCCACCACGGAGGTGGTCACCAACCCGGCCGGTTGGACGGGGGCAGTGGGCGCGCCGACCCGGCTGCTGCTTCTTCGCCACGGACAGACCGAGCTCTCGGTCCAGCGTCGCTACTCCGGACGCGGAAATCCGGCACTGACCGATCTCGGTGCACGACAGGCGGAGGCGGCCGCGCAGTACCTCGGAGTGAAAGGCGGGATCGCCGCCGTAGTGTCCTCACCGTTGCGGCGGGCGCACGACACCGCCTCGGCCGCCGCGGGACAATTGGGCCTCGACGTCGTGGTCGACGACGATCTGATCGAGACCGACTTCGGTGCGTGGGAAGGACTAACGTTCGGCGAGGCCGCCGAGCGGGATCCGGAGCTACACCGCAGCTGGTTGCGCGACACCTCGGTGCCGCCGCCGGGCGGGGAGAGCTTCGATGCCGTTGCCGCCCGGGTGCGCAGCGCCCAGCAGCGGATCATCGCCGAACACAGTGGCCAGACGGTCCTGGTGGTCTCGCATGTGACCCCGATCAAGACCCTACTGCGGGTGGCGCTCGACGCCGGTCCGGCGATTCTGTACCGGCTGCACCTCGACCTCGCATCGCTGTCGATCGCCGAGTTCTACCCCGACGGCGCTGCGTCGGTGCGACTGGTCAACCAGACCGCATACCTGTGACCTGCTCTGCGCCAGGCGACTCGAATAAAGCGGCGGCTTGGAGATTTTCGTGTCTCCGCGCACCGCAGATCGCCCGATTGCACGAGCCCCAACTCACTTGTATCGCCCCCCGATATCGGAAGCCGTAGCATTAGTCGGCGTGGGCCGGGGAATGAAGGCATGAGCGAGCCATCTGGACCCAGCGGCGTCGCCGATGAGCTGCGGCGGCGGCTGGGCCTCTTCGACGCGTTGGTGATCGGCCTGGGGTCGATGATCGGCGCTGGAATCTTCGTCGCGCTGGCGCCGGCCGCCCACGCGGCCGGCTCCGGGTTGCTGATCGGGTTGGCGGTGGCCGCGGTGGTCGCCTACTGCAATGCGATCTCCTCCGCGCGGCTGGCGGCCCTCTACCCGGCTTCAGGCGGCACTTATGTGTACGGCCGGAAGCGTCTCGGCGACTTCTGGGGGTACCTGGCGGGCTGGGCGTTCGTGGTCGGCAAAACCGCATCCTGTGCTGCGATGGCCCTGACGATCGGCTTCTACGTATGGCCGGCCCACGCGCATGCGGTGGCCGTGGGGGCGGTGGTGGCGCTGACCGCGGTGAACTACGCCGGGATCCAGAAGTCGGCCTGGCTCACCCGCGCGATCGTCGCGGTGGTGTTGGCGGTGCTGGCCGCAGTCGCGGTAGCCGCCTTCAGCTCCGGGACCGCGGACGCGGCGCGACTCGACATCGGCGCGGACGCATCGCTCGGCGGGGTGCTGCAGGCGGCGGGCCTTCTGTTCTTCGCGTTCGCCGGGTACGCACGCATCGCGACCCTGGGTGAAGAGGTCCGCGACCCTGCCCGCACGATCCCGCGCGCAATCCCTCTCGCGCTTGGTATCACACTGGCCGTGTATGTCGTCGTCGCCGTCGCCGTGATCACGGTCCTCGGACCGCAGCGGCTCGCGCAGGCCACGGCACCGTTGTCGGAAGCCGTAGCGGCCGCCGGCGTGAGCTGGCTGGAGCCCGTGGTTCGAGTGGGTGCTGCGGTGGCCGCGCTGGGCGCGTTGCTGGCCCTGATTCTCGGGGTGTCGCGCACCACCCTGGCCATGGCCCGCGACCGGCACCTACCGCACGCCCTGGCCGCCGTGCACCCGAGGTTCAAGGTGCCCCACCGCGCCGAACTCGTGGTCGGGGCGGTGGTCGCGGCGCTGGCGGCAACCGCGGACGTCCGCGGTGCGATCGGCTTCTCGTCATTCGGCGTCCTGGTCTATTACGCGATCGCCAATGCCTCGGCCTTCACGCTGCGCCCCGGTGAGGGCAGGCCCCACCGGGGTGTCCCCGTGGTGGGTGCGATCGGATGTGTGGTTCTGGCGTTCGCGTTGCCGGTGTCCTCGGTGATTTCGGGCGCTGCAGTGCTCGGAGTCGGCGTCGCCGCATACCGGATACGTCGCATCGTCACCCGCCGCGAACAACAGACTGGACCCGGCGATTCGCCGTGATCCACAAGCCGACGGCCCCGCATCGGGTCCGCGTTCGGCTGGCCGGCTATCCGGGCGGGTAGCCGAGGATTTCCCGAGCGAGCTCTTCTAGTGCCTTGCGGTCCTCGCGCAATGCGCGCCGCCCGGCCTGCGTCACTCGGTAGACCCGGCGCGCCCGGCCGTCGACGACACGTTGCTTGGAGCTCAGCAGCCCCTCGGCCTCCAGCCGATGCAATGTCGGATACAGCGTGCCTGGGCTGATGTCATAGCCGTGCCGGGCAAGCTCCTTGGTGATCCACGCGCCGTGGACCTCCTGCTCGGCGGCGTGATGCAGGATGTGCAATCGCACCGCGCCACGCTGGAACTCACGCATGGCAGGCGTCTCCCCGGTAGTGATGAATCCGATATCGGAAGCCGATTCTACGCGGTGTGCAGCGAGGCACACCATCACCGTCAGGTGTGCAGGTGCGCCCGCTCACCGTGTGCGCCGAACAGCGCAATCGCTTCCACTGGGCCGTCGACGGCACCGAACCAGTGCGGCGTCCACGTCGAGAACTCCACCGCTTCACCGGGTTCGATCACGAAATCGCGCTCTCCGAGGATCAGCCGGAGCCGCCCGGACAGCACGTACATCCAATCGTGCCCCTCATGAACCGGTAACTCGGCGGGCGGGGTACGCCGCCGCGCGCTCACCCGGATCTTGAACGCGTGGAGTCCGCCTGCCGGACCCTGCCGGGTCAGCGGCCAATAGGTGACCAGATGACGGGTGTGTGCACCCCCGCGGACCCGCGGGTCGGGCGCCTCCGGGGCGCTGAGCAGCTCGTCGGTACTCACCGACAGGGCGGCGGCGAGTCGGGGCAGGTGGTCGAGGGCCAGCCGGCGCTTGCCGGATTCCAGCCGGCTGAGCGTGGAGACGTCGATGTTGGACCTGCCGGCGACGTCGTCGAGCGTCATGCCGCGTTGCTGCCGTAGTTCTCGCAGTCGTCGCCGGACCCGAAGGTCGACGCCGTCGTCGTCGTTTGCCTGCATGGCAAGCTAGCTTGGCATTGTTGCGGCGCTTGGGCAAGCTCGGGTCATGAACACGGATTGGGAATGTCTGGTTGTCGGCGGCGGAGCGGCGGGACTGAGTGCCGCGCTGGTGCTCGGCAGGGCGCGTCGACGCACGCTGGTCGTCGATGCCGGCCGACAGAGCAACCTGGCGGCCAAAGGGATCGGCGGTCTCCTGGGGCACGACGGCCGGCCCGCCGCCGAGTTGTACGAGCTGGGCAGAAAAGAGCTGCAACAGTATCCGAGCGTCGAGGTGCGCACCGGCGAGGTGCGCACCGTGCAGCGCCACGACGGCGGATTCGACATCGAGCTCGCCGACGGCAGCCGCGAACGGGTCAAGCTGGTGCTGCTGGCCATGGGGATGGAGTATCGGCCACCGGCGTTGGCCGGTCTGGATGAGCTGTGGGGCGGCTCGGCGTTTCACTGTCCGTTCTGTCACGGCTGGGAGGTCCGCGACCAGCCCCTCGCGGTACTGGCCCAGGGCGAGCGCGCGATGCACATGGCGCGGATGCTGCGTGGGTGGAGCGACGACGTGATCGTGCTGACCAACGGGACGGGGGAGCTCACTGCCGAAACCAGGGCCTGTCTCGGCGCCGGAGGGGTTCCGGTGGACGAACGCCCGATCGACCGACTGGCAACGGCCGACGGTGAATTGGAGGCGGTGGTGTTCGCAGACGGGTCCCGGCTGGCCCGGCGAGGGCTGCTGGTGCCTGCGATGTTGCACCAGCGCACCGACCTGGCCGTTCAGCTCGGTGTGAATTTTGTTGACCCGGGCCCGGTTTCGATGGAGGCGGTCGAAGTCGACGCGCTGTACCAGACGTCGGCACCGGGAGTGTTCGCAGCGGGGGACGTGTGTACGCAGATGCCTCAGGTGGCGGCCGCTGTTGCGGCCGGCTCGGCAGCTGCGGCATCAATGGTTCGAAGTCTGATGGAGGAGATATGACAGCATCTGAGGTCAAGCAGCATTGGGAAGACAGGTACGCCGAACGCGAGCGGATCTGGAGTGGGCGCGTCAACCCCTGGCTGGCAGAGTTCGCGGCGTCGTCAACGCCGGCGCGTGCGCTGGATCTCGGTTGCGGTGAGGGGGCGGACACCCTCTGGCTCGCCGAACACGGCTGGGATGTGCTGGGAGTGGACATCTCTGACACCGCGCTGCGCCGCGCAGCAACGCAAGCAGTGACCATGGGGTTGGCCGACCGGGTGCGGTTCGAGCAGAGGGACCTGTCCGAGTCGTTCCCCGAAGGAGCGTTCGACCTGGTGTCGGCGCAGTTCCTGCAATCGATGGTGCACCTCGACCGCATGTGGATCTTCACGGCGGCCGCGAATGCCGTCGCCCCGGGTGGGGTGCTGATCATCGTGGATCACGGTGCCGCTCCGCCGTGGGCGCCGGAGCATTTTCGTGAGCATGTCTTCCCCAGCGCCGAGGAAGTGTTGCAGACCATCGAACTCGATGAACGACAATGGGATCGGGTGCGGGTCGGATCTGCAGAACGCGATGCGGTCGGGCCGGACGGGCAGGCCGGGGTGCTGGTGGACAACCTCATCGTGTTGCGCCGGGTAGCGGCTGAAGCCGGTCAGTCGGGATAGTCAGGTGGCGAGAGGCCGGCTCCCGAGATGACGGCGTGTAGGGCTTTCTTGTCGGCGGGCGGTAGTAGCCCGGGTTTCATGTTCGAACGTGTGTTCGATGTGGATGTGGCCGCTGGTGAGGCTGAGCTGCGCGCGCAGGTCGAGCAGCTC
>NZ_CACSIP010000043.1 GCF_902705885.1 Mycolicibacterium austroafricanum | reverse complement strand
TGCCGGGGGCGCCGGGGGCGCCGGGGGCTCGGGCAGACGGACGTCGGCGATCGGTCGCTTGGGCGCATCGCGCGGGATGGTGGCGTCGTCACCGACGGTGGGTGAGCCGGTGGTGTCGAGGGGCGCGGGGTGCTCGGGAACGCCCGGCGGGGTCTCCTCCCGCGGAGCCGGCGGAGCCTTGGTGGGCGCCGACGCGGTGAACGTGATGCCCGAGGATGCGGTGTAACCCCCCGACCGATCGACAGGGGTGACGGTGTCCGGCGCGTTGAGGCTGATCCGGCGTCGACGGTAGCGGAGCAGGCCGACGACGAGCGCAGCGACCAGCAGAACAGCGATGACCGCGATCGCGATCCAGAGACCCTCAGACACGACGCCATTGTCGCAGGGGAGGTAATCGGTGCTGCCGGACCCCGGCGGTCAGGAGGGACTGGCCACGAGTTCCTGGCCGCGCATCCGCTGCGAGATCACCGTGGTGATGCCGTCGTTGCGCATCGTCACCCCGTAGAGGGCGTCGGCGATCTCCATCGTCGGCTTCTGGTGGGTGATGACGATGAGCTGTGACACTTCGCGCAATTGCTCGAACAGGCTGATCAACCGGCGCAGGTTGACGTCGTCGAGCGCGGCCTCGACCTCGTCCATGACATAGAACGGCGACGGGCGGGCCCGGAAGATGGCCACCAGCATCGCCACCGCCGTCAGCGACTTCTCCCCGCCCGACAGCAACGAAAGCCGCTTGATCTTCTTTCCCGGCGGCCTGGCCTCGACCTCGATGCCGGTGGTCAGCATGTCGTCGGGGTCGGTCAGCAGCAGCCTGCCCTCACCGCCGGGGAACAGTGTCGAGAACACCTGGGCGAACTCGCGTTCGACGTCGGCATACGCCTCGGCGAAAACCTGGAGAATGCGGCTGTCGACATCGGCGATGACGTCGAGGAGGTCCTTTCGGGCCGCCTTGACATCCTCGAGCTGGGTGGACAGGAAGTTGTAGCGCTCCTCCAGCGCGGCGAACTCCTCCAGGGCGAGCGGATTGACCCGGCCCAATTCGTTGAGTTCGCGTTCGGCGCGCTTGGCCCGCCGTTCCTGGGTGGCCCGGTCGAACTGCATCGGCGCCGGCGCGGTGACCTGCTCGCCGCGTTCGCGCGCCTGCTCGTACTCCGCCATCTCGAGCTCGGTCGGAGGCAACGCGACGCTGGGACCGTATTCGGCGACCAGGTCGGCCACGGCCATCCCGAACTGCTCGAGCACCTGCTGCTCGAGTTGTTCGATACGCAGTGCCGCTTGGGCTTTGGCCACCTCGTCGCGGTGCAGCGAATCGGTGAGCGTGCTGATCCTGGCCGTCAGTTCGTTGACCTCCTCACGCGTCTTCGCCAGCGCGCCGGCCCGGACCTGACGCTCGGCGGCGACCTCGTCGCGGATCCTGGACGCGACGCCGACCGCCGAGCTCAACCGTGCCGCCACCAGCCGACCGGTCTCGGCCACGGCAGCCGCCACCGCTGCGGCGTGCACCCGCGCCTCGCGTGCCCGGCGGGCACGTACGCGTGCCTCACGTTCTGCGGTCGCGGCCCGCCGGAGTGAATCAGCCCGTCCCCGAACGGCATTCGCGCGCTCCTCGGCGGTGCGCACCGTCAACCGGGCCTCCACCTCCGCCGAGCGCGCGGCCTCCGCGGCGGCCGTCCACTCCTGGCGGTTGACGGGCTCGGCCTCGAACATCGGCTCCTGTTGGGCGTTGTGCAGCCGCTCTTCGAGCTCGGCGAGCTCGGACACCGTGCGGGTGCGCCCGGTCTCCAGTTCGTCGCGCTGGCTGATCAGGCGCTGCCACTCGTCGTCGGCGGCGCGGGCGTCCTGACCCAGCCGGCCCAGCTGTTCGTAGATCGCCGAGATCGCGGCGTCGGACTCGTTGAGTGCCGCCAGGGCCTGTTCGGCGGCGTCCTGACGGGACGACTGCTCGGCCAGCGCACCGGACAGCGCGGCGGACAGCTCGCCGACCTGCCGCTCGGCGTCGGCGAGTTCCGCCCGAGCCTTGTCCACCTGCGCGGTGATCTCCAGCGTGCTGGGCCTGCGGTCGGATCCGCCGCTGACCCAGCCGGCCCCGACCAGGTCGCCCTCGGCGGTCACCGCACGCAGTTGTGGTTGTGCGGCAACAAGTTCCATGGCGTTCGCGAGGGCGTCAACCACCGCGACCCCGGCGAGCATCGCGGTCACGGCGGCGCGCACCCGCGGGGCGGCGTCCACGACGTCCACCGCCCACACCGCGCCTGCGGGCAGGTGACCCGTCACGGGCGCGGGTTGCGCGGGCCAGTCCCCCAGCACGATGGCGGCCCGCCCGCCGTCGGAGTGCTTGAGCGCGGCGACCGCCTCACGGGCGGTGCCGAAGTTCTCCGCTGCGACGGCGTCGGCCGCTGCGCCGAGCACTGCGGCGACCGCCGACTCGTGACCGGGTTGCACCTTGACCAGGTTGGCGATCGACCCGAAAAGCCCTGCCCCCCGGTTCTCTTGGAGCCATGCAGCGCCGTCCTTGCGGTCCAGCCCGACCGACAACGCGTCGATGCGCGCCTGCAGAGACGCCACCTGGCGCTCGGCGGCACGCTCGCCGGCCTGCAACTCGGCCACCCGCTCGTCGGCCAGCCGCAGCGCGGCCACGGTTCGGTCGTGGTGGTCGTCGAGCCCGACCTCGCCGGCATCGAGCTCGCTCACCCGGGTCTGCACGGTCTCGAACTCTGCTTGGGCCTGCTGCGCGCGTGCGGCCGCCTCGTCGATGCCCGTGGTCAACCGGGCGACGGTCTCGTCGATCGACTCGACTCGGGTGCGCATGGTGTCGACCTGACCGGACAGCCGGGCCAACCCCTCCCGCCGGTCCGCCTCGGCCCGGGCGGCGGCCAGGTGGGCCCGCTCGGCTTCGGCGGCCACCTGCTCCCGCTCGGCCAGCTCGGCGCGGGTGGCTTCCAGACGTTCCCGGGATTCGGCCAGCTCCTCGAGGAGCTGCCGCTCCTGCTCGGCCACCTCGTCGGCCTGCGCCTCGAGTTCGTCCGGATCCGGACCGCCGGCCATGTCGGGCTCGGCGTCCAGGTGCTGTGCCCGCTCGCTGGCGATACGGACCGTCGCACTGACCCTCTCGGCCAGCGCCGAGAGCCGGAACCAGCGCTGCTGCGCGGAGTCGGCGCGCTCGCTGAGTTCCTCGACAGCGGATTCGTGGGCCTCGAGTTCGACGGTCCGGACTTCCAGCCGCGCGGTCAGTTCGTCGTGCTCGCGACGCAGCGTGGTCTCGGCCTGGTTGGTGTCATCGAACTCGGCCTTGCGGGTGACCAGGTCGTCGGCTGCCAGCCGCAGCCGCGCGTCACGCAGGTCGGCCTGGATCGTCTGGGCCCGACGCGCCATTTCGGCCTGCCGGCCCAGCGGCTTGAGCTGACGGCGCAGTTCGGTGGTCAGGTCGGTCAGCCGCGCCAGGTTCGCCGACATCGAGTCGAGCTTGCGAACCGCCTTCTCCTTGCGTTTGCGGTGCTTGAGGACGCCCGCGGCCTCCTCGATGAACGCCCGCCGGTCTTCCGGGCGCGACTCGAGGATCTCGGACAGCTTGCCCTGACCGACGATGACGTGCATCTCCCGGCCGATCCCGGAGTCGCTGAGCAGCTCCTGGACATCCATCAAACGGCAACTGCTGCCGTTGATCTCGTACTCGCCCGCGCCGTCGCGGAACATCCTTCGGGTGATCGACACCTCGGAGTACTCGATGGGCAGCGCGTTGTCGGAGTTGTCGATCGTCAACGTCACCTCGGCGCGGCCGAGCGGGGCCCGCGAGGACGTGCCGGCGAAGATGACGTCTTCCATCTTTCCGCCGCGCAGCGTCTTGGCGCCCTGCTCCCCCATCACCCAGGTGAGCGCGTCGACGACGTTGGACTTGCCGGACCCGTTGGGCCCGACAACGCAGGTGATGCCCGGTTCGAAGCGCAGAGTCGTCGGCGAGGCGAAGGACTTGAAGCCCTTCAGCGTCAGACTCTTGAGATGCATGTCGTCAGACCCTACCGCCGAGCAGCTCAGCGCTCGGTGAAGCCCGAAAACGCGTCGGCGGGTTCGGACCAGTCCGAGACCACCTTGTCGACGTGCCCGGGAGTGTTTCCGCTCCGGAGCTGGTCCAGGAGGCGTTGGCAGGCGTCCCGGGAGCCCTGGGCGACCACCTGAACCCGTCCGTCGGGCCGGTTGGACGCAAAGCCCGTCAGACCCAGCTCGAGCGCCCGCGACCTCGTCCACCAGCGAAAACCCACGCCCTGAACGTGTCCGTGCACCCAGGCGGTCAGCCGGGTCTCACCTGCCGACATCTTTGACCCCAAACGTCACTTTGGTACCAGACTTCAGCGTTCGTCCCACTGTGCACACCTGGTCGATCGCGCGTTCCACCACGGTCAGCAGCCGGGTGACGTCGTCGTCGGACAGTCCCGACAGGTCGACCTCCAATAACTCCTCCAGCAGCGGGTAGCGCTCCTGTTCGCGGTCAGCGGGTCCGGACACCCTGATCGTGGCCTGGTAGTCGTCGCCCAGGCGCCGGCGCAGCGGCTGGTCGCTGGAGAGCCCGCTGCACGCGGCCAGTGCGATCTTCATCAGCTCCCCAGGCGTGAAAGCGCCCTCGACGTCCTCGGAGGCGACGAGGACCTCGGCACCGCGTGTGCTGTGCCCGGTGTAGCGACGCACCCCGGTGCGTTCCACCCATAGTTCGGTCATGGCTCATTTCTACAACCCCCGCCGGAACGGTATTCCACGCGCTCGATCCGGCGCCGTGACCGCGTGGAATACCGTTCCGGCGCTAGGTGCGTGGTCGGGGTTGGCAGCGTGGGCAGAAGAACGACGACCGGTTCATGAACTTCTCCCGCCGCATCACCGCCCCGCACCGGCGGCAGGGCTGCCCCTCGCGGCCGTAGGCATCCAGAGACCGGTCGAAGTAACCGGACTCACCGTTGACGTTGACGTAGAGCGAGTCGAACGACGTACCGCCCTCATCGAGCGCGTCGGTCATCACCTCGGCGGCGGCGTCGAGCAACTCGGCGAGCTTGCGCCGCGGCAACGCCGAGGCCAGGCGGGCGCCATTGACCTTGGCCCGCCACAGGGCTTCGTCGGCGTAGATGTTGCCGACCCCGGACACCACGGCCTGGTTGAGTAGCTGACGCTTGATCTCGGAGTGCTTGTCGCGCAACAGCGTGACGACAAGATCACGATCGAACGCCGGGTCCAGCGGGTCGCGGGCGATGTGCGCGACCGGCGTCGGCACATCGGTGCCGTCGACGGTGACCATCTCGGCGACCATCCAGCCGCCGAAGGTGCGCTGGTCGACAAAGCTCAGCGTGGTGCCGTCGTCGAGCAGCGCGGCGATGCGCAGGTGGTTCTTGTTCGGAACGGGCCCCAACAGCATCTGCCCGCTCATCCCGAGGTGCACGACGAGCGCGCTGCCGGCGTCTCGTCGCGCACCCCCCACATCGGCCTCATCACCCAGCGTGAGCCACAGGTACTTGCCCCGGCGTCCGGTCCCGGTGATCGCGGCGCCGAGCAGCCTGGCGGTCAGGTCCGTGGGCCCGGCCTCGTGCCTGCGCACGGCGCGGGGGTGGTGCACCCGGACCGCAGTGATGGTCCTGTCGGTCACGCTTTGGGCCAATCCCCGCCGGACGACCTCGACCTCGGGGAGTTCAGGCATCCGGATCAAGCACTGTCGAGGGCGTTCCACGCCGCCGCGGCGGCCTTGAGTTCGGCTTCTTTCTTGGTCCGGCCGATACCCCTGCCGTACTCGCGCTCGGCGACCATCACCGTCGCGGTGAACTCCTTGTCGTGATCCGGCCCGGTGGACGTCACGAGGTAGGTGGGCGCACCGAGGCCGCGGGACGCGGTCAGTTCCTGCAGGCTGCTCTTCCAATCCAGGCCCGCACCCAGGGTCGGGGCGGTGTCGAGAAGCTTGCCGAACAACCTCAGGATCACGTCCCGCACGACCGAGGCGCCGTGCTCGAGATATATTGCGCCGAGCAGAGATTCGACACCGTCGGCCAGAATGCTGGACTTGTCGGCGCCGCCGGAGTTCTCTTCTCCCCTGCCCAGCAGCAGGTAGGAACCCAGACCGTCTTCGGTGAGATCCCGACCGACGTCGGCCAGGGCGTGGGTGTTGACGATGCTGGCGCGCAACTTGGCCAGATCACCCTCCGAACGGTCCGGATGCCGGTGATAGAGCTCCTCGGTGATGGTCAGGCCGAGCACCGAGTCCCCGAGGAACTCCAGACGTTCGTTGGTGGGCAGTCCGCCGTTCTCGTAGGAGTAGCTGCGGTGCGTGAGCGCGATGGTGAGCAGTTCCGCGGGCAGATCGACCCCGAGCGCCTTGAGCAGCAGCGCGCGGTCGACGGTCACGACTGGTCTCCACCCTGCTCGCGGAGCTCATCTGCCGTCTGCTCGCGAAGCTCATCTGCCGTCTGCTCGCGGAGCTCGGTCAACTTGGCCCACCGTGGATCGATCTGCTCGTGATGATGGCCGGGCTCTGCGGTGGCCAGCGGCACCCCGCACTGCTGGCACAGCCCTTCGCAGTCCGGGCCGCACACCGGAGAGAACGGCAGCGCCAGACCCACCGCGTCGATGATCGGCTGCTCGAGGTCAACTGTCTCGGCACCGCCGTCGCGGCCGACACGGGCGATCTCGTCGGCGTCGGTGGTCTCGTCGGTCGCGCTGTCGGGATAGGCGAACAGCTCGGTCAGATCGATCTCCACCTCGCCGGTGATCGGCTGCAGGCAGCGCGCGCACTCGCCCGCCGTCGGCGCCGACACGGTGCCGGTGACCAGTACACCTTCCGACACCGCCTCAAGACGCAGGTTCAGCTCCAGCGGCGCGCCCTGCTCGACGGCGAGCAACTGCAGCCCCATCCGCGACGGACTGGCGACGGTGGTCTCCAGGGGCATCATCGAGCCGGGCCTGCGGCCGAGTCGGGAGATGTTGATCACCAGGGGCGATCGCGCCCCTCGGCGCGCGGCCGCGTTCACATGCGTCGGCATGCACGTATCGTACGTTCAGCGCCCCACGGGTCAGCGGGCCGCGTAGTCGTGGGTCCCGGCCGCGGTGCGCAGTTGATGACGGCCCCGGCCCACTGAGCGCAACGTGCCGTTGAGGAAGTCCTCGAATTCGGCCAGCTTGCTGTCGACGTAGATGTCGCACTCGCCACGCAACCGATCCGCCTCCGCGTGCGCGGAGTCGATCAGCCGGGTGGCTTCACCGGTGGCCGTCGCGACGATCTCGGTCTGCGACACCAGCCGCTGCTGCTCCTTGATGCCTTCCTGGACCGCCTTCTCGTAGGTCAGGTTGCCGCTCTCGATGAGCCTGTCCGCTTCGGACTTGGCCCGCCCGGTGGTGGCCTCGTACTCACGCTTGGCCGTGGCCGCGATCCGGTTGGCCTCTTCTCGGGCCTCCGCCACCATCCGTTCGCTGTGCTGGCGCGCCTCGGCGACCATCCGGTCGGCCTGCGACTTCGCGTCCGCCAACAGCCGGTCGGCTTCTGCCCTGGCGTGGTTGACCATCGAATCGGCTTCTGCGTTGGCCGTCGACACGGTGGCCTCCGCATGGTCCTTGGCCTCGCGTAGCAGCGAATCCCGAGCATCCAGCACGTCCTGCGCGTCGTCGAGTTCGCCGGGGATCGCATCCTTGATGTCGTCGATCAGTTCCAGGACGTCGCCCCGAGGCACCACACAACCCGCCGTCATCGGCACGCCGCGGGCCTCCTCGACGATTCCACCCAATTCATCGAGTGCTTCAAAAACTCGGTACACGGCAACACCCTCCAGGCGTAGTTGACAGTGACCAGTGTGCCTGGTGTTACGCCTGTGACTCCGCTACCGGCACCGGTGTGTCGTTACCAATTGCTTGATGCCCAGCATTATGTCAATTCCCTGCGAGCTTGGCCCGCACCTGTGCGTTCACCGGTCCCGGCAGCAGCGCCGAGACGTCGCCGCCCAGCATCGCGACCTCTTTGGCCAGCGAGGACGACACGAACGAGTACTGCGGGTTGGTGGCGACGAAGAACGTGTCGACGCCCGCGATGTGCTTGTTCATCTGGGCCATCTGCAGCTCGTACTCGAAGTCGGTGCCCGTGCGCAGACCTTTGACGATCGCCGTCATGCCCCGGGCCTTGACGAAGTCGACCACGAGCCCCTGGCCCGACTCTGCGCGTACGTTCGGCAGGTGGGCGGTGGACTCCTCGATCAGCGTGATCCGTTCCTCGACGCTGAACATGCCCTTCTTGTTCGGGTTGACGAGCACCGCGATCACCAGCTCGTCGAACTGCGCAGAGGCCCGTTCGAAGACGTCGATGTGACCGAGGGTCACCGGATCGAAGGATCCCGGGCACACCGCTCCACTCATGGAGGTCGACGCTAGCAGCCCGGATGCCCGGGCAGCTCAGTCGCGTTCGGCGAGCTCGATCCGGGTGTCCCCGTAGCGGCGGGCACCCCACGGCACCCATCCGTGCGGCCACGTGATCTCGGGCCCGGAGGTCGAGCGCTCCACCACGGCCACCGTGCCCGGCATCGTCCATCCGGCGCCCTCGAGCGCGACGAGCATCGCGCCGACCTCGGCATCGTCGACCTCATACGGCGGGTCGGCCAGCACAAGATGCACCGGCCGGGCGGCGCCCGCCTGCAGGACCGCCGTCACCGATCCGCGACGCACCGACGCACCCGCGACGCCGAGGGTCGTGATGTTCTTCGTGATCACCGCCGCCGCCTTGGCGTCGGACTCCACGAACACCGCCGACGCGGCGCCTCGCGACAGCGCCTCCAGGCCCAGCGCTCCCGAACCGGCATAGAGGTCGAGCACGTCGAGCCCGGCGAAATCGATCCGGGCGGCCAACAGATTGAACAGGGACTCGCGCACCCGGTCGGTCGTCGGACGGGTTCGATTCCCGGACTTGTGCTGCGGCACCGATATTCGGCGCCCTCCCAGAGCGCCGGCAACGATGCGCGTCAGGTGACCACCACCAGCAGGTCGCCACCTTCGACCTGCGCGGTTGCCGACACCGCGACGCGCGTGGCAGTGCCCGCCTTGGGCGCGGTGATCGCGGCCTCCATCTTCATCGCCTCGATCGTGGCGATGGTCTGGCCCGCTTCCACCGCGTCGCCCTCGGCCACGTTGACCGTCACCACACCCGCAAACGGCGCCGCGACGTGATCGGGATTGTTGCGATCAGCCTTCTCGGCGGCGGGCACCTCGCTGGCGACGCTGCGGTCACGGACGACGACCGGCCGCAACTGGCCGTTGATGATGCACATCACCGTGCGCATGCCCCGTTCGTCGGGATCGGAGATCGCCTCCAGCCCGATGAGCAGTTCGACGCCGCGCTCCAGCTTGACGCGGTGCTCGTCACCGTGCCGCAGCCCGTAGAGGAACTGGTTCGCCGACAAGCTCGAGGTGTCGCCGTAGAGTTCCCGGTGGGCCTCGAATTCCTTTGTCGGACCGGGAAACAGCAACCTGTTCAGGGTGGCCTGGCGCTTGGTCCCGGCCTGGCTCAGCGCCTCGGAGTCCTCGGCGGAGAGGTCGACCTGCGGCTTGGCGGGCGCGCGCCCGGCGAGCGCCTTGCTGCGCAGCGGCTCGGGCCAGCCACCCGGAGGGTCTCCCAACTCACCGCGCAGAAACCCGATGACCGAGTCCGGAATGTCGAATTTGTCTGGCTCGGAAGCGAATTCGTCGGCCGTGATGCCCGCACCGACGAGCGCCAGCGCGAGATCACCGACCACCTTCGATGACGGGGTGACCTTGACCAGCCGGCCCAGGATCCGATCGGCGCCCGCGTAGGCGGCCTCGATCTCCTCGAATCGGTCGCCCAGGCCCAGCGCGACGGCCTGGGTGCGCAGGTTGGAGAGCTGCCCACCCGGGATCTCGTGCCGGTACACCCGGCCAGTCGGTGCGGGAAGGCCGGACTCGAACGGCGCGTACACCTTTCGCAGTGCTTCCCAGTAGGGCTCCAGGTCGCACACCGACGACAGGGCCAACCCGGTGTCGTACTCGGTGTGCGCCGTCGCCGCGACGATCGAGCTCAGTGCGGGCTGACTCGTCGTGCCCGCCAGCGGCGCCGAGGCGCCGTCGACCGCGCTGGCACCGGCCTGCCAGGCAGCCAGATAGGTGGCCAGTTGGCCGCCCGGGGTGTCGTGGGTGTGTACGTGCACCGGCAGATCGAACCGGCTGCGTAACGCACTGACCAGCATGGCCGCCGCCTGCGGTCGCAGCAGACCCGCCATGTCCTTGATCGCAAGCACATGCGCCCCGGCGTCGACGATCTGCTCGGCGAGCTTGAGGTAATAATCCAGGGTGTAGAGGTTCTCGCCCGGATCGGACAGGTCCCCGGTGTAGGACATCGCGACTTCGGCTACCGCAGTTCCGGTTTCGCGTACGGCGTCGATAGCCGGACGCATTGAATCCACGTTGTTCAATGCGTCGAAGATGCGGTAGATGTCGATCCCCACCTCGGTCGCCTCCTGCACGAAGGCGTGGGTGACCGTCTCCGGATAAGGGGTGTAACCCACCGTGTTGCGACCCCGGAGCAGCATCTGCAGGCAGATGTTGGGCACCGCCTCGCGCAGCGCGGCCAGCCGTTCCCACGGATCCTCCTTGAGGAACCGCAGGGCCACGTCGTAGGTGGCGCCGCCCCAGCACTCGATCGACAGCAACTGCGGGGTGAGCCGGGCGATGTGGGGCGCCACCATCAACAGACCGGAGGTGCGCACCCGGGTGGCCAGCAGCGACTGGTGCGCGTCGCGGAACGTCGTGTCGGTGACGCCGACGGACTTCGACTCCCGCATCCATCGGGCGAACCCTTCCGGCCCCACCTCCGAGAGCAGGTGCTTGCTGCCGCGCGGCGGCATCGTGCCGAGATCGACCTGCGGCAGCTTGTCGTGAGGATAGACCGACGACAGCCGGGGTCCGTGCGGTTGGTTGACGGTGACGTCGGCCAGGTAGTTGAGGATCTTGGTGCCGCGGTCGGCGGGCGAGCGCGCGGTCAGCAGGTAGGGGCGTTCGTCGATGAACGAAGTGGTGACCCGGCCGGCCCGGAAGTCAGGATCGTCGATGACGGCCTGGAGGAACGGGATGTTCGTCGAGACCCCGCGCACCCGGAATTCGGCCAGCGCCCGGTACGCGCGCGCCACCGCACTCCCGAAATCGCGCCCCCGGCACGTGAGTTTGACCAGCATCGAGTCGAAGTGCGCGCCGATCTCGCCCCCCAGCACCGCACCGCCATCCAGGCGGATTCCGGCGCCGCCCGGCGAGCGGTACGCGGTGATGCGGCCGGTGTCGGGACGAAAGCCGTTCGTCGGGTCCTCGGTGGTGATCCGGCACTGCATAGCTGCACCACGGATGACCAGCGATTCCTGGCTCAGACCGAGATCCGCGAGGGTCTCCCCCGACGCGATGCGCAACTGGCTGCCGACCAGGTCGACGTCGGTGATCTCCTCGGTGACGGTGTGCTCCACCTGGATCCGCGGGTTGCACTCGATGAACACGTGGTGCCCGCGCTCGTCGAGCAGGAACTCGACGGTGCCCGCACAGGTGTAGTCGATCTGCCGGGCGAACGCGACGGCATCGTCGCAGATCTTCTGCCGCAGCTCCTCGGGCAAGTTGGGCGCGGGCGCAAGCTCGATGACCTTCTGATGGCGGCGCTGCACACTGCAGTCCCGTTCGAACAGGTGCATCACGTTGCCGTCGTTGTCGGCGAGGATCTGCACCTCGATGTGGCGCGGGTTGAGCACCGCCTGCTCGAGGTAGACGGTCGGATCCCCGAACGCGGACTCGGCCTCGCGACTGGCGGCCTCCACCGCCTCGGCCAGCGCCGCGCGGTCGGTGACCCGGCGCATCCCGCGGCCGCCGCCACCGGAGACCGCCTTGACGAACAACGGGAATTCCATGTCCTCGGCGGCCTGGAGGAGTTCGTCGACCGACGCCGACGGGTCCGACGACGCGAGCACCGGGAGACCGGCCGCACGAGCTGCGGCGATCGCGCGAGCCTTGTTTCCGGTCAGCTCCAGCACCCCGGAACTGGGGCCGACAAACGTGATGCCGGCGGCGGCGCACTGCGCAGCCAGGTCCGGGTTCTCCGACAGGAATCCGTAACCCGGATAGACCGCGTCGGCACCGGCCGCGGTGGCCACCCGGATGATCTCGTCGACAGAGAGGTAGCCGCGAACCGGATGCCCGATGTCACCGATCTGGTAGGACTCGTCCGCTTTCAGGCGGTGCAGGGAGTTGCGGTCCTCGTACGGATACACCGCGACGGTGGCGATACCGAGTTCGTAGGCGGCGCGAAACGCGCGGATTGCGATCTCCCCGCGATTCGCCACGAGGACTTTGGAGATCCGACCGGTCACGGTTCACCTTAACCTCATCGGAGGCACCGATCAGACGAGAGTCGACCAGTAGTTCCAGAATCGCTCGAGAATCAGCAGGGTCACCGCGGTGAACCACAGCGCCACCAGCGACCACCGCCACGTGTAGACGGCTCTGATCACGGCGGAGCCACTTCGCTGCGCTTGCGACGCGATCGACGTGGCCACCACCAGCAGCGGGATCGTCACGGCCCACACCACCATGCAGTAGGGGCACAGCGCGCCGATCCGGTACAGGCTCTGGAAGATCAGCCAGTGGACGAACACGGTGCCCAGCAGCGTCCCGCCGGCCAGGCCGACCCAGTACCAGCGCGGCAGCGGAACCTTGGCCAGCGCGAGCACGCCGGTGACCACCACCAGGCTGAACGAGACGATCCCGATCAGCGGGTTGGGGAACCCGAGCAGCGACGCCTGCGGGGTGATCATCACCGAGCCGCAGGACAGGACCGGATTGATGCTGCAGGACGGAATGTAGTCCGGGTTGATCAGGAGTTCGATCTTCTCGATCGTCAACGTCAGCGCCGCGGCCAACCCGACGCCCCCGGCGATCAGCACCCACAGCGCGCTGCTCCTGGCGACCTCGACACCCGTCGACTCGGCGGCCGCCGGATCCGCCGCCGATGGCACTGGGTTCGACGCCGAATTTGACACCGTGGCGGTCACGACGCCGGTGCGGGTGCGACTGCGTCGAGGGCGGGAACGTCGCCGACGATCTCCCTGATCTTGGCGACCAGCGCGTCCGGCGTGCTGGGCTGGTAATCCTCGCCGTTGATGCGGATCGTCGGGGTGGACTGGACCTCGGTGGCCGCAGCCAGGCCGCTGACCATGTCGACGAAGGTGCCGTTGTTGATGCACTCCGGAACCTCGCCCGCGGCACCGGCCTGACGCGCGATCTCGACCAGTCGGGCGTTGTCCGGAAAGGCGCTTCCGGTTTCGCTGGGCTGCTGGGAGTACAGGGCTGCATGGAAGCGGCGGAACGCTTCTTTGGACTCGGAGGCCACGCAGTAGGCGGCGTTGCCGGCGCGCGACGAGTAGTTCTGGTTCTGCGGCCGATCAAGAATGCTCACCATGTAGTAGTCGGCGGCGATCGCGCCGGAATCGATGAGCTGGCTGATGGTGGGCCCGAACTGCTGCTCGAAGTTGCGGCACGCCGGGCACAGGAAGTCCTCGTAGAGCGACACGAGGGCCTTGGGCTCCTCGGTGCCCTCCTTCTTGATCAGGCTGGTCGACTCCACCCTGATGGCTTCGGCCTCACCTGCGGTCGGCCTGTCCTCGGCGCCCATCACGATGTACAGCACCAGGGCGACCGCGAAGAGCACCACGACCGAGGTCAGACCGATCTGAATGAACAGGTTGCGCTTACGATCGGCTGCCTTCAGGTCGTAACGCGCGTTCTTCTTGGGTTTGGTGGCCACGGAAGACAGAGTACCGGCGTCCCCGGCGAGGATTAGCCGCCGCGGGTCAGATGCGCACGCATCGCCGAGATGACATCGGTGGTCGCGGTGGCGCTGGCACCGCCGAGCGGGAAGAAGTTGGCGAAGCCGTGCACGACGGAGCCGTACTCCCGGTAATCGACGGCCACCCCCGCCACGCGCATGGCCTCGGCGTAGTTCCTGCCCTCGTCGCGCAGCGGGTCGAACCCGGCGGTGGCGACCAGGGCCGGTGGCAGCCCGGAAAGGTCATCGGCCAGAAGAGGTGACACCCGCGGGTCGGAGCCGTCGACCGCAGCACCGCCGAGGAACCGGTTGTTGAACCAGTCGATGTCGTCTCGGGTGAGGAAGAACCCCCGGGCGAACAGCGTCCGGGAGCGGGTCTGCGCGGTGTAGTCGGTCACCGGATACAACAACAGTTGCAACGCGGGCGGCGGCGACTTCTCGTCACGGGCACGCAGGGACACCAGCGCGGCCAGGTTGGCTCCTGCACTGTCGCCGCCCACGGCGATCCGCGTCGGATCGGCGCCGAGTTCGGCGGCGTGCTCGCGGGCCCACAGGTAGGCGGCGTAGGCGTCCTCGGCCCCCGCGGGCGCCTTGTGCTCGGGAGCCAACCGGTAGTCGACCGACAGCACGTGGACCCGGCCGGACCGGCAGATCTCACGGCACAGATCGTCGTGGGTCTCGATGCTCCCCATCACCTGGCCACCGCCGTGATAGAAGACCAGCAGCGGCGCGTCGGGGTGCTCGGTGCGGTAATGCCGCGCCTTGATGGGGCCGACGGCACCGGCCACCGCCACATCGTTGACGGCAGCTACCGGGATGTGTTGTCTGAAGCTGTCCGCGAGCAGCTCCAGCTGCGCGCGCGCGGCGACGACGTCGTCGTCGCCGACCAATCCGTCGAGTCCCAGCGACTGCTGACCGGTGAGCATCAACTGCAGCGTGGTGTCGAGGGTGTTGCCGTCGAGCGTGATCGACCGCCCACCCAGCAGGATGCGCTTGACGCTGTCAGGGATGCTCGGCAGTGCCCGCAGCGTCACCCCGGCGACCTTGTTGGCCAGTACGTCGGCCAGGGTGTGCCGGACGCGGACCTTGCGGGCGGGGCGGGTGCCGGGGATTTCGGTGACGGGCGCCTGACCCGTCGCGCTCTGCGTCATGTCTGCTCCATCGGTTCTGGCAGACCTTACCGCCGACGCCGAGGTCGGCGGCCCACTAAGGCGATGTCAGCGGCAAGCGGCTGTGCACCCCGGAGCAAAACTCCCGGGCAGGCGAATGATTAGGCGACTTACCGACACCGCAATATAGTCATCGGCGAAACCGTGTCCCCCGGCCCGAGCATGCGTCGGTGACCGGGGTCCGGTGAACGAGCATTCCACTTCAGCAGGGCAGGTGACATGATCTCGGCGGCAGCGATTCCCACCGTCACACTCAACGACGACAACACGATGCCGGTGCTCGGCCTCGGCGTGGGCGAGTTGTCGGACTCCGAGACCGAGGCCTCGGTCCTGGCGGCATTGGAGGCCGGCTACCGACTGATCGACACAGCAGCTGCCTACGGCAACGAGGCCGCGGTAGGACGCGCGATCGCGCAGTCCGGGGTACCGCGCGACGAGCTGTTCGTCACCACCAAGCTCGCCACCGAGGACCAGGGTTTCCAGTCCTCGCAGAACGCGCTCAAGGCCAGTCTGGAGCGGCTCGGCCTCGAGTACGTGGACCTGTACCTGATTCACTGGCCCGCTACCCAGCACGGCAAGTATGTCGACAGCTGGGGTGGCCTGATGAAGGCCAAGGAGGTCGGTGACACCCGCTCGATCGGTGTCTGCAATTTCAACGAGGGTCACCTCGACGACATCATCAACCTGTCGTTCTTCACCCCCGCGGTCAACCAGATCGAGCTGCACCCGCTGCTCAACCAGGCAGAGCTGCGCGCCATCAACACCGGGTACGGGATCACCACCGAGGCTTACGGCCCGCTCGGCGTGGGCAACCTGCTCGACAACGCTGCGGTCACCGCGGTCGCCGAGGCGCACGGCAGGACACCGGCTCAGGTGCTGGTCCGGTGGAGCCTGCAGCTCGGCAATGTCGTCATTCCGCGTTCGTCGTCTCCGGAGCGGATCCGGTCCAATCTCGAGGTCTTCGATTTCGAGCTGACCGAGGATCAGATGGCCACCCTCAACGGTCTCGACGACGGAACCAGGTTCCGTCCGGACCCGGAGACCTACACCGGAACCTGACCTACTAGCCCGTGTAGTAGTTCATGTAGTAGTGCGAGTAAGGTACCCCTCGTGGGATCGCCGACGTCACGTGCGCGCGGGTTGCGTGGCGCTCTGGTCGGCGTGGCCTCGTCGGTGATGACGGTCGGTGCTCACGCCGCCGCCGGCGGTGGCGTCCCCCTCGGCGGAGCCCTGGTGATCTCGCTTCTGGTCTGCGCCACGATCGGGACGGCAATCGGCTTCCTCCGGTTGGAAAGCCGCTCCGCCCGGTGGCTGGCTACCACGGCGGCGCTGTGCGCTGCTCAGTTCTTGGGACATGTGGTCCTGGTGGCGACGGGCCACCACCATGCCGGCAGTGCACTAGGCATGAGCCCATCCATGGCCGCTTCCCATATCGGGGCGGCCGTGGTCCTGGGTGTGGCCATCACCTCCGCCGAGTACCTCTACGTGGTCTGCTCATCGGTGCTCTGCTGGCTACGCCTGTTCTCGCTGCGTGCGCCGCGACCGGCGGTCCGGACCGTCCGACGGACGACGAACATCGTTGCCGTACAACCGGTTTTCACGACCGGGCTGGGTATGCGCGCTCCCCCGCGATTGGTTGCCGCCGCATAACAGCGGTCCCCTGACTCACGAAACCGCGCTGCAGAACTGCGGCAGCAAGGGTTTCGCCCGCTACCTGATCGCGCGCTATTGCCGCGCCGGCGGTCGCGTGCTCTTCCTCCACTGTTGCGCTGTTCTTCGCGGCTTCAAGCTCGCGGAACCGGATCTCGGCGCGAATTCCACATCGTTTGCATCACTTTGCGAAAGAAGAATCCCTTGTCTGACATGAAAATCCGAGCTGCTGTCGGCGCTTTCCTCGCCGCCGCGGCACTCACCGCTTCCGGATGTACCTCGTCACCGGAGCAACAGGACGCACCCATGGCCTCCTCCGTCACCATCACCGACCAATGGGCAAACGCCAGCGACGAAGAAATGGCCGCAGTATTCGGCACGATCACCAACGATGGACAGCAGGATGTCCGCATCGTGTCCGGCGACTCGCCACTGGCAGGCCGTGTTGAAGTACACGAGGTCGTTTCCGACTCCGCCGGCACCAAGACGATGCGCCCCAAAGCGGACGGAGTTGTCGTACCCGCCGGCGGGACACACGATCTGGTGCCCGGGGGCGACCACCTGATGCTGATGGACCTCAAGGAACCCCTGCAACCCGGCGCTGACGTCGCACTCGATGTGGTGTTCGAGGACGGTTCCACACTGCCGGTCACTGTTCAGATTCGCGATTTTCCTGGCGCAGACGAGGATTATCAGCCGAACAGCGACACCCCCGCTGATATGCCCCACCATGAACACGGCTGACGAACCTGCCCCGCGCCGACTGCCAGTCAATCGGCGGCGCCTCCTCACCGGAGGCGCCGCCGCATTGGCCGCAGGCGCTGCGATAACCCAGTGCAGCGCCGGCCGTTCCGCAAGCTCGGCCAGCGAACCTCTCAATGCCGCAGAACCATTCAACGGTGTACATCAGGGCGGAGTCGCGACCATCCCGCAACGGCACGCAACATTCGTCGCGCTCGATCTCACTCCCCAATCAAGCCGAAACGCACGCGGCACACTCGCTGCAGTCCTCAAGTTGTGGACCGCCGATGCTTCACGACTCACCCAGGGTCGGCCGGCTCTTGCCGACACTGAGCCTGAACTCGCCGTCCAGCCTGCGCGTCTCACTGTCACCGTCGGGTTGGGGGCGACCGCCTTCGAGCGCATCGGTCTGACTCATCTGCTGCCGGAAGCAGCAGTTGAGTTGCCTGCGTTCGCAACCGACCGCCTCGACCCAGGGTGGTGTGGCGGTGACATCCTGCTTCAGGTCTGTGCCGACGATCCCATTGTCGTGTCGCACGCCCTGCGAGTTCTGCTGAAGAACGTCAGAAGCATGACGCGGCAGCGCTGGCGGCAGTCGGGTTTCCGCGGCGCACACGGACCTGGTCGGCCCGGCGGCAGTATGCGCAATCTGATGGGGCAAGTGGACGGAACCGCAAATCTTCACGACGAGGCGGCGTTCGACCGGAACGTCTGGGACGACGGCGCCCAGCAGAAGTGGTTCGCCGGCGGAACCGTACTGGTTCTTCGGCGCATCCGCGCCGAAATGGACACCTGGGACGAACTTGACCGAACGAGCAAGGAGCTGACGATGGGTCGGCGTCTCGACACGGGCGCCCCGCTGACCGGCGAACGGGAGAACGACGTCCCCGATCTCACTGCGAGCCGCAATGGAATCCCGGTCATCCCGCCCAACGCCCATATCGCCCTGGCACGGCACCGCAACGACGAGGAACAGTTCTTGCGCCGGCCCTACAACTATGACGATCCTCCTTCGGACGACGAAACCAGCGACAGCGGACTGATCTTCGCCTCATATCAGCGTGACCCCAGAAGGCAGTTCATCCCAGTCCAACAACGGCTGGCCGACGCTGACGCCCTCAACCGGTGGGTGACGACGATCGGCTCGGCGACGTTCGCCATCCTGCCCGGCGTCGCGGAAGGCGAGCACCTGGGCCAGAGGCTGCTCGCAACGTGACGAATACACAGACATCCACGAGTTGCCGTCCGAGCCGCGTTGCCTGATCAGTTGCTTTGCGCAACTGCACTTTCCATACCAATAACGAGCGCGAATTCACCGAAATCGAGGATCGATGTCCATCACCGAAACCGAACAAAGTCCGACTCCTGAGGCCGGCCCACCGGCGCGCCACCGGCAGTTCTTCATGCGTCTGCACTTCTACGCCGGCATCTTCGTCGGCCCGTTCCTCCTTGTGGCCGCCCTCAGCGGCGGCCTGTACGCGATAGCTCCCACCCTTGAGAAGTTGGTCTACCGGGACTATCTGCATGTCGAGTCGCAGGGTCCGGCGCTACCGGTCGCCGAGCAGATACGCGCCGCCCAAGAGGCGCGGCCCGATCTCACCCTGGCGGCAGTCAGACCGGCAGCCAATCCGGGCGACACGACGCGGGTGATGTTCACCGACTCAGGCCTCGGCCCCTCTGAACGGCACGCGGTGTTCGTCGATCCGGCAACCGCCGAACCGGTGGGTCAGCTGACTGTCTACGGCAGCAGCGGAGCCCTGCCGGTGCGGACCTGGATCAGCAATCTGCACCGCAGCCTGCACCTCGGAGATCCGGGTCGGATCTACAGCGAACTCGCCGCCTCGTGGCTGTGGCTCATCGCGCTGGGTGGCGTGTACCTGTGGGTCAGTCGATACCGCCGGATGAAAGCGCGGGGTTCGGCCAAAGCACGGCTGCTGACGGTCGATCGGAGCACGACGGGCCACTCTCGAACCTTGAATTGGCATGGAACGGTGGGAATCTGGGTTACCGTCGGCCTCCTGTTCCTGTCTGCGACCGGACTCACGTGGTCAACTTATGCAGGTGCGAACATTGACGAGTTGCGTTCGGCGATGTCATGGACCACGCCCGCAGTTTCGAAAGCCCTGCCAACCGCCGGTCAGTCCGGTGTCGAGGGCGATCCGGCTGCCCACGCCGGGCACCACCAAGACGCCGCTGAACTCGGCACATCAGAGGCGATTTCGGCTTCTCACGTGAACGAGGTCGACCGGGTGCTGAGCTCCTCCCGCACGGCCGGGCTCGACGGGCCGGTGGAACTGGGCATTCCCGCCGACTCCGACTCCGCGTTCACCGTGGCGCAGACCCGTCAGCCGTGGGTGATGTCGAACAGTGCGGTCGCCGTCGACGGGGTCACCGGGGCGATCACCGACACTTCCTGGTTTCCGGACTGGCCGTTGGCAGCCAAGCTGTCGGCATGGGGCATTCAGCTCCACATGGGAACCCTGTTCGGGCTGGCGAATCAATTGGCCTTGGCGGTCCTGGCGATCGCACTGGTCACGATGATCGTCCGCGGCTACGTCATGTGGTGGAGACGCCGACCGACGCAGGGGGACCGTCGGTTCGGCCGACCACCGCGTCGCGGTGCGCTGGCGATGTTGCCGCGCGGTGCGGCAGTCGCGGTGATCGTCTGTGCCGCAGCGATCGGCTGGTTCATCCCCCTACTCGGCATCAGCCTCGTGGCGTTCGTGGCAGTCGACGTGGTCGTCGGACTGTTGCAGCGTCACAGACCGGCCGAGGAATAATCCGTCGAACGCCTACGCATTCACAACCTGACGGTGAAGAACAGCTAGATCGCAGCTACTGTCACGCCATCGCCAGGTTGAACCTCTCCTCCGGCGGGATCAGGTGGTCGTGGCTGTCCTCGCCGATGTCCAGCTGCACCCACTCGATCCGACCGGTGAAGCGGATACCGGTCGGGCCGTAGTCGGGTGAGGCCGGTGACCCGGTGTCGGAACCGACGTCGCAGGCCTCGTCGGCCGAATAGCCCGTGGGGATGGTCTTCTCCACCCGTCCCGCGCCGACAGGCTTGACGTCGAAGTACAGGGGGACGTCGCCGCCCTTGGCCAGACCACCGCCGTCATAGGCGAATTCCATCCGTACCTGGTGCTTGCCTGCCGGAATCGGCTGTTCCGCACTGATGATGTAGTGCTCGATGCCGAAGAAGTTGAAGCAGTACCTCAGCTTGCCCTCATGGGCGACTTGTTCTTCAGCGTCAGCACACACCACTCGCTGACCCGCATTCCCTGAAAGAGAAGCTGGGTGTTGCCACGGATCAACTGAGGGCGCCCCGCGATGTCGGGATTGATCCGTTCGAAGCCCCGGTCATCGAGCGGCAGGACGTCGTACTTGACCGCCTCGAAACCTGTTGAGCTTGATGCCGTTTGCTGCGAGTCGGTCGGCGACGGGGGTGCTGCACGGGCCGCCGAGATCCTTCGCGTCATAGGTGGTGAGGCCGACGTGTTTGGGGTTGGGAATCGGCAGTTGTTCCCGCGCCAGGCCCGGAGCGATGGCGAGCTTCGGTGTATCCGGACTCATCACGTCCCCTCGGGGCTGAAGGAACGCTGCGGCAGGCGCCTCACGGTGAAACTGCAGATAACCTATACGCATTGACCTTGAATCGGCATCCTTGACCGACCCGAGGCCGCAGGACGACGCTCAGGAGATCAGGCCGTGCGCCTTGGTGGTGGCCGCGGTGAAACGGTCCTGGACGTCAGCCCAGTTCACGACGTTCCAGAACGCCTTGACGTAGTCGGCCTTGACGTTTTTGTACTGCAGGTAATAGGCGTGTTCCCACATGTCGACCTGCAGGAGCGGGATGATGCCGAGCGGCACGTTCGCCTGCTGATCGTAGAGCTGGAACGTCAGTAGCCGACTGCCCAGCGTGTCGTACCCGAGCACCGCCCAGCCCGAGCCCTGAAGGCCGTTCGCGGCCGCGGTGAACTGCGCCCGGAAACGGTCGAAGGAGCCGAACTGGTCGTCGATCGCCGCGGCCAGTTCGCCGACGGGCTTGTCGCCACCGTGCGGCGACAGGTTCTTCCACCAGATCGAGTGGTTGACATGGCCACCCAGATGGAAGGCCAGGTTCTTCTCGTTGAGGAAGATCGCGGCGTGGTCGTCACCGGCACGGGCTTCCTCGAGCTTGGCGAGAGCGTCGTTGAGGCCCTTCACGTAGGTGGCGTGGTGCTTGCCGTGGTGAATCTCGTTGATCTGACCGGAAATGTGCGGCTCCAGCGCCCCGTAGTCGTAGTCCAGGTCAGGCAGCGTGTACTCGGCCATGAGTTCCCTTCGGTCGGTGGCAGCGGGCGGCGCGCCAACACTGCGCTCTGCACCCTAGGGCTGCCCGACCATATCTGTCCATCCGTTCATGTGTTCATGTGTTAGTGTAGAAATACGGTTCGGCCGTGCGCGGCGTCGATGCAGCACATCACGTAGCGACTGTCTCCACAGGCGGTGGCGATGCCACGGCCGAACCGTTCTCGGATCAGCCTGTCGGACAACTCCGCGCGCCGTCACGCAGCACCGCCGCCGACGGTGCATCCACGGGCAGTCGATAACCCCGCAGCACCGCGATGTACTGCATCGAGTACTGGCAGTGGAACGCGGAGTTCGGCGGCATCCACAGTGCCGGTTCCTTGTCGCCCTTGTCCTGATTGGTCGGCCCGTCGACGGCCAACAGGTTGGCCGGATCGTTGGCGAAGCGGACCCGCATCTCCTCGCTCCAGTTCCGCGCGCCGAGATCCCAGGCGAGCGCCAGCGGTACCAAGTGGTCGATCTGCACCGCGGCGCCGGTCTGGTTGCCGCGGACGAACGGCACGACCACGCTGGTGTACGGGTCATGCAGCGTGCCGGTCGCCACCGCGGTAGGACACCGGCTGATCGACACATAGGTCTTGTCGCTCAGATCGCGGTCGAGGATGTCGTTGCGGGTGTCGCAGCCGTTGCGGCCGCCGGGAGCCGTGGTGTCATCGGTCCACGAGTCCCCGAACGCATCCCGTCGATAGTCGTATCCCCGGACGCGCGCGGGAATCTCGGCAACGCCGGCCAGCACATCGACACCCGGCGCGACAGTCGGGATGTCGGCCTGTGCGATGAAGCGGGACGAATCCTGCGATGTGGAGGTCACCTGGACGGCGACGATCACCGCGAGCGTGGCGGCGACCACCGCCCACAAGAGTTGTTTACGGCTCATGACTTTTCCAGGAACTGCACTCGGTCGGCGTCGATGAACGGCGCCGACAGCACCGCCATGCCACTGTCCAGCGGGTCGTGGTCATACACGGACTCGCAGAGATCGCGTGCCGTGCGAATGATGTCGTAATGCTCGGCAAGCGAAAGGAACCGCAACGTGATGGGCCGGCCCGATTGATGCAGGCCCAGCACATCTCCCTCGCTTCGTTCGCGCAGATCGAGATCGGCGAGCGCGAAGCCGTCCTGCGTGGCCGCGACGGCTTTGAGGCGCTGTCCCGCTTTGGATTGTTCGGGGAGATTGGTGGCCAACAGGCACAGGCTGGGGTGCTCGCCGCGGCCGATTCGCCCGCGGAGCTGGTGAAGCTGGCTGATGCCGAACCGGTCGGCGTCCATCACCACCATGACGGTCGCGTTGGGCACGTCGACACCGACCTCGATGACCGTGGTGCACACCAGAACATCGATCTCGCCGGCACGGAACGCCGACATCACGGCGTCCTTCTCCTCGCTGGGTAGCCGCCCGTGCATCAGGCCCAGCCGCAGGCCGGTCAGGGGCCCACGCTGCAGACGAGCGAACAGTTCCACCACGGTGGTCGGCGGTGGGCCCGGCTCTTTGGCCTCCTTCTTGGTCTTCTTCGCACTGGTGGGCGTGTCGTCTTCGTCGATCCGCGAGGCGACGACGTAGGCCTGGCGCCCGGCCTTGACTTCCTCGACGATCCGGGCCCACGCTCGGTCAAGCCACGCCGGCTTCTGGCGGACGAAGATCGTGTTGGACGTGATGGGCTGCCGTCCCCGGGGCAGCTCCCGCAGCGTCGATGTCTCGAGGTCGCCGTACACCGTCAGCGCCACCGTTCTGGGGATCGGCGTCGCGGTCATCACCAGAAGATGAGGAGTGATGCCGTCGGGAGCCTTGGCGCGCAGCCGATCCCGCTGCTCCACCCCGAACCTGTGCTGCTCGTCGACGACCACCATGCCCAATCGGTGGAACTCCACGGCATCCTGCAGCAACGCATGCGTGCCGATGACGATCCCGGCCGCGCCGGAGGCGACCTCGTCGCGCACCTCGCGCTTGTGTTGCGCCGACATCGATCCGGTGAGCAAGGCCACCCTGGTGGCCTGCTCCGCCCCGCCCAGTTGCCCCGCCAGGGCCAGCGGTCCCAGCATTGCCCGGATCGACTGAGCATGTTGCGCGGCGAGCACTTCGGTCGGCGCCAGCAGTGCGCACTGGTAACCGGCGTCGATCATCTGCAACATCGCGAGCACCGACACGATCGTCTTGCCGGATCCCACCTCGCCCTGCAGCATGCGGTTCATCGGACGGGTAGCGGTGAGCTCGGCGGAGATGACACCGAGCACCTCGCGCTGCCCGTCGGTCAGTTCGAACGGCAACTGGGCGGCCATCGCGGCCGCCAGACCGTCGTCGCGGCGCGGGGCCGGCGGGCCGGAATCGCTCAACTCACTGTGCCTGCGGACCACCAGGCCCCACTGCAGTCCGATCGCCTCGTCGTAGGTGAGCCGTTCGATGGCACGCGTGCGGTCGATGCTCGTCTCAGCGAGATGGACCGCGCGTAGCGCCTCGTCCTCCGACATCAGATCATGTTCTCGGACAAACCAATTCGGAATCGTCTCGGCGACCGGGTCCAACACGGCGAGGACCTGACGCACGCAGGCGTATATCTCCCAGGTCTGCATCTTGGAGTTGGCCGGATAGATCGGGAAGAAGTCCCGTTCGAACTCCGACAGCAGCTCGTCACCGGATGCGGTGGAGGCAGCGGCGATGGCCGCCAGGGATTTGGTGCCCTTGCCGGAGTCCAGAACCAGGAACGCCGGGTGCGTCAACTGCATGATGCCCTTGAAGTAGCCCACCTCCCCGGACAGCATCACCCGGGTGCCCGCGGTCAGCTGCTTTTTCAGGTACCTGGCATTGAAGAACGTCGCGGTGACCTTCGGCCGGCGGTGTCCAAGCGTGATCACCAGGTACTCACGTCTGGACCCCCGAGTGGTCCATCTGGGTTCTGCCCTGGTGATCTCGTCGACGAAGGTGACGTGCTCGCCCTCCTCGAGGTCGAGCTCCTCCCCCTCGCCACGGGTGGTCATGGCGTCGCTGTACTTGCGCGGGAAGTACCGCACCAGGTCGTAGACCGTCCGGATGCCGAAGTACTCCTCGAGTTGGCTCGCAGCCTTGTCGCCGACCAGGAACGGCAACCGATCGTTCAGCGAAGCCACGCTCACTCCACCCCGATCAGCAGTGCGTCGCCGTGGTGGCCGGTGTGGAAGGTCACCATCTCCGTTCCGGGGTGGTGGCGGCGGACGTGGTCGACGAGCGCCTCGGCAACGCTGTCATCCACGCCGTCACCGGTGAGAACCGTCACAAGTTCACCGCCCGCGCCGAGCAGCAAGTCGATCAGTCCCGCCCCTGCGGTGACGATGTCGTCACCCACGATCACGACCTCGTCGCCGGCGATTCCGAGCCCGTCGCCCGGCTTGCAGGTGCCTGCCCAGGTCAACGCCTCGGCGGCGGCCTGCCGGACGGACCCGAAACGGGCACCCGCCGCCGCTCTGGCCATGGTGTACCCGTCGTCGACGAGCAGGCGGTCGGTGTCGTGGACGGCCAACGCCGCCAACCCCTGCACCATCGACCCGGTGGGCACGGGCGCCATGACGATCCCCCAGTCCGAGGCGACCGCCCACCCGGCGAGCAACTCCTCGGCGGCGACGTAGCCGTTGGGCAACACCATCACCTGCGCGGCGCCGGTGTTGACCAGTGCATGCAACAGCTGTTGGGCGCTGACGGGCACATCCGGCTCCAGACGCAGAACCTGGGCGCCTTCACCGGTGAAAAGACCTTCGGCGCCGTCGCCGTCGACGACGGCCAGCACTGCCCGCTCGCGGCTCCAGGCCCCGGCCGGATGGCGATCGCCGCTCGCCACCAGCGAGGTGATCTGAATGCGGCTGAGGCGCCCCGCCTCCAGGCCGGCTTCCACCGCGGCCCCGGCGTCGTCGGCGTGCACGTGCACCGAATAGCGCCCCTCGCCGGCGCCAAAACCCGATGCGGCGATGGCCACCGAGTCACCGAGCTCGTCGAGACGGGCGCGCAGCTTCTCGACGGCATCGGTCTCACAATCGCTGAGCAGGTACATCACCTCGAACTCGGGAGATCGCGCCGCCACGGCCGCCGGCTGGGTGTTCACCGGCGCCGGCAGGTAGACGTCGCGCTGGGAAACCTGCCCGGACAGCGTGGCGCTCAGCGCGTCGAGTAGTACCAGCAGGCCTCGGCCCCCCGCGTCCACCACACCGGCCTCGGCCAGCACCGCGAGCTGGGTCGGCGTGCGGTCCAACGCCACCGCCGCGGCGTCGGCACTTGCGATGACCACGTCGGCGAGCTCGCGCCGCTCGGCAGCGGCGCGCTCGGCGGCACCGGCCGCCTCCTGCAGGACCGACAGAATGGTGCCGGGCACCGGTTCACCCATCGACGTCACCACCAGGGCGGCCGCGTGCCGTAGCGAGGCACCTAAGAGCGTGCCGTCGATGTCGGTCAAGGCGCCGGCGCGGTCAGCGGCCGCCGCGGCCGTCACCTCCGCGAAACCCCGCAGAATCTGCGACAGGATCACCCCCGAGTTGCCCCGCGCCCCGCGCAGTGCCCCGTCGGCCAGCGCGGCGGTCAGCGCTACGACGTCGTCGTCACCGGCGAGCACGTCGACCTGCGCCCAGGCGGCGCGCATGGTGAACAGCATGTTCGTGCCGGTGTCGGCGTCGGCGACCGGGAACACGTTGAGCTGGTTGATCTCGTCGGTGTGCCTGATGAGGTCGGCGACGGCGGTGTGTGCCCAGCGTCTCAGGGCAGGCGCATCGAGCCGCCGAGCCGACATTCCCACCTCCAACACCCGCCATGGCGTCGGCGTCGCACCAGACTGCAGCCACCGTGGGCGCCAGCCTATCCAGTGCCGGTGACAACGCCGAAGACGCGTGGCAGGGCCTGTGGACACCGGTCCCTCGGCCTGTTTTTGGCGATACCTGTGTCGGCCGGTATTCTGATCGGGTTGTCGGGTCAAGCCGTGGCTAATTCGCGGCTGAAGGACCCAGACCCCCAAGTACTGATTCGAGGAGTTCTACATATGGCTGCGGTGTGCGATATCTGCGGGAAGGGCCCCGGCTTCGGTAAGTCGGTGTCGCACTCCCATCGCCGGACCAGCCGTCGGTGGAACCCCAACATCCAGCCGGTGCGCGCGGTCGCCCGCCCCGGCGGCAACAAGCAGCGGGTCAACGTCTGCACCTCCTGCCTGAAGGCCGGGAAGGTCTCGCGCGGCTGACCGCCGCGCACCTGCACCGACAGCGCGGCCGTTTAACGGTGAACCTGTCGGGTAGGCCTCACCTTGAGGTCGGGCACCAGGCCCGGTCGGAAAGGAAATGGCCATCCAGATGACATTTGCCGCAAAGGCTCGTCCCGTCCTGATCACCGTCTCCGGGGCTCTGGCCGCCGGATGGTTCCTGGTCGCGTGCGGCGACGACGGGACCGCCGACACCGAGAACACCACCGTCGAGACGACGCAGACCACCCAGACGACAGAGACCACCCAGACGACAGAACCTGCGGACACCTCCGAACCCACCATCGAGGTACCGTCGCCCGATGTGGACGCCCCAGATGTGGATGCCCCCGATGTAGACATCCCGTCGCCCGAGGTGCCCGAGGTGACCCCGAGCCCGGTTCCCTGACCCGCGTCCTGACCTGAGAGCTAGGGCAGCCGCCAGTCGACTGGCTCGGCGCCCATCTTCTCCAGCAGGTCGTTGGTACGGCTGAACGGCCGTGAGCCGAAGAATCCCCGTGACGCCGACAGCGGTGACGGATGCGCCGATTCGATGATGGCGGTGTCCCCCAGCATCGGTTTCAGTGTGGCGGCATCACGCCCCCACAACACTGCGACCAAGGGCTGCTGACGGGCCACCAGCGCTCGGATCGCGCATTCGGTCACCGCCTCCCAGCCCTTGCCGCGGTGTGACGCCGGCGTCCCGGGACGCACCGTCAGCACCCGGTTGAGCAGCATCACCCCCTGCTCCGCCCATGGCGACAGGTCCCCGTTGGCCGGGGCGGGGTGCCCGAGGTCGTCGCGGTACTCGGTGAAGATGTTGGCCAGGCTGCGAGGCAGCGGGCGCACATCGGCTGCCACCGAGAAGCTCAGCCCGACCGCGTGCCCGGGCGTCGGATAGGGATCCTGGCCGACGATCAACACACGCACCTGCTCGAATGGGAAGGTGAACGCGCGCAGGATGTTCGGACCCTCTGGAAGGTAACGCTGGCCGTCGGCCAGTTCCGAGCGCAGGAACTCGCCCATGTGCGTCACCTGGGGTTCGACCGGCTCGAGTGCGCGGGCCCAGGCCTCGTCGACCAACTCGCTGAGAGGACGTGCAGTCACGAGAGGCCAACATAGTGTGCGGCGTCGCTCAGAACGACTGCCAACCCGGATCACCGCCCCATTCGGCACCGTCGACGGTCACCCGCGCTGGTCCGTTCCCGCGGTCGACGACCGTGCCGATCGCCCGCCAGCCCGGCGGGAGCGCGTCCGGAAAAGTCGCGACCAACGCGTGGTCCTCGCCACCCCCGAGCACCCAGTCCAGCGGTTCTGACCCCGCCGCGGCTCCGGCCGCCGCCAGGGCATCGATGTCGGGCCGCAGACCTGTGGTGTGCACATCGATACGTACCCCCGAGGCGGTGGCGATGTGGGCCAGGTCGGCCAGCAGCCCGTCGGAGACGTCCGTCATGGCCGTCGCACCACTTCGTGCCGCGACCGCGCCCTGGCCGTAGGGGGGTTCGGGCACCCGGTGGCGGCCGCGAAGTTCATCGAATCCGTTGATACCGTTGTGCCACAACACATATCCGGCTGCAGAATGGCCGATATTGCCGATCGCCGCCACCGTGTCGCCTCGGTTGGCTCCGGCGCGACGTACCGGTTCGCGACCGCCGAGGTCGCCGAGCGCTGCCACCGAGATCACCCACTGCGGGGCGCGCACCATGTCTCCGCCGACGATGCCGGCTCCCAGTAGTTCCGCCTCGTGCCACATGCCGTCGGCGAGTTCGACCGCTCTGGCGGTCACCGTCTCACCGGGGGCGCCGAACCCGACGACGAATGCCGTGGCGCGGGCCCCCATCGCCTCGATATCGGCGGCATTCTGGGCGATGGCCTTGCGGCCCACGTCATACGGAGTCGACCAGTCGAGACGGAAGTGGCGGTCTTCGACCAGCATGTCGGTGCTGACGACGGTGCGGCCATCGGGTGCGGCGACCACCGCCGCGTCGTCGCCGGGACCGAGCGAGACCCACGGGGGTTGCCGGCGACCGGCCACCAGCCGGTCGATGGCCGCGAACTCCCCCACCCCGGCCAGCGATTCATCCGGGTGATCGACCGCCATCCCGGTCCTTCCGTCGAGCGTGCAGCTTGCCGCGTCTTCGTGCCCTGAACGCTCGGCCCACCTGCGGTACGTTTGGTCCCTGCGACGTGGAGTCTATGCAGCCAGACGGAGGGATGAGCGGCGTGGTCGAGGCCTTTGTTCTGATCCAGACCGAGGTCGGTCGCGCCGAGGTGATCGCCAAGCAACTCGTCGGCCTGAGCGGGGTGCTGTCGTCGGAATACGTGACCGGGCCCTACGACGTCGTCGCGCGCGTCGGTGCGGACACCCTCGACGAGCTTCAGACCGCCGTCGTCCCCAGCGTGCAACAAGTCGCCGGAATCACCCGCACCCTGACCTGTCCCATCGCCGACGGGGTGCAGCCTTAGAGTTCGGCTGATGAACAGCGATACCGGTGACGGCCCCCCTCGGCCACTACTGATCGCGGCGCTCGTCGTGGCCGTCGGCGCCGTCGTCGCCGTCGTCGTGGTCGCCGCCGTCCTGCAGCGCTCACCCCCGCAGCAACCGGTCGCCATCGCCGCCGCACCGGCGCCGCAGGCCGACAGTCCCGAATGCGGTGCCCTGGTCGAGGCGCTGCCCGAGCAACTCGGTGACTATTCGCGCGCGCCGGTGATGGACCCCGCCCCGGCCGGCGCAGCGGCATGGCGGGCCGACGGCGCGGACGACGCACTCATCCTGCGGTGCGGACTCGAACGTCCCGTCGGTTTCGTGGTGGGTGCCCCGGTTCAGATGGTCGACGCCGTGCAGTGGTTCCAGGTCACCGACCAGGCAGCGCAGGGACGTAGCACCTGGTTCGCGGTGGACCGGCCGGTTTACGTGGCGCTGACCCTGCCGCCCGATTCGGGCCCGACACCGATCCAGGCGATCTCGACCGCGATCACCGAGGTCCTGCCGGCCACTGCGGTCCGTCCCGGGCCGATCGAGTGATCGTCAGCGCAGTCCGGTACCGCGGGCGATCGCGGTCTCGACCATCGTGGCGAGCAGCGTCGGATAGTCGACGTCACTGGCTGCCCACATCCGCGGGTACATCGAGATCGTGGTGAAGCCCGGCATCGTATTGATCTCGTTGATGACGGGTCCGTCATCGGTGAGGAAAAAATCGACCCGGGCCAGGCCCTGGCAGTCGATGGCGCGGAAGGCCCGGATCGCCAACCCCCTGACCTCCTCGGCGACCGCGTCGTCGACCTTGGCCGGTACATCGAGTTCCGCGGCGTCGGCGAGGTACTTGGTCTCGAAGTCGTAGAACCCGTCTTCGCGGCCCCGCACGCCGGCCACCCGGATCTCCCCGATGGTGCTCGCCTCGACATGTCCGTCGGGGAACTCCAGCACGCCGCATTCGAGTTCCCGTCCCGGTACGGCGGCCTCGACGATGACCTTGGGGTCGTGCCGGCGGGCCTGTTCGATGGCAATGTCGAGCATGTCCCAACCGGCGACCCGGCTGACGCCTATCGAGGAGCCACCGCGCGCAGGTTTGACGAACACCGGCAACCCGAGGCGTTCGCGATCCTCCAGCGACAGGGTGGCCTGCTGCGGACGCAGCACCACGTGGTCGCCGATCGGCAGCCCTTCTGCCACCAGCAGCTTCTTGGTGAACTCCTTGTCCATCCCGGCCGCGCTTGCCAGCACTCCCGCGCCCACATACGGAACGCCGGCGAGCTCCAGCAGTCCCTGGATGGTCCCGTCCTCGCCGTACGGCCCGTGGAGCACCGGGAACACGACGTCGACGGCCGCCAGCATCTCGCCGGCTCCCTCGCCCAGCGACAGCAGTTGGCCGTGTCGGGTCGGGTCGGCGGTCAACGCCAGCGCAGTGCCCGACGCTTCGCCGACCTGCGGCAGGGTGCCATCGGTGATGGCCAGCGTCTCGGGCCGACCGTCGGTGAGCACCCAGGAACCCCCGGGCGAGATCCCCACCGCGACCACGTCGAAGCGCTCCGGGTCGAGGTTGCGCAGGATGCTGCCGGCCGAAACACACGAGATCGCGTGTTCAGAACTACGTCCGCCGTAAACGACGGCTACGCGGATACGGGCAGTCACAACCTAGAGAGGCTACCGCCCCCGGGGCAATGCGCAGGGTCCGCGCCCGGTCCTCATGCCGCCCCGAGCGCCTGCTCGATGTCGCTGACCAGGTCATCGGTGTCCTCGATGCCCATCGACAGCCGGGCGAATCCATCGGGGACGGGATCTCCCCATCGCGCCCGGCGGTCGACCGAGGAATGGATGCCGCCGAAACTGGTCGATGCGACCAGCAGTGCGCTCCGACCGACCAGTTCGTGCACCGTCGCCGCGCTCGCCAGCTCCACGGCGACCACGCCACCGAAGCGACGCATCTGCACGGCGGCCACCGCGTGCGACGGGTCGTCGGGCAGACCCGGATAGCGGACCGACCTCACCGCGGGATGTGACCGCAGCATCAGCGCGACGGCGGCGGCGTTCTGACATTGGCGTTCGAAACGCAACCCGAGGCTTCCGAGGCTGCGCAGCACCAGCCAGGCCTCGAACGAGCCCAGGATGGGGCCGGCCAGTAGACGTTCGCGCTCCAGACGCGCCATCACCTCGGGGTGGCTGCCCGCGACGTAGCCGGCCAGGACATCGTGGTGGCCGGCCAGCGCTTTGGTGGCGCTGGCCACCACGAGGTCGGCGCCCAGTGACAGCGGTTGCTGCCCCAGCGGCGTGGCGGTGGTGTTGTCGACGACGAGCATCGCGCCGCCGGCGCGGCAGATCATTGCCAGCTGGTGCAGGTCGACCACATCGAGCCCCGGGTTCGACGGCGTCTCGGCGAACACCACGTCTCCTGTGCCGGCATCACCGGCCGCGTCGCACATCTGGGCACAGCGGGCCTCGACCACCCTGACACCGCGCGGTGCGAGATACTCGCGGGCGTAGGCGCGCACCTGGTAGTAGCCGTCGGCGGGAACGACCAGGGTGCGGCCGGGCTCGGCGACGGTGCGCAGAACCGACGTGACGGCAGCCATTCCGGAGCCGAACGTCAGCGCGCCGGCGGCCCCCTCGAGTCGGGCGAGTGCCGACTCCAGTTGCCGCCACGTCGGATTGGACCTGCGGCCGTAACTGTCCAGCGAGTCGTCTTCGTCGGCCGGAAGGTGGTATGCGGCCGCGGGAACCGGCGGCGGCGCGATGGGGCTTCCCGGGATTGCTTCTGAGCCAACAGCTTTGATGCTGCGGGTGGAGTCGCCATAAGTGCCGGGCATGGCCTACTCCGGCTTGGTGGTCCGGCCGAGCAACAGGGCCACCGCGTCGCCGACCGACAGGGCTCTGTGACAGACCCGGTGCACGGCCTCGGTGAGCGGCATCTCGACGTCGTAGGCGGACGCCAATGCCAGCACCGATTCGCACGACGTGACACCTTCGGCGACGTGGCCTCCGGTCGCGGCGAGCGCTGCCTGCATGGTGCCCCCCCTGCCCAGCCGCTCACCGAAGGAACGATTACGGGAGTGCGGTGACATGCAGGTGGCCACGAGATCGCCGATGCCTGCGAGCCCGGCAAGGGTGGCGGGCTTGGCTCCCAACGCGATTCCCAGCCGCATGATCTCGGCGAGGCCACGGGTGATGATGGCCGCCGCGGTGTTCTCCCCCAGCCCCGAACCGGCGGCCATTCCGCAGGCCAGGGCGATGACGTTTTTGCATGCTCCCCCGACCTCCGCGCCGATCACGTCGGAGTTGGTGTACGGCCGGAAGTAGCCGGTCGCCAGTGCCCGCTGGATGGTCACCGCCCTTCCGGAGTCGCTGCACGCGACGACGGTCGCGGCGGGCTGTCCCTGCGCGATCTCACTGGCCAGGTTGGGCCCGGTGACGACGGCGACCTGAGCCGGATCGAACCCGGTCACGGCCACGATGACCTGACTCATTCGCATCAGCGAGCCCAGCTCGATGCCCTTGGCCAAGCTGACCAGCGTGGCGCCGGAGTCGATGGAGTCCTTCCAGCCGATCAGGTTGGCCCGCAGAGTCTGAGCCGGCACGGCCAGCAGCACCGTACAGGCACCGTCGAGCGCCTCGACGTGATCGCTGGTCGCGCGGATCGTCGTGGGCAGCTCACCGTCGAGGTAGCCGGCGTTGTGATGGGTGCGGTTGATCTCGTCGGCCAGTTCGGGTCGACGGGCCCACAGCCGGACGCTGTTGCCGGCATCTGCCAATACTTTCGCCAGGGCGGTCCCCCACGCCCCCGCGCCCATCACCGCCGCCTCAACCACGGCTTCAGCGTAGCCGGGGAATAGTGACTGGCAGGATGGCGCTCGTGAGCAGCATGACCGACGGCACCACCGAGGGCAGCGCTCGCGCGAAGAACAGCCGGCAATCGGCCCAGCGCCCGCGTGCTGAGAATCCCGATATCGGGCTGGTGATCGCGGTCAAGCGGCTCACCGCGGCGAAGACACGGTTGGCGCCGGAGTTTTCGGCGGCGACCCGCGAGCAGATCGTGCTGGCCATGTTGATGGACACCATCGCCGCGGCTTCGGCCGTGACCGCGCTGCAGTCGGTGATCGTCGTCACCCCCGACATGACGGCCGCCGCGGCGGCGCAACGATTGGGCGCGGTGGTGCTCACCGATCCGACGCCCGACGGCCACCCCGACCCGCTCAACAACGCGCTGCTGGCGGCCGAGGCCATGGTGCGCAGGAGCACGGTGAACGTCGTTGCGCTGCAGGGTGATCTACCGGCGCTGCAGAGCCATGAGCTGAGCGAGGCGATCAGTGCCGCACGGGACTGTCCGCGCAGTTTCGTCGCCGACCGGCACGGCACTGGCACGTCGGCGTTGTTGTCGTTCGGAGTGGGACTCGACCCGCGCTTCGGACCTGATTCCGCAGAGCGCCATCGTCGTTCAGGCGCGGTCGAACTGACCGGCGACTGGCCGGGGCTGCGCTGCGACATCGACACCCCCGATGACCTGATCGCGGTGCGGGAACTCGGCATCGGGTCGGCGACGGCACAGGCAATCAGCAACAGGAAATGACGGCGACCACCCGATGCCCCGACTCGGTGGCAAGAGGACCCCTGGATAGGGAATCATCACAGGATGACCGAAGCCCAGACCCGGCCCGACAGCTCGGACGCAGCGGAGACAGCGGCTCCCCTGCCGGTGATCGCGGGTCCGGCTGACGCGGCACCCGAGGCGCCACCGGCGGCGACCGCGCCTCCGGTCGAGAACCCGCTGCCCGAGGACCGCTATCTCAACCGAGAGCTGAGCTGGCTGGACTTCAACGCCCGGGTGCTGGCGCTCGCCGCCGATCCCTCGCTGGCCTTGCTCGAACGGGCGAAGTTCCTGGCGATCTTCGCGTCCAACCTCGACGAGTTCTACATGGTGCGGGTGGCCGGCCTCAAGCGGCGTGACGAGATGGGACTGTCTGTCCGGTCCGCCGACGGCCTGTCACCGCGCGAGCAGTTGCGGAGGATCAGCGAGCGCACCCAGCAGATCGCCAGTCGGCACTCCCATGTGTTCCTCGACTCGGTCCGCCCGGCGCTGGCGGAACAGGGCATCATCATCGTGACGTGGGCCGAACTCGATGAGGCCGAGCGCGGGCGGCTGTCCACGTACTTCCACGAACAGGTGTTCCCGGTTCTGACACCGTTGGCGGTCGACCCCGCACACCCGTTCCCGTTCGTCAGCGGACTGAGCCTGAATCTGGCGATCACCGTCAAGCATCCCGACGACGGCGGCCAGCACTTCGCCCGAATCAAGGTGCCCGACAACGTCGACCGTTTCGTGGAGCTGTCCAGCCGCGAAGGCACACCGGACGTCGTGCGCTTCCTGCCGATGGAGGAGCTGATCGCCGCGTTCCTGCCGGTGCTGTTCCCCGGGCTGGAGATCGTCGAGCACCACGCGTTCCGGATCACCCGCAACGCGGATTTCGAGGTGGAGGAGGACCGCGACGAGGACCTGCTGCAGGCGCTCGAGCGGGAACTGGCCCGCCGGCGCTTCGGCTCGCCGGTGCGGCTCGAGGTCTCCGACGACATGACCGAGGGCATGCTCGAATTGTTGTTGCGCGAGCTCGATGTCGCGCCCGGGGATGTCGTGGAAGTCCCAGGTCTGTTGGATCTCTCGTCGCTGTGGCAGATCTATGGCGTCGACCGGCCTGCGCTGAAGGATCGTCCGTTCGTGCCGGCCACACCGCCGGCGTTCGGCGAACGAGAGACACCCAAGAGCATCTTCTCGACACTTCGTGACGGCGACGTCCTGGTCCACCACCCGTACGACTCGTTCTCCACCACGGTGCAGCGTTTCATCGAGCAGGCGGCCGCGGATCCCAACGTGCTGGCGATCAAGCAGACGCTGTACCGAACCTCGGGTGATTCCCCGATCGTCAACGCGCTCATCGACGCTGCCGAGGCCGGCAAGCAGGTCGTCGCGCTGGTGGAGATCAAAGCGAGGTTCGACGAGCAGGCCAACATCAAATGGGCACGTGCCCTGGAGCAGGCAGGCGTACACGTGGTGTACGGGCTGATCGGTCTGAAGACACACTGCAAGACCTGTCTGGTGGTGCGGCGAGAAGGGTCGACGATCCGGCGCTACTGCCACGTCGGCACCGGCAACTACAACCCCAAGACCGCGCGACTCTACGAGGACATCGGTCTGCTCACCGCCGCGCCCGACATCGGTGCCGACCTCACCGATCTCTTCAACTCGCTGACGGGTTACTCCCGCAAGGAGTCCTACCGCAATCTGCTGGTCGCCCCATTCGGAGTGCGCAGGGGCATCATCGAGCGGATCGAACGCGAGATCGCGGCGACCCGGGACGGCGCCGACGGCCGGATCCGGATGAAGGCCAACGCCTTGGTCGACGAACAGGTCATCGACGCCCTGTACCGGGCATCTCAGGCCGGTGTCCGGGTCGAAGTGGTGGTCCGGGGGATCTGCGCCCTGCGCCCCGGCGCCTCCGGCTACTCGGAGAACATCTCGGTGCGCTCGATTCTCGGTCGGTTCCTCGAGCATTCGCGGCTCATTCACTTCCGCGCCATCGACGAATACTGGATCGGCAGCGCCGACATGATGCATCGTAATCTCGACCGGCGTGTGGAAGTGATGGCCCAAGTCAAGGATCCGCGGTTGACTGCACAGTTGAACGACATCTTCGAGTCGGCGACCGACCCGAAGACCCGCTGCTGGGAACTCGGCCCGGACGGACACTGGACCGCGTCGCCTCAGGAGGGGCGCACCGTGCGCGACCACCAAATGTCTTTGATGGAACGCCACCGTCATCCGTAGGACTGGATCTCCGGACCGATCGACCCACAGGAGCTGAGGTGTCCAAGGAGACCCCACTGGATACAACCATGGCCAAAAACCGCATCCTCGCTGCCGGCGCTGTGCTGTGGCGGCCGTCGGACGGCGCCTCCACGCCGGAGGTGGCGATCATTCACCGCCCCCGCTATGACGACTGGTCGCTCCCCAAGGGCAAGGTGGATTCCGGTGAGACCGAACCTGTGACCGCCGTGCGGGAGATCGCCGAGGAGACGGGCTTTCATGCCCATCTCGGTCGCCGCCTCACAACGGTGAGTTATCCGTTGGATCCCGGCATCAAGAAGGTGCGTTACTGGGCAGGGCGTTGTATCAACGGACAGTTCAGCGTCAACGACGAGGTCGACGAGCTGAAATGGTTACCGGTCGACCAGGCGATGAAGATGCTGACGTATCCGGATGATCGCAAAGTGCTGCGCCGCTTCACAAAACTGCCCGCCGACACTCAGACGGTGATGATCGTCCGCCACGCCACCGCGGGAAGTCGAGCCAGATACAAGGGCGATGACCGGAAGCGCCCCCTCGACAAGCACGGTCGCGCGCAGGCCGAGTCGCTGGTCGGCCAGCTCCTCGCCTTCGGCGCGGGCGACTTGTTCGCTGCCGACCGGGTTCGGTGCCGGCAGACACTGGATCCCCTCGCCGAAGAGCTGGGCGCGGTGATCCGCGACGAGGCCGAGCTCTCCGAAGAGGCGTACGCCGACAACCGGAAGGCCACCCGCGAACGCATCCTCGAGATCACGGCGACAGCGCAGAACCCGGTGATATGCACTCAGGGGAAGGTGATTCCCGACCTCATCGAGTGGTGGTGCGAGCGTGACGGAGTCCGGCCGGACAAGTCACGCAACCGCAAGGGCAGCACATGGGTGATGTCACTGGCCGACGGCAGACTGGTCGCGGCAGACCACCTCGGCACAGCGCTGCCTCCGAAGAAATGACGCCGCAAATGAATTCAACCTAGGCAGCCCATCGGCACTGTTCCCGACGCACACACAAACACGCCGCGGGTCTCGTGACCCGCGGCGTGCCTGATGTTTTGACTACCTGCGACCGCGTTTGGCCGGAGCCTTCTTGGCCGGAGCCTTCTTGGCGGGAGCCTTCTTGGCAGGAGCAGCCTTCTTCGCCGCAGCCTTCTTGGCCGGAGCCTTCTTGGCAGGAGCAGCCTTCTTCGCCGCAGCCTTCTTGGCCGGAGCCTTCTTGGCAGCCTTCCGGGCAGTGCTGCCGGCAGTCACACCACGCTTGACCGCCGGACCATCCGCCGGGAGACGCTGTGCGCCAGAGACAACAGCCTTGAACTGAGCGCCTGGGCGAAACGCCGGCACGGAGGTGGGCTTGACCTTGACCGTCTCTCCGGTGCGCGGGTTGCGCGCCACGCGGGCGGCACGACGACGCTGTTCGAAGACGCCGAAGCCGGTGATCGTCACGCTCTCACCCTTGTGAACCGCACGCACGATGGTGTCAACGACATTCTCCACCGCCGCAGTTGCCTGCCGACGATCCGAGCCCAATTTCTCCGTGAGTACGTCGATGAGCTCTGCTTTGTTCATGCAAAACCTCCGAATACAAGTGGTCCTCTTTGAACCGACTATTGGACACGGTAAACCCAATGGCTGCTGATTTCCAAGAGCCACGCGCAATTTCAAGGCAACCCAGCGAACTTTTTTCAATCCGCTTGCCCCGCTTGCCGTCCTGCCGGCGGCCCCGAAAAGGGGATCGTGGCGGGGCGATTTCGGCCGAAACGGCGGTCTGTCAGGCCGGTAGAGTGCGCGGTTTCCACACCGGACGAGCGGCCTCGAACTGCTCGATCTGATCGCGTTTCCGCAGCGTAAGGCCAATATCGTCGAGGCCTTCGAGAAGTCGCCATGCGGTGTAGTCGTCAATGTTGAACGGCACCATGACCGTTCCCGCGGCAATGGTTCGATCTTGAAGATTCACAGTGATTTCCAGACCCGGCTGCTGCTCGATGAGTTTCCACAACAATTCCACGTCGTCCTGCGCGACTTCTGCCGCCAGGAGACCGGCCTTGCCCGCGTTGCCCCGGAAGATGTCGGCGAACCGGGACGAGATCACCACCCGGAATCCGAAGTCCATGAGCGCCCAGACGGCGTGCTCGCGCGACGAACCGGTGCCGAAATCAGGTCCGGCCACCAGAACAGAGCCCTTGTCGAACGGTGCCTGATTGAGCACGAAGGCCGGGTCGTTACGCCAGGCTGCGAAGAGTCCGTCCTCGAATCCCGTTCGGGTCACCCGCTTCAGATAGACCGCGGGAATGATCTGGTCGGTGTCGACATTCGACCGGCGCAGTGGAACGCCGATTCCGGTGTGGGTGCGAAAGGCTTCCATCAAAGTCTCCTGTCGGGTTTCAGTGAGTCGTCACGGCCGGCAGATCCGCCGGCGAGGAGAGCGTTCCGCGCACCGCCGTCGCCGCGGCAACCGCCGGGGACACCAGGTGGGTACGCCCACCCTTTCCTTGCCTGCCCTCGAAGTTGCGGTTGGAAGTCGACGCACACCGCTCGCCGACAGAGAGCTGGTCGGGGTTCATCCCGAGGCACATCGAGCAGCCGGCCTGTCGCCATTCCGCGCCCGCAGCCGTGAAGATCTCGCCCAGCCCTTCTGATTCGGCCTGGGCGCGCACCCGCATCGAGCCGGGGACCACCAGCATCCGGACGTCGTCGGCGACCCTACGTCCGCGCAACACCTCGGCGACCACCCGCAGGTCCTCGATCCGGCCGTTGGTGCACGAGCCGACAAAAACGGTGTCCACCGGGATGTCACGCATCGCCGTACCGGCGCGAAGGTCCATGTAGGTCAATGCCTTTTCGGCGGCCTGGCGCTCCCCCTCGCCCACGATCAGCTGCGGGTCCGGCACCGAACCGGACAGCGGAACACCCTGCCCCGGATTGGTCCCCCATGTCACGAACGGGCTCAGAGTGGACGCATCGATGTAGACCTCGGTGTCGAATTCGGCGCCGTCGTCGGTGCGCAGCAGACGCCACGCGGCCACGGCGGCGTCCCACTGCGAGCCCTTGGGGGCGTGCGGGCGACCGCGGAGGAACTCGAAGGTCGTCTCGTCGGGCGCGACCATTCCAGCTCGGGCTCCTGCCTCGATGCTCATGTTGCAGACGGTCATCCGACCTTCCATCGACAGTGCTTCGATCGCGCTGCCGCGGTACTCGATCACGTACCCCTGCCCACCGCCGGTACCGATCTTGGCGATGACGGCGAGAATGATGTCCTTGGCACTGACCCCGGGCGGCAGGACACCATCCACGTTGACGGCCATCGTCTTGAAGGGCGACAGCGGCAGTGTCTGGGTGGCCAGCACGTGCTCGACCTCGGAAGTGCCGATGCCCATTGCCAATGCCCCGAATGCGCCGTGGGTGGAGGTGTGACTATCCCCACACACCACCGTCATACCGGGTTGGGTCAAACCCAGTTGCGGTCCGATGATGTGCACGATCCCCTGTTCGGCGTCGCCCATCGGGTGCAGCCGGACGCCGAACTCCTCGCAGTTGCGGCGCAGCGTCTCCACCTGCGTGCGCGAGATCGGGTCGGCGATCGGCTTGTCGATGTCGATCGTCGGCACGTTGTGGTCCTCGGTGGCGATGGTCAGGTCCGGCCGGTGCACCGGGCGCCCGGCAAGGCGCAGGCCGTCGAACGCCTGGGGGCTGGTCACCTCGTGCACCAGGTGCAGGTCGATGTAGATCAGGTCCGGTTGCCGGGCACCACCCTCACCGGAGCCGGTGACAACAACGTGGTCGCTCCACACCTTCTCGGCGAGAGTGCGGGACTGGTTCGCGATGGCCATCTTGACGATCTCACAATCTGGGACGCTAGTATCTCCTTGTGAGACAGGATAGCGGCATCGGCGTGTTGGACAAAGCCGTCGGCGTGCTTCACGCGGTCGCCCAGTCCCCATGCGGCCTGGCAGATCTGTGTGAGCGCACCGACCTGCCGCGGGCCACGGCGCATCGGCTGGCCGTCGGGCTGGAGGTGCACCGCCTGCTGGCCCGCGACGGTGACGGGCAGTGGCGTCTCGGCCCTGCCGTCACCGAGCTCGCCGGGCACGTCAGGGATCCGCTGCTGGCCGCGGGCGCCTCGGTGCTGCCGCGGCTGCGCGAACTCACCGGGGAGAGCGTGCAGCTCTACCGGCGCGAAGGGACCGCACGGATCTGCATCGCCGCCCTGGAACCACCTGCCGGGCTGCGCGATACCGTGCCGATCGGGACACGGCTGCCGATGAACGCCGGGTCGGGCGCCAAAGTGCTGCTCGCCTACGCAGATCCGGCCACCCAGCAGGCGGTCCTGCCGTCGGCGGCATTCAACGATCGCACGCTGGCCGAGGTGCGCAAGCGGGGATGGGCCCAGAGCGTGGCCGAGCGGGAGCCGGGAGTGGCCAGTGTGTCCGCGCCGGTGCGGGACGGGCGCGGCGCCGTGATCGCGGCGGTATCGGTATCCGGACCGATCGACCGAATGGGCCGGCGTCCGGGTGTGCGCTGGGCCACCGACCTCGTCGCCGCCGCTGACGCATTGACCCGCCGCCTCTGAGACCAGAACTGCCCAGAATTCGCCGGTGGTACCCCCGATGGGATTCGAACCCACGCTACCGCCGTGAGAGGGCGGCGTCCTAGGCCGCTAGACGACGGGGGCCAGAACTGTTTCCAACTGTTTTCGGTGGGTCAGCATAGCTCAGGTGAGAATGCTGACCTAATCCGTTGCATTGGCTGGGGTACCAGGACTCGAACCTAGAATGGCGGTACCAGAAACCGCTGTGTTGCCAATTACACCATACCCCACTGGCCACCTGTAACCGCTGGTCACAGGCCATTTCGTGAACCCGACACAGCACGGGGACGCCGTGCTGGACCTACTGGCGGGCCGACGTGCACACTACCAAATGTTCGGCGGTGTTTTTTTCAGGCCTCTGCCGCCGCCGCGGCGGCGACGTCGCGGCCGGCCCGCAACCGGTCCAGGCTGCGGTCCCGCCCCAGCAGTTCCAGCGACTCGAACAGCGGCGGGCTCACCGAAGAACCGGTCACCGCCACCCTCACCGGACCGAACGCCTTGCGGGGTTTGAGTTCCAGCCCGTCCACCAGTGCTGACTTCAGTGCCTCCTCGATCGCGGCCGTCGCCCACTGCCCGACCCCCTCGAGCGCCTCCAGCGCGGCACTGAGGACCGGCACGGCAGCAGGCCGCAACTCCTTGGCCGCCGCCCTGTCGTCGAGCACGAAACCGTCGTCGTCGAGGAACTTCAGCAGCTCCCACGCGTCGCCGAGCACCACGATGCGGGTCTGCACCAGCTTCGCGGCCTCGGCGAACCGAGCGTCGTCCAGGCCCGTGCGGTGACCGTGCGCGGCGAAGAACGTCGACAGCCGGTCGGCGAAATCGTGCTCGTCCAGCAGCCGGATGTGCTCGGCGTTGATCGCATCGGCCTTCTTCTGATCGAAGCGCGCCGGATTCGAGTTCACGTTGACCACATCGAATGCGGCCACCATCTCGTCGAGGCCGAACACGTCGTGATCGTCGGCGATGCCCCAGCCGAGCAACGCCAGATAATTCAGCAGCCCTTCGGGAATGAAGCCACGGTCGCGGTGCAGGAAAAGATTGGACTGCGGGTCGCGTTTGGACAGCTTCTTGTTGCCGTCCCCCAGAACGCTTGGCAGATGGGCGAACTGCGGAACCTGCTCGGCGACCCCAATGCGGATCAGCGCCTGGTACAACGCGATCTGGCGCGGGGTGGACGGCATGATGTCCTCGCCGCGAAGCACATGGGTGATCTTCATCAGCGCATCGTCGACCGGGTTGACCAACGTGTACAAAGGGTCTCCGCTGCCACGCGTCAACGCGAAGTCGGGCACCGACCCCGCCGGAAACGTCGTCTCGCCGCGGACCAGATCGGTCCAGGACAGGTCGGCGTCGGGCATCCGCAGCCGCAGCACCGGCTTACGCCCCTCGGCACGGAAGGCTGCGCGCTGCTCGCCGGTCAGATCACGGTCGAAATTGTCATACCCCAGTTTCGGATTACGGCCGGCAGCAAGGTGCCGCGCCTCCACCTCCTCGGCGGTCGAATACGCCTCGTAGGCCTCGCCCGAAGCGAGGAGTTGCTCGAGCACGTCCCGGTAGATCTGAGAACGCTGCGACTGCCGGTAGGGCTCGTAGGGCCCCCCGACCTCGGGTCCCTCATCCCAGTCCAGGCCCAGCCAGCGCAGCGCATCCAGGATCGCGGCGTAACTCTCCGCGCTGTCCCGCTGCGCGTCGGTGTCCTCGATACGAAAGACGAACGTGCCACCGGTGTGCCGGGCGTAGGCCCAGTTGAAGAGCGCGGTGCGCACCAGGCCGACGTGGGGAATGCCGGTCGGCGACGGACAGAATCTGACCCTGGTGTCCAATTCGCTCCTTGCGTCCGCGGTGCCCAAATTGCTCCTTGCGTCCGCGGTGTCCAAATTGCTCCTTGCGTCCGCGGTGTCCAAATTGCTCCTTGCGTCCGCGGTGTCCAAATTGCTCCTCGCGTCCGCGGTGTTCACGGCTTTCCTTTTCGTACAACGGGATTGGACAACGTCCCGATCCCCGAAATGGTGATGCTGACGGTGTCTCCATCCTCGATCGGGCCGACGCCCTCGGGCGTCCCGGTCAGGATCAGATCCCCCGGAAGCAACGTCATCACCGCAGACACCCACTCGACGATCGCGCCGACATCGTGGAGCATCAGAGCGGTGTTCGAGTGTTGGCGCACCTCGCCGTTGACCTCGGTGCGCAGATCCAGATCGCTCGGATCGAGGTCGGTGACGATCCACGGCCCCACCGGGCAGAAGGTGTCATGCCCCTTGGCCCGCATCCACTGTCCGTCTTTTCGCTGCTGATCGCGCGCCGAGACGTCGTTGGCGATCGTGTAGCCCAGAATATTCTCGGCGGCCCGGGAAGCCGGCACGTCCTTGCACGGCCGCCCGATCACGGCAGCCAGTTCGCCTTCATGATGCACCGGATGAGCATCCGCAGGCAGCTGGATCGGCGAATTCGGGCCGATGATCGAGGTGTTCGGCTTGAGGAATATCACCGGGTCCTCGGGTGCGGCGCCCCCCATCTCCTCGGCGTGGGCCGCATAGTTCTTGCCCATGCAGACCACCTTGCTGGCCAGGATGGGCGCCAGCAGCCGGACGTCGGCAAGCGGCCAACTCCGCCCGGTGAATGTCGGGTTGCCGAACGGGTGCTCGGCGATCTCCTTGCAGATTGCCTCGTTCGGGTCGCCCTCGATGCTGACGAAGGCGACTCCATCGGGACTGGCGATTCGGCCGAGACGCATTGCCTCAGCGTAATGCCCGGCACCTCAGGTCCGACGGGCGCGGCGCAGCTGGACAGCCAGATCTCACTAGATGGGATACCTATTCAGCCTGATGAGATATGTGTGCGAGCATGGCCGGGTGGTCGTCTCGCCCATTAGCACCGCCAAGCGCTGGTCGATGCTGGTGATCGCGCTGTCGGCGACGCTGTGCGCGAACGTGTTCATCAACGGTGTGGCGTTTCTGATTCCCACGCTGCACACCGAGCGCGGACTCGGCCTCGCGCAGGCCGGCCTGGTATCGGCCATGCCCAGCCTCGGCATGGTGGTGACCCTGATCGCGTGGGGTTATGTCGTCGACCGGGTGGGCGAACGCCTGGTGTTGATGCTGGGCTCGGCACTCACCGCTGCGGCTGCCTTCGCGGCCGCGTCGGTGCAGTCGTTGGTCGCGGTGAGCATGTTCCTGTTTCTCGGCGGGATGGCGGCGGCAAGCAGCAATACGGCCAGTGGCCGGCTGGTCGTCGGGTGGTTCGCCGCCGAACAGCGTGGCCTGGTGATGGGGATCCGGCAGACCGCTCAACCACTGGGGGTCGGCCTCGGCGCACTGGTCATCCCCCGGGTGGCCGAGCACCACGGCGTCTCGGCGGCATTGCTTTTCCCGGCGATCGTGTGCACCGCATCGGCGTTGATTTGTGCGGTGGCGGTGATCGATCCACCCCGGCCGCCCCGATCCCAGGCCCCCGAGGCGGACTTGGCAAACCCGTACCGCGACTCCCGACTGCTGCTGCGCATCCACCTCACTTCGGTACTGCTCGTGGTGCCACAGATCTTGGTATGGACGTTCACGCTGGTCTGGCTGATCAGCGAACGCGGCTGGTCGCCAGGCTCTGCCGGCCTGTTGGTCACGCTGGCACAGCTTCTCGGGGCAAGCGGGCGGATCGGCGCCGGGCGTTGGTCCGATCGGGTTCTCAGACGATCCGGTGACGCGCTTGGTGCGCGGATGCGACCGATCCGGATCATCGCGGCCGCCGCGGCCGTGTCCATGGCCGCCCTCGCCCTCACCGACTGGCTCGACTCACCCGCCAGCATCGCGTTGATGATGGTGGCGTCGGTGGTCACCGTCTCGGACAATGGCTTGGCGTTCACCGCGATTGCCGAGATCGCGGGCCCGTTCTGGAGCGGACGGGCTCTGGGCGCCCAGAACACCAGCCAGTTGTTCACCGCCGGGATCGTGCCGCCGCTGTTCGGGGCCCTGATCGGCGTGGCCGGCTTTCCGATCACCTTCGCCGTGTGCTCACTGTTCCCGCTCATGGCGATTCCCGCGGTGCCACTGACGGCACCGTCGCCTACCCGGAGCCGGTGAGCCTGCAGCGTCACGAATCCGCCCGCGGTGCTTACAGCTTCCCCAGGATCCGCTCGCCGACCGCGGACGTCGACAACTTCTCGTCACCACGTGTCGCCAGATGCTCTTCCACAGCCTTGTCGACCCGCGCCGCGGCGCCGAGTTCGCCGAGGTGGGCCAGCAGCAGCGACACCGACATGATCGCCGCCGTCGGATCCGCGATCCCCCGGCCGGCGATGTCGGGCGCGCTTCCGTGGACCGGTTCGAACATCGACGGATTGGCCCTCGTGGCATCGATGTTGCCGCTGGCCGCGAGTCCGATGCCGCCGCACACCGCAGCGGCGAGATCGGTGATGATGTCGCCGAACAGGTTGTCGGTGACGATGACGTCGAAGCGGCCGGGGTCGGTGACCATGTGGATCGTCGCGGCATCGACGTGCAGGTAGGCCACCTCGACGTCCGGGTACTCAGGTGCCACCGCCTGCACGGTGCGCCACCACAACGACCCTGCGTACGCGAGCACGTTGTTCTTGTGCACCAGCGTCAGATGCTTGCGCCGCTGCTGTGCCCGCCCGAAAGCGTCCTGAACCACCCGGCGCACCCCGTAGGCGGTGTTGACGCTCACCTCGGTGGCGATCTCGTGGGGCGTGTCGACACGGATCGCGCCGCCGTTACCGGTGTACGGGCCCTCGGTGCCCTCCCGAACCACCACGAAGTCGATCTCGGGGTTTCCGGCCAGCGGGCTCTGCACACCCGGATAAAGCCGCCCGGGACGCAGGTTGACGTGATGATCCAACTCGAACCGGACCCGCAGCAGCAGGCCTCGTTCGAGCAACCCGCTGGGCACCGACGGATCTCCGATCGCCCCGAGCAGGATGGCGTCGTGCGCCTTCAACTCATCGAGCACCGACGCGGGCAGCACCTCGCCGGTGGCGTGGTACTGCCGGGCGCCGAGGTCGTACTCGGTCTTTTGCACACCCGGAAGTACCTCGTCGAGCACTTTGAGCGCCTCGCCGATGACTTCCGGCCCGATACCGTCGCCGGCGATCACCGCGAGCTTCATGACAGATCCACCACTTCCAACGTCACCGCGTTGACGTCGCGACCGATGGCTGACAGGACGTCGGCGGGCACCTGACGGTCCAGCCGCAGCATGATCGTCGCGCCGTCGCCGTCGGCGTCCTGACTCAGTTGCGCGGCAAGGATGTTCGCGCCCGCACTGCCCAGCAGGGTGCCGATCTTGCCGAGCGCCCCCGGCTGGTCGTCGTAGTTGATGATCAGGTTGACGCCCTCGGCACGCAGTTCGAGGTTGCGGCCGTTGATCTGGACGATCTTCTCGACGAGCTGAGGGCCGGTCAGGGTGCCCGCGACGTTGACCGTCGATCCGTCCCCTCCCACCGCGCGTACGTCGACCATGCTGCGGTGGTTCGGGCTCTCCGGGGCGGTCGCGATGGATGCCTCCACGCCTCGCTCGGCCGCCAGCGCCGGTGCGTTGACGAACGTCACCTGATCCTCGATCACCGCCGAGAACAACCCGCGCAGCGCCGAGAGTCGCAGCACTTCGACCTCTTCACCGGCCAGTTCGCCCTGCACCTGCACCGACAGCGAGACCGGCAGCTCGGCGGAGAGCACTCCGACCAGGAGGCCCAGCTTGCGGACCAGGTCGAGCCAGGGCGCCACCTCTTCGCCGACGACCCCACCACCGACATTGACCGCGTCCGGCACGAACTCCCCTGCCAACGCCAGCTTCACGCTGGCCGCGACGTCGGTGCCCGCCCGGTCCTGAGCCTCCGAGGTGGACGCGCCCAGGTGTGGGGTCACCACCACCTGTGGCAGCTCGAACAACGGGCTGTCGGTGCACGGCTCGGTGGCGAACACGTCCAGCCCCGCGCCGCGCACGTGTCCGCTGGCCACCGCCTCGGCGAGGGCCGCCTCGTCGATCAAGCCGCCGCGGGCTGCGTTGACGATGATGACGCCGGGCTTGGTCTTGGCCAGTGCCTCTTTGCCGATCAGCCCCGCGGTCTCCTTGGTCTTGGGCAGGTGCACCGAGATGAAGTCGGCTCGTCCGAGAAGTTCGTCGAGCGTCAACAACTCGATGCCCAGCTGCGCGGCACGCGCGTGGGAGACATAGGGGTCATACGCCGTGATGTGTGCGCCGAACGCGGCGAGCCGCGCAGCCACCAGTTGGCCGATGCGGCCGAGCCCGACCACCCCGACGGTCTTGCCGAAGATCTCGGTGCCGGAGAACGACGACCGCTTCCAGGTGTGTTCACGCAGCGTGGCGTCGGCGGCGGGAATCTGACGGGCGGCCGACAGCATCAACGCCAGCGCGTGCTCGGCGGCGCTGTGGATGTTCGACGTCGGCGCGTTGACCACCAGCACACCTCGCGCAGTCGCCGCGTCGACGTCGACGTTGTCCAGGCCGACGCCCGCCCGCGCCACGATCTTCAGCTTCGGTGCCGCGGCCAACACGTCGGCGTCGACGGTGGTGGCCGAACGCACCAGCAGCGCGTCGGCGTCACCGACCGCAGCGAGCAGTTTCTCCCGGTCGGGACCGTCGACCCAACGCACTTCGACCTGGTCGCCGAGGGCTTCCACGGTCGATTGGGCTAATTTGTCGGCGATCAGTACAACAGGCAAACTCACCCGGACAGCCTAATGGGCGGCGGTTGCGGGGTGGTGGCCGGGAGATTCCCGAGTCGGACGTGGGAGGATTTCGCGGGTGGACGTCACCATCGTCGGAAGCGGGCCCAACGGTCTGGCGGCCGCTGTCATCTGCGCACGAGCGGGTCTTTCGGTACAGGTACTCGAGGCCCAGCCCACCGCAGGGGGCGGCGCACGCACCCTTCCCGACCCGGAGTTCTCGGAGATCTCCCACGACATCTGCTCAGCGGTGCACCCGCTGGCCCTGGCGTCGCCGTTCTTCGCCGCGTTCGATCTGCCCTCGCGGGGGGTGGCGCTGGCGGTGCCCGAGGTGTCCTACGGCAACCCGCTGCCGGGCAGGCCCGCAGCCATCGGCTACCGCGACATCGGCCGCACCTGTGCCGAACTCGACCACGGGGCGTCGTGGCGCCGGCTGCTGGGTCCGCTGTCGGCCGATTCCGAAGGCGTCGTCGGCCTGCTACTCGGCGACAAGCGGTCGATCCCGCCCAGTATCGCTGCGGCACTGCGGGTGGCTCCGCGACTGCTCGCCCAGGGCACCCCGGCGTGGAGCACTCTCAACGGCGAGGACGCCCGCGCGCTGTTCACCGGCGTTGCCGCGCATACCATCTCGCAGATGCCATCCTTGGTGGCCGCGGGTGCGGGCCTGATGCTGGCGACGCTCGGGCACTCAGTTGGTTGGCCGATCCCCGTCGGTGGCTCGCAGGCCATCCCCGCCGCCCTGATCGCCGACCTCCGCGCGCATGGCGGGGAACTGACACTCGGCGAGGAGGTCACCAGCCCACCGCCGGGAGTCGTCCTCTACGACACGGCGCCGACGGCGCTGCTGAGCATCTACGGAGACCGGTTGCCGTCCCGATACGCCAAGACGTTGCAGCGCTACCGGTACGGCCCGGGAGTGGCCAAGGTCGACTTCGTGCTGTCAGGGGAAATCCCCTGGCAGGATTCACGATTGGCACACGCCCCGACCCTGCATCTGGGTGGCGACCGGTCCACGATGGCGCGGGCCGAACAGGAGATCGCCGAGGGCCGGCATCCGGAGTGGCCGATGGTGCTCGCGGCGCTGCCCCATCTGGCCGACCCCGGTCGGATCGACGCACAGGGCCGCCGGCCGATGTGGAGCTACGCGCACGTGCCGCAGGGCTCGACCGTCGACATGGCCGAGGCCGTCACCGGCATCTTCGAACGCTTCGCGCCCGGCTTCCGTGATCTGGTCGTCGGTGTGCGCAGTGTGCCGGCCGCGCGCCTGGCCGACCACAACGCCAACCTCGTCGGCGGCGACATCGGGGTCGGCGGGAACAACATGTTCAGCGCGCTGACCGGCCCTGCGCTGCGGTGGAATCCGTGGTCGACCCCGATTCCCGGGGCCTACCTGTGTTCCTCGGCCGCACCCCCAGGCGGAGGTGTGCACGGGATGGCGGGGTACTACGCCGCCCGCACCGTGCTGCGTAAGGAGTTCGGCATCACGCGCATACCGACACTCGCCCCCTGACGCGATTTCGGCGTGGTTCGTCACGTCGAGGGTGATGTTCTGTTTCGGGACATCGCTGACACCTGAGTAGGGCCGTGAGGCCACGATGGTCCATGGCCCAGAAGGTGACCGCGATGGATATTCGTGCCGCGACGGCGTTTGCCGGGCAGATCGACAACGTTGCGCAGTTCTGCCGTGAGCAGCAGATCAGTCGACAGACGTTCTACAAGTTTCGCAATCGTTTCGCTCAGGAAGGGCTCGGCGGACTCGAGGAACGCACACGCCGACCC
>NZ_CACSIP010000042.1 GCF_902705885.1 Mycolicibacterium austroafricanum | reverse complement strand
CGCCANCACCGCCCCCGGAGACCATCACAGTCACCGAGGAGCCGCCACCACCACCTCCACCGGTCGCCGAGCCACCGCCTCCGCCACCGGTCACCGAGGAGCCGCCGCCACCNCCACCGACGACGACCACGCGCGCCGGTCCACGGCAGGTGACCTACTCCGTCACCGGAACCAAGGCGCCGGGTGACATCATCTCCGTCACCTACATCGACGCGTCCGGTCGCAGCCGCACCCAGCGCAACGTCTACATTCCCTGGTCGCTGACCGTCACCCCGATCTCGCAGTCCGAGGTCGGTTCCGTGCAGGCGTCCAGCCTCTTCCTGGTCAGCAGGCTCAACTGCTCGATCACCACGAGCGACGGCGAAGTGCTGTCGTCGAACACCAACAACGCTGCACAGACCAGTTGTTAGGCAGACCACACCACTGATGACATACCTCGCCGACACCGCTGACCGCTCGGGACCGGGTCCCGCGCTTGATCTCTCGGCACTGGACCGAGTCGACCGAATCCTGCTCGGCTGCGCCGCGGCGGCCTGGTTGGGAGCACTGGGGGCCGGGGTGGCCGCGACGGTCGCCCTGGTGGACCTATCCCGCGGCGCCACCACGTCCGGCGCCGACTCGGGTACCCCGTGGGTGCTCTACACCGTGATCGGGATCTCCGCCGTGGTGATCGTCGCGGCGGTGCCGCTGCTGCTGCGGGCGCGCCGTACCGCCGGTGAGGATTCCACGCCCGACCCGCGGCCCGAGCCTGACGCGCCGCCGCCGCAGACCCCGTTACGACGCGCCGAGGCGCCGACCGAGAAGTTCCGCGCGCCGGCCACCGTCGAACCCAGTCGCGCGTTGCCGGGAGTCCTCGGTTCGGCCGCCGCCACCGCCCCGGACGTCGACCGGGTGTGGCTGCGGTGCACGGCGGCCCTCGTGTGCGCGATGGGCGTCGCGACGCTGCTGACCGCGGTGTCGACCTACCTGATGGCCGTCGACACCGACACCGTTGCCTGGGTCGTCTACGGCGTCGCCGGGGCGGTCACGCTGGCGATGCTGGCCATCCCGTGGCATTTTCTGCGTGAACTGCGCGCGCTCCTCGACTGATTCGTCTGACAGCAAAAAAAACACCGGATCCGCGTCGCGGATCCGGTGTTTTCTTCCGATGTGCCTGTCAGTGGTGCCCGTTGGAACCGTTGGACGAGCCGTTGGAATGCCCGTTGCGATCCTGGTGTTCCCGCAACGCGGTCAGTGCCCGCCGCTCCGAGCTGTGCGCGGCCTCGGTGAGCGCCTCGTGCTCGGAGAGCGGATCCCCGTAGAGGAAGCTGCCGGTGCCCGGGGCACCTGCGGAGCCGAGCTTGTTCATCCGCTTGGGCAGCGCCGCGCCCTGGTACTCCAGTGGAATCGGGTGGCCGTGTTCGTCCACGGGTCCCAGCGGCTGATGCAGTTCCACATAAGCACCGTGGGGGAGCCGCTTGATGATGCCGGTCTCGATCCCGTGCTCGAGGACCGCACGGTCGCTGCGCTGCAACGCCACCGCCCAGCGGTAGGTGACGAAGTAGACGATCGCCGGCAGCACCACCATGGCGATGCGCCCGATCCAGGTGGTCGCGTTGAGAGAGATGTGGAACTTCAGCGCAATGATGTCGTTCATGCACGCGAACGTCAGCAGGATGTAGAACGAGATCGCCGCTGCGCCCACCGCAGTCCGCGTCGGGGCATCCCGGGGGCGCTGCAACAGGTTGTGGTGCGCATCGTCGCCGGAGAACTTCTTCTCCAGGAAGGGGTAGGCGATCAGCAGTGCGAAGATCACACCCATCCCTACCGCGACCCACACGCCCTGCGGAATGGTGTGACCCCAGAAGTAGAACTCCCAGGCCGGCCACAACCGGATCAGACCGTCGGTCCACATCATGTAGAAGTCCGGCTGGCTGCCCGCCGAGATCTGGGACGGCTTGTACGGGCCGATCGTCCAGATCGGGTTGATCTGCAGCAGACCGCCCATCAGGCCCAGGATGCCGACGGTGACGGCGAAGAACGCACCGGACTTCACCGCGAACACCGGCATGACTCGGACGCCGACGACGTTGGTTTCGGTGCGGCCGGGTCCGGGGAACTGGGTGTGCTTCTGGAACCACACCAGCGCCAGGTGCACGCCGATGAGGGCCAGGATGATGCCGGGGATGAGCAGGATGTGCAGCGCGTACAACCTCGGGATGATGATCTCGCCGGGGAAGTCACCGCCGAACAGTGCCCAGTGCATCCAGGTGCCGACCACCGGTATGCCCATCGTGATGCCCGAGAACGCGGCCCGCAGCCCGGTGCCGGAGAGCAGGTCGTCGGGCAGCGAGTAGCCGAAGAAGCCCTCGAACATCGCCAGGATCAGCAGCAGCGAGCCGATCACCCAGTTGGCTTCGCGCGGACGGCGGAATGCGCCGGTGAAGAAGATGCGGGCCAGGTGCACCATGATCGACGCCGCGAACAGCAAAGCGGCCCAGTGGTGGACCTGACGAACGAACAGTCCACCGCGGATCTCGAAGCTGATCTCCAGTGCGGTCTCGTAGGCGCGCGACATCTGTACGCCGCGCAACGGCTGGTACACCCCGTCGTAGGTGACGTGCGCCATCGACGGGTCGAAGAACAACGTCAGCCAGACCCCGGTGAGGAGCAGCACGATGAAGCTGTACAGCGCGATCTCACCCAGCAGGAACGACCAGTGGGTGGGGAACACCTTGTTCAGCTGCCGGCGCACCGCGGCCGACGGGTGATATCGCGAATCGATCGCATCGCCTTGTTTGGCGGCGATCTCGGCCATGTTCGGTCGTGGGCTCATGACGTGCGCTCCCAGAATGCCGGTCCGACGGGTTCGATGAAGTCGCCGTTGGCGACCAAATAGCCGTCCTGGTCGATGGTAATCGGCAGCTGCGCCAGGGCGCGGGCCGCCGGACCGAAGATGGGCTTGGCAAAATGCAGCGCGTCGAACTGCGACTGGTGGCAGGGGCAGAGGATGCGGTAGGTCTGCTGCTCGTAGAGCGAGGACGGACAGCCCAGGTGTGAGCACACCTTCGTGTAGGCGAACAGCTCACCGAAGTTGAAGCTCTCCTGGCCCTGACGCTTGACCACCCGCTTCATGTCGCTGGGCCGGATGCGGATCAGCATGACGGGGTTGCGCACCCCCATCGAGATCTCGAACAGGTGATGCTCGGACTCGACCGTGGTGCCGTCACCGTCGGACTCGCGCCACGGGAACACCGTTTCCATGCCGCCGGCGTCGATGTCCTCCGGTCGCATCTTGACGAACGGTGACTCGCCGGGATTGCCGGTGGCCCGCGCCAGGAAGATGGTCTCGCGCTCGAACCGCGGGGTCCATCCCGACGTCCACAGCACGGCCTTCATCCCGTCGGCTGTCGGCACCACCGGCTTCCACGGGTTCTTGATCAGACCACCGACGAACGCCACCAGCGTGCCCACCCCGAAGGCGCCGAACCCGATGCCGAGGCTGAGCCCGATCATCTTGCGGCGCTTGAGCGTTGAGGTGTCCAGCGCGTTGCCCAGGTTGGCCGCGACGGTCTTGCGGTGCAACTCGGGGGAGCTGCCGTCGTGGCGCTCCTGGATGGAGATCTCCTCCGGGATGAACTTCTTCTGGAAGAGCACCGCGCCGACACCGATGGCCAAGATCGACAGCCCGAAAGTGAGCCCGTAGAGCGGGGTCGCCAGCGTGTACAGGAACTCGCCTTCCGACCCGTAGGGCTGGTACTCCCAGGGCCAGAACAGGAACACCAGCAGCAACGCCAGCCCGGAGAAGCCGGCCAGCAGCAGCCAGTACGCCACCGTTCGTTCGGCGCGCTTCTCGGCTTTGGTGCCGGGTACCGGCCACCGGTCTTCCCGGTGGACGATCTCTACACCGTCGAGTTTCCCGCCGAGTTCCAGCAACTGCTGCTGGGACATCTCGGCGAGTTCGGCGTCGGTGGGCTGGCCCGGCACACCGGTCTGACCGGGTGTGTCGGTTCCCTTGAGGTCGTCGCGGTCCTCACTCATGCCCGTGCTCCGATCCAGAGGGCGGCCGCGATGATGGCCACCATTCCGACGATCCACGCGACCATGCCCTCCGAGGTGGGGCCGAAACCGCCCAGCCCGAGACCGCCGGGGGTCGGGGTCGCGGACGCCTCGCGGACGTAGGCCACGATGTCGCGCTTGGCATCCGGTGTCAGCTGCCGGTCGGAGAACTTGGGCATGTTCTGTGGACCGGTGAGCATCGCGGTGTAGATCTGCGCCTCGGTCGCGTTACCGAGATCCGGCGCGTACTTGCCCGACGACAGCGCGCCGCCCTTCCCGGTGAAGTTGTGGCAGGAGGCGCAGTTCAGGCGGAACAGGTCACCGCCACGGGCGACGTCGTTTCCGATCAGGGACTGCGAGGCGACGCTGCCGTCCTCGTCCCGGGGAACCACCGGGCCGCCCCCGTTGGCCTGGATGTAGGCGCCGAGCGCGTCGGTCTGGGCCTCGTCGAAGTGCGGCGGCTTCTGCGGTGCCTGCGCCTCGCCCCGCATCGCCGGCATCCGGCCGGTCGACACCTGGAAGTAGACGGCGGCTTCGCCGACACCGATGAGGCTGGGGCCGCGGTCGGCGACACCCTGCAGGTTGACGCCGTGGCAGGTGACGCACGACGTGTCGTAGAGCTCCTGCCCGGTGCGCAGCAGCGCCGAGGCCGACTCGTCGGCGACGGCCACCTGCGGTGACGGTGTGAGGGTCGCCGCCAGGCCACCGGCGACGGTCAGTCCGGTCAGCAGCAGCACTGCTGCTGAGAGGCGCCGGCGTAGCCGGCGACGCCTGATTGTCGCCGGCTGCCCGGCTCCGCGGGCCTTGGTGGTCATCGAACCCCTTCTCATCGGCTGGGTCTGAGAGATCGGTTGCTCTGGGGAGGCGCCTGCCGTCATGCGACTCATCGCACGAAGTAGATGACGGCGAACAGGGCGATCCACACGATGTCGACGAAGTGCCAGTAGTAGGACACGACGATCGCGGCAGTGGCCTGTGCGGGGGTGAACTTGCTCAACCGGGTGCGGACCAGCAGCAGCACGAAAGCGATGAGGCCGCCGATGACGTGCAGGCCGTGGAAACCGGTGGCCAGGTAGAAGACGGTGCCGTAGGCACTGCCGGCGATGGTGGTGCCGGTCTCGACCAGGTGCAGGTATTCATAGCCCTGACCGAGCACGAAGAACAGGCCCATCGCGAAGGTGAGGGTGTACCACCGGCGCAGGCCGAAGACGTCACCGCGTTCGGCGGCGAAGACGCCCATCTGGCAGGTGAACGACGACGCGATCAGCACCAGCGTCACCGGCACTGCGAGCGCGAGGTTCAACTCGGTGGGCTCCGGCGGCCAGTCACCACCGGCCTGGGCGCGCGCGGTGAAATACATCGCGAACAGGCCGGCAAAGAACATCAGCTCACTGGAAAGCCACACGATCGTGCCGACACTCACCATGTTCGGCCGGTTCAGCGAATGCACCCGAGATGTGATGGCCGTTCCCGAGGTCCCTACAGCGCTCGTCACAGAAGCAAGTATGACGCTTTGTAGTTGTCGAACTCCACCCGGGTGCAGCAATTCGTCATAATCTTTCGGTGACTTCTTCTGCGCCCAACCTCCCGTCCTCGCACAACCCGGCGGGTGTCACTCCGACATGGCCGCTGATCCTCGGCAGATTGACCACAGGTCAGTCGCTTGCACCCGGTCAGGCGGCCTGGGCGATGGACCAGATCATGACGGGCAGCGCCACCCCCGCCCAGATCGCCGCGTTCGGCGTGTCGATGAAGATGAAGCGTCCGACGTCGGCCGAGGTCACCGAACTGGCCGAGATCATGCTCAAACACGCTCGGCGGGTGCCGACGGACACCATCGGCACGGCGACGGTGGACGTGGTGGGTACCGGCGGTGACGGCGCCAACACCGTGAACCTGTCCACGATGGCGGCCATCGTGGTGGCCGCGGCGGGTGTGCCGGTGGTCAAGCACGGCAACCGGGCAGCGTCGTCGCTGTCGGGGGGCGCCGACACGCTCGAGGCGCTCGGGGTCCGGATCGATCTGGGACCCGACGAGGTCGCCCGCAGCGTGGCCGAGGTGGGCATCGGGTTCGCGTTCGCACCGCAGTTCCACCCTTCCTACAAGCACGCCGGGGTGGTGCGGCGTGAGATCGGCGTCCCGACGGTGTTCAACCTTCTCGGCCCGCTGACGAACCCGGCCGGCCCCAGGGCCGGGCTGATCGGGTGCGCGTGGGGTGACCTGGCCGAGGTGATGGCCGGCGTGTTCGCCACCCGCGGATCGAGTGTTCTGGTGGTGCACGGCGACGACGGTCTCGACGAACTGACTACGACGACGACCAGCACAATCTGGCGGGTGCAGGCCGGCACTGTCGAGAGGTTGACGTTCGACCCGGCCGCGTTCGGGTTCGAGCGAGCGGAGATCTCCGCCCTGGTCGGCGGCGACGCCGAAGCGAATGCGGCCGAGGCCAGGGCGGTGCTGGGCGGAGCGAGAGGGCCGGTGCGCGACGCGGTCGTGCTCAACGCCGCGGGTGCCTTGGTCGCGCACGCCGGGCTATCCAGCGACGCCAAGTGGGTTCCGGCGTGGGAGTCCGGCCTGGCCAGGGCCGCTGAGGCGATCGACTCCGGGGCGGCCGAACAACTGCTCGCGCGTTGGGCGCGATTCACCCAACAGTTGTGAGTCGGCGAGCTGTGCGGTGGTCTGTTCAGCGGCCAGACGGGCCGAGCGGGCCGTAGCCGACCAGTGGGCCCAGCGCCCGGCCGCACCGACCGGCGAGCAGTAGCCCGCCTCGGTGCGCACGATCCGGACGCCGGGCTGGGCCAACCAGCGGGTGATCAGCGCCGTCTCCTCGACCAGCGCACCGCCCAGTGGGCCCGCACCGGGCAGCACGGACTGCGCTGCGGCGCACAGCGCGTCCACCACCGGCATCGGCGGCACGCCCCTGGGGGCCACGCCGGCGGCGGCCAGTTGGCCGTGCCGGATCACCGCGAGGTGCCAGCCGCGGGCCCCGTCGGGCTTGGCCGCCACCAGCTCCGGAACGGATGCCAGCGCTCGTAGCCGTTGGCCGCGCCACAGCACGTCGATCGTGGCGGCGACGTGGTCGCGCAGCCGGGCGGCCGTCTCGTAACGGTTGCGCCCGGCCAGGTCGGCGATGTGAGAGAGCGCCGCCTCCAGTGGACCGGTGTCGTGGCCGTCGATCAATGCGAGCGCAGCCCGGGGCGCGGCCGCGTACTCCTCGGCGCCGACGCCGCGGGCGGCCGGGCAAGGTGAGACCTCGCGTTCGGGGCAGGACGGGCCGTGCAGTGCCGACCGGCCCAACCGGTTCGTGCAATCCCGCACCCCGGTGAACCGGGCCATCAGCGCCGCAGCCTCCAAGGCGTCGGCGCGAGACCGGAAAGGCCCGACGGCGCTGCCGCAGCGGGGCGTACGAACCGCCGAGAACCGGGGGAAGGCTTCGTCTGTCAGCTGCACCCACCACCAGCGCTGGGGGAACTTGGACCGACGGTTGTACGGGGGCGCGTGGGCGGCCAGCAGTCGAAGTTCCCGGACGCCGGCCTCCAGCTCGTGTGCGCACTCGACGTGGTCGACCGCCGTGGCCAGCGACGCCATCTCCTTGATTCGGGTTCTCGGGTCGGCACCGTTGAAGTACTGCGACACCCGCCGCCGCAGGTCGACCGCGGTGCCCACATAGAGCACCTCGGCCGAGGGCCCCCGGAACAGGTACACGCCGGGAGTTCTCGGCAGGGCGTGGGCGAGGTGGCGCTTGCTGCGCTGGGCCGGGGTGACATCCGGCAGATACGACCGCAGCTCGGCGTAGGTGTGCACACCCTGGTTGCCGACGCGTTCGATCAGCCCGTGCAGGACGTCGACGGTGGCCCGGGCGTCTTCGAGTGCGCGGTGGTTGGGTGTGGTCGAGGCGCCGAACAGCGCGGCGAGCGCGCCCAAGCGCACGCTGGGCGCCTCGTCACGGGTGAGCACCCGCCGGGCCAACCGCACGGTGCACAGCACCGGCGGCTTGGGCCACGGAAAACGACCGCGTTCGGCCGCAGCGCGCAGGAACCCGATGTCGAACCCGGCGTTGTGGGCGACCAGCACCGCGCCCCGGCAGAACTCGAGAAACGACGGAAGCACGTGGTCGATCGTCGGTGCGTCGTAGACCATCGCCGACGTGATCCCGGTCAACGCGACGATCTGGGGCGGGATGGCCCGACCCGGGTCGACCAGGGTGGCGAACTCACCCAGGACCTCACCACCGCGGACCTTCACCGCGCCGATCTCGGTGATCGCGTCGGCCCGGTCGCCGGTGGGCCGGCCACCGGTGGTCTCGAGATCGACGACCACGAAGGTGGTTTCTCTCAGCGTCGGGTCGGCGAGCGGATCGACGTCCGCAAAGCTCAGCTGACCCATGCGCCGAAGGTAAGCGCCGGCACCGACATTCACCGACAACCTCCGCGGTTCCATCGCATGTCGGCTTCGCGATCGCTGCGGCGCGGACTTGTCGGTACCGCTCTATACCGTGCGGAAGACTCCGATCGAGAGGACGGGTGCGATGGCACAGGAACAGCGGCCGCCGGGTGATGGATCCGGCCCGGACAGCGACACCGGGACGGTGACGATCGACTGCGATGACTGCGCGGTGCGCGGTTCCGGCTGTCAGGACTGTGTCGTCAGCGTGTTGCTCGGCGTGCCCGAAACTTTGCTGGTGGACGAGCGTCGGGCGCTGGAGGTTCTGGCTGACGTGGGGCTGGCCCCGAGATTGCGGCTCGTCCCGATTCACCGGGAGAAGGGCACCGGAGTTGCCTGATGACACGCGCCCTCGCGGGCGTTGTGCCCATCACAGTCCCGCCTGTTAAATTTGCGTCTCCTGATGGACAAGGCCGATGCCGTTTCGTAACCTATCCGAGACCTAACAGTTAGTTCGAGGCGGCTCCGTACGGCAGTTGAAGGACGTAAATCTTGAGGCTCGTTCGCGCGCACAGCAGCACCCGTCGTTCTTGGCGACCCGTCATCGGTGCGATAGCCGGGCTTACCGTTCTCCTCTCGGTGATGATCGGACAGGCACAGGCTGACCCCGCTGACGACGCGCTGGCAAAGCTGACCGAACTGTCCCGGCAGGCTGAGCAGACCACCGAGGCCATGCACTCGGCGCAGTTCGATCTGGACAACAAACTCGAGGTCCAGCAGGCTGCGGAAGCCAAGCACGCCAGCGACATCGCGGCCGTCGAATCCGCCAGGGCCGAGCTCGCGGCGTTCCAGAACGCGGTGAACACGCTGGCCGCCGCCCAGTACATGGGCGGTCGCACCTCCGGTTTCGACGCCATGCTGACCGCCTCTTCGCCGCAGGGTCTGATCGAGCAGTTGTCCGTTCAGCGGGTGATGGCCCATGAGATGCAGTCCCAGATGGCGCGCCATCGCGAGCTGGGCCGGCAGACACAGCTGGCCGAGCAGGCGTCGGCCGCCTCGGCCGCCGAGGCCAAGACCGCAGCCGAGCAGGCCGCGGCCGTGCGCGCGGACCTGCAGTCCAAGCAGAGCCAGCTGCAGGTGCAGATCGCGGTGGTCAAGGCGCAGTACGAGTCGCTGACCCCGGTTCAGCGGGAGACGCTCGCCGCGATGCCGCCGCCACCTCCCGCGCCACCGGCAGCGGTGCCGCCTGGCGAGGATCCGGCCGTCCTGGCCGCGCCGCCCGCTCCCCAGCCCCTGCCCGACGTCCCGGGCGCGATCCCCCCGGGCGACATCGCACCTCCCGGCGCTCCGCACTCCGGCACGGTCATCCAGGCCGCGTTGAGCCGAGTCGGCTCTCCGTATTCGTGGGGCGGCTCGGGTCCGGGCGCATTCGACTGCTCCGGTCTGGTGATGTGGTCCTTCCAGCAGGCGGGTATCTCGCTGCCGCACTCCAGCCAGGCACTGGCCCGGGGCGGACAGCCGGTGTCGTCGGATCAGATGCAGCCCGGTGACCTCGTCACCTACTACTCCGACGCTTCACATGTCGGCATCTACATCGGCGACGGAATGATGGTGCACGCCTCGACCTACGGCACACCGGTGCGAGTCGCCCCGGTGCACAATGCGCCGATCCACAACGTCCGGCGTTACTGACACGGCCCGCGCGGCAGACCGCCGCCGGTTGGGCGCGGTTCTCGGCGCCGAGCTGATCTGCGCGGTGTTGCTGGTGGGAGGGTCCCAGACCGTACCCGCCGGGCCTGCCGACGCCGCGCCGTCTGTCGCAGCGAACCCGTCACCATCGGCTGTCGCGCCGAGCGCTGCGGCTCGCACAGTGACCACGCCGGACGGCCGGATCACCCAGCTGATCGACCTTGGTGCCCCCGGTGGCGCGGCGCTGCTGGACCGCATCGGTGCGCAGCTGCCCGGTGCCACGGCCGCCGTCACCGCATTCTGGGGCGAGAACTGGCCCAGGGAACTCGACATCGTCGTCGCCGGTTCACCGCAACAGTTCGCAACCCTTGCCGGCGGTGGCACCGATGTCGCTGCGACGACAACCGTCGACCGGATCATGTTCTCTCCGGCCGCCGCCGCGATGACCGATGCCGACCTCCGGATCGTGCTGCGCCACGAGCTTTTCCACTACGCAGCGCGGTCCGAGACGGCGGCAGACGCGCCTGTTTGGCTCACCGAGGGCGTCGCCGACTTCGTCGGCAGGCCCGCGGCCGCGGTGCCGCCGCCGGTGGTGCCGGAGCTGCCCACCGATGCCGAGCTCGCTACCGCGGGTCCGGCCCGTTCGGCGGCATACGACCGGGCCTGGTCGTTCGCCTCCTACGTTGCCGACACCTATGGTGCCGACAGGCTGCGCACGCTCTACGTCGAGGCCTGCGGACCCGGCCATGCCGACATCGCCACCGCGGTGCGGGAGGCACTCGGAGCCGAGCTGTCCGCGGTGCTGCGCGGCTGGCGGCAATGGCGCGACAGTTGACGGGGCTGCGATGAGCCGGGTGCTGCTGGTCACCAACGACTTCCCGCCTCGCCGCGGCGGGATCCAGTCCTACCTCGAGGCTCTGGTCACCCATCTCACCGGTTCCGGGGCTTCAGGGGGGCACTCGCTGACCGTCTACGCGCCGAAGTGGAAGGGCGCGAGCGACTACGACACGGCCGCTGCAGAGGCCGGTTACGACGTCGTGCGTCACCCGGGGACCCTGATGGTGCCCGAACCGACGGTGGTGCTGCGGATGCGCCGCCTCATCGTCGAGCGGGACGTCGACACCGTGTGGTTCGGCGCCGCAGCGCCGTTGGCGCTGCTGAGCCCGTTCGCGCGGGCCGCGGGGGCCACCCGGGTCATCGCGAGCACCCACGGGCACGAGGTCGGCTGGTCGATGTTGCCGCTGGCTAGACAGGCGCTGCGGCGCATCGGGAACGACACCGACGTGGTGACCTACATCAGCTCCTACACCCGGGGACGGTTCGCCGCGGCGTTCGGGCCCGCGGCGGCGCTGGAGCACGTCCCGCCCGGTGTGGACGTCGACCGCTTCGTCCCCGACGAGGTGGCGCGGGCCGAGATGCGGGCCCGCTACCGACTCGGCGGGCGCCCGGTCGTGGTGTGTCTGTCGCGGCTGGTGCCGCGCAAGGGGCAGGACATGCTGATCCGGGCGCTGCCGGCGATCCGGGAGCGGGTGCCGGGCACGGCGCTGGTGATCGTCGGCGGGGGCCCGTACCGGACCACGCTGACCCGCCTCGCGCACAGCTTCGGGGTCGCCGAGCACGTGGTGTTCACCGGCAGCGTGCCCGGGGACGAGTTGCCCGCCCATCACGCCATGGCCGACGTCTTCGCGATGCCCTGTCGAACCCGCGGGGCCGGGCTGGACGTCGAAGGGCTGGGCATCGTCTACCTGGAGGCGTCGGCATCCGGCGTGCCCGTGGTGGCCGGCAGGTCCGGCGGCGCGCCGGAGACCGTGATCGACGGCCAGACCGGCACCGTTGTGGACGGCTGGGATGTCGGCGCGATCGCCGCTGCCGTCATCGATCTGCTCGCGGCGCCGCGGCACGCCGCGGAGATGGGCGCGGCGGGCCGCCGCTGGGTCGTCGACAACTGGCAGTGGCGCACCCAGGCGCAGCGGCTGGCCCGGCTGCTCTAGCCCTTCGCGTAGAGCGCCTCGATGTCGGCCGCGAACTTCTCGGCGACGACCTTGCGCTTGACCTTCAGGGTGGGTGTCAGCTCGCCGGTGTCCTCGGTGAAGTCGACCGGCAGAATGCGGAACTTGCGGATCTGCTCAGCCTTCGACACGGCCTGGTTGGCCTCCTTGACCGCCAACTCGATCTCCGAGCACAGGTCCGGATCGGTGGTCAGGTCGGACACCGAGGCGTCCGCGGCCTTGCCATGGCGTTCCTTCCAGCCGGGGAACGCCTCGGGGTCGATGGTGATCAGCGATGCGATGAACGGCTTCGCATCCCCGACGCACATCGCCTGACTGATCAGCGGGTGCGCGCGGAGCCGGTCCTCGAGCAACGCCGGAGCGACGTTCTTGCCGCCGGCGGTCACGATGATCTCCTTCTTGCGACCGACGATCGTCAGGAACCCGTCGTCGTCGATCGTGCCGAGGTCGCCGGTGTGGAACCAGTCCGAGGAGAACACCGCCTTCGTCTCCTCCTCGTTGCCCCAGTAGCCGCCGAACACCACGCCACCCTTGACCAGCAGCTCACCGTCGTCGCCCAACTTCATGCTGTTTCCGGGCAGCAGCTTGCCGACGGAGCCGACCTTCAGCTCGCCGACCCGGTTCACGGTGATCGCCGCGCTGGTCTCGGTGAGCCCGTAGCCCTCGTAGATGGACAGCCCGACACCGCGGTAGAAGTGACCCAACCGGGCGCCCAGCGGTGCGCCTCCGGAGATCGCGGCGTGGCAGTTGCCTCCGAGGGCGGCACGCAGCTTGCCGTAGACGAGCTTGTCGAAGAGCGCGTGCTTGAGCTTGAGCAGCAGGCCCGCGCCACCGCTGTCCTGGGCCTCGCTCCATTCGATCGCGGTGTCGGCCGCGATCTCGAAGATCTTGCCCTTTCCGTCGCTTTCGGCGTTCTGCTCGGCGGTGTTGTAGACCTTCTCGAACACCCGCGGTACCGACACCACGAGCGTCGGCTTGAACACCGCCAGCATCGGCACCAGGTTCTTGATGTCGCTGGTGAAGCCGAGCGTTACCCCGCCGGAGAAGGCGGCGACCGTCAGTGCGCGGGCCAGCACGTGGGCCAGCGGCAGGAACACCAGCAGTTTCTCGCCCTTGGCCAGGTGATCCGGGAAGCACGCCTTGGCGCCGCGGATCTCGTAGAGCAGGTTGGAGTGCGTCAGCTGACAGCCCTTGGGGCGCCCGGTCGTGCCCGAGGTGTAGATCAGGGTCGCGGGGTCGGCGGAGCGGATCGCGGCGAGGCGCTCGTCGACCGCAGTGGCTTCGACGTCGCGGCCGGCGTCGGCCAACTCGTCGAGACCCGCACCGTCGATGCAGTACACCTGGCGCAGCTGCGGCAACTGGTCTCGCAGCTGGTCGATCCGACCGACATGCGCGTCGGTCTCGGCGAAGGCCGCGACGGCGCCGGAGTCGGCCAGGACGAACTGCACCTGCTCGGTCGAGCTGGTCTCGTAGATCGGCACGGTCACCGCGCCGATCGACAAGATGGCGAAGTCCATTATCGGCCATTCGTAGCGGGTCGCGGACAGGATCGCGACGCGATCGCCGGGCTGGACCCCGTGGGCAATCAAACCGTTTGCCACAGAACGGATCTGATCAGCCGCCTGACGGCAGGTCACGTCGACCCAGGTGCCGTCGACGAGGCGCTGGAAGATCACGTGGTCGGGATCGTCGCGCTCGTGGGTGTAGACGGAGCTGACGATGTTGTCGTGCTCGCCGACGGTGAATGATGCGGGGACGCTGAACTCGCGCACGGTGGAGGCCCTCTCGTGATTCTCAGGCGGCTCGACAAAAGGTGTTGCCTTGTCCAGCCTAGTCGGCCGGGACCGGGCGACGTCCGCGATGTGTGAAGCTTGTCTGTCATGAACAGCATCCAGATCGCCGATGAGACCTTCATCGCGGCCGACCCGGCCGAGGTCGGCGAGGCCGTCGCCGACCCGGCGAGCTGGTCCCGGTGGTGGCCCGACCTGCGCCTGACGGTTGTCGAGGACCGGGGTGAGGTCGGACAGCGATGGACGGTGACCGGGGCGCTGACGGGCACGATGGAGATCTGGCTGGAAGAGACGCGTGACGGCCCCGATGGTGTGGTGCTGCACTATTTCCTGCATGCCGAGCCGTCGGGGGCTGCGGCGTGGCAACTGGCGAAGATGAACCTCGCCAAGATGAACCACCGGCGCCGCGTCGCCGGCAAGAACATGGCCTTCGAGGTGAAACACCGATTGGAGGCCGGACGCCCGGTCGGGGTGTCCCGGCTGGCCTGATGCCGCTCCCGGGTCGTGCCCCAATCGTGAGTACGGGGGCCATCCCCGGGACGGGAGGGTAGATTTTTGGCCAGCGACCAGACCGAGCGGGGAATGATTCAGTGGCGGACAAGACGGCGCAGACCATTTTCATCGATGCCGACCTTTCGACGGTGATGGATGTCATCGCCGACATCGGCTCCTACCCGGACTGGGTCGCCGAGTACAAGGAGGCCGAGGTTCTCGAGGCGGACGAGGCCGGTTACCCGAAGGTGGCCCGGCTGGTCCTGGATGCCGCGGTGCTCAAGGACACCATGGTCCTGGCCTACCAGTGGCCGGCCGACCGGGAGTCCGTGACATGGTCGCTGGTCTCGAGCAACTTGCTGAAGTCTCTGGAAGGTGCATATCGGCTGGCGCCCAAGGGATCTGGCACCGATGTCACCTACGAGCTGGCGGTCGATCTGATGATCCCGATGATCGGCCTGCTGAAAAGGAAGGCTGAACGACGCCTGACGGAAACCGCGTTGAAAGACCTCAAGAAACGAGTCGAGGCTGACTGAGGACAGGCACGCCGTCGACGCGGAGCGAACAGCCGGCAGCGCCCGGATCAGTCTGTTCGTCGGCAAGGGCGGCGTGGGGAAGTCGACGCTGGCGACCGCCACGGCAGTGCGCGCGGCGCGCGCCGGGATGCGGGTGCTGATCGTGTCCACCGACCAGGCGCATTCGACCGGTGACGTGTTGGGCACCACCATCATCCCCACCGGCAGGCGCGAGCCCACTCGGGTGCTCGCCGAACTGGACACCGCAGAATCGGGCGGTGGATCGCTGGACGCGCTCGCCCTCGACACCCTGGCGCTGCTGGCCGCGCGGTGGCGGGAGATCGCCGGACTGCTCTCCGAGAGGTTCCCGGACTCCGACGTCGGCGATATTGCGCCAGAAGAGCTTTCCGCGTTTCCGGGCGTGCAGGAGGTGCTCGGTCTGCACGAGGTCGGCGAACTCGCCGACTCCGGGCAGTGGGACCTCGTCGTCGTCGACTGTGCCTCGACCGCCGATGCGATGCGGATGCTGACGCTGCCCGCGACATTCGCGCTGTATCTTGAGCGCGCTTGGCCCAGGCACCGCCGGTTGTCCGGCGCTGACGACGCGCGCACCGCGGCTGTGGTGGGCCTGCTCGAGCGGATCAGCGTGGGCACCGAGCAGCTCGGCACCATGCTCACCGACTCAGCGAGGGTCAGCGCTCACCTGGTGATGACGGCCGAACGGGTGGTCGCCGCCGAGGCGGTCCGCACATTGGGCTCGCTGGCCCTGATGGGCGTGCAGGTGGCCGAGCTGATCGTCAACCAGCTTCTTGTCGAGGACGATTCGTTCGAGTACCACAACCTCCCCGAGCATCCGGCTTTCGACTGGTACGCCGAGCGCATCTCCGAGCAGCGGGTGGTGCTCGGAGAACTCGACCGCGTCATCGGAGACGTCGCGTTGGTCCTGGTGCCGCATCTGGCAGGCGAGCCGATCGGCGCGAAGGCGCTCGGCGAGCTGCTGGACTGCGCACGACGCCGGGACGGTGCACCGCCACCGGGTCCGCTGCGGCCGATCGTCGACCGTGAGTCCGGCAGTGGTCTGGACGCCGTCTACCGGCTGCGGTTGCAGCTACCGCAGGTGGACTCCTCTGCGCTGTCGTTGGGTAGGGTCGGGGACGACCTGATCATCGGCGTCGGTGGGATGCGGCGCCGGGTGCGGCTGGCGTCGGTGCTGCGGCGATGCATCGTCACCGATGCCGCGCTGCGTGGCACCGAGTTGACGGTGCGATTTCGACCGAACCCGGAGGTGTGGCCGGCTTGAGTGGCTCTCACTCCGAAATCGGGCCCGAACTGCGGCAACTCGCGCAGTCGATCCTCGATCGCCTTGATCCCGCGGTGCGCCTGGCCGCAGCCAGGGCACAGGCAGGCGGTCCCGGCAAGTGCGACCAGGTGTGGTGCCCGGTGTGCGCGCTTGCCGCGCTGATCTCCGGCGAGCAGCACCCACTGCTCAATGTGCTCGCCGAGCACAGCGTCGCACTGCTGACAGTGGTCAAGGCGATGGTCGAGAACCTCGATGGTGCGGCGACACCCCCGGATCCCGACGGCCCCCCGCCGGATGGTCAGCCGCCGCCCGACCCGGCCGGGCCGGTGGAGCCCGGTCACTATCAGCGCATCACGGTGATTGTGGAGGAGTGAGGCGCACATGTGGTCGGGCGCACAGACCCGTGGGTAAGGTTGTGCCAGAGCACCGTGCCGGCGGTCGGCCAACCCGACCGGCCCTGCGGTCGGGTGATGCGGAGGTTCCATGTGGTATTGGCTGTTCAAGTTCATCTTCATGGGGCCGCTGCTGTCGTTGCTGGGTCGCCCGAAAGTCGAAGGGCTCGAGCATGTCCCGCAGTCCGGAGCGGTGATCCTGGCGAGTAATCACCTGGCGGTGGCCGACAGCTTCTACAAGTGCCTGGTGGTGCGCCGCCGGATCACCTATCTGGCCAAGGCCGAGTACTTCACCGGCACCGGCGTGAAAGGTTGGTTCACCCGGTGGTTCTACACCGCGGCGGGCCAGGTTCCCATCGACCGTGCCGGTGCCGACGCCGCCCAGGACGCGCTGACCACCGCGGAGCGCATTCTCGAGCAGGGCAAGGTGCTGGGCATGTACCCGGAGGGCACCCGGTCTCCGGACGGACGGCTCTACAAGGGCAAGACCGGGTTGGCCCGGCTTGCGCTGGAGACCCAGGTCCCGGTGATCCCGGTCGCGATGATCGGAACCGACACCGTGAACCCGCCCGGCAGCAAGATGTGGCGGTTCGGCCGGGTGCATGTCAAGTTCGGCGAGCCGATGGACTTCAGTCGCTTCGAGGGCCTCGCCGGTAACCGGTTCATCGAACGGGCCGTCATCGACGAGGTGATGTACGAGCTGATGCAGCTGTCGGGCCAGGAGTACGTCGACCTCTACGCCGCCGACATCAAAGAGGGAAAAGCTGAGGGAGCTGTGAAGCCGCCGACACGGCTCCCCGAGGCAGCCGCCGGCTGAGCCGGCAGTTCAGCTGGAGCCGGCTGAGCCGGCAGGTCAGGGCTTGCGGGCGGCGACCGGCGCGGCATCGACCGACGAGGCGCTCTTGACAGCGGCACGGGTGGAGACGGTTCCGGCGACCACGATCACCGCGAGCGCCCACCACAGATACGAACCCCCCGCCAGCTGGCGCCACAGGGGCGCCGCGGTCTCACGGTGCACCGGCAGCAGCGTGATCGGCGTCCACACCATCAGCGCCACTCCCAGCGCTGACACCACACCCAGCGCGACATGACGCAGGCGCACCGCCAGCACAGCTGACACCAGCACCGTCGGTAGCGCCCACACCCAGTGGTGTGACCATGACACCGGCGAGACCATCAGACCGAACATCGCCACGCAGATCAGTGCCAGCACCGGCTGTCCGGCGCGCAGGGCCCGGCGGGCGGCCCACACGGTCAGGCCGAGCACCGCGAAGCACGCGATCGTCCACAGCAGGAATCTTTCGCCTTCCCCGAGGCCCAGCCGGGCCAATGCGCCCGCGATGTTCTGGTTGGTGTTCAGCGTCGCGGGGCCGATGCGGCCGGTGTTGCCGACCGTCTGGGTCCAGTACTCCCAGGAGTCGCGCCACGCGAACGCGAACCCGGCCAGCGTCGCGACCGCCGCCGATGCCGCGGTGATCAACAGCGCGCGGGTGTCGCGGCGCAGCAGGAAGTACAGCAGGAACACCGCCGGCGTCAGCTTCAGCGCGATCGCGAGACCGAGCAGCATGCCCCGCGGCCATGGGGTTCTGCGCGGGACGCAGTCGGCGATCACCAACGTCATCAGCACCACGTTGATCTGGCCGAAGTCGAAGTTCGACCGGATCGGCTCGAGATAGATCACTGCGGGCGCCACGACGGCCGCAGCCAGCCAGCACCGCCGGACCCACGCCGGCTCACCGGTGATCCGGGTCGTCGACCACACCTCCAGCCGCGTCAGCAGGATCACCGTCGACACCAGCAGCAGGAGCAGCGTGGTCACGGTGATGGCCGCGCTGGCACCGCCCAGCGACAACAATGCGAAAGGGGCGAACAGCACGGCCGCCAGCGGCGGATAGGTGAAGGGCAGGTCAACGCCGCTCTGGGTGTAGAACTCGGTTTCGTCGGCGTAGAGGCGCTGCCCGTCGAGCCAAGCCTGTCCACCCATGCGGTAGACGTCGATGTCGATGCGGTAGGGGGTCTGCCCGAGCAGCCGCCAACCCGCCCACAGCAACGCCGCGGCGGTCATCAGCTGAAACAGCCGCCATGCCAGCGTTGGCCCCCAACCGGCCGCTCCCGGCGACCGCCACGTACTCATTGCGCAGAGACTATCGCTGCCCACCGGCGCGTCTGCGGGTATCCCGGCATGGACACGCGCAGGTCGGCGTAAGTTCTCTGAGTGCGCCCGACCCTGGACCTCGACCTCGGATTCTCGACCGACATCCCGCCGTCGCGGTTGCCGCTGGTCTGCTGCCTGGTGGCGTTCATCCTGACGTTCTTTGTGACCCGCACGATCGTGCGGTACATCCGCAGCCAGGCGGACAGCGACACCCCCCGCAAGTGGTGGCAACCCCGCAACATCTCCGGCGGCGGTGGCCTGCATATCCATCACGTGGTGATCGGTGTGGTCCTGGTCATGATCTCCGGGGTGGCCATGGTGACGCTGGCCGTCGACGGGGGAGTGCCCGAGTTCACGGCCGCGTCCATCCTTTTCGGTATCGGCGCTGCGCTGGTGCTCGACGAGTTCGCGTTGATCCTGCATCTGTCCGATGTGTACTGGGCGGAGGACGGGCGGACCTCGGTTGATGCGGTGTTCGTCGCCGTCGCGGTCGCCGGGCTGCTGATCCTGGGGTTCAGCCCGCTGTCGTTCTTCGACATCGACATCTGGCGCAGCGATCAGTCCGTGGTCGCGCGGACCATCGTGGTCGTGGTGGCGCTCCTGACGCTGGGCCTCGCGGTGATCGTGTTGCTCAAGGGCAAGGTCTGGACCGGTCTGGTGGGCATGTTCATCACCCCGCTGTTGGTCGTCGGTGCGATCCGGTTGTCCCGGCCGCATGCGCCATGGGCGCGGTGGCGTTACACCAATCGCCCGCGCAAGATGCACCGGGCGCTGGAGCGCGAGCGGTGGCTGCGCCGGCCTGTCGTCCAGGCCAAGCTGTGGTTGCAGGACGCGATTGCGGGGATGCCGAAATTCCCCGACGATGCCAAGGTTGACGAACAACTCGACCGCGAGATCCACGCAGCGCCCGCCCCCCTCGATCGCGGCCCCGTCAGTGAGGAAGTCACATAACTGTGCGGTACTTCTACGACACCGAGTTCATCGACAACGGCTACACCATCGAGTTGATCTCGATCGGCGTGGCGGCCGAGGACGGGCGCGAATACTATGCGATCTCAACCGAATTCGATCCCGAGCGGGCCGGCAGCTGGGTACGCAAACACGTACTTCCCAAGCTGCCCTCGCCGGCGTCTCCGCTGTGGCGTTCGCGCCGGCAGATCCGCGCCGAGCTCGAGGACTTCCTGGGGATCGACGGCGACGAGCCGATCGAGCTGTGGGCGTGGGTCGGCGCCTACGACCACGTGGTGCTGTGCCAGCTGTGGGGACCGATGACGGATCTGCCGCCCGCGATCCCGCGCTTCACCCGTGAGTTGCGGCAGTTCTGGGAGGAGCACGGCTGCCCGCGGATGCCGCCGCGCCCGCGCGACGCTCACGATGCGCTCGTCGACGCCAAACACAACCTGTACCGGTACCAGTTGATCACCGGCGGCTGAGCTTGACCGCAGACGGCTGCCCAGGCGTGAAAAGCGGTTTTGAGCCGCGGTTACGATGGACGGGTGAATTGGACCGTCGACGTACCCATCGACCAGCTGCCGGACCTTCCGCCGCTGCCCGAGGACCTGCGGCAACGGCTGGACGCGGCGCTCGCCAGGCCGGCCCTGCAGCAGCCGAGTTGGCCTGCGGACCAGGCAAAGGCGATGCGCACGGTGCTGGAGAGCGTCCCACCGGTCACCGTGCCGTCCGAGATCGAGCGGCTCAAATCCCACCTCGCCGACGTCGCGCGGGGAAAGGCGTTCCTGCTGCAGGGCGGTGACTGCGCCGAGACGTTCGTCGACAACACCGAACCGCACATCCGAGCCAACATCCGCACGTTGCTGCAGATGGCGGTGGTGCTGACGTACGGGGCGAGCACACCGGTGGTGAAGGTAGCGCGGATCGCCGGGCAGTACGCCAAACCGCGTTCGGCCGACATCGACGCGCTGGGCCTGCGCTCCTACCGGGGGGACATGATCAACGGGTTCGCCCCCGACGCCGCCGTGCGTGAGCACGACGCCTCGCGGCTGGTGCGGGCTTACGCCAACGCCAGCGCGGCGATGAACCTGGTGCGGGCGCTGACCTCGTCGGGGATGGCGTCGCTGCAGAAGGTCCACGACTGGAACCGCGAATTCGTCAGGACCTCGCCCGCCGGGGCGCGTTACGAGGCGCTGGCCGGTGAGATCGACCGCGGACTGCGCTTCATGGGCGCCTGCGGCGTGGACGACCGCAACCTGCAGACCGCCGAGATCTACGCCAGCCACGAGGCACTGGTGCTGGACTACGAGCGCGCGATGTTGAGGATGGATGTTCCCGATGCGGACGCAGAAAATCCCAGTCCCAAGCTCTACGACCTGTCGGCGCACTACGTGTGGATCGGTGAACGCACCCGGCAACTCGACGGCGCCCATGTCGCGTTCGCCGAGGTGATCGCCAACCCCATCGGCGTGAAGATCGGCCCGTCCACGTCGCCCGAGTTGGCGGTGGAGTACGTCGAGCGGCTCGATCCGAACAACGAACCCGGCCGGCTGACCCTGGTCAGCCGGATGGGCAACGGCAAGGTGCGCGACGTGCTGCCGGCGATCATCGAGAAGGTGCAGGCCTCCGGGCATCAGGTCATCTGGCAGTGCGATCCGATGCACGGCAACACCCACGAGTCGTCGACCGGCTACAAGACACGTCACTTCGACCGCATCGTCGACGAGGTTCAGGGTTTCTTCGAGGTGCATCACTCGCTGGGCACCCATCCCGGCGGCATCCACGTCGAGATCACCGGCGAGAACGTCACCGAGTGTCTCGGTGGCGCACAGGACATCTCCGACACCGACCTCGCCGGTCGCTACGAGACGGCCTGCGATCCGCGGCTGAACACCCAGCAGTCGCTGGAGTTGGCGTTCCTGGTCGCGGAGATGTTGCGGGACTGATCGTCGCGGAGCGGTTCAGAGCAGCGCGCTGAGGTTGCTGCCCAGTGCCCAGGCTCCGGCGGCGGTCAGGCCGGCCAGGGTGATGATCGCGACGACCCAGAAGAACAGCACCCGCTTGGCGCGCTGCCGCGCCCAGTGGAACTCTGACAGCTCGATCCCGGCGAATCGCCCCGTGAAGGGCTGGTATTCGTCGTCGTCCTGGTCATAGTCGACCGCAGGAAGCTCGTCGCGGGTGAACACCCTGGTATGCCGGTGCCCCGACGGGGGGCCGGGATGCTTGTCCAGGCCGTCGGTGGGGCCGGGGTCAGCCGCCGGAACGATCGCGGAGGCGTGCAGCGCGGAGTTCCGCGGGGCGGGCACCCGGAACTGGGGCAGGCCGAGCACCCGGGCGGCGGTGTCGAGCTCGTCGAGCATCTCGCCGGCGTCGGCGTATCGTTCCGCCGGGTCGCGCGCGGTGGCGGTGTGGACCAGCTCGTCGAATTGCCGCGGCACGCCCCCGATTGCAGTGCTGGGCGGCGGAACGTCGTGGTCGAGTCGCTGGTAGGCGACCGCCAGCGTGGTGTCTCCGGTGAACGGGGTGGCGCCGGTCAGCAGTTCGTAGATCAGGACGCCGACGGCGTAGACATCGCCCCGGGAATCGGTGTCACCGGTGCTCACCTGCTCGGGCGACAGATACGCGGCCGTGCCCAGGATGACGCTGTTGGAGGTGATCTTGGCCTCGGCGACGGCCCGGACCAGCCCGAAGTCGGCGATCTTGACCTCGCCGTCGTCGCTGATCAGGATGTTCTCCGGCTTGATGTCGCGATGCACCAGACCGGCGCGGTGCGCTGCGGCCAGCCCGCCGAGCACCGGCCGCAGCACGGCGGTGACGGCGTGCGGGGGCATCGGACCGCGCTCCCGGAGAAGCTCCCGCAGCGTGCCGCCCTCGATCAGCTCCATCACCAGGAAGGGGTGCCGACCGTCGATGCCCTGGTCGTGAACCGCCACCAGACCGGGGTTCTTCAGTCGGGCGACTGCCCGGGCTTCGCGCTGGAAGCGGGTCAGGAAATGCTCGTCGCCGGCATAGCGGGTGTCCATGATCTTGATCGCCACCGGACGGTCCAGCCGAAGATCCAGCCCGCGGTACACCCCGGACATGCCTCCGGTCGCGATCAGCGTGTCCACCCGGTACCTACCGTCCAGCACGGACCCGGTGAGCGGGTCGGCGGGCTGATAGGTCTCCACCGGACACATGTTACGAGCCGGATCCCCGGCGGCCCGCCATCCGCCGGCCGGACGCCGGGTGGACCTAGACTCAGTGCGGTGAGCAGCATTCCGACTGCCGATGACATCCTGGACCCCGACGAGCCCGTCTACGACCTGTCCACCGTGGCGGATCTGCTGGGCGTAGCGGTGACCAAGGTGCATCAGCATCTCCGAGAGCGACATCTGATCGCGGTCCGCCGCGCGAAGACCGTCGTCGTGCCCAAGATCTTCTTCGACGAATCCGGGCAGGTGGTCAAGAGTCTGTCCGGGTTACTGGTCGTGCTGCACGACGGGGGATTCGGCGACACCGAGATCGTGCGGTGGTTGTTCACGCCGGACCCGTCGCTGACGATCACCCGAGACGGGTCCACCGAGTCACAGGTCAACGCCCGCCCGGTGGATGCGTTGCACTCGCATCAGGCGCGTGAGGTGGTTCGTCGCGCGCAGGCGATGGCGTACTGACCGGCTCGCCGGTCGTGGTGGAACTGACCGGCTCGGCTCGCCGGTCCTGGCGAAGCCAGTACCACGCACCGGCCGCGCACGCGGTGGCCAGCAGCACATGGGCCCACGAGTACATCCCGTGGGCGCCGTCGGGCTTCCAGATCACGGTGATCCACGTCGACAGCCCGGCGATGAGGGCGATCGCCTGCCGGGACTGCGCCAGCGCAGCAGCCACCGCCAGCGGCCAGGTGTAATACCACGGCAGCGCGGCGGGCACGAACAGCACCACCACGGCCATCAGCAGCGCGATCCCCATCAGCGCGTCCCGGTCGGTGCGCCGGAACCGCCACCACAGCAGCGGCGCCGAGACCGCGATCACCGCGATCCCGATGATGCGGGTGGTCTCGAGAACCGCGTAGAAGTTCACCGGCAGGAACAGCCCGAAGAACGCGTTGATCAGGTTCGCCGTCGCGGTGGGCACCGTCAGCCAGTTGATGATCTTGACCGACCCGGCGAGTGCGGTCAGCCAGCCCAGCCCGACGCCGGCCACCAGCGACAGGACTGCGAACACCGCGACGAAGATCACCAGCGACCCAGCTGTGGCCGCGGCGAACGCCTTCGCCGGACCCAGGCCGCGGCGATCACGAAGGCCGCGTGCCCACACCCACACCATGAACGGGAGTGCCAGCCCCGCCGTGGCTTTCACCGCGACAGCCACCGCGATCAGGCCGACGCCCGACACGTGGTGACCGCGAAACGACAGCGCGATGCCCGCCATCATCAACCCGACCATCAGCATCTCGTTGTGCACGCCGCCCATCAGGTGGACGATCACCAGCGGGTTCAGCACGCAGATCCACAGCGCCGCCGCCCCGCTGGCGCCCACGTGGCGGGCCACCTTGGGGGCCGCCCAGATCAGCAGTGCCAGACCCGGCAGCATGCACAACCGCAACAGCATCGTCCCGGCGACGACGTCGTCACCGACCACCATGGTGACGAACTTCGCGACCAGGATGAACGCCGGTCCGTACGGCGCGGTGGTTGTGGTCCAGATCGGACTCACGTTGTCCAGCAGCGAGTTCGGGTTGTCGATCGGCCCGACGAGATACGGGTCGAAGCCGTCGCGCAGCAGCGCGCCCTGGGCCAGGTAGGAGTAGGTGTCGCGACTGAACACCGGAACGCTGAGCAGCAGCGGGGCCAGCCAGAATCCGGTGGTGACGACCATCGTGTACTCGCTGGCGGTGCGGTCGATCACCCGACGGCCCAGCCACAGCCAGGCCATCAGCATCAGCGCCACACCCACCCACAGCAGCGCCGAGGACAGCACAAGCCCGTGCCCGAACCGCAACCACGACAGATGCATCGACTCCAGCACCGGATCGTGCAGCCGGGTGCTCCCCGCGCCGAGCCCACCGGCCGTGATCAGCGCGGCGCCGAGCGCCCCGACCAGAGCGGGCCGGGCGTCGGGGGACCGGGTGAACTCTCCGAGGCGTGCGAGCTGCGAGAAGATCTGCGAGAAGGTCGCTGACAGACCGGGTCTCGGGGTCTGGGCCGGCGCGGGCGTCGTCATGCTCCTATGCGGTCCGGTTCGCGGCCAATCTGGCGAGTTCGGCCAGTCCGGACTTGGCGCCGGCGTCGATCGGTGCGGCGTTGAGGATCTCCAGCGCGCGGCGGGTCAACGTGGTGATCCTGTCCTCGACCGCGGCGAGCGCGCCCACCGACTCGATCGCCAGGCAGACCTCCTTGACCTGGGTGTCCGACAGCTCGGTGCCCACCGACGTGCGAAGCAGCTTGGCGGCAATCGGGTCGCGCTTCTCGGCGAGCTCGATCGCCTCGGCCAACAACACGGTGCGCTTGCCGGAGCGCAGATCGTCCCCCGAGGGCTTGCCGGTCACGGCGGGGTCGCCGAACACGCCGAGCACATCGTCGCGTAGCTGGAACGCCACGCCCAGGCTGGTGCCCACCTCGTGGAAAGCCTCGAGGATCTCCGGGCAGTCCGCGGCAGCCGCGGCGCCGAGCTGCAGCGGCCGGGAGATCGTGTACGAGGCCGTCTTGTAGATGTTCACGGTCAGCGCCGAGGCCACCGTTTCCGCGCCGCTGGATTCGGCCACGATGTCGAGATACTGCCCGCCGAGCACCTCGGTGCGGATCGCCGCCCACACCCGTTGGACCCGGCGGTGGGCGGGCACGTCGAGTTCGGCGGTCGCGACGATGTCGTCGGCCCAGACCAGGGCCAGATCACCGAGCAGGATCGCTGCCGACAAACCGAACTGCTCCGGCGAGCCGAGCCAGTTGTTGCCGCGATGCCGTTCGGTGAAGATCCGGTGCACCGTGGGCAGCCCGCGCCGGGTGGCGGAGGCGTCGATGACGTCGTCGTGCACGAGTGCGCAGGCATGCAACAGTTCCAGTGCCGAGAAAAGGCGGAGCACACCGGGGTCCGGTTCGGTGCCCGCCACCGCCCGCCAGCCCCAATAGGCGAAAGCCGGGCGCAGGCGCTTGCCGCCGCGAAGGACGAACTCTTCGACGGCCTCGGTCAGCACTGCATAGTCGGCGCCGATGTATGCGGCGTCGCGGCGGCGCTCACGAAGGTAGCCCCGTAGTTGTTCGGTGACGGCTGCGGCCAGTTCGACGGCCGACGGTGCCGCTGCATCCACGCTCAGCGGGCGCCCCTTTCCATGTCGTCGCAAGATCGTCGTCGTCGCAAGTCCGTCCCACTCTGGCCCCGAGTGTCTTCAGAGTAGAGCCTGAGAATGAAGTTGTAGCAAGTCAGGTTGCCAGTGTGGTGCGGTCTGCGCAGCTACTGCGCGTCGGCGGGTTCTTCGCCGGGGCGCGACGAGCTGTCCCGGGTGGTGTAGGCGAGCGCCCCGATGATGCCGGCGACGATGAACGATGCGACCCCGAGCCAGATGGCGGCGACGGTGAACGAGCGCGCGCTGGGGTCGGTGTAACGGGCCTGAGCATTCATCGTGCTGACCACTCCGGGCTGCAGTTCCCATTCGACGATCTCGGCGGCGATCTGGTCACCGTTGGTCGAGGTCACCTCGCCGGGGAACGACACGCTCAGCGACACGTCGGCGTCCGGATCGCTCAGCGAGGTCAGATCGGCGCGGCCTTCCAGGATCACCAGGTCGCCGGCTCGCCGCAGCGAGATGTCGACGCCGGCAGCGTCCCGGTTCATGCTCGCCAACTGGGGGAGTTCGGCGAACGTGAGGTCCGAGAACACCGCCTGGGATCCGACGTAGTCGTCTCGGCTGTACTCGGACACGGCGACCTTCTGCGCGAACGGCAGGCTGTTGAGCAGCTGCGGGCCCTTGTCGTCGCCGTCGCGGGCGATCGCCGCCGCGATGATCTGGCCCGACACCCGGTCATCCGGCGACACCGTGAGGGACGTCCTGATCCGGACGCACCCGATCATTGAGGGTGCCGTCACCAACAGCAGCAAAAACAACGCGAGGAAGCGCTTGCGGGTGCGGTGACGGGTCGGCACCTGGTCATCGTGCCAGACGAGGCGCGTCGGGGCGCCGTGTGGAGCGCTACAGCGGCAACGAGCGTCCCAGGATTGCGAAAGCCCGAGGATCGCCCGCGAAGTAGTAGCTGCGTATCACGTCGGTGAAGCCGAGCCGGCGATACAGCCGCCAGGCGCGGTTGGCCTCCCCGTTGATCTCCGGGGTGGACAGCAGGACGTGCTGCTCGCCGCGGTTGTCGAGCAGCCGCCGGATCAGCGCCTCGCCCAGCCCGCGGCCCTGGGCACGCGGGTGGATGTGGAGCTCGGTGAGCTCGAAATAGCTGGTCATCAGATTGGCGATGTCCGCCTGATCGGCGCCGTTGCGTCGCAGCCCGGCGACGACCTGCTGCTGCCACCATTGGTCCGGGGCGCCGCAGTAGCCGTAGGCGACGCCGACCATGGGTGCCGCGGTCAGCGCGCCTGTGCCGGCACCGTCGTTGCCGTCGAGGGCCGCGGAGTCATCGATGGCAGCGACGGCCTTCCAGCCCCGCCTGCGGGTGTGTTCGAGCCACATCGACGCTCGCTGATCCTCGGTGCCCCGGGGGTATCGCATCGCGTCGACGTACACCGCCAGCGCGTCGCTGAGCCGATGCGCCATATCGCTGGGCGACAGATCGATGAGGGTTGTCAACGATCTGATACCTCCCGGTGGGTGAAATGTGTGACGCCACCATTATCCGGTGAGCGAGGTGCTGGGTTCCAGCGGCGGCGCACGTCATAGAATCGGCCTACGAACAAGGTGGTACGGGTCAGATTCACCTCGTATCATTACTGTTAAGTGCGCAGTCACATGCGCACACTCACTTTCGAACGACAGCGACGACCCCACGGCAAAGGGAGGGACGAATGCCACTCTCCGATCATGAGCAGCGCATGCTCGACCAGATCGAGAGCGCGCTTTATGCCGAGGACCCCAAGTTCGCGTCAAGCGTTCGTGGTGGAAATCTGCGGACACCCTCGACACGCCGTCGCCTGCAGGGTGCCGCGCTCTTCGTCGCCGGTCTGGCGATGCTCGTGTCGGGTGTGGCGTTCAAGGCCACCATGATCGGGAGCTTCCCGATCCTGTCGGTGTTCGGCTTCATCATCATGTTCGGCGGTGTGGTTTTTGCCATCACCGGGCCCCGTACCAGCGGAAAGGGCGCAGCGCCTGCCGACACCGCGGCCCCCCGCCAGAAGCGTGCCAAGGGTGGCGGCTCGTTCACCAGCCGCATGGAAGACCGGTTCCGCCGGCGCTTCGACGAGTAAACGTCTCTCCGAGTCAGGGGCAGTCCGTAAGGGCTGCCCCTTCTTTTTTGCCCCACTGCGCCCCACCTGACGCCCGAGGTCGGTCATAGCGCTGTGAGCTGTGATTTTCTGCCCTCCGGATGCCGATGAACCGGTCATCGGTGCGTGCTGTCCCGCGCAACGAGGGTGGATCGTGGGGGCTGGAGGGAAATGCAGGGCAAGATTTGGCGCAAGGTGGGGGATTGTGGGGTAAAGTGGCGGACAACGGAGCGACCGGGGTTCCGTTGAGCGAGACTCGAGCGAGGTCTGCGAGGTGGCGAGATGTTCTTCGGCACCTACACACCACGGCTCGACGACAAGGGGCGGCTGACGTTGCCCGCCAAGTTCCGAGACGCACTGGCAGGAGGGTTGATGGTCACCAAGAGCCAAGATCACAGCCTGGCTGTCCATCCGCGTGCGGAGTTCGAGGCGATGGTCGCTGACATTTCCGGCAAGGCCAAGCGGGGCAACCCGCAGGCGCGTGCTTACCTGCGCAACCTGGCAGCGAGCACCGACGAGCAGTACCCCGATGCCCAAGGCCGCATCACGCTCTCCGCAGAACATCGCCGCTACGCAAACCTCTCCAAGGACTGCGTGGTGACCGGTTCGATCGGGTTCCTGGAGATCTGGGACGCCCAGGCATGGCACGACTACCAGGAACTTCACGAAGAGAACTTCTCCGCGGCCAGCGATGAAGCACTCGGCGACATTCTCTGATCTGGCCACTGGCCCGCAGGCCCGTGCAGTGTGGCCTCTGCCCGACCCGGCCCTGACGTACTTCCCCGACGTCAGGTTCGCGCACTCGGGCAGGGACCTCACTGCAGGGGCCGCTCCAACCCCACAGGGTGCTGCGATGGTGGATGACGAGCCCCATATCCCGGTGTTGCTCGACCGGTGCGTCGAGTTGCTCGCCCCGGCGCTGACCCGAACGGACTCCGACGGGACAGGTGCCACCCTGGTGGATGCCACCCTCGGCGCCGGGGGGCATGCCGAACGATTCCTCACCCAGTTTCCCGGTCTGCGGCTGATCGGCCTGGACCGCGACCCCGATGCCCTGAAGATCGCCGGCAACCGTCTCGCGCCGTTCGCCGACCGGGTGACGTTGGTGCACGCCCGCTACGACGACATGGCCACCGTCATCAACGACACGACCGTCGGTGACACCGGCATCGACGGGATCCTGTTCGACCTGGGCGTGTCATCGATGCAGCTCGACCGGCCGGAGCGCGGCTTCTCCTACTCGACGGACGCGCCGCTGGACATGCGGATGGGCATGCGGGAGGGGCCGGAAGCCGATCTGACGGCCGCCGACATCCTGAACACGTTCGACGAGAAAGCCCTGACGCGACTGCTCCGTGAGTTCGGCGAGGAGCGCTTCGCCGGCCGCATCGCCCGTCACATCGTGCGGCGTCGCGCCGTCACCCCGTTCTCCAGGACCGGTGAGCTGGTCGAGCTGCTCTACCAAGCGATTCCGGCCCCGGCACGGCGCACCGGGGGGCACCCGGCGAAGCGGACCTTCCAGGCGCTGCGCATCGCGGTCAACGCCGAGCTGGAGTCGCTGCGCACCGCCCTCCCGGTGGCGATGGCGGCGCTGCGCCCGGGAGGCCGGATCGTCGTGATGGCCTACCAGTCGCTGGAGGACCGGATCGTCAAGACCGAGTTCGCCGCGGCAACCGCGTCCCGGACACCACCAGGACTGCCGGTCGAACTGCCCGGGTACGAGCCCGAATTCGTCACACTGACGCGCGGCGCCGAACGGGCCGGGTCCGACGAGACAGAACGCAATCCGCGAAGCGCCCCGGTTCGGCTGCGTGCGCTGCAACGAGTGGGGGGGAATCAGCAGCGATGAAGGAAAAGCGGCCTGGACGCGACGCTGCGTCGAAGAAGAAGGCCCCCAAGCGAGGTGCTCGCGGGTCGGCGCGCGAGACGAAGCGGATGGCCGACGCGCCCCCGCGCAGGCGCAAGCCGACACGCGAGCACGAGGTTCGCCCGCAGCGCTCGGTGCCGCAGACCAGCCCGGTACGGCGTCCGGCGACCAACCCGGCGCGGCCGAAGAATGCCAGCCAGGCCAAAGCGCGCTCCAAGGCCCGCAAGGCCAAGGCGCCCAAGGTTGTTCGCACTCCGCTGCGCCAGCGGATTCTGATCAGGCTCGCCTCGACAGACCTTCGTCCCCGCACGCTGGTCGCACGGGTTCCGTTCGTCGTCCTGATCATCGCCGCCCTGGGCACCGGTCTGGGCGTGACGCTGTGGTTGTCCACCGACGCCGCCGAGCGTTCCTACCAGCTCGGCAATGCCCGCCAGGTCAATCAGGCTCTGATGCAACAGAAAGAGGCTCTCGAACGCGACGTCCTCGAAGCCCAGGCCGCCCCGGCACTGGCCGAGGCCGCGCGGGAACTGGGCATGATCCCGTCCCGCGACACCGCGCACCTCGTGCAGGATCCGGCGGGCAACTGGGTTGTCGTCGGTACCCCCAAGCCCGCCGAAGGGGTGCCGCCCCCGCCGCTGAACACCCCACTGCCCGATCCGGTCCCGGCGCCGCCCGCGCAGCGAGTGGTCGAACCGCTCGAGGTGCCGGTGCGGATCCCCGCCGCCCGCCCCGAAGTACCCGGGGCGGCGCTACCCGTCCCGGCCGCGCCCGGGGTACCTCCGGCGGCCGCGCCCGGGGTACCGCTGGCGGCACCGCCGGGTGCCGAGGTGCCGCACGTCGTGTCCGGGCAGCAGTTGCCGGGGCCCATGCCCGCGATGCCGCCGGCGGCACCGGCCACCGGGGTGGAGCCACCGGTCTACCAGCCGGCCGAGCCGCTGCGTGCCGGTCCGTTGCCCCAGCAGCCGGGGGTCGCGACCGCGCCGGGCGCCCCGGTGGGCGCTGAACAACTCGCACCCGNGGCGCCGCTGCCGGGACCGCCGGCATGACCCGCGAGCCAGGTCGGCGGGAGCGCGGGACCACGTCGGGCAAGTCCGCACGACCGGCGGGCTCGGCCAGAGCGCCGAAGACACCGCCCAGCCAGGAGCGCTCGGCCAGAGCGCGGCGCTCCCGGCAGGCAGCGCCCCAGAACGGGCTGCGCAGCGCATCTTTCGTGTTCCGGCACCGCGCCGGCAACGCGGCGATCTTCCTGCTGCTGGTGGTGGCCGCGGCCCAGTTGTTCACCCTGCAGGTGCCACGCGCCGAGGGGCTGCGCGCCGAGGCGGCGGGTCAGCTGAAGGTCACCGATATCGACGCAGCGCTGCGCGGCGCGATCGTCGACCGCAACAACGACAAACTGGCGTTCACCATCGAGGCGCGCGCGTTGACGTTCCAGCCGGTCAAGGTGCGCAAGGAGTTGGAGGAAGCGGCCCAGAAGGCGCAGCAGCAGGGCTCTGATGCACCTGACCCGAACGAGCGGCTGCGCGACATCGCTGCCGAGGTGGCCTCCCGGCTGGGCAACAAGCCGGACAGTGCCACCGTGCTCAAGAAGCTGCGCAGCAACGAGACCTTCGTCTACCTCGCCCGGGCCGTCGATCCTGCGATCGCCGAGGCCATCACCAGCGAGTTCCCCGAGGTCGGCTCGGAGCGTCAGGACCTGCGCCAGTATCCGGGCGGGGTGCTGGCGGCCAACATCGTCGGCGGCATCGACTGGGACGGGCACGGCCTGCTCGGCCTGGAGGATTCGCTGGACTCGGTGCTGGCCGGCACCGACGGTTCGGTCACCTACGACCGCGGCTCTGACGGGGTGGTGATCCCGGGTAGCTACCGCAACCGCCACGACGCGGTGAACGGGTCGAACGTGGTGCTGACCATCGACGACGACATCCAGTTCTACGTGCAGCAGCAGGTGCAGCTGGCCAAGGACCGGTCCGGTGCCAAGAACGCCTCGGCCGTCGTCCTGGACGCCAAAACCGGTGAGGTGCTGGCCATGTCGAACGACAACACGTTCGACCCCTCCCAGGAGCTCAGCCGCCAGCAGGAGCGCGAGCTGGGCAACCTGTCGGTGTCCTCGCCGTTCGAGCCTGGCTCGGTGAACAAGATCGTCACCGCGGCGTCGGTGATCGAGTTCGGGCTGTCCAACCCCGACGAGGTGCTGCAGGTGCCCGGGTCGATCAACATGGGCGGGGTCACGGTCGGCGACGCGTGGGACCACGGGGTGATGCCGTACACCACGACCGGCGTGTTCGGAAAATCCTCCAACGTCGGCACGCTGATGCTGGCCCAACGCATCGGGCCGGAACGGTATGCGGACATGCTGCGCAAGTTCGGCCTGGGCCAGCGCACCGATGTGGGCCTCCCCGGTGAGAGTGCCGGTCTGGTTCCCCCGATCGACCAGTGGTCCGGCAGCACCTTCTCCAACCTGCCGATCGGCCAGGGGCTTTCGATGACTCTGCTGCAGATGACCGGGATGTACCAGGCCATCGCCAACGACGGGGTGCGCATCCCGCCCCGGATCGTCAAGGCGACGGTCGCGTCCGACAGCACCCGCACCGAGGAACCCAGGCCCGACGGCGTGCGGGTGGTGTCGGCGGAGACCGCCCGTACCGTGCGCGACATGTTCCGCTCGGTCGTGCAGCGTGACCCGCGTGGCATCCAGCAGGGCACCGGCCCGCAGGCCGCGGTCGATGGGTACCAGATCGCCGGCAAGACCGGTACCGCCCAGCAGATCAACCCGGGCTGCGGCTGCTACTACGACGACGTCTACTGGATCACCTTCGCAGGGATGGCGCCGGCCGACGACCCGCGCTACGTGGTCGGTGTGATGCTCGACGCTCCGCACCGAGCCGCCGACGGCTCGCCCGGATCGTCGGGTGCTCCGCTGTTCCACGAGATCGCATCCTGGTTGTTGCAACGGGAGAACGTTCCGCTGTCGGCGGATCCGGGTGCGCCGCTTACCCTCCAGGCTGGGTGAGCCACTTCAGGCCGGCTGAGCCGAACAACGAGGCCGGTACTGTGTCAAGGCCATGAATCTGCGCCCCTCACATCCTGTCGGTCTGCCGCTCGTCGCGGTGGCCGATCTGGTGGCCGGTCTGTCCCTGGGCCCGTCGACGTCCGCTCTCCGGGTCACCGGCGTGACCCTTCGCGGGCAGGACGCCCAGCCCGGTGATCTGTTCGCGGCGTTACCCGGGGCGACGGCGCACGGTGCCCGGTTCGCCGCCGACGCGGTCGCCCGCGGCGCGGTCGCGGTGCTGACCGATCAGGAAGGTGTGGCGCAGGTCGCCGGCCCGGACGGTGCGCTGGGAGTTCCGGTGCTGGTACACCCGACGCCGCGGGCGGTGCTCGGGGAGGTGGCGGCCGCTGTGTACGGCCACCCGTCACAACACCTGCGCGTCATCGGGGTCACCGGCACCTCCGGCAAGACCACGACGGCGTATCTGGTCGAGGCAGGCCTGCAAGCGGCCGGCCGGGTGGCCGGGTTGATCGGCACCGTCGGTGTGCGCATCGGTGGCCGCGACCAGCCGAGCGGGCTGACCACCCCGGAAGCTCCGGACCTGCAGGCGCTGCTGGCGGTGATGGTCGAGCAGGGGGTGGACACCGTCGTGATGGAGGTGTCCAGCCACGCGCTCACCCTGGGCCGCGTCGACGGCGTGTCGTTCGCGGTCGGCGGGTTCACCAACCTGTCCCGTGACCATCTGGACTTCCACCAGTCGATGGAGGATTACTTCGAGGCCAAGGCGCGACTGTTCGACCCTCAGGCGCCGACCCACGCCGAGGTGTCGGTGGTATGCATCGACGACGAGTGGGGCCGCGCGATGGCGAAGCGGGCTCACCGCGTGGTGACGGTGAGCGTGACCCAACCGGCCGACTGGGCCGTCGACGCGATCACCCCCGGCGAGGGCGGCTCCCAGGACTTTTTTGCCGTGGATCCGGCCGGTGTCCATCACGGATTGCAGATCGGACTGCCGGGCGGATACAACGTGGCCAACGGGCTGCTGGCAGTGGCGCTGCTCGACGCCGTCGACGTGTCACCCGAGCAGGCGGCGCCGGGACTTCGAACTGCCACGGTGCCGGGCCGTCTGGAGGCGGTGCACCGTGGGCAGCCGTTCCTCGCCCTTGTCGACTACGCGCACAAGCCCGGTGCGTTGCGGGCGGTGCTGCACACCCTGCGCCGACAGGGTGAGGGCCGGCTCGCCGTGGTTTTCGGCGCCGGCGGTAACCGTGACCGGGGCAAGCGCGAACCGATGGGGGAGGTGGCGGGCGAACTGGCCGACCTGGTGGTGGTGACCGACGACAATCCGCGCGACGAGGACCCGGCGGCCATCCGTGCGGCGATCATGAAGGGCGCAAGCACAGTCGGAGCCGCCGGTCGAGCCGAGGTCGTGGAGATCGGGGATCGGCGCCGGGCGATCGATCATGCGGTGGCCTGGGCCAGACCCGGCGACATCGTGCTGATCGCAGGGAAGGGACACGAGGCGGGCCAGACCAGCCGGGGCCGGACTCGCCCGTTCGACGACCGCGACGAGCTGGCCGGTGCACTGGAGGCCCTGACGTCCCCGCACCGGGCGCCTGACGATGCGGAGCCGGACGCATGATCGAGCTGTCGCTGGCCCGGATCGCCGAGATCGTCGGGGGCCGCCTCGACGGCCTCGACGCCGACGAGGCCGCTACCACGTACGTCACCGGCACCGTCGAGTTCGACTCACGTGCCGTGACGCCGGGCGGGATGTTCCTGGCGTTGCCTGGTGAGCGTTCCGACGGGCACGACTTCGCGGCGGCGGCGATCGCAGCGGGCGCGGTGGCGGTGCTGTCGGCCCGCCCGGTCGGTGTGCCCGCGATCGTCATGGAGCCGGTCGAACCGACGGGCGCGTCCCCCGGCATCTCCGGTGTCCTCGAGCACGACGCCGACGGCTCCGGTGCCGCGGTGCTCGCGGCGCTGGCCAAGCTCGCGGCCGCCGTCGCCGCGGAGCTGACGGCGGGCGGGCTGACGATCGTCGGCATCACCGGTTCGTCAGGTAAGACGTCGACCAAGGATCTGATCGCCGCAGTGCTCGCGCCCTTGGGGGAGGTGATCGCCCCGCCGGGTTCGTTCAACAACGAACTCGGTCACCCGTGGACGGTGCTGCGGGCCACTCGATCCACTGATTACCTGGTGCTGGAGATGTCGGCGCGGCATCCGGGCAACATCGCCGCACTGGCCCGCATCGCTCCGCCGTCGATCGGCGTGGTGCTGAACGTCGGCACCGCCCACCTCGGCGAGTTCGGATCGCGCGAAGTGATCGCCGCCACCAAATCTGAGCTGCCCCAAGCAGTTCCGGCTTCGGGAGTGGTGATCCTCAACGCCGACGACCCGATGGTGGCGGCGATGGCCGAGACCACCGCGGCACGCGTGGTGCGGGTCTCGCGCTCGCCCGGTGCGGACCTGTGGGCCGGCGACGCCACCCTCGACGAGTTGGCCCGGCCCCGGTTCACGCTGCACGCCGGCGGTGCCCGGGTCCCTGTCTCCCTCGCCGTGCACGGCGATCATCAGGTGTCCAACGCGCTGTGCGCGGCGGCCGTCGCACTGGAGTGTGGCGCCGACCTGCAACAGGTGTCCGCCGCGCTCGCCGCCGCGGGCCCGGCCTCCCGGCAGCGCATGCAGGTCTGCACCCGCAGCGACGGTGTCACGGTCATCAACGACGCCTACAACGCCAACCCCGAGTCGATGCGCGCCGGCCTCAAGGCGCTGGCGTGGATGAGCCGGGGTGGGGCGCCCAAACGCCGAACCTGGGCGGTATTGGGAGGGATGGCCGAACTCGGCGACGACGCGATAACCGAGCATGACCGCATCGGAAGACTGGCGGTGCGATTAGATGTGTCACGACTCATCGTCGTCGGAACCGGGAGGCCTATGAGCGCCATGCTCAACGGGGCGGTCATGGAGGGATCGTGGGGAGCCGAGGCCACCGCGGTCGCCGACGCCGACGCCGCCCTGGACCTGCTGCGTGCCGAGCTTCGGGCCGGTGATGTGGTGCTGGTGAAGGCGTCCAACGCTGCCGGGCTGGGAGCGCTGGCCGATGCGCTGGTGGCCGATGTCCCCGGTGCCGGGGAGGGCGATCGATGAGGCAGATACTCATCGCAGTCGCGATCGCGCTGGCGGTGTCGATACTTCTGACGCCGGTGCTGATCAGGGTGTTCACCCGGCAGGGCTTCGGTCACGAGATCCGTGAGGACGGCCCGCCGAGCCACCACAAGAAGCGCGGCACCCCGTCGATGGGCGGCGTGGCGATCATCGCCGGCATCTGGGCCAGCTATCTGGGCACCCATCTGGTGGGCGTGCTGATCGACGGCAAGGGCCCGTCGGCGTCCGGGCTGCTGGTGCTCGGGCTGGTGACGGCGCTGGGCGCCGTCGGGTTCGCCGACGACATGATCAAGATCCGGCGCGCCCGCAACCTCGGATTGAACAAGACCGCCAAGACCGTGGGGATCCTCGTCGCCGCCGTGCTGTTCGGCGTGCTGGCCCTGCAGTTCCGCAACGCCGACGGATTGACCCCGGGCAGCGCCGAGCTCTCCTACGTGCGCGAGATCGCGACGGTCACGCTGGCGCCCGCCATCTTCGTGCTGTTCTGCGTGGTGATCGTCAGCGCGTGGTCGAACGCGGTGAACTTCACCGACGGGCTGGACGGACTGGCGGCCGGAGCGATGGCGATGGTGTGTGCCGCCTACGTGCTCATCACGTTCTGGCAATTCCGCAATGCCTGCGCAACCAGCCCCGGGGTGGGTTGTTACAACGTGCGTGATCCCCTCGACCTCGCGATCGTCGCGGCGGCCACCGCGGGGGCGTGCATCGGGTTCCTGTGGTGGAACGCCGCGCCGGCCAAGATCTTCATGGGTGACACGGGCTCGCTGGCCTTGGGCGGCATCATCGCCGGCCTGTCGGTCACCAGCCGGACCGAGATGCTCGCCGTGGTGCTCGGTGCGCTGTTCGTCGCCGAGGTGACCTCGGTGGTCGTGCAGATCATGGCCTTCCGCACCACCGGACGCAGGGTGTTCCGGATGGCGCCGTTCCATCACCATTTCGAGCTGGTGGGCTGGGCCGAGACCACGGTGATCATTCGTTTCTGGCTGCTGACGGCGATCGCGTGCGGTCTCGGGGTGGCGCTCTTCTACAGCGAGTGGTTGACCACCGTTGGTGCTTGAGGACGTCGGCCCGGGTCTGTCGGGCGGCTCCCGGGTCCTGGTGGCGGGCGCCGGTGTCACCGGCCGCGCCGTGCTCACCGTGCTCGCTCCGCTGGGGGTGCGGGCGACGCTCACCGATGACAGCCCGACGGCGCTGACCTCGTTCGCCCAGCAGGGTGTCGCGGTGCTGGACTCGGCGGCGGCCGTCGAGCAGATGACCGGCTTCGAGCTCGTGGTCACCAGCCCCGGGTTCCCGGCCACCGCGCCGGTGCTGGCGGCAGCGGCCGCCGCGGGCGTCCCGATCTGGGGTGACGTGGAACTTGCCTGGCGGCTGGACCAATCGGGCCGGTACGGCGCGCCACGGCAGTGGCTGGTGGTCACCGGCACCAACGGCAAGACCACGACGACGTCGATGCTGTTCGCCATGCTCGAGGCGGCGGGAATCCGCGCGGCGTTGTGCGGCAACATCGGCGAACCGGTACTCGACGTACTCGATCAGCCGGCCGACGTGTTCGCCGTCGAGCTGTCCAGCTTCCAGTTGCACTGGGCGCCGTCGTTGCGCCCGACCGCAGGGGCAGTGCTCAACATCGCCGAGGACCACTTGGACTGGCACGGCTCGATGCAGGCATACGCGCAGGCCAAAGCCCGTGCGCTGACCGGGGCGGTGGCTGTCGGTGGGCTGGACGACGCCACCGCGGCCGCGCTGCTGGACGCGGCGCCGGCTCCGATGAAGGTGGGTTTCCGGTCGGGGAAGCCCGGACCGGGTGAGGTCGGGGTGCGTGACGGCGCCTTGGTGGACAACGCGTTCGCGCACGGACTGGTGCTGGCCGACGTGGACAGCATCACGGCGGCGGGCCCGGTGGGCGTGCTCAACGCGCTGGCCGCCGCCTGCCTGGCCCGTGCGGTCGACGTGCCGGCCACGGCGATCGCCGACGCGCTCGCGACGTTCCGGGTGGGCCGGCACCGCGCCGAGACCGTCGCCGTCGCCGACGGCGTCACCTACGTCGACGATTCCAAGGCCACCAACCCGCACGCCGCGCAGGCCTCGGTCAGCGCCTATCCCCGGGTGGTGTGGGTGGCCGGGGGGCTGCTCAAGGGCGCCTCGGTCGACGAGATGGTCGCGGCGACAGCCGATCGGCTGGCCGGTGCGGTGCTGATCGGCCGGGACCGGGCGGTCGTCGGTGAGGCGTTATCGCGACACGCACCGGATGTCCCCGTCGTGGAGCTAGTGGCAGGAGAGGATTCTGGGGTGCCTGTGAAAGCTGATTCAATTGGGTCAGGTGTTACTCATGTGACTCGAGTAGTCGATGTTGGTGGTCGACCGATGGCAGACGCGGTGATGACCGCTGTCGTCGAGGCCGCCCGAGGCCTGGCCCGGCCGGGGGACACCGTGCTGCTCGCCCCGGCAGGCGCTTCGTTCGATCAGTTCAGCGGCTACGGCCACCGCGGAGACTCGTTCGCCGCGGCCGTCCGCGCCGCGCTCGGGTAACCCGTGAGCAACATCCTCACCCGGCTGCGTAACCGCCGCGCCAACCCCGCCGCCGACGACTCGGCGCAGCCCGCGGCCGCCGTCACCGCCCCGGTCCGGGGCCCGCGTACCCGGTTCGGGGCGTGGCTGGGCCGCCCCATGACGTCGTTTCACCTAATCATCGCCATCACTGCATTACTAACCACGATGGGCCTGACGATGGTGCTGTCGGCCTCCGGGGTGTACTCCTACGACACCGACGGTTCGCCGTGGGCGGTTTTCGGCCGGCAGGCGGCGTGGACGATCGTCGGATTGTTCGCCTTCTACGTCGCGCTGCGGATGCCGGTGCAGCTGATGCGCAAGCTCGCGTTCAGCGGGTTCGCCCTCTCGGTCATGCTGCTGATCCTGGTTCTGGTGCCCGGGATCGGCACCCTGTCGAACGGGTCCCGGAGCTGGTTCATCGTCGCCGGTTTCTCGATGCAGCCTTCCGAGTTGGCCAAGATCGCCCTGGCGGTCTGGGGTGCCCACCTGCTCGCCGCCCGACGCATGGAACAGGCGTCGTTGCGCGAGATGCTGATCCCGCTGGTGCCCGCCGCGGTCATTGCGCTGGCGCTCGTCGTCGCCCAACCCGACCTGGGGCAGACGATGTCGATGGGGGTGATCCTGCTCGGACTGCTCTGGTACGCGGGGCTCCCGCTGCGGGTCTTCCTGAGTTCGCTGGGTGCGGTGATCGCCTCGGGTGCGATCCTCGCGGTCGCCGAGGGCTACCGGTCAGCCCGCGTGCAGTCCTGGCTGAATCCGGCTGCCGATGCCCAGGGGTCGGGATACCAGGCGCGCCAGGCCAGGTTCGCGCTGGCCAACGGTGGCATCTTCGGCGACGGGCTTGGTCAGGGCTCGGCGAAGTGGAACTACCTGCCCAACGCCCACAACGACTTCATCTTCGCGATCGTCGGCGAGGAACTGGGTTTCGTCGGCGCCGCCGGGCTGCTGTGCCTGTTCGGGTTGTTCGCCTACACCGGGATGCGGATCGCGCGCCGATCGGCCGACCCGTTCCTGCGGTTGCTCACCGCCACCGCGACGCTGTGGATCCTGAGCCAGGTGTTCATCAACGTCGGCTACGTGGTCGGGTTGCTTCCGGTGACGGGGTTGCAGCTGCCGCTGATCTCGGCCGGTGGAACATCGACCGCCACGACGCTGCTGATGATCGGCATCATGGCCAACGCCGCGCGCCACGAACCGGAGGCGGTCGCGGCGCTGCGGGCCGGCCGTGATGACCGGGTCAACCGGGTGTTGCGGCTGCCGCTGCCCGCGCCGTATGTGCCGACCCGCACCGAGGCGCTGCGCGACCGGTTGCGGTCGCGTTCGGGCCGACCACCGGCCCGGGTCGAGCAGAAGCAGCCTCCGAAGCGAGCCCGCGCGCCGCGTGCGGCCGACCGTCCGGTGCGTCGTTCCGGGAGCGCCGGCGCCAAGCAGGCGGCCGCCGGTGGCAAGCAGGCGGCCGCCGGTGGCAGGTATGGTGCTGGCCAGCGCAAGCAGGGCCGACGGGCCCGCACACTGGAAGGTCAGCGTTACGGGTGACGGGAATCTCGGTGGTTCTCGCCGGCGGTGGCACCGCGGGCCACGTGGAACCGGCGATGGCGGTGGCCGACGCGTTGACCGCACTCGAACCGGGGGTGCGGATCACCGCGTTGGGCACCGAGCGTGGGCTGGAGACCCGGCTCGTCCCGGCCCGCGGATATCAGCTCGAGTTGATCACCCCGGCACCGCTGCCGCGTAAACCGTCGGCCGACCTGATCCGGCTGCCGGGGCGGGTGTGGCGTGCGGTCAGGCAGACCCGTGCCGTGCTCGATGCCGTCGACGCCGATGTGGTCATCGGGTTCGGCGGATACGTCGCGCTGCCGGCCTACCTGGCTGCGCGCAGCGTGCGACGCGGCAGGCGGATACCCGTGGTGATTCACGAGGCGAACGCGAGCGCCGGCTGGGCCAACAAGGTCGGCGCCAGGTCGGCGCAGCGAGTGCTCGCGGCGGTGCCCGATCCCGGTCTGCGCCACGTCGAGGTGGTGGGCGTGCCGGTGCGGGAGGCGATCACCTCGCTGGACCGGATGGCGTTGCGGGCCGAGGCCCGTGCCCATTTCGGATTCGCCGACGACGCCCGGGTGCTGTTGGTGTTCGGGGGCTCGCAGGGCGCCCAGTCGCTGAACAGGGCAGTGTCAGCAGCTGCGGAAGCCCTGGCCGGAAAAGGTATCTCGGTTCTGCACGCGCACGGCCCGAAGAACACCCTGCAGCTGCGGGACCGGCTCGCGGGAGATCCGCCCTACGTCGCCGTCCCGTACCTGGACCGAATGGATCTGGCGTATGCGGCCGCGGACCTGGCCATCTGCCGATCCGGGGCGATGACGGTGGCCGAGGTCACCGCCGTCGGGTTGCCCGCCGTCTACGTCCCACTGCCGATCGGCAACGGCGAGCAACGACTCAACGCCCTGCCGGTGGTCGAGGCCGGTGGCGGGTTGATCGTCGACGACCGGGCGCTCACCGCGGATTTTGTCGCCGATACCGTCACCTCGCTGCTCAATGACGAGGCCCGGCTGTCGGCGATGACGGCCGCCGCGGCGCTGGCGGGACATCCTGACGCCGCCCGGCGGGTGGCCGAGGTGGCGCTCGATGTCGCGCGGGCCGCGCGAGAACGGCGGACGGCGCGGTGACCTCCGGCGACCGCTCCGTGGCTCTGCCGGACGAGCTGCGCCGGGTGCACATGGTGGGCATCGGTGGCGCCGGGATGTCGGGCATCGCCCGCATCCTGCTGGACCGCGGGGGCATGGTGTCCGGTTCGGACGCCAAGGACTCGCGCGGACTCATCGCGCTGCGGGCCCGTGGTGCCGCGATCCGGATCGGCCACGACCCGTCCTCGCTGGACATGCTGCCGGGCGGCCCGACCGCCGTGGTGACCACGCACGCGGCGATCCCGAAGACGAACCCCGAGCTGGTGGAGGCCCGCAGACGCGGAATCCCGGTGATCCTGCGCCCAGCCGTGCTGGCGAAGCTGATGACGGGCCACACCACGCTGATGGTGACCGGCACGCACGGCAAGACCACCACCACGTCGATGTTGATCGTGGTGTTGCAGCACAGCGGGTTCGACCCGTCCTTCGCGGTCGGCGGCGACCTCGGAGAGGCCGGCACCAACGCCCATCACGGCAGCGGAACGTCGTTTGTCGCCGAGGCCGACGAGAGCGATGGTTCGCTGCTCGAATACCGGCCCGACGTCGTGGTCGTCACCAATGTCGAGGCCGATCACCTGGATTTCTTCGGCAGCGTCGAGGCCTATACGGCGGTGTTCGACCAATTCGTCGAGCGCATCAGACCCGGTGGCGCCCTGGTGATCTGCGCCGACGACCCAGGTGCCGCGGCGCTGGGGGACCGGACCGCAGAGCTGGGCATCCGGGTGTTGCGCTACGGCAGCGCCCGGCATCTGGACGCCACGCTGGTGGATTGGACCCAGCAGGGGACCGGCGCCGTCGCGCGCATGCTGCTGCGCGGCGAGAGCGAGCCGCGGACGATGCGGTTGTCGGTTCCGGGTCGGCATATGGCGCTCAACGCGCTCGGGGCGATGCTGGCGGCCACCCAGGCCGGCGCCCAGATCGAGGAAGTGCTCGACGGGCTGGCCGGATTCGAGGGGGTGCGTCGTCGCTTCGAGTTGGTCGGTGAAGCGAGCGGTGTCCGTGTCTTCGATGACTACGCGCACCATCCGACTGAGGTCGGTGTCACGCTCACGGCGTTGCGGGCGGTCGTCGAGCAGGCCGGTGCGGGTCGCGCTCTGGTGGTGTTCCAGCCCCATTTGTATTCCCGCACAGAGGCTTTCGCCGCGGAGTTCGGACGGGCCCTCGACATCGCCGACGAGGTGTTCGTGCTCGACGTGTACGCCGCGCGGGAGCAGCCCCTCGCCGGTGTCAGCGGCGCCACCATCGCGGACGCGGTCAGCGCCCCGGTGACCTACCTGCCGGATTTCTCGGCGGTGCCCGCGCGGGTCGCCGCCGCCGCCCAACCCGGCGACGTCCTCGTCACCATGGGTGCCGGCGACGTGACCATGCTGGGCCGGGAGATCCTGGCGGCACTGCAGGCCGAGGCTGATCGTGGCGATGCGGGCGGAGCGGGGACGGTCCTGCGATGACCGGGCCCCCACAGGACGGCGCCGAGCCCGAGCCCGACCTGGATGACACCGTCCTCGAGGGCGGCGATCCGGACCCGGCCGCCACCGACCAGCAGGCCGGCGGGGACGCGCCCGCCGAGGATCTCGAGGGCCCGCGCCGCCGGGCCCGTCGGGAGCGGGAGGAGCGGCGGGCGGCCCAGGCCAGGGCCACGGCCATCGAGGAGGCCCGGCGTGAGGCCAAGCGGCGCGCGCTGGGACGACCCGCCCAGGAGCCGAAGACGCTGGGCCGGGGTGCGGTGCGTGGGCTGAAGCTGATCATGTGGACCGCGGTGATCGCCGTCCTCGTGGTGGGGCTCGGGCTGGTGCTGTACTTCACGCCGGTGATGTCGACGCGCAGCATCGTGGTCACCGGTCTGGGCGCGGTCACCCAGGAAGAGGTGGTCGCCGCCACCGGGGTGGCGTCGGGAACCCCGCTGCTGCAGGTGAACACCGACGTGGTGGCCGAGCGGGTGGCCGAGATCCGCCGCGTCGCGTCGGTCCGGGTCCAGCGCCAGTACCCGTCGACGCTGCGGATCACGCTCGTCGAACGCATCCCGATCGTGGTCAAGGACTATCCGGACGGCGTGCACCTGTTCGACCGGGACGGCGTGGACTTCGCCACGGCGCCGCCGCCGCCGGGGGTGCCCTACCTGGACACCGACAACCCCGGGCCCGATGATCCGGCCACTCAGGCTGCGCTGCAGGTGATGACGTCGCTGCGACCGGACGTGGCAACTCAGGTGGGCAGGGTGTCGGCGCCGTCGGTCGCGTCGATCACGCTGACCTTGATCGACGGCCGCGTCGTGGTATGGGGGACCACCGACCGCACCGAGGAGAAAGCGCTCAAACTCGCTGCGCTGCTGACCCAGCCGGGCCAGACCTACGACGTCTCCAGCCCGGACCTGCCCACCGTCAGGTAGTGCGCGGCCGGGCCGGGACGGCCGGCGACACAGTCGCCTAAATTTGTTGGTGAATGTGTCGGCGCGCCTGCATGGATCCCGTGTGTGATCGCCCTACCGTTCTGTTTGCGCGGAACAACTTGACATAACTCTAAGCCTATGGTTGAGGTTGAGAGTTTGCTTGAGGGGTACCCGAGGATGACGGACAGGCAACCAGGCAGGAAAGGCGACCGCGATGAGCGCATGCGCGAAGAAGGTGTGGCGATGACCCCCCCGCACAACTACCTCGCCGTGATCAAGGTGGTCGGCATCGGCGGCGGCGGCGTCAACGCCGTCAACCGGATGATCGAACAGGGACTCAAGGGAGTTGAGTTCATCGCGATCAACACCGATGCGCAGGCGTTGTTGATGAGTGATGCCGACGTCAAGCTCGACGTCGGTCGGGACTCGACCCGCGGTCTCGGTGCCGGCGCGGATCCCGAGGTCGGCCGCAGGGCCGCCGAGGACGCCAAAGACGACATCGAGGAACTGCTGCGCGGCGCCGACATGGTGTTCGTCACCGCAGGCGAGGGCGGCGGCACCGGCACCGGCGGCGCACCCGTGGTGGCCACCATCGCCCGCAAGCTCGGTGCGCTGACCGTCGGCGTGGTGACGCGGCCGTTCTCGTTCGAGGGCAAGCGTCGCAGCAACCAGGCCGGGGAGGGCATCGCTGCCCTGCGGGAGAGCTGTGACACGTTGATCGTCATCCCCAACGACCGGCTGCTGCAGATGGGTGATGCCGCGGTGTCGCTGATGGACGCGTTCCGCAGTGCCGACGAGGTGCTGCTCAACGGCGTGCAGGGCATCACCGACCTGATCACCACGCCCGGCCTGATCAACGTCGACTTCGCCGACGTCAAGGGCGTGATGAGCGGCGCGGGCACGGCGCTGATGGGTATCGGCTCGGCGCGCGGCGACGGGCGGGCGCTCAAAGCGGCCGAGATCGCCATCAACTCGCCGCTGCTGGAAGCGTCGATGGAGGGTGCCCAGGGCGTGCTGTTGTCGGTGGCCGGTGGCAGCGATCTGGGGCTCTTCGAGATCAACGAGGCGGCGTCGCTGGTCCAAGAGGCCGCACATCCAGAGGCCAACATCATTTTCGGCACCGTCATCGACGACTCGCTCGGAGACGAGGTCCGGGTCACCGTGATCGCCGCGGGCTTCGATGCTGCCGGTCCCGGCCGCAAGCCGGTCACTGGTGCGGATGCGGCGCCTGCGGCGTCGGGCGGTCAGCCGATTGCGCCCGGCAAGGCGGGCCGGGTGACCTCGTCGCTATTCGAGCCGTCCGATCCCGCGAGCGTGCCCGTGCACACCAACGGCGCGACGGTGCGGATCGGCGGTGACGGCCGTGATGACGGTGGCATCTCCGACGATGACGTCGACGTGCCACCCTTCATGCGCCACTAGCGCATACAGTCGCACCGTGCCTGATCACGCGTCCGCCGGCGTGACCTTTCGGGTGCGTCGGGTGACCACCACGCGTGCCGGCGGTGTGTCCAAACCGCCGTTCGCAACGTTCAATCTCGGTGACCACGTGGGCGACGATCCGGCGGCTGTGGCGGCGAACCGACACCGGCTGGCCACCGCGATCGGGTTGCCCGACGGCATCGTGTGGATGAACCAGGTGCACAGCGCCGACGTCGCGGTCGTCGACGACGCCGGCGAAACCGTGGACAGCACAGACGGTTTGGTCACCACGACGCCGAGGCTGGCGCTGGCGGTGGTGACGGCCGACTGCGTACCGGTGCTGATGGCCGACGCGCGCGCCGGGGTGATCGCCGCTGTCCATGCCGGCCGCGTCGGTGCGCAGCGGGGCATCGTCGCGCGCGCCCTGGAGACGATGGCCGACCTCGGTGCCCGGGCGCGGGACATCTCGGTGCTTCTGGGACCCGCGATCAGTGGCCCCAATTACGAGGTGCCCGCGGAGATGGCCGCCGAGGTCGAAAGGTCGCTTCCGGGCAGCCGGACCACCACTTCTCGCGGCACGCCGGGCCTGGATCTTCGGGCCGGGATCGCTGCCCAGCTCCGCACGCTCGGGGTCACCGCGATCGACGTCGATCCGCGCTGCACGTTCGAGGACCCGAATCTGTTCAGTCATCGGCGGGATGCCCCGACCGGCCGGTTGGCGTCGCTGCTGTGGCTGGAACCCGGCCGATGAGTACGGCGCGGGAACAGGAGTTGCGACAGTCGCTGGCCGCAGTGCGCCGGCGACTCGCCAATGCCGCCGAAGCCGCCGGGCGGGACGTCGGCGACATCGAACTGCTGCCGATCACCAAGTTCTTCCCGGCCGGCGACGTAGTGCTGCTGCACCGACTCGGCTGCGAGGCGGTCGGCGAGTCCCGGGACCAGGAAGCCACCCAGAAGATCGAGGAGGTCCGCGGCATCGACGGTGGTGACGCCCTCCGTTGGCACATGGTGGGCCGGATCCAGCGCAACAAGGCGCGCTCGGTGGCGCAGTGGGCCTACGCGGCGCACTCCGTCGACAGCCCCAAGGTCATCGCGGCTCTCGACCGCGCCGCGGTCGAGGCGCTCGAGGGCGGCCGCCGGAACGAGGCATTGCGGGTCTATCTGCAGGTCAGCCTCGATGGGGACGAGACCAGGGGCGGGGTGGACGTCGCGGCGACCGGCCGCATCGACGAGTTGTGCGGCGCCATGCACGAGGCGCCCGGGCTGCGCTTCGTCGGGCTGATGGCGATTCCGCCGCGGGACGCGGATCCGGCAACCGCATTCGCGCGTTTGCGACAGGAACGCGAACGGGTACAAACCGCATATCAGCAGCGCCTCGAGCTGTCGGCCGGGATGTCCGGCGACCTCGAGGCGGCGGTCGAACATGGTTCGACTTGTGTGCGTGTCGGTACCGCGCTTCTGGGATCGCGACCGCTAACGTCACCCGAAGTAGTCACTCCAGTCACACCTTCATCACAGACAACAGATTCTGCAGATTCTTCGAATACTCCAGACTCCTCAGACACCTCAGCACCGCGAGAAGGGTCCTCACGATGAGCACACTGCACAAGGTCAAGGCCTACTTCGGTATGGCGCCTATGGATGACTACGAGGACGACTACTACGAGGACGACGACCGCGGCCCCGTCCGCGGCTACCGCCGTCCCCGTGAGGACCGCTTCGAGGACGAGGGTTACCCGCGCGGCTACGACGACCGGCGCGACTATGACGAGCCCTCCTACCGGGGCGGTCTGCCCGGCGGTTTCGAGGACGCCCGGTTCGAGCCCCGGCTGCGTGCCCCGCGCGAATTCGACCGCACCCCACCACGATTCGGTTCCATGCGCGGCTCCACCCGAGGTGCGCTGGCGATGGACCCGCGGGGGATGGCCGAGCTGTTCGAGGCGGGCAGCCCGCTGGCCAAGATCACCACCCTGCGCCCGAAGGACTACAGCGAGGCCCGCACCATCGGCGAGCGGTTCCGCGACGGTACGCCGGTGATCATGGACCTGGTCTCGATGGACAATGCCGATGCCAAGCGGCTGGTCGATTTCGCGGCCGGACTGGCATTCGCGCTGCGCGGCTCCTTCGACAAGGTCGCCACCAAGGTGTTCCTGCTGTCGCCGGCGGACGTCGACGTCACTGCCGAGCAGCGCCGTCGGATCGCGGAGGCCGGCTTCTACGCGTATCAGTAGGCCGTGCGCCGGTCACTCGGGATCTGCACCCCCGGGTCCGGCGGGTAGGCTGGCGACGTCGCGCCGGCGCCCTCGGCTCTGAGCGGCAATGACCTGTATCAAAATGTCACAAATCCGCCAGTAGTGAGGTCGGCCCAGTTGGCGCTCTTCTTCGAGATCCTTGGTTTTGCGCTGTTCGTGTTCTGGCTGTTGCTGATCGCCCGGGTGGTGGTCGAGTTCATCCGCTCGTTCAGCCGTGACTGGCAACCGCGAGGTGCCACGGTGGTGATCCTGGAGATCATCATGTCGCTCACCGACCCGCCGGTGAAGCTGTTGCGCCGCATCATTCCGCAGCTCACGATAGGTGCCATCCGATTCGATCTGTCGATCATGGTGCTGCTCCTGGTGGCGTTCATCGGCATGCAGCTGGCCTTCGGGGCAGCTGCCTGAGCCCGACTCCGAGGGGTCGGGCGCGTATCGATGCCGGTCGAGAACATCTCGGTATTGTTGAAATTCGCCCCTAATTGCGGCCTCGCCTGCAACCGCCGGGTCTGGTGTGACAGGATGGACGCCAGTTACTCTCCAGCAAGGCTCTACACTTTGAGATCGTTTGACGATCCAGACTTCAAGGGGGCAGACGATGCCGCTCACACCTGCCGACGTGCATAACGTCGCGTTCAGTAAGCCACCCATCGGCAAGCGCGGCTACAACGAGGACGAGGTCGACGCGTTCCTCGATCTCGTCGAGAACGAGCTGTCCCGCCTCATCGAGGAGAACAGCGACCTCCGACAGCGCGTCGCCGAACTGGACCAGGAACTCGCCTCGGCGCGTTCCGGGAGCGGCGGTGCGCAACCGACGCAGGCGATCCCAGTCTACGAGCCGGAGCCCGAGCCCGCACCGCCACCGCCGCAGCCGGTGTACGAGGCGCCGGCCGCGCAGCCCGCAGCCGCCACCGAGGATCAGCACCTGCGTGCGGCCAAGGTGCTCAGCCTTGCCCAGGACACCGCCGACCGGCTCACCGGAACCGCGAAGGCGGAGTCCGACAAGATGCTCTCGGATGCCCGCGCCCAGGCCGACTCGATGGTCGCCGAGGCACGCCAGACCGCCGAGACCACCGTGGCGGAAGCCCGTCAGCGCGCCGACGCCATGCTGGCCGACGCGCAGACCCGCTCCGAAACCCAGCTGCGGCAGGCGCAGGAGAAGGCGGACGCGCTGCAGGCCGACGCCGAGCGCAAGCACTCCGAGATCATGGGCACCATCAACCAGCAGCGCACCGTGCTCGAGGGTCGTCTGGAGCAGCTCCGTACGTTCGAACGCGAATACCGGACCCGGTTGAAGACCTACCTGGAGTCGCAGCTCGAGGAACTCGGGCAGCGTGGCTCGGCCGCACCGGTGGATTCCGGTGCCAACAACGAGGGCGGATTCAACCAGTTCAACCGGGGCAACAACTAGTCACGTGCACCTCCAACTCACACCTTTCGGGGCAGGCCCATGCTGATCGTCGCGCTCGTGCTCGCAGTCGTCGGCCTCGCAGCCCTGGTGACCGCCGTGGTCACCAGCAACGAGTTGATCGCCTGGGTGTGCATCGCCGCGAGTGTGATCGGTGTGCTGCTGTTGATCGTCGATGCGCTGCGAGACCGCAAGCGCGACGGGGATGAGGAGTCCGCAGACGAGGCCGCCGAGATCTCGGAGGCCGACGCCGTCGTCTACGACGAGGACTATCCCGAAGAGGCTCCGGTGGCGTCGGACTATCAGGACGGGCCTGCCGACGACGTCTCCGCCGACGTCGAACCGGTGCCCCGCGATCGCGAAGAAGACGCCCCGTTGGTTTCCCCGGAACACGAGCCGGTGGCCGGTGACGACAACCCCAAGGCTTGAGCCCCGGCGGTCAACGATTGTTGATGACCGGTCCACGTCCGTCGGTGGGCGTGGCCAGCAGGTCGCGCACCTCGTCGTCGCTGACCTGATGGAAGTCCTCGAAAACCTGCCCCACCGCCCGGAAGTCGCTGGGCATCGTCGAACACACCACGTCGTCGGCCTCGCGGCGGAGTTGCCGGCAGGCCGACGCCGGCCCGACGGGGACGCCGACGACGATCCGTTCCGCGCCCGCCTGCCGCACCGAGCGCACTGCGGCGATCATGCTGGAGCCGGTCGCGATCCCGTCGTCGACGAGGATCACGGTCAGCCCTGTCAGCTTCAGTGCGTCGCGACCACCGCGGTAGGCCTGCTCGCGACGGTGTAGTTCTGCGGTCTCACGGGTGACGGCGTCACGGATCTGCTCCTCGCCGATGTCCAGACTCGCCAGCAGGTCGTCGTTGAGCACCACGCCGCCCCCGGTGGCCACCGCGCCCATCGCTAGCTCAGGCCATTGCGGCACACCGAGCTTGCGCACCAGGCACACATCCAGCGGGGCCTGAAGTAGGGACGCGACCTCCCAGCCGATCGGCACCCCGCCGCGGGCCAGCCCGAGCACCAGCAGGTGTGCTCGGCCGCGATAGTGGGCCAGATCCTGGGCCAGGACCCTGCCGGCTTCGTGGCGGTCTCGAAACGTTCGTCGGGTGTCGGTCATTTCTCGGTCGCTGCTCGGTGATCATGGTGGTACCCGCAGAGGTGATACCCGAAGCCCATCCGGGGCAATCCCTGACCTGACCGGTGACGAATGGTTGACAACTGCTGAGGACGGGATCTGCATGGGCATCGAATACGACAGCGTCATCGACCACCCACGAGACGAGGTGTGGCAGTGGCACGCGCGGCCCGGGGCGATGCGGCGGCTGGTGCCGCCCTGGCAGCCGATGACCGTGGTGGAGGAGGCGACGTCACTCGCCGACGGGGTGGCCGTGCTGGGGCTGCCGGGCGGATTGCGGTGGGTCGCCCGCCACGATCCGTCGGCGTACGTCCCGGGTAGCCGATTCGCCGACGAGCTCGCGTCTCGCGGTCCGGCGTCCTGGCCCGCCCGGATCATCGGCGGGTGGCGGCACACCCACGACTTCAGCGGCACCGGCCCGCAGACCCAGATCCACGACCAGGTGGAGACCGCGGTGCCGGCGGCGGCGCTGCGGTCGACATTCGTCTACCGGCACCGACAGCTCGTCGACGACCTCGCGGCCCACCGACGGGCCGCAGAGGCGGGCGCCGAACCGTTGGTCATCGCGCTCACCGGAGCCTCTGGGCTGGTGGGGTCGGCGCTGAGCGCCTTCCTGACCACGGGTGGTCACCGGGTGATCCGGTTGGTGCGCTCGACCGCACACGGCGACGACGAGCGGCTGTGGAACCCGTACGCTCCCGCTCCGGGTCTGCTCGACGGCGTCGACGCGGTCGTGCACCTCGCCGGCGCGTCCATCGCGGGGCGTTTCACCGACGGGCACCGGGCCGCGATCCGGGACAGCCGGATCGAACCCACCCGACTCCTGGCGACCGCGGCAGCCTCCGCAGCCGACGGGCCACGCGCCTTCGTCAGCGCTTCGGCGATCGGCTTCTACGGGTTTGACCGCGGTGACACCCAACTGACCGAGGACAGCACCCGCGGCGACGGGTTCCTCGCCGACGTGGCCGCCGACTGGGAGGCGGCGACCGCCCCTGCTGCCGATGCCGGGCTGCGGGTGGTCAGAGTGCGCACCGGGATCGTGCAGGCGGCCGCCGGCGGGACGTTGCGTCTGTTGCGTCCGCTGTTCGCGGCGGGCCTCGGCGGTCCGGTCGCGGGCGGCAGGCAGTGGCTGTCCTGGATCGGTCTGGACGACCTGCTGGACGTCTACCATCGGGCGCTCTACGACGATCGGCTGGACGGTCCGGTCAATGCCGTCGGCGCTGACCCCGTGCGCAACTCCGAATACACCCGTGTGCTGGCCCGGGTGTTGCACCGGCCGGCGGTGCTTCCGGTCCCGTCGCTGGGGCCGCGGGTGTTGTTGGGTGCGCAGGGCGCCCGTGAGCTCGCCGAGGCAAGCCAACGGGCGGTGCCCTCGAAGCTGCTGGCAGTCGGTCACCCATTCCGGCATCCGGACCTCGGCGACGCGCTCGCCCATCAACTGGGGCGTGGCTGAGCCGCCGTGTAGGTCAGGAAGCCCTGCACCAGAAGACGGATTCTCGCTGCGACATCGTCGGCGAGTTCAGCTGTCCGGCTGAGTAATTCGTCATGAGTCGAGCCGAGGGCGACGACATCGCCGTCGCGGTCTTCGGCGAGCCAGACCTCGAGTAGGTCGGCGTCGACCTCGGGGTGGAACTGCAGCGCCATTGTCCGGCCGAGCACAAACGCCTGGGAGGAGTTCGCGGTCCTGGCGAGTTCGGTGGCACCGGGCGGCAGGCTCCAGCGGTCGAAGTGCCACTGGAACCATGGCCCTTCCGGAACGAGATCGGGTCGGTCGCTGACGACGTCGTACCAACCGATTTCCGGGTGCGGTGATCGGGCCACGGTGCCGCCGAACGTCTGTGCGAGCAGTTGGCCCCCGAAGCAGACGCCCAGCAGCGCTGTGCCCGCTTCGGCCGCGTCGCGCATCAGCGCCATCTCGGCGCCGACCCAGGAATCGCGGAGCGCCTCGTCATACACCGCCCACGTCGCACCCAGCGGAACGATGACGTCGTATCCGGTCGGGTCGGGGAATGCCACGTCGCCCACCGGGTCGTGGACTCGCTCGGCGGGGACGACCTCGAACGCCTCGACGTCAAAACCGTGGTCGCTGAACGCCTCTCCGAGCAGGGCTTCGGTTGCCATGTGCTCGTTTCGCAGAAAAAGAACCTTGGGTGTCACGACACCATTATTTCGATGGCGGCATCGGCGGTGCATCCCCGGGGGCCAGTTCGGCGCCGATCGCCCGGAACAACGCTTCAGCCTCGTTGGCGTAGTCGCCCTGCTCGTCGAACGCCCCGGGGGCGAACGTCGTCGCGACGGCGACGGCGATCCTCTGGCTGGGCAGGTAGGCCGCGACGGCGGCGTAACCGGCGAACATCGGGTTCTGCAACAGCCAGTTGCCCGAGATCACCAGCCCGAGCCCGTAGGTGTAGCCCTCGGTCATCTCCATGCACGTGGCGCAGCCGGGCTGGGCGCGTGTCTTGCCGCGCAGCCCGGTCGAGACCATCTGTTCGTAGGACTCAGGGCTCAGCAGCTCGCCGGAACCGATGCCCGCCGCGGTGGCCTCGAGATCGTGGATATTGGTGGTCTGAACGGCCCCGTGGGTGATCGTCCACGACGGGTTCCAGAACGTCGACTCCTCGTAGAACGCTGTGCCGGCAGGGATTCCGAGAGCCTGGCGACGTTCCGAGGTGAACGCGTGCAGCACCGGGGACGGAATCTGCGCGGTCAGCGACGCGACGGTGTTGGTCAGGCCCAATGGTCGAAGCACGTTTTCGGCCAGCAGGTCCGAGATCTGTTGCCCGGTGGCCTTTTCGATCGCCATCCCCAGGAGCAGGTAGTTGGTGTGTGAGTAGTTCCAGTTCGTGCCCGGTTCGTACAGCAGCGGCTCGGCGATCGCGAAGTCGAGCAGATCGCCGGTGCTCCACGCGCGGAACGGATCGGCGAACAGCGCGTCGTTCATCGCGGTGTTGCCGATCACGTAATCGACGTAACCGGACGTCATCTGGGCGAGTTGGCGCAGCGACACCCGCTCGGCGTTCGGCACGTCTGGCAGGTACGCTGAGAGCTTGTCGTCCAAGCCGACGGCGCCTTCCTCTGCAAGCCTGAGCAGCAGCGTGGACATGTAGGAGATGGCGACCGCGCCGTTTCGGAAATGCATCGCCGGGGTGGCGGGGACGCCCGTCATCGATTCGCCGACCGCGGCGGTGACCACCTCGTTTCCGTCCACCGTCACCCGGACGATCGCCGCCCTGAGGTGGGACTGCGTCAGGGCTTCGCTCACGATGCGCATCACTGCGTCCGCTTCCGCCGACGCCGGGCGGTCGGTGCTGACGGAGGAGGCGCCGCAACCGGTCAGCAGCAGCAGAGCGCAGGACGCAGTGGCCAGGCGACGCAGGGGTGGCATCTCCGGATCCTGACAGACTGTGCCTGCTGGGGCAGCCGTTTGTCGTTACCATGACAGCAGGCATGAATCTGATTGGGGCAGTTCCGTACACGTTTGTCGTGGCCGTCGCGGTCACGCTTCATCTTGTGTTTCTCGGTTACCTCGTCGTCGGGGGCTTTCTGGCGTGGCGGTGGCCCGCCACCATCGGCCTGCACATCGCCGTGGTGGCGTGGGGTGCGGCGAGCCTTTTGTTCGGGCTGCCGTGCCCGTTGACGGATGTCGAGCGCTTCGGCCGTGCGGGCGCCGGGATGGGGGAGTTGCCCCCGGAAGGCTTCATCGAGCACTACCTCACCGGGGTCTGGTACCCGGCTGACTACGCCGTCGGGGTGCAGGTGCTGGTGTTCGCCGCGGTGGCGGTGTCTTGGACGGGTCTCATTCTTCGGAGCCGAGATCGGCGGGTGGGCTCGCCGGCGCAGTGATGTCGGTGGGGTGGTTTAGCGTGGGTTTCATGTTCGAACGTGTGTTCGATGTGGATGTGGCCGCTGGTGAGGCTGAGCTGCGCGCGCAGGTCGAGCAGCTCGAGACGCTGAAAAGCGTGGC
>NZ_CACSIP010000041.1 GCF_902705885.1 Mycolicibacterium austroafricanum | reverse complement strand
GGCGGAGGCGGTGGCGGAGGTGGCGGGAACGCGTTGAGTTCCGACAGCGGGTCCGCGCAGCCGGTGACGTCGACGTGCACGCCGCCGACCGAACCGCACACCGCTGCGGGTGCGGCGGGCACTGGACCCAGCACCGCCCCCGCACACAGCGCCGCTGCCGTCACGAGCCAGGTCTTGCGCACTGTCGGCTCCTTCGAGTGTTCCGGCGGCGGGCGCCGCGAGGTCTCCCGATTGTTACAGCAGCGACGCCCGGATGGGGCTGAACGCCGGCGGCGCGCCCGCAGCGGGATCACGCCGGTGCGCATCGCGCACATCACCGCGGCGCCCACGAGCACGCAGCGGGCTACGAGGGGGTCGAATCAGCGCACCGGATTTGCTAGGTATGCGACTCGGCGTATGCGTCGAAGGCATCGGCACTGCACGCGGGCACCGAGACGCGGTCGGCGTCCGGTGACCGTTTCGTAGCGGCTATCGCACCCGTCGGGCAAATTCTGCTGAGGCCCACTGTGGCACTAGATGCCTTGTCCAAGCCATTTTTGACCAGGTCGTCGAATCGTCCAGCGAATATTTCGGGGATGTCGTACATTGCCTCTGTGCGCATCCGGACCGCGCACGGTATGCGCTCAGATCGCAGTAATGCGTGAAGCCGAGGGGAACTGCGATCTGAGCGCAAGCTAATCAGTAGGTAGCTCGCGGGCGCTGGTGAATTGCCGTGTCATTCCGGTCAGCGGGTCCTCGAACTCCAGCCGGTGCGCCACCAGCCTCAGCGGGGTGCCGAAGTCGTCGGGCACGTCGGCGACGTCGGGGTACAGCGGGTCACCGGTGATCGGCAGCCCCAGCGACGCCATGTGCACCCGCAGCTGGTGGGTTCGACCGGTACGTGGGGTCAGTCGATAGCGGCCGCCGCCGCAGTGCTCGACGACCGTCTCGGCGTTCGGCTCGCCAGGCTCCTCCACTGCCTGCAGGCAGCCACGGCGTTTGACGATCCGACTGCGCACCGTGATCGGGAAGATCAGCGCTGGGTCGACGGGCGCGTGCGCCAGGTAGGTCTTGCGCACCAGGCCACGGGCGAACAACGACTGATACGCGCCGCGCACCTGCGGTCGCACGGTGAACAACAACACCCCCGCCGTCAGCCGGTCCAGACGGTGCGCCGGGCTCAACTCGGGCAGGGCCAGTTCGCGACGCAGCCGCACCAACGCGGTCTGAGCGACGTGACGGCCGCGCGGCATCGTGGCCAGGAAGTGCGGCTTGTCCACGACGACGATGTCGGCGTCGTGGTGCAGGATCGGCATCTCGAACGGGACCGTCACCTCGTCGGGCAGGTCGCGATACAGGTACACGTGCGAATTCGGCTTCAGCACAGTCGATGCGGTGACGACCGTACCGTCGGCGGTGCACACTTCACCGTTGAGCACCTTGGCGGCGGCGGCCTCACCGAACCGGTTCGCCAACTCCACGAGGACCGCGCCGCCGCGCAACCGGACCCGTGCCGGCCCGAGTCCGTCGCGCACCGGAAGCGGCGCGGGCATCCGCGTCAAGTGAGCGGCACCGGTTCGAGGATCTCCGCGCGGGCCTCGGGCGCGGCGGCCCGCAGCGCGTCGGCGGATTCGTCGTCGGGCTGATTCTGGGACAGCACCTCCGCCTCGACCCGCGCCAGGTACATCGCGACCTCGTTGTCGACGTCCGCAGCACTCCAACCCAGAATCGGCGCAACGACTTCGGCGACCTCACGGGCACAGTCCACACCGCGGTGCGGGTACTCGATCGAGATTCGCATCCGGCGCGCCAGGATGTCCTCGAGGTGCAGTGCCCCTTCGGCCGCCGCGGCGTAGGCGGCTTCGACCTTGAGGTACACCGGCGCGTCGGTGATCGGCCCGAGCAGGTCCGGGTTCTCCTCACCCAGCGCCAGCACCTCACCGATCAGCGACCCGTAGCGGTCGAGCAGGTGCCGCACGCGATACGGGTGCAGGCTGTAATGCTTTCCGACGCTTTGGGTCTGGTTCACCAGCGCGAAGTATCCGTCGGCGCCCACCAGCGGCACCTTCTCGGTGATCGACGGCGCCACCCGGGTCGGCACGAACTCGGCCGCGGCGTCGATGGCGTCTTCGGCCATCACCCGGTAGGTGGTGTACTTGCCGCCGGCGATCGCGACCAGTCCCGGCGCCGGCACCGCCACCGCGTGCTCGCGGGACAGCTTGGAGGTCTCCTCGCTCTCCCCCGCCAGCAACGGCCGCAGCCCGGCGTACACACCGTCGATGTCGTCGTGGGTCAACGGGGTGGCCAGCACGGTGTTGACAGTGCCGAGGATGTAGTCGATGTCGGCCTTGGTGGCCGCCGGGTGCGCGAGGTCGAGGTTCCAGTCGGTGTCGGTGGTGCCGATGATCCAGTGCGTTCCCCACGGGATGACAAACAGCACCGACTTGTCGGTGCGCAAGATGATCGCGACCTCGCTGACGACGCGGTCGCGCGGCACCACGATGTGCACACCCTTGGACGCCCGCACCCGAAATCGCCCGCGCTGCTTGGACAACGCCTGGATCTCGTCGGTCCACACCCCGGTGGCGTTGACCACGACGTGGCCGTGCACATCGGCGACCGCGCCGTCCTCGGTGTCGCGGACCTGCACCCCGGTGACCCGGTCGCCCTCCCGCAGCAACGCCACCACCTGGGTGGATGTCCGGACCACCGCTCCGTAGTGGGCCGCGGTGCGCGCCACCGTCATCGTGTGCCGGGCATCGTCGACGACGGTGTCGTAGTACCGGATTCCGCCGATCAGCGAGCTGCGCTTCAACCCCGGGGACAGCCGCAGCGCCCCGGACCGGGTCAGATGTTTCTGCGCCGGAACCGATTTCGCGCCACCGAGCTGGTCGTAGAGCATGATGCCGGCCGCCACGTACGGCCGTTCCCACCAACGATTGGTCAGCGGGAACAGGAACGGAAGTGGCTTGACCAGGTGCGGCGCCAACGTCGTCAGCGACAGCTCACGTTCGTGCAACGCCTCGCGCACCAACCCGAACTCCAACTGCTCCAGGTAGCGCAGGCCGCCGTGGAACATCTTGCTGCTGCGACTGGAGGTTCCCGACGCGAAGTCGCGCGCCTCGACCAGCGCCACCTTCAGACCCCGCGTCGCGGCGTCCAGCGCGGCGCCGGCGCCGACCACGCCCCCGCCGATGACGACGACGTCGAACTGCTCGCTACCCAGCCGTTGCCAGGCACGCGCCCGTTGCTCGGGACCCAGCAGGGTCTGCCCGTTGCCCGGACCGGGGACCGCGTCGCTCACGTTGACCGACTCCTCGTTACTCGTCAGTACGGCTGTCCGTCCCAGGCTACGTGGGTCAGTCCAGATCGTCGTGCGCCATCAACCGGCGCGCGGCCTCCACGATGGACCCCGACAGCGACGGATACACCGACAGCGTCTGCGCCAGGTCGGTCACCGAGATCCGGTTCTGCACCGCCAGCGCGATCGGCAGGATCAGCTCTGAGGCGATGGGCGCCACCACGACGCCACCGATCACCACGCCCGTCGCCGGCCGGCAGAAGATCTTCACGAAACCGTGCCGCAGCAGCGACATCTTCGCCCTGGCGTTGGTGTTCAGCGGTAGCACCATGGTGCGGGCGGGCACGCTGCCGTCGTCGATCGCCGACTGCGGGATGCCCACCGCGGCGATCTCGGGCCGGGTGAACGTCGCCGACGCCACCGTGCGCAGCCGGATCGGCGAGACCCCCTCCCCCAGCGCGTGGTACATGGCGATGCGGCCCTGCATCGCGGCCACCGAGGCCAACGGCAGCAGACCGGTGCAGTCACCTGCGGCGTAGATCCCCGCCGCCGGCGTGCGCGACACCCGATCGACCGGGATGTAACCGCCGGGTTCGAGCTCGACGCCCACCCGCTCCAGACCCAGGCCGGCGGTGTTGGGCACCGAGCCGACCGTCATCAACGCGTGGCTGCCCTCGACGGTGCGGCCGTCGGCGATCTTCACCTGCACGCCCGTGTCGGTCCTGTTCACCGAGTCGGCGCGGGCGTTCTTGATCAGCGTGACGCCGCGTTCGGCGAACACCTCTTCGAGCACCGCGGCGGCGTCGGAGTCCTCGTGCGGCAGGATCTGGTCGCGGCTGGCGACCACCGTCACCGTCACCCCGAGCTCGGTGTAGGCGTTGCAGAACTCCGCTCCCGTCACCCCCGACCCCACGATGATCAGGTGTTCCGGCAGCTCAGCGAGGTCGTAGAGCTGCCGCCAGGTCAGGATGCGCTCGCCGTCGGGCTCGGCGTTGGGCAGCACCCGGGGGCTGGCGCCGGTGGCGATCAGCACCACGTCGGCCTTGAGCACCCCGACCTTGCCGTCGGAGGTGGTGACCTTCACCCGGTGATGTGCCATGCCTTCGGTGTCGTCGACGAGCTCGCCGCGGCCGGCAATGATCGTCACACCCTGGTTGAGCAGCTGGCGGCCGATGTCGGCGGACTGCGACGCGGCCAGCGTCTTGACCCGGTTGTTGATCTGGCCCAGCGAGATCTGGGCGGCGTCGATGGCGATATCGAAACCCAGCCCCTCGGCGCGGCGCAACTCGGTGCGCACCCCGGTCGAGGCGATCAGCGTCTTGGACGGTACGCAGTCGTAGAGCACACAGGCGCCGCCCACCCCGTCCGAGTCGACGAGCGTCACCTGCGTGACGTCTTTGCCCTTCCCGGCAGCCACCAGCGCCGCCTCATATCCCGCCGGCCCGCCGCCGATGACCACGATGCGCGTTACCACCGTTTCAACCTAGGACACCGGGGCGCGTTCAGATACCGGGAGTCCGACGGTTGTCGGCCCGCCGAACACGATGCGACTAAGCTGCTCGCGTGCCGATCTACGCCGCTTACGGATCGAATATGCATCCCGAGCAGATGCAGCTGCGGGCACCGCACTCCCCGATGGCCGGGACGGGGTGGCTGCACGGCTGGCGTTTGACGTTCGGCGGTGCGGACATCGGATGGGAGGGCGCACTGGCCACCGTTGTCGAGGACCCGACCTCCAAGGTGTTCGTCGTGCTCTACGACATGACCAAGGAGGACGAGGAGAACCTCGACCGCTGGGAGGGCTCCGAGCTCGGGTTCCACAAGAAGATCCGGTGCCGGGTGGAGCGGTTGTCGTCGGACACCGACACCGACCCGGTGCTGGCGTGGCTGTATGTGGTAGACGCCTGGGAGGGCGGCATCCCGTCGGCGCGGTATCTGGGCGTGATGGCCGAAGCGGCCGAGATCGCCGGGGCCCCCGCCGAATACGTTCACGACCTGCGGACCCGCCCGGCCAGCAACATCGGCCCGGGCACGTAGCTTTTTTCCCGCGAGCGCGCGCGTTTGCCCGTCGGCGCGCCGTAATTGCCGGCATTTTGCGCGCGCTCACGCCGCACGAGCGCGACGAAGCTGCCCGTCGATGCGCGCCACCACCTCCCACGCGCGATACCGGACATCCTCGAACACGATCGGAACAACCGACCAGCCGGCATCGTGAAGCGCGTTGTACCGACGCCGATCCCGTTTCATCGCTTCCGGGCCGGAATGCCAGGCCACCCCGTCGTACTCGGCGGCGACTCCGAATTCCGGCCAGGCGAAGTCGAGTCGGCGCAGCTCGCCATTGCCGTCCACGATTTCGACCTGCAACTCCGGGATCGGCAATCCACCGTCGAGCATGACCAGCCGGGCTTCACTCTCCATCGGGGACTCCGACCGCGCGTCGGCCAGCGGCAGCAGATCGCGGACCGCGACAATGCCCCGGCGCCCCTTCTGCTCGACCGCCGCTCGCCACAGGCCAGGCAGGGTGCAGGTGCCGCTGCGCAGCGCCGCGTCGAGGGTGGCCAGCGCTCGCGGACGGCGCAGGCTGCGCGCCACCTCGACGGCCGTCCATGCTGGCGAGGTGGCCCGACGTCCGTCGCGCATCACCAACGGCGCGCCGTCGCGCCGATGCACAACAAGGCCATCGGCGCTGCGCAGCGCGCAGCCAGGAGGGTCGAGGACGTGCAGATCCGCCGGTTCCTCGGTGTCGAAGCCGAACAACGCCGCCGCCGTCGCGAGGCACACCGCCACCGGCTTGCGGCAGGACAGGTCGAGGCCACGCAGCCGTAGCCCGTCGGTGGGTTCACCCAGGCAGTAGACGCCCTGCCACAGCCGTTCCAGCACACCGGTGTTCACCGCCGCCTCGAAACGCCGACGGGTGAGGTGGGTGAGGATCTGGCCGCTGGTCGCGACGCCACCCTGGGCGGCGAACAGGGCGATGATGTCGTCGTTCATGGCGGCCATCGTGCGGCGATGGCGCCCCACTCCGGCGGGTGTCGACCATCATCTGGGGATCAACTGGCGATTGTGCAGAACTCGTCGGCGACGAGCGCGCGCGCAGTGCCAGGATTTACGGCGTGTCGGTGTGCAGACCCGCGCGCTCGCCGGACAAGCCCTCGCCGGACAAGGGCGCCGGCCACGGGACAGGGCGTGGGCGCACCCGCACCCGCTGCGGCCACCAGAACCAGCGACCCATCAGCGCCGCGATCGACGGCGTCATGAACGACCGGATCACCAGGGTGTCGAAGATCAGCCCCATGCCGATGGTCGTGCCCACCTGACCGATGATCGTCAGGTCGCTGATCGCCATCGTCATCATCGTGAGCGCGAAGACCATGCCGGCCGCCGTGACGACCGAGCCACTGCCACCCATGGTGCGGATCAGCCCGGTGTGCAGGCCCGCATGGACCTCCTCTTTGAGCCGCGACACCACCAGCAGGTTGTAGTCCGCACCGACTGCCAGCAGGATGATCACCGCCATCGGCAACACCATCCAGTGCAGTTCGATGCCGATCAGGTGCTGCCAGACCAGCACCGACAACCCGAACGACGCGCCCAAAGACAGCACCACCGTGCCGACGATCACCGCGGCAGCCACCACCGCCCGCGTCAGGATCAGCATGATGATGAAGATCAGCCCGATCGCAGCGATCCCGGCGACCAGCAGGTCGTAGCGGGTGCCGTCGGCCATGTCCTTGAACGTGGCCGCGGTCCCACCGAGATAGACCCGGGCCCCCTCCAGCGGGGTGCCCTTGATCGCCTCCTTGGCTGCCGACTTGATCGCGTCGATCTTCTCGACGCCTGCCGGGGACAGCGGGTCACCCTCGTGGGCGATGATGAACCGCACCGCGTGCCCGTTGGGCGAGATGAACTGCTCCATGCCGCGCTGGAAGTCCGCGTTGTCGAAGGCCTCCGGCGGCAGGTAGAACGTGTCGTCATTCCAGGCGTCGTTGAACGCGTCGCCCATCGCGGTCGAGTCTTCCTGCATCAACGCGCCAGATTCCAGCTGCGAATTCTGGGTCTGGTACATCGTCAGCATCATGTCGCGCTGCGACCTCATCGACTCGATCTGCGACGGCATCAGCGCGATCAGCTCAGGCATCGTCGCGGCGAGCCGCTCGAGGTCGGGCACCAGATCCTGGACGTTGTCGGTCATCAGGTTGATGCCGTCGATCATGTCGAAAATCGACCGCATCGACCAGCACACCGGGATGTTGTAGCAGTGCGGTTCCCAGTAGAAGTAGTTGCGGATCGGCCGGAGGAAGTCGTCGAGATCGGCGATGTGGTCCCGCAGTTCAGCGACGTCGACCGCCATCGTCTTGGTCTTGGCCACCATGCTCGTGGTGATCTCGGACATCTGCCCCATCAGGCTCTGCATCCGCTCCATCGTGTTGATGGTGTTCTGCAGCGCGTCGGCCTGGACGAGCATGTCGTCCATCCGGTCGAGCATGTACTTCTCGTTGAGCTGCTGGGTGCCGCCCTGCCGGCTCATGATGTACGGGATCGAGGTGCTCTTGATCGGGGTGCCGTCGGGGCGGGTGATGGTCTGCACCCGCCCGATGCCCTCCACCCCGAACAGGGCCTTGGCGATCTTCTCGATGACGATGAAGTCGGCCGGGTTGCGCAGATCGTGATCGGTCTCGACCATCAGCATCTCGGGGTTGAGCCGGGCCGGCGAGAAATGCCTTTCGGCGGCGGCGTAGCCGACGTTGGACTGGACGCTGTCGGGCAGGTAGTTCCGGTCGTTGTAGCTGGTCTGGTATCCCGGCAGCGCCAGCAGACCGATGAGTGAGACCGCGACGCTGGCCACCAGGATCGCGCCCGGCCAACGCACCGTGGCTGCGCCGATCTTGCGCCAGCCGCGAACCCGCATGGCGCGCTTGGGTTGCAGCAGACCGAACCGGCTCGCGCTGGTCACCACCGCCGGACCGAACGTCATCGCCACCAGGATCAGCACCAGCATGCCCAGCGCCAGCGGCACACCGAGGGTCTGGAAGTAGGGCAGCCGGGTGAAGCTCAGACAGAACGTCGCACCGGCGATGGTCAGGCCGGAGCCGACGATGACGTGCGCGGTGCCACCGAACATCGTGTAGTACGCCGATTCGGGGGTCTCGCCCTTGCCGACGGCCTCCTGGTAACGGCCGATGAGGAAGATCGCGTAGTCGACGGCGATCGCGATGGCCAGCGTGACCAGCAGGCTGGTCGCGAACGTCGACAGGCCGATGATCTCGTGAAATCCCAGGAACGCCACCGCGCCGCGGACGGTCATCAGGCTGAGCCCGACCATCACCAGGATCAGCAGAGTGGTGACGATAGACCGGAAGAACAGCACCAACATGATCGTGATGACGAGGAACGTCAGCGCCTCGACCATCCGCATGCTCTCGTGCCCGGCGGTCTCCTGTTCGGCGGCCAGTGCCGATGCCCCGGTGACGTAGGCGCGGACGCCGTCGGGCGGCTGGCTTTCTGCCACCATGTCCTGCACGGTCTTGACCGACTCGTTGGCAAGGGCCTCACCCTGGTCGCCGGCCAGGTACACCTGGAAGTAGGTGGCCATGCCGTCGGAGCTCTGGGCGCCGGAGGCGGTGAGCGGGTCGCTCCAGAGGTCCTGCACGTGCTCGACGTGGCGGGTGTCGGCCTCGAGCTCGCCGATCAGGTCGGCGTAGTAATCCCGGGTGTCGTCGCCGAGGGGTTCCTCGCCCTCGAGCACGATCATCACCGAGCTGTTGGACTCGTACTCCTCGAAGACCTCGCCGATGCGCTGCATCGAGATGACGGCAGGCGCGTCCTCGGGACTCATCGACACCGACCGCAGCTTTCCGACGTCCTCGAGCTGCGGTACCGAGACGTTCAGGAAGGCGGCGACGGCGATCCAGATCAGGATGATCGGGACGGAGGCCAGACGGATGAACCGGGCGATACCGTAGAAGTGCGGTTTGTGCCCTTCCACCGTACGACTCCTTCGGGGGGTTGAGCCGAAAGTCGTTACGGCGCCGCCGTGTTCGGCCGGAAATAACCGATAAGCAAAGCCAGGCTAACCATTCTGCAGTCGGTTGGCAACCCCAGCGGTCAAGTGGTGGTCCGCATCCCCGCCGGGCTGAACAGTGACGTGGGGCACAACGCGCCTGTCGGCGTCACGCCGTCGACGCGTGCTCGATCAGGTTGACCAGCAACCGCACCCCGACGCCCAGCGCGCGCTCGTCGAGGTCGAACGTCGGCTGGTGTAGGTCGAGCTGCGGGCCCCGGCCGCTCCACACCCCCAACCGCGCCATCGCACCCGGCACCTCTTCGAGATACCAGGAGAAGTCCTCGCCGCCGCCGGATTGCTGGGTGTCGGCCAGCACGTCCGGGCCGATCGCCTCGATGGCGTGGGTGAGGATCCGCGTGGACACCTCTTCGTTGACCACCGGCGGCACGCCGCGCCGGTACAGCACCGTGTGCTCGATCGCCAGCGGGGCCAATAGAGACGAAACCGTCTCCCGGACAATGCCTTCCAGCGTGAGCCAGGTTTCGCGGCTGGCCGTGCGGATGGTGCCGGACAGGGTGCCGGTCTGCGGGATCGCGTTCGCGGCCACCCCGGCGTTGACCGCACCCCACACCATCACCGTGCTGTTGCGCGGGTCGATGCGCCGTGACAACACCCCGGGCACGCCGGTGATCAGCGTGCCCATCCCGTACACCAGGTCGCTGGTGAGATGCGGACGCGATGTGTGCCCGCCGGGCGAGTGCATCGTCACCTCGATCTGATCGGCCGCCGAGGTGATCGGCCCCGGCCGCACCGCGACCCTGCCGACCGCCAGGCGGGGGTCACAATGCAGTGCATAGATCCGCGACACCCCGGTCAGCGCGCCGGCGGCGATCGCGTCGATCGCGCCGCCGGGCATCAGTTCCTCGGCGGCCTGGAAGATCAGCCGCACGCCGACGGGCAGTTCCGGCGCCGACGCCAGCGCCAACCCGGCGCCCAACAGCACCGCGGTGTGCGCGTCGTGGCCGCAGGCGTGGGCGACACCCGGCACCACCGAGGCGTACGGCGCCCCCGTCCGCTCGGCCATCGGCAGGGCGTCCATGTCGGCGCGCAGCGCGATGCGCGGGCCGTGCTCGGGGCCGAAATCGCACATCAGTCCCGTGCCGCCGGGCAGCACCTTGGGGTTGAGCCCCGCGTCCGCCAACAGCGACGCGGCGAACTGCGTGGTGGCGAACTCCTGTCGTCCGAGCTCCGGGTTGGCATGGATGTGCCGGCGCCAGCCGACCATCTCGTGGTGGTGCTCGGACAGCCAGCGCGCGGCCGCGTGCGCCAGCGAACTCATGAGGCCCGCCTCTTCTGCAGCTCGAGCACCCGCTCACGCTGGGCGTCATCGCAGGCCAACGCCACCACTGTGCGCGCCAGCATGATCGACCCCTCGACCACCGCGGTGTCGGCACTGGCGGACGCCGCCGCGGCGGCGAACGCCGGTTGATGCAGCGACGCGCCCCCGGCCTCGACGCCGACGATCGGATGGATCCCCGGCATCACCTGGGTCACGTTGCCCATGTCGGTGCTGCCCAGCGGCAACGCCGCCTCGACGTCTTCACCGACCGGCGAGCGGCCGACACGCACCATCTCGGCCCGCATCACCGAGGCCAGCCACGGATCGGGCTTCAATTCGGCGTACGCGGGGGCCGCCTCGGTCACGACGTGCTCGCAGCCGGTCGCCACGGCACCGGCCGCGAAGCACCCCGCCATCCGGGATTCCAACTCGCGCAATGACTCCGAGTCCGTCGCGCGCATCGCGTAGCGCATCTCGGCGCGCGCCGGGATGACGTTGGGCGCCTGACCGCCGTCGGTGACGATGCCGTGCATCATCTGCCCCGGCGCCAACTGCTGGCGCAACAGTCCGATCGCCACCTGCGTCACGGTGACGGCGTCGGCGGCGTTGATCCCCAGGTACGGGGCGACGGCGGCATGTGATTCCCGCCCGAGGTAGCGGACCGTCGCCTCCGACAGCGCCAGCGACCGCGCGGCCGCGATATCGATGGGTCCGGCATGCAACATCACCGTCGCGGCGATGTCGTCGAACACGCCCGCCTGCAGCATCAGCGCCTTGCCCCCACCTGCCTCCTCGGCGGGTGTGCCCAGCAGCACCACCGTCAGGCCGAGCTCGTCGGCGACCTCCGCGAGCGCCAGCGCGGTGCCGACGGCCGAGGCCGCGATGATGTTGTGCCCGCACGCGTGACCGATCTCGGGCAACGCGTCGTACTCGGCGCAGATGCCGACGACCAGCGGGCCGCTGCCGTAGGAGGCGCGGAACGCGGTGTCCAGACCCGCCGCATTCGGCGTGATGTCGAAGCCGCGCTCGGCGACGAGCGCCTGGGCCTTGGCGCAGCTGCGATGCTCGTTGAACGCCAGCTCAGGCTCGGCGTGGATGGAGTGGGAGAGCTCGATCAGGTCGCCGCGGCGTCGGTTCACTGCGTCCTCGACGCGGGACGGCGCGGCGGTGGGCATGCTGGCAGTATCTCACTGCCGGCGAACTAAGCTGCGGGGCGTGACCCCGGCCGAGCACGCACAGCGCGCAGCGGACGCCCTCGCCGAACGGACCGGCGTCGACGCACACGACATCGCCGTGGTGCTCGGCTCCGGATGGGCGCCAGCGGCATCACAACTCGGCGACGCGACCGCCGTCGTCCCGATGGGCGAGCTCCCCGGCTTCACTCCGCCCAGCGCACAGGGCCACCGCGGCCAGGTGCTGTCGCTGCACGTCGGCGCGCATCGGGTGCTGGTGCTCGTCGGCCGGATCCACGCCTACGAGGGTCACGACCTGCGCCATGTCGTGCATCCGGTGCGCACCGCCTGCGCGGCGGGCGTGCACACCGTGGTGCTGACCAACGCCGCGGGCGGACTGCGGCCCGACTACGCGGTAGGCCAACCGGTGCTGATCAGCGACCATCTGAACCTCACCTCGCGCTCGCCGCTGGTGGGCGCCGAGTTCGTGGACCTGGTCGACGCGTATTCGCCGCGGCTACGGGCCATCGCCCGCGAGATCGAACCGACGCTGGCCGACGGCGTCTACGCCGGCCTGCCGGGTCCGCACTACGAAACGCCGGCGGAGATCCGGATGCTGCGGACGCTGGGCGCCGATCTGGTCGGCATGTCGACCGTGCACGAGACCATCACCGCCCGCGCGGCCGGCGCCCAGGTGCTGGGCATCTCGCTGGTGACGAACCTGGCGGCCGGCATGACCGGCGAGCCGCTCAGCCATGCCGAGGTGCTCGAGGCCGGTCGTCAGTCGGCCACCCGGATGGGCTCGCTGCTGTCCTCGGTGATCGCTCGTCTCTGACTTCGGCGGCTCAGCCGCATCACTGCGCGGGCCAGCAACGGCGCGGCGAACAGCATCAGCAGGATCCGCACCACCTGGGCGGCGATGATGAACGTGACGTTGGATCCGGTCTCGACCGCGGTGGCCAGCACGGCGTACACGCCGCCGGGACTGGTCGCCAGGTAGCCCTCGAGCAGGCTCAGTCCGGTGACGCGGGCCAGCAGCACCCCCAGGCCCGCGGTCGCCACCGTGAGGACGACGATCAGGCCGATCGCGGCCGGCAGCAGCCGCCCGACGGTGCGCAGCGCGTCGCGGGTGAACGCCAGTCCCGCCTGCCAGCCGATCAGCAGATAGCCCACCTGGACCAGCAGAACGGGCACCGACAAGCCGAACGTCAGACCGCTGACCTCGAGCGCGACCGTCAACGCCAGCGGCCCGAGCAACCCGGCCCCGGGCAGCCGGATCAGCTTGCCCACGGTGCCGCCGACCAGCACCAGGACGATCACCATGGCGATGCTGAGGTACCACGGAGCCGCCCCGGCGGCGACATCAGACCACGGAGCCGCCCCGGCGGCGACATCAGACCACGAGGTCTGGTCGCCGGGCGCGGTTGCGGCGTCGGGACGGGATCTGTCCGCGTGGTAGATCAGCGTGACGACGACGGGCATCGACGCGGTCACCAGCGCCACCCGCAGGTACTGCACGACGGCAACGACGCGGTCGTCACCGCCGAGTTCACGCGCGATGGCCACCAGCCCGGAGGCGCCGCCGGCCACCAGCGCAAGCGATCCGGTCAGCGGGGTGACGTCGCGGTGCAGGCCCAGCAGCGCGCCGGCTCCGACGCTGAGCGCAAGCGTCGCGACGGCAATACCGACGACGACGGGCCAGTCACCGCCCAGCGCGGCGAGAGCGTCCTCGTGCACCATCGTGCCGATGTAGACGCCGAGCACGCCCTGGGCGGCCACACCGAGCCTGCGCGGGACGCCCACCGGCGCGGCGGCCAGCAGCGCCAGCACGATGCCCACGACCAACGCCGCGAACAGCGCGGCCGAGGGCACACCGAGGAGGGTCAACGGCACCGTCGCGGCAACCGTCACCGCCGCCAGCAGCACCCACCGAAGTATTCGTCGCATTCCGATGCCAAGTATGCGCTTGTCATTTCAAGATCTCAATCACGTGATCTTTGTTCTGTTGCCAAGGTATAACTTGGTAATGGCTGACAACGTTTCCTCTGCGTCCTCGGCGGCCACCGAGTTGCGGGAGTCGGTGATGGCCGTCGCCCGGCAGATGCGCAGGCACCGGCCCGACAACGGGCTGACGCTGAGCCAGATGCAGCTGCTCGGCGAGATCGGCCGGGCCGAGGTCACCACACCGGCCGAGCTGGGGGTACGGATGCAGGTGCGGGTCCAGTCCCTGACGGACTCTCTCAACGAGCTCGAGGCCCGGAAACTGATCGCCCGTCGGCCCGACGACACCGACCGCCGCCGACAACTGGTCGAGCTGACCGCCGCGGGCGCAGCGCTGCTGAACACCGACCGTGCCGAGCGCGACGCGTGGCTGCGCGACACCATGCGCGACACGTTGTCGCCGCTGGAGTTCGACCTGCTGATGCTGGTGGCGCCGATATTGCGCAAGCTGGCCGAGGCCGAGCCCGCCCGGCTGCATCTCGCGGCCAGCGACGACTGACCCGCTGCCCACCTCGAGCGAAACCTTCGGAGCCTGGTTAGCACAACTGTCCGACGACCGAATCTTTCGCTCGTACTGGGCAAGGCGGGCATGTCTGCCATGCTCATGGCCGTGCACACCGAGCTGTCCGCCGCCGTCGCCGAATGGGTCGCCCACGACCCCGACCCTGCCTCAGCCGCCGAGCTCGCCGCCTGTGACGACGACGACCTCGCCGACCGCTTCGCTCGGCCGCTGACGTTCGGCACCGCCGGCCTGCGCGGTCCGCTGCGCGCCGGGCCCAACGGGATGAACCTGGCCGTGGTGTTGCGGGCGACCTGGGGGGTGGCTCAGGTGCTCGGCGACCACTCCCCCGGTTCGGCCATCGTGGTCGGCTACGACGCGCGGCACCGTTCCGCGGAGTTCGCCCGAGCTTCCGCTGAAGTCTTTGCCGCTCAGGGGTTTTCCGTCTCACTGATGTTCTGCCCGGTCCCCACTCCCGTTGTGGCGTTCGCCGTGCGCAACATCGGCGCGGCCGCGGGTGTGCAGATCACCGCGTCGCACAACCCGGCCTCGGACAACGGCTACAAGGTGTACGCCGCCGGCGGGCTGCAGATCGTCGAACCCACCGACCGTGACATCGAGCACGCCATCGCGGCCGCACCGCCCGCCGACCAGATCCCCCGCACCCCCGTCGACCACGACGGCGTCGAGCAGGTGCGCAGCTACCTCGAACGCGCCGCGACCGTCCGCCGCACCAGCGGGTCGGTGCGGGTGGCGCTGACACCCATGCACGGGGTGGGCGGCGAGTTCGCCCTGGATGCGTTGGCACTGGCCGGTTTCGGCGATGTGCACGTCGTCGAGAGCCAGTTCGCGCCGGATCCGGACTTTCCGACCGTCACCTTCCCGAACCCGGAAGAACCCGGCGCCGCCGACCAACTGCTCGCACTGGCCGCCGACATCGATGCCGAGATCGCCGTCGCACTGGACCCCGACGCCGACCGGTGCGCGGTCGGGGTGCCCACCCCGGCCGGCTGGCGGATGCTCACCGGCGACGAAACCGGTTGGCTGCTCGGCGATTACATCCTGTCGACACACCGCAGTGGCGCCGCGGTGGTGGCCAGCACCGTGGTGTCGTCGCGGATGCTGGCAAGCATCGCCGCCGATCATGGAGCGCGCCACGTCGAAACGCTCACCGGGTTCAAGTGGCTGGCGCGCGCCGACGACCTCGACGGAACGCTGGTGTACGCCTACGAGGAGGCGATCGGGCACTGCGTGGACCCCGCCGCGGTCCGCGACAAGGACGGGATCAGCACCGCGGTGCTGGCCTGCGATCTTGTTGTCGCACTGCGTGATCGGGGACGCACGGTGCTCGACGCCCTCGACGACCTGGCTCGTCGCCACGGCGTGCACACCACCACCGCCGTCACCCGCAGGGTCGGCTCGCCGCAGGAGGCCGTCGAGGTGATGGCCCGGCTACGAAGCCACGCCCCGGTGTCACTGGCGGGCTTCGACGTCAGCGTCACCGACCTGCAACCACGCACCGATGCGCTGGTCTTCACCGGCGGCGATGACACGGCGACGGTGCGGGTGGTGACGCGCCCTTCTGGGACCGAACCGAAACTGAAGTCCTACATCGAAGTCCGGTGCACCGGGGAACTGGCCGCTGCCAGGGCGCGGGCGGAGAAATCACAGAGCGCGCTCGCCGCGGAAGTACCCCAGTGGGCGTAGTCGACCCCCGCCGGAACGGCGGGAGGTCAGCGTGGGCCGAACTGCCGGTCCCCGGCGTCGCCGAGACCCGGGACGATGTAGGCGATGTCGTTGAGACCCGAATCGATACTGGCGGTGAACAAGCGCAATCGCGGCGCCACCTTCTCGACCGCGGCGATCCCTTCCGGGGCGACTACGACACAGATAGCGGTGACGTCGACGGCGTCACGGGCGTAGAGCAGTTCGATGGCGTGCACCATCGAGCCGCCGGTGGCCAGCATCGGGTCGAGCACGATCACCGGCTGCCTGCTGAGATCCTCGGGGAGCGACTCCAGATAGGGCGTCGGCTGATGGGTCTCCTCGTTGCGGGCCACACCGACGAACCCCACCCGGGCCTCGGGGATGAGCGCGTGCGCCTGATCCACCATGCCCAGCCCGGCCCGCAGCACCGGCACCAGCAGGGGCGGGTTGGCCAGCTTCGTTCCTGCGGTGTCGGCCATCGGCGTGCGGACGGCGACCGTATCGACCGCCAGCTCGCGGGTCGCCTCGTAGACGAGCATCAGCGTCAGGTCGCGCAGCGCCGCCCGGAACACCGCGTTGTCGGTGCGCTCGTCACGCAGGGTGGTCAGCCGCGCCGCGGCCAGCGGATGGTCCACAACGCGCACGTCCATGGACCCTGACCCTAATGGGAACCGATCGGCCTTTCCCGGCGTCCTAACTTCTATGGTCGCGCGCTTGTCTGCAGACACCGAGTTCATCCGCGCCTACGGGTCGGCCTCGGCGGGCCACGCGGCCGACCTTCAGGCGGTCGTCGCGCGGCTGACCGCCCTGGACGCCGGCGCCGCCGCGGGGCTCGGACCGGTCGGCGCCCGGTTCCAGGCTGCCCTGGCCCGAGCGATCGACCGGGAGGCCGGCACCATCACCGATCTCGGCACCGCCGTCGCGGCGGCGCACCCCGTGGCCCAGGCCACCGCACAGGCCTACGAGAGCGCCGACGACGCCGCCGGAGCCCGGCTCGCCGGGGACTGGTGATGCCCAGCGCGCTGATCACGGCGTTGTCCACGCCGATTCGCCGGGTGCAGGCGCTGGTCGGTCCCGGATGGTCCGGTGATCCAGCGGCCGACCCCGCCGCGGGGTTGGCCGCCACGCGGGACATGCTGGCCGACGTGGCGCACTCCGCCGCACAGGCCTGGCAGCGCACGTCGGGCGAATGGTCGGGCGCGGGATCCGACGCCGCCGCCCAGTTCGCGGCGACAACAACCGCGGCGATCGACGAAGCCACCGAGCGGGCGGCGGGGCTGGGCGTCACGGCGGGCCGGGCCGCGGAGTCGGTAGCGGCGGCGCACCGTCGCCTGCAGGCGATCGTGGACGAGTTCGAAGCGCGCGCCGGCGCGCTGGAACCGCACCTGGACTCCCCCGGCGTCGCCGAGAAGCTGTTGACCGAGGCGCGCGACGCGTTGGCCGAAGCGGTGACGGTCGTCGAGGAGTTGCTTGCCGAACTGGACGGGCACGCGGCCGCCCTGGCTCCCCACGCGCCCGCCGCCCCGGCCGCCACCGCTCCGGCCGGATTCGGCGGCGCCCCGGCGATGGGCTCGGGGATGGGCTCGGGCTTCGGCGGCGGGGGTGGCGCCCCGCTGGGTGCGCCGGGGTGGAGCGGGGCCGGCGGCTCGGCCGACATGGCCGCGTTCACCCGCCCGGACATGGCAGAGACCGCGGACGCGGCGGCGTTCGGCGAGGGGGTGGCGGTACGACTGCCCGACGGCACCGTGGTGATGGCACCGAACGCGGTCGCGGCCGGCGCCGTCCGACATGCGCTGACCCAACTCGGGGTGCCCTACCTGTGGGGAGGCACCACCCCCGGCGTCGGGCTCGACTGCAGCGGCCTGACCCAGTGGGCGTATCACGAAGCGGGCCTGAGCATTCCGCGGCTAGCCCAGGAGCAGGACATCGGTGCGACGGTCGACCCCGGCTCGTTGCGTCCGGGTGATCTTGCGGTGTGGGACGGCCATGTCGCGATGATCGTCGGCAACGGCATGATGGTCGAGGCCGGTGACCCGGTGCAGCTGTCCCCGGTCAGGACCGCCAACGCCGGGCAGGGTTTCCAGGGGTTCTGGCGGCCTACGGCTTGACTGTCTACTTCCCCGTCGGCAGCAGACGCAGCGCCAACGCACCCAGCGCCAGCACTGATATCACCGGCGTGACGAAGAGCAGCAGCGCCCAGACAAGTCCCACACCAGCACCGCTCAACGCCCCTACCAGCGTGAAGATCGAAACAAGCCAGCTGACGCCGCCGGCCACCAGCGTCACCACCACCGCGACCCCCAGCGAGCGCCACGGTCCGTAGTGCCTCAGACCGGTGACGGTCAGCAGCGCCGCGACCGGCACGATCATGATCACCGCGCCCAGCCAAGGCTGGTCAGCGCCCGCCCGCATCGCCGGGACAAGCAGCACCGCTGCCAGCACCGCCGCACCGATGATGCCTGCCACCGCCATGCCTCGGCCATTCGTCATACCCGGATTCTGCCCAAGTCGCCGCCGACGTGAGGCTCGATGCGTCAAAGGGGAGTCGAAAGACCCTTGTTGCGGCCCACCCGACGAGCGGATTCTCAAGTGCACACACCGAATCCGAGACCAGGAGCGCGTCATGACAAAAACCACCGGCGAGAGCACTGCCGCCAAAGAACCCGACTCGACCGCGAGCACCGTCCACACGGTGGTGGAGCGCGCGGCTGGGTTGTCCGACGACGTGCTCAAATCCGTCGAAGCCGGCCAGCGGGCCGCAATTGAGGCGGTGCGCCAGTTCGTCGACACCGTCGATGAGGCACTGCCGGCGAAGGACGACCACCCGTCGCGCCGGGAGACCGTGATCGACGCGGCCCTGGACATGGCCGACCGACTCGTCACCACGCAGTACGAGTTCCTGCGCAGCGTCGTACACAGCGCCGACCGAACACTGCGCAAATCCGACGACGTGGACAAATGAGCACAGCATCCCGGTGCACCGGAAGGACACCGAGACATGGCTGACCGCACCGAGTTGGCTGCGCTGGCCGACGAGGCCGCCGAGGCTCTGTTGAAGGCGATCACGAGTGCCGCGCCGAAGAGTGGGTCGACAGCCGGGGTTCTTCACCTGGCACAGGCGTATGCGCTGGTGGTCGGGGCCGAGCCCGGCAAGCCGCCGCAGCCTCCGATCTCGCGGGAGTGACGGCTCAGTCGTAGAGACCCGCGAGGGTGTCGGCGAAGTTCTTCACGATGACATTGCGCTTGGCCTTCAGGCTGGGAGTGAGATCGCCTGCCTCGATGGACAATTCGCGATCGAGAATCGCGAACCTCTTGACTTGCTCCCAGCGGTTGAGTTGTTCGTTGAGCGTGTTGATGTAACCGGCGATCAACTCGCGCGTCGAGTCGTGCTGCGCGATCTCGGTGAACGACCTGTCCTCCAAGCCGTTCTTGACGGCCCAGTCGGTGATCGCCTCGCTGTCCAGGCTCACCAGCGCCACGCAGTAGGGGCGTTGCTCGCCGTAGACGATCATCTCGCTCAGGTACGGGCAGATGGCCTTGAATGCCGCGGCGATCGCCGACGGCGCGACGTACTTTCCCTGCGAGGTCTTGAACAGATCCTTCTTCCGGTCTGTGATGCGCAGGAAGCCCTGGTCGTCGATCGTGCCGATGTCACCGGTGTGGAACCAGCGGTCCGCATCGAGCGCTTCGGCGGTGGCCTCGGGCAGGTCGTGGTAGCCGGTCATCACACCCGGGCTTCGCAGCAGGATCTCGCCGTCGTCGGCGATCTTGACCTCGGTACCGGGGAAGGGCAGCCCGACGGTGCCGAATCGATAGGCGTTGGGGCGGTTGATGAATGATGCTGCCGCCGTCTCGGTGAGACCGTAGCCCTCAAGCACGATGATGCCGACGGCGTCGAACCATTGCGCGAGATCGTGGTTGAGCGGCGCGGCCGCGGAGACGAAGAACCGGAGCCGGCCGCCGAAGCGTTCCCGGATCGTCGAGAACACCAGCCGGTCCGCGAGCGCGTGCTGCACAGACAGCAGCGGAGACAGACTCCTTCCCGCCTCCCTGGCCTCGGAGGCCTGGATCCCGACGCCTATGGCCCAGTCGAAGATCCGCTTCTTGATCCCGCCCTCGTCGGCGATCATGCCCTGGATCCGGGCGTGCGCCTTCTCGAAGATCCTCGGGGCGGCCGCCATGAACGTCGGATGCACCGCCGCGAGATTCTCGACGATCCTGTCCACCCGGCCATCGATCGCCGTCGGGAAACCGATCGTCAACGGCAGCGCGAGCATCACCTTGCCGAACGCGTGCGCCAGCGGCAGCCACAGGAAGTTCAGATCGTCGGCGCGCAGGATGCCGAGTGCGTCGATGGCCGCAGCGGTGTAGGTCCACGCGCTGTGCGGAAGCCGCACCCCTTTGGGGCGGCCGGTGGTTCCCGAGGTGTAGATGATGCTGGCCAGGTGTTCGGGGCGGATGCCGTCGACGCGTTGCTCGATGACGTCGGGAGAGTCGACGAGCAATTGCGTACCGAGTTTCTCGAGTTGGTCGAGCGTGATCACGAACTCGCCGTCGCCCTCCCCGTCGACGATCACGACCCTCTCCACGTCGGGTAGCTCGGCGCGCCGCTCCAGCAGCTTGTCGACCTGTGTCTGGTCCTCGGCGATGACGATGCGGCTTCCGGAGTTGGCGACGATGAATGCGACGTCGCGGGCATTCGTCGTCGGATACAAGGTGGTGGTCGCGGCGCCCGCGCACAGCACGGAGAAGTCCGCCAGCACCCACTCGTAGCGCGTCGACGACGCCAGCGCGACCCGGTCTTCGGGGGCGATCCCCAGCGCGATCAAACCGGCGGCGATGAAGTGGACGCGGTCACCGACCTGCTGCCAGGTGACACTCGTCCAGCTGCCATCGGTGGGGAAACGGAACGCCTCGCCGCGCGGGGTGGCGGCGACACGGTCGAGGAACAATCGGGCCACCGACGGCGCCGGATTGTCGAGCTTGCCGAGGTCGGCGGCCGTGTCGACCGCGCGCAGCCTCTCCACACACCCAGCCTAGGCACCCCGGTGACCGGATTCGGGGGAAACACGTAGAGCCGGAGCGCCGGGGATCGTTCCACTGGTGAGCAGCCGGACTGGCTCGCGGGTCCGATGGTTAGGCTGTGCCGCATGGCTGCTGACATCGTGCCGATCCGGCTCAGGCTGACCAAGGGCGACGTGTACACGTTGTGGGCGCCGCGGTGGCGCGCCGACGGCGACGATTGGGAAGCCTTCCTCGGCAAGGACGAGGACCTCTACGTGTTCGACTCGGTCGCCGACCTGGTGGCCTTCGTGCGGACCAACACCGACAACGACATCGTCGACCACCCGGCGTGGCAGAAGCTGACCGAGGCCAACGCCCACAAGCTGGACCCCACCGAGAGCCACACGCACGACCTCGCCGGCTTCGAGGAACTGCTCGCCGACAAGCCCACCGACGACAACGTCGCAGAACTGCACCAGGCGCTGGCGGTGGTGTCGTCCATCGGTACGGTCTGCGAGCTGCCGTCGGTCACCAAGTTCTTCAACGGCAACCCGGTGCTCGGGACCGTCGGCGGGGGCGCGGAGGCGTTCGCCGGGCGGGCCGGACGCAAGCGCTGGGCCGACATCGCGAAGATCATCGCGCGCGGCTGGGACAAGGTGGTCGAGGCGATCGACGAGATCATCACCACCCCCGAGGTCGACAAGGCCGCCGCGGAGAAGGCCCAGGCCGAGCTCGACGAGCCGGCGCCGGAACCCGACGAGGACGAGGTCGTCATCGACGACCTCGTCGACACCGAAGAGGAGTCGGACGAGCTGACCGCCGTCGCCGAAACCCGGGTGCTCGGCGACGACGAGGACTTCTGGCAGCGGGTGGGCATCGACCCGGTGCGCATCATGACCCGCAGCGGCACCTCGTTCACCCTGCGCTGCTACCTCGACGACCAGCCGATCTTCCTGGGCCGCAACGGGCGCATCAGCGTGTTCGGATCCGAGCGGGCGCTGGCCCGCTACCTGGCCGACGAACACGACCACGACCTGTCCGACCTCGCCACCTACGACGACATCCGGACCGCAGCCACCGACGGTTCGCTGAGCGTCGAGGTCACCGACGACAACGTCTACGTGCTGACCGACATCGTCGAGGAGCTGGCCGAGGGCCCCGACAGCCTCGACCGCGACCAGCTGGCGCTGGCAGTGGAGCTGCTACGCGACGTCGGCGACTACGCCGAGGACACCAGCGTCGACGCCAAGCTCGCGCCCGACGCGCCGCTGGGTCAGGTGATCGCCTACGCGCTCGATCCCCAGTCGGTCGCCCGGCCGAGCCCGCCGTACGCCGACGCGGTCGCGCAGTGGGAGTCGCTGGAGACGTTCGTCGAGTCCAGGCTGCGCCAGGAGTAAGCGCGTTCGCCGCCGGCGAGCGTGCGCGGAATGCCACGGTTTGCGGCGCGGCGGCGTGCAGACACGCACGCTCGCGGCACGAGGTGCCATCAACCGATGAGCACGGCGTAGCGCGGCTTGATCACCTCGTCGATGATCGCCAGCCGTTCGTCGAACGCGATGAACGCCGACTTCATCGCGTTGATCGTGAACCTCTCCAGGTCGCTCCACCCGTAACCGAACGCCTCGACCAGGCGCAGCATCTCCAGGCTCATCGAGGTGTCGCTCATCAACCGGTTGTCGGTGTTCACGGTGACGCGGAAGCGCAGCCGCGCCAGCAGGTCGAACGGGTGCTCGGCGATGCTGCCCACCGCGCCGGTCTGCACGTTGGAGCTCGGGCACATCTCGAACGGAACCCGTTTGTCCCGCAACAGCGACGCCAACCGGCCCAGCCGGGCCGAACCGTCGGCGCCCATTTCGATGTCGTCGACGATGCGCACCCCGTGGCCGAGCCGGTCGGCCCCGCAGAACGCGATGGCCTCGTGGATCGACGGCAGACCGAAGGCCTCACCGGCGTGGATGGTGAATCGGGCGTTGTTGCCCCGCATGTACTCGAAGGCATCCAGGTGCCGGGTCGGTGGATAGCCCGCCTCGGCTCCGGCGATGTCGAACCCCACCACGCCCTTGTCCCGGAACCGGATCGCCAGCTCGGCGATCTCACGCGATCGGGCGGCGTGCCGCATCGCGGTGACCAAACAACGCACCACGACCGGGTGGCCGTCGGCAGCGGCGGCCTTCTCCCCGTCGGCGAAGCCGGCGAGCACCGCGTCGACAACGGCGTCCAGCGACAGTCCCCCGTCGATGTGCAGCTCGGGGGCGAACCGGATCTCGGCGTAGACGACGTTGTCGGCGACCAGGTCCTCGACACACTCGAAGGCGACCCGGTGCAGCGCCTCGGGGGTCTGCATGACGCCGACGGTGTGCGCGAACGGCTCCAGATAGCGCACCAGCGATCCGCTGTGCGCGGCGGTGCGGAAGAACGTCGCGAGCGCCTCCGCGTCCGTGGCGGGCAGCGCGTCGTATCCGTGCTCCTCGGCCAGCTCCAGCACCGTCGCGGGCCGCAACCCGCCGTCGAGGTGGTCGTGCAGCAGCGCCTTGGGCGCCTGCCGGATGGTGTCCAACATCAGTGGTGTCGTCATGAGTTGCTCCTCACGTGATGCGGGCGATGATCAGCGGCCGGGTCACCGGCGGTGCGTCACCGACGCTCCATCCGCCATCGAGTTCGGCCAGCGCCGCGGGAAACCGCTCCGGGGTGTCGCTGTAGAGGGTGAACAGCGGTTCCCCCGCGGCGACGGGTTCGCCCGGCTTACGGTGGACGCGCATCCCGGCGCCCGCCTGCACCCGCTGGCCCGGCTCGGAGCGGCCCGCTCCGAGCCGCCACACCGCCAGCCCCACCGCCATCGCGTCGATATCGCCCATCGTGCCACCCCGCGTGGCCGTCACGGTCTCGCTGTGCGCACCGATGGGTAACGCCTCGGCAAACAACATGCTGACGTCGCCGCCCTGGGCGGCGACCAGCGCACGGAACCGATCCATCGCGGACCCGTCCCGCAACGTCTGGGCCGGGTCGACCCCGTCGACCCCCGCGGCGTCGAGCATCTCGCGGGCCAGCGCCAGCGTCAGCTCGACGACGTCGTCGGGTCCCCCGCCGGCGAGCACCTCCAAAGATTCGACGACCTCGACGCCGTTGCCGACGGTGCGTCCCAGCGGGGCCTCCATGTCGGTGAGCAGCGCGCGGGTCAGCAGCCCGTGCTCGGTACCCAGATCGACCATCGTGCGGGCCAGCTCCCGGGACTCGGCCTCGGTGGCCAGGAATGCCCCCGAACCCACCTTGCAGTCGAGAACCAACGCACGGGTGCCCTCGGCGATCTTCTTGCTCATCACCGAGCTGGCGATCAGTGGCAGCGACTCGGTGGTGCCGGTGACGTCCCGCAGCGCGTAGATCTTGCGGTCGGCGGGGGCCAGCTCGCCCGCGGCGAAGATCGCCGCACCCAGGTCGCAGAGTTGTTGGCGGATCTGGACTTTGGAGATCTCGGCGGTGAAGCCGGGGATGGCCTCCAGCTTGTCCAGGGTGCCCCCGGTGTGGCCGAGTCCGCGCCCCGCGGCCTGCGGCACCGCCGCGCCACAGGCCATGATGACGGGTACCAGCGGAATCGTGATCTTGTCGCCGACGCCGCCGGTGGAGTGCTTGTCCACCAACGCCAACGGCTTGCCGCCGCGCCGAAGATCACGGAAGTCGAGGCGCTCCCCCGAGTCGACCATGGCGGCCGTCCACCGGGCGATCTCGGCGGTCGTCATACCGCGCAGGAAGATCGCCATCAGCAGCGCCGACATCTGTGCGTCGGCGACACGGTCGTGGGTGTAGGCGTCGATCACCCAGTCGATGGCGTCGTCGGACAGCACCCCGCCGTCGCGCTTGGTCCGGATCACGGTCGGCGCATCGAACACCGTCATGGTTTCGTCACCCGGGCCAGGTCGTCGGGGCCGAACGCGTCGGGCAACAGTTCGGACAGCGTGCGCGGCCCATGAGGGTGGTCGATGAGCATGTCGGGTCCACCGTGCTCGAGGAGCACTTGGCGGCACCGCCCGCAGGGCATCAACGTGTTGCCCGCCCCGTCCACACACGCCAGTGCGACCAGCCGTCCACCGCCGCTGGAATACAAGGCGCAGACCACAGAACACTCGGCACAGAGACCTAGGCCATATGAGACATTCTCCACATTGCAGCCGGCCACCATGCGGTGATCGTCCACCAGTGCCGCTGCCCCCACCGGGAAGCCCGAATATGGCGCATAAGCCGCCGACGACGCTTCGATTGCCTTGGCCCGCAATGCTTTCCAATCAACAGCCACGGTCACCACAGTCCCCCTGAAGATATTTCTGAATGCATTCCGAAACCTCGCCCGTCGACGACGCTTTCTGGATAGGTACACCTAACTTTGCGAATTGCGCGTCCTGATCGGCTACACGGTAGTTCGATTAGCAGTAGAAGTGGGTTTAGAGTCGCCCCGAGGTTAGGGGCAGCGGTCCGGGCCACGCCTGTCGGAGCCACTGGACCACCGCCCCGAGCGTCCACCGATGGCGTTGGAGGCCAGATGAGCACTCAGACACCGAGTCTGACACCCGGTAGCGAGGAAGTACCCGCTCCGCGTACCCAATCGCGGAGATGGACCCTCTACCGCGGCGATCCGGGTATGTGGTCGTGGGTGCTCCACCGCATCACCGGCGCGACCATCTTCTTCTTCTTGTTCGTCCACGTGCTCGACACCGCGCTGGTGCGGGTCAGCCCGGAGGCCTACAACCAGATCATCGAGACCTACAAGACCCCGCTGATCGGGCTGATGGAGATCGGACTGGTGGCCGCGGTCCTCTACCACGCGCTGAACGGGGTGCGCATCATCCTGATCGACTTCTGGCAGCACGGACCCAAGTACCAGCGGCAGATGCTGTGGGTCGTCGCGGGCGTCTGGATCGCCGTCTTCGTCGCCTCACTGGGGGTCATCGGCATGCACATGGCGGAGCGGTTCCTGTGAGCGCCGGCCTGGGCGAGAACCCCTACGACCACATCAGCGACCGCGGCGGCCCCGCGCCGGTGATGCAACGCAGCTACGACCGTCCGCCCGGCCTGGACAATCCGCGTGCGCCACGCCGCAGCAGCGGAATGCCCAACTTCGAGAAGTACACCTGGCTGTTCATGCGGTTCTCGGGCGTCGTGCTCGTCTTCCTGGCTCTCGGGCACCTGTTCATCATGTTGATGTGGGACGGCGGCGTGTACCGCATCGACTTCAACTACGTCGCGCAGCGCTGGTCGTCGCCGTTCTGGCAGACCTACGACCTGCTGCTGCTGTGGCTGGCACAACTGCACGGCGGCAACGGAATGCGCACCATCATCGCCGACTACAGCCGCAAGGACTCCACGAAGTTCTGGCTCAACGCCTTACTGGCTTTGTCGATGGCGTTCACGCTGGTGCTGGGCACCTATGTGCTGCTGACCTTCGACGCGACGATCGCCTGACCGGGAGCTCACATGATTGTTGAACATCGCTACGACGTCGTCATCGTCGGCGCGGGCGGCGCCGGGATGCGCGCCGCCGTCGAGGCCGGTCCGCGGGTCCGCACCGCGGTGCTGACCAAGCTGTACCCGACCCGCAGTCACACCGGTGCCGCCCAGGGCGGCATGTGCGCGGCGTTGGCCAACGTTGAAGAAGACAACTGGGAGTGGCACACCTTCGACACCGTCAAGGGCGGCGACTACCTGGCCGACCAGGACGCCGTGGAGATCATGGCCAAGGAGGCCATCGACGCGGTGCTCGACCTGGAGAAGATGGGGATGCCGTTCAACCGCACCCCCGAGGGTCGCATCGACCAGCGCCGGTTCGGCGGGCACACCCGCGATCACGGCAAGGCCCCGGTGCGTCGTGCCTGTTATGCCGCCGACCGCACCGGCCACATGATCCTGCAGACGCTGTACCAGAACTGCGTCAAGCACAACGTGGAGTTCTTCAACGAGTTCTACGCGCTCGACATCACCTTGACCGAGACCCAGTCCGGCCCGGTCGCCACCGGCGTCATCGCCTACGAACTGGCCACCGGCGACATCCATGTGTTCCACGCCAAAGCGATCGTGTTCGCCACCGGCGGTTCCGGCCGGATGTACAAGACCACCTCCAACGCCCACACCCTCACCGGCGACGGCCTGGGGATCGTGTTCCGCAAGGGACTTCCGTTGGAGGACATGGAGTTCCACCAGTTCCACCCGACCGGCTTGGCCGGCCTGGGCATCCTGATCTCCGAGGCCGTGCGCGGTGAGGGCGGCAGGTTGCTCAACGGCGACGGGGAACGGTTCATGGAGCGCTACGCGCCGACGATCGTCGACCTGGCACCACGCGACATCGTGGCCCGCTCGATGGTGCTCGAGGTGCTCGAGGGCCGCGGCGCCGGCCCCAACAAGGACTACGTCTACATCGACGTCCGCCATCTGGGCGCCGACGTGCTCGAGGCGAAGCTGCCCGACATCACCGAGTTCGCCCGCACCTACCTCGGTGTGGACCCGGTCAAGGAGCTCGTCCCGGTGTACCCGACCTGTCACTACGTGATGGGGGGCATCCCGACGACCGTCAACGGTCAGGTGCTGTCCGACAACACCACCATCGTTCCCGGCCTGTACGCCGCCGGGGAATGCGCGTGTGTGTCGGTGCACGGGGCGAACCGGTTGGGCACCAACTCGCTGCTCGACATCAACGTGTTCGGCCGGCGCGCGGGAATCGCCGCGGCCAACTACGCCCGCGGCCACGACTTCGTCGACCTGCCCGCCGAGCCGGCCTCGATGGTGACCGGCTGGGTTGGCGACATCCTCTCCGAACACGGCAACGAACGCGTCGCCGACATCCGCGGCGCGCTGCAGCAGTCGATGGACAACAACGCCGCGGTGTTCCGCACCGAGGAAACCCTCAAGCAGGCGCTGACCGACATCCATGCCCTCAAAGAGCGGTACTCGCGAATCACGGTGCAGGACAAGGGCAAGCGCTACAACAGCGACTTGCTGGAGGCGATCGAACTGGGCTTTCTGCTCGAGCTCGCCGAGGTCACCGTGGCCGGGGCGCTCAACCGCAAGGAGTCCCGCGGCGGGCACGCGCGTGAGGACTATCCCAACCGCGACGACACCAACTACATGCGACACACGATGGCTTACAAGGTCCCGAGGGGTGGGAGCGAAGCGACTGGGGGGACCAACTCAGGTTCGGACCTCCTCAGCGACATCCGGCTGGACTACAAGCCGGTGGTCCAGACACGGTACGAGCCGATGGAACGGAAGTACTGACCCGATGACTGCAACGCTGGAACCCCAGACCAAGGATCCCGAACTGCCGCCGGTGCCCGAGGGCGCGGTGATGGTGACGCTGAAGATCGCGCGATTCAACCCCGAGGACCCTGACGCCGCCGGCTGGCAGAGCTTCCGGGTGCCGTGCCTGCCGTCGGATCGGCTGCTCAACCTGCTGCACTACGTGAAGTGGTACCTCGACGGCACGCTGACGTTCCGGCGGTCGTGTGCGCACGGCGTGTGCGGATCCGACGCGATGCGCATCAACGGCGTCAACCGCTTGGCGTGCAAGGTGCTGATGCGCGACATGCTGCCCAAGAAGGCGTCCAAGCAGCTGACGATCACGATCGAGCCGATCCGCGGCCTGCCGGTGGAGAAGGACCTGGTCGTCGACATGGAGCCGTTCTTCGACGCCTTCCGCGCGGTCAAGCCGTACCTGATCACCAGCGGCAATCAGCCGACGCGCGAACGGATCCAGAGCCAGACCGACCGGGCCCGCTACGACGACACCACCAAGTGCATCCTGTGCGCGTGCTGCACCACCAGCTGCCCGGTGTACTGGAGCGAGGGGTCCTACTTCGGGCCGGCGGCGATCGTCAACGCCCACCGGTTCATCTTCGACAGCCGCGACGAGGCGGCGGCCGAGCGGCTGGACATCCTCAACGACGTCGACGGGGTGTGGCGCTGCCGGACCACGTTCAACTGCACGGAGTCCTGCCCCCGTGGCATTCAGGTGACCAAGGCGATCCAAGAGGTCAAGCGCGCGCTGATGTTCGCCCGCTGACGTCCCGACTCCCTTCCGCCGGAACGGTATTCCAGCACGTCGTCACTCGGCCTTTTCCTCCTGGAATACAGTTCCGGCGGACTCGGGGTCGTCGTGGTCGGGGTCGTCTGCCTCAGTGGCCTGCAGGCTGACCTGCTCGTCGTAGTACCGCAGCACCACCGCCAACGCGGCGGCCACCGGCACGGCCAGGAACGCACCGATGACCCCGAAGGCCGTGGCGCCCAGGGTCACCGCGAGCAGCACGAGCACCGCATGCAACTTCATCGACTTGGACTGCAACCACGGCTGCAGGACATTGCCCTCGAACTGCTGCACCGCAAGAATGATCCCCAGCACGATGAGTGCGTTGACCGGACCGTTGGCGACCAGGGCCACCAGCACCGCGAGACCACCCGCGACGAACGCTCCGACGATCGGCACGAAGCCACCGATGAACGTGATGATCGCGAGCGCGTAGGCCAACGGCACACCGAGGATCACCAGGCCGATCCCGATCAGCACCGCATCGACCAGGCTCACCAGTGCCTGGGTGCGAATGAAGCCACCGAGCGTCGACCAGACACGCTCGAGAAGCTCCGCGACATGGGACGCGGCCGGCCTGCCCACCGCGCGACGCAACCACGGGACGAACTGCGGACCGTCCTTGAGCAGGAAGAACGTGACGACGATCGTCGTGAACAACGTCACCAGAGCCGAGGTCGCCGCCCCCACCCCGGTGAACAGTCCCGACGCGATCTGAGCACTGCTCGAGTTGAGAGTGTCGTTGATCGCCTCCACCGCTGAATTCAGTTGAGCCTCACTGATGTTCAGTGGCGGACCGCCGAGCCAGTCGCGCACCTGAACGATGCCCGCCGTGGCCTGTTCGGCCAGCTCGCCGGACTGGTTCACGATCGCCGGCGCCACGGCCGACACCACACCGGCGATCACACCGACTGCCATCACCAGAACGGCCAGTACCGCCGCCGCCGGCGGTAGGCCCTTGCTTCGCAGCCACCGCACCGGCGGCCACAGCACGGTGCACACGATCACCGCCAGCAGCACCGGCAGCACGATCACCCACGTCTTGCCGAGCACCCAGGCAAGCACCCACAGCGCCACCGCCACCGCCACCAACTGCACCGCCACCGTCGCGCTCCACCGGAGATGGGCACTGTAGACCGGCCCGCGGGCGGAAACTTCAGATGTCTGATCGTCCACCCGTCACTTCTACCCGCCCCGCGGCCGCTTCAGCGATTTCGGCGTAGACGGTCACGGTCAGCGTGACGGTCAGCGTGACGAAGTACGCCGAAATCGCTACAACCGCCGGGACAGGAAGTCGCGGATCAGGGCGGTTACGTCAGCGAGCGCACTCTCCAGCAGGAAGTGGCCGCCGTCGAGCAGATGGATCTCCGGGTCGACGGCGTCCTCGGCGAATGCCCGGGCGCCGTCCGGCCCGAAGATCTGGTCGTTCTCGCCCCAGACTGCCAGCACCGGGACCTCGCTGGTGCGCAGGTAGTCGTGCAGCGCGGGATAGAGCGTCGGGTTGGTGGCGTAGTCGAGGAACAGCTTGAGCTGGACCGCGTCGTTTCCGGGCCGAGAGACCAGAGCGAAGTCGTGGTGCCAGGTGTCCGGGCTGACCAGGCTCTCGTCCGGCACACCGGTGAGGTACTGCCACCGGATGGCCTCGAGGCTGAGCGCCCCACGCATCGCCTCCTCGGTCTGCGGGGTCTGCTCGCGGTGGTAGTCCCACACCGGCGCCCAGAAGCTGTCCACGAAACCGGCGTCGTAGCCGTTGCCGTTCTGGGTGATCACCGCGGTGATGGCCTCCGGGTCACGCAGCGCCAGCCGCCAGCCGACCGGCGCGCCGTAGTCCTGCACGTACATCGCGTACCGCGAGACACCCAGCTGGGTCAGCAGCCCGGCGGTGACGTCGGCCAGTGCGTCGAAGGTGTAGTCGAACTCCTCGACCGCGGGGGCATCCGACTGACCGAAGCCGAGGAAGTCGGGCGCGATCACCCGGTATCGGTCGGACAGCTGCGGGATCAGGTTGCGGAACATGAACGAGCTGGTCGGGTATCCGTGCAGCAGTACCAGGGCCGGCGCATCCGGCCGGCCGGCCTCGCGGTAGAAGATCTGGCGCCCGGCGACGGCCTGGTAGCGGTGATGCACAGCGGACATGTCTAACTCCTAAATTGTCTTTTTACGGTTAGTCATCAGTGAACCCGAGGAGGTGTAACCTGTCAATAGGCTTTTGGAGGTTAGTTATGGATCTGTACGCGACGACCGCCGACGACGAGGCGTTCCTGCTCGACCTGCTCAACACCACGCCGGTGATCGACGGTGTGCCGACGGACACCCTCGGCGACCTCGCTGCCGCATCCCCGTGGATGAGCGCACACGGCGTCGCGCTGACCCGGTCGGAATGGAAGGGGCTCACCGAGGCCCGTACGGCGCTGCAGGCAGTCATCCGCGGCAACCGGTCAGCAGCGACCCTGCAGTCGTTTCTCGACGACGTCCGCCTGGTCCCGACGGCAGGTGACGCAGGAGTGGACTGGCGGCTCGACACCGCCCAGGGCGCGGTGCGCGCCGTCGTAGCGTGGGACGGCCTGCGAATCCGCAGCCCGGGCCGGCTGCGGCCGTGCGCCAACACCGAGTGTCAGCTGTTCCTCATCGACCGCAGCAAGCCGAACACCGCCCGCTGGTGCTCGATGGCGATCTGCGGCAATCGGATGAAGGCCCGGCGGCACTATCGCCGCAGCCGCGACTGACTGTCACACCTGCGTGCGATCTCAGCGCCACATCGGCCGGGCCGGCCACCAGAACCAGCGGCCGAGCAGGGCGGCGATCGCGGGCACCACCAACGTCCTTACGATCAGCGTGTCGAGGACCAGCCCGATGCCGATCGTCGACCCGACCTGCGCGATGGTGCGCACGTCACTGCTCAACATCGCGAACATGGTGAGACCGAACACGATTCCCGCCGTCGTGACTACTCCCCCGGTCCCGCCGAAGGCGCGGATCAGCCCGGTCCCCATCCCAGCGACGGCCTCCTCCTTCAGCCGCGCCGCCAGAAGCAGGTTGTAGTCCGCGCCGACCGCGACCAACGCGATGAACGCCATCGCCGGGACCGCCCAGTGCAGGTCGTGGCCGAGCAGGTGCTGCCAGATCAGCGCACTCAACCCCAGCGCGGAACCGAACGACAGCACCACGGTCGCCACCACCGCAAGGCCGGCCACCGGGCTGCGCAACATCACCGTCACGATCAACAGCACCAGCGCCAGCGTCACGACGGCCAGGAACGTGAAATCGCTTGCGACGAAGCCCTGCAGATCCTCGGTCGCCGATCCGACGCCATTGACGAGCACGGTGGCGCCGGCCAGAACTCCGTCCTTGTCAGCGTCGCGCACGGCCTGTTCGATCTGGGCGGCCCGGTCAGCGCCGTCGGCACCCCACACGTCACCCGTTGCGTAGACGAGCATCCGGGTGGCGTGACCGTCGGCGGAGAACAACAGCGGCAGCAGCATCTGGTAGCGCGGATCGTCGAGAGTCTGCTGCGGGAGGTAGAACCCACCTTCTCCGGTGCCCGCGAAATCGGTGCGCATCATGGTCAGGTACTCGGTCAGCTCGCGTATCTGCGGCGCCATCGTGTCCACCGTGGCGGTCAGCGTGCCGACGAGCTGACGCAGTTCGGTCACCGTGGACCGCATGGCGGCCAGAGCGTCGGTGGCATCGGCGAGGCCGGCCGAGGCCTGCTCGGTCCCGTCGGTGAACTTGGCGGTGGCACCGTCGGCCTGTCCGGCACCGCGCAGCATCCCGTCGACTGGATCGAGCATGTTCTGCACCGGGGCGCATATCGGGTTCATCGGGCAATGTGGTGTCCGACCGACGAATTCGCGCAGCGGATCCAGGTAAGCCGCCACGGTGACGGCGTTGTCGCTGAGCGTCTGCATGCCTGACCGTAGGTCGGCCGCACCGTCGCCGACCTGGTCCATTCCCGCCACACCCCCGGACATTCCGCGTTCCAGCTGGTCGATCGCGCTGCTCAACCTGGTCAGTGTCTGCTGGCTGTTGTCGGCCGAATCCAACTGAGCAGAAAGGGAATCCGCAGTCCTATCGAAGCGCTCGCCGATCAACCCGGCCTGGTAAGTGATGCTGGCCTCGTCCGGTAAGCGCCCGGCAGGGCGGCTGGCCGACTGTACCGACCGCACCCCTGCGACCTTCATCAGCTGTCGCGACACCTTCTCGATCGCGATCAGACCGGACGGATTGCGCAAGTCGCGATCGGCTTCGACGGCGACGATCTCGGGCAACAGAGCGTTCGGATCGAAGTGCCGGTCCATCGCCTGATACCCGAGGTTGGACTCGGTGCCGGCAGGTTGGGCGTCGATCTCGCTGAAGCTCAACCGCATCCCGAGCAGCGGCAGCAGGCACACCAGCAACGCCGCTGCGGCAACCACCACCACCGGGCCGGGCCACCGGGTGACCACAGTGCCCACCCGGCGCCACCGTCGACGCGTCGCCGAACGTCGCGGTTCCAGCAACCCTCGCCGCCCACCGAGCGTCACGAGCGCAGGCATCAGCGTCAGCGACGCCACCATGGTGGTGAGAATGCCGATAGCACAAGGTATTCCCGCGCTGCGCAGCATGCCGACATCGGTGAACACCAGACACGCCAATGCGGCGCCGGTGGTCAGCGCCGACGCCAGGATCACCGGTGCGACGCTGCGGTAGGCACCGACGAGAGCATCGTCGCTCCGAACTCCTACGCGCCGGTGTTCGTGGTAGCGCGCCAGCAGAAAGATGCTGTAGTCGGTGCCGGCGCCGAGCACCATCGCCGACATCAGCGCGACGGAGAACAGCGAGATCTCCACGGCTCCAGCGCCTCCGAGGGCCGCGACCACCGGGCGGGCGACAGCGAGGGACAGGCCGACGGCGGCCAGCGGGATCGCCGCGGCCCAGACAGATCGATAGACCATCAGCAGCAACAACGCGATCAGGCCGACGGTGACGCCAGTGATCAGCACCATCTGGGAATCGATCGACCGGAACTCGTCGACCAACGTGGCGCCGGGGCCGGTGACATAGGCATGCAGACCCGACGGTGCCGGTGACCGCGCCACGGCGGCACGCACCGCGGCAACCGAATCGTTCGCCTCGGCGCTGCCGAGCTGACCGGCCAGCCGCAGCATCACCGATACCGCGCGACCGTCGTCACTCTCGACCACCGTTGCGGCCATCGGCTGGGACCACAGGTCCAGCACGGAGCGGACGTGTGCGGTGTCGGAGCGCAACGCGTCGAGCAGCGCGCCGTAGTAGGCCTCGTCGGCGGGCCCGAGCGGCCGATCACCCTCGAGCACCACATAGGCGACGTTGTTGGTGTCGGCATCCCCGAACACCTCGCCCATCCGCTCGGCAGCCACGCTCGCCGGGGCGTCGATAGGGAAGAAGCTGCGGGACTGGTCGTGTACCACTTCCTCGAGCTGCGGTACAGCCAGGTTGCCCAGGGTTGCCGCCAGCAGCCAGGCCGCGACCACGAGGAGTGGCCGACGCGTGATGAGCCGACTGAGCGAGGTGGGCACTGCAACCTTCCGGTTACTGACATTGTGTCTACAATGACAATCTGTATCACAAGATGCGGACGCCCGGAAGGGAACCAACGAGGTCGGGATTACGGTGAGCGATGTGACCCGACGTGCGCGGAGCCCCCGGCGCCTGCAACCGGAACAACGTCGCCAGCAGCTCGTCGAAGTGGCGATCGAGCTCTACAGCACCCGCCCGTACGAACGGGTGTCGGTCGACGACATCACCGAGGCCGCCGACGTCTCTCGTGCGCTGTTCTACCGCTACTTCGAGAACCCTGCGCAGCTGTTCGCGGCAGCGTCGCGGGTTGCCATCGACGGTCTGGTGGAGCGGTTGACTGCGCTACCGGAGGGGAGCGCATTTGAGCAGGCGCGGCAGAACGTCGGCGAGTTCATCGACTTCGCGGTGCAACACAAGTCAGCGGTCACGGCGCTGTTTCGGAACAGCTCGGCCATCTCACCCGAGGCCGGCGACCTGCTCGGCGAGGTGCGCACCGCCGTCGTCAGCCATATCAAGACACGCGCCGGACTGAACGACGTCGATCCACTCACCGAGCTCACGCTCTGGTGCTGGATGCCGGTGATCGAGGAGGCCACGCTGCAGTGGTTGCACCAGCCCACGGTGAGCCGCGACACCCTGGTCGACTGGCTCGCCGGGCAGTTCTTCGGAATGCTGGGCGCCACCCAACAGTTCAATTCCGGCGACAATCCTGCTTGAGCACGCGGTCGGCGCTCGTCCAGTGAAGCCGCGACTGACTGTCACACTTTCACGCGCCGTCTCGTCTCACCTGGATGACGACAACACGTTTCACCCCGTTGCCACCCGCCCGCGCGTCGCTGCTGACCCGGCTGGTGTACCGCTTGGCCAAAACGTCAGGTCGGTGAAGTGCGTGTCCTGGGCGGGCTGTCGCGGCGTAGCCCACCCGATGTCGTCGAGTTAGGCTACCCTAACTCATATGCGATTTGGCGTTCTGCTCAACATGGGAGCAGCTCTCGGCGAGACACCTGAGGACATCTTCGACAGCACCCTGTCCCAGGCATCCCTCGCCGAGGAGCTGCACTACGACGAACTGTGGGTCACCGAACACCATTTCATCCGATTCGGCATCAATCCGAGCGCGCTGACGACCGCTGCGTTCCTGCTCGGACGCACCCACACCATTCGCGTCGGGACCTCAGTGGTGTTGTCTCCGCTGTGCCATCCCGTCGAACTCGCGGAGCGTACAGCGCTTCTTGATCATCTCAGCCAGGGCCGGTTCGAACTCGGCCTTGGCCGGGGTGGTTACCGCCGCGACTACGAACTCCTCGACATCGACTTCACCCGTTGGGACGACGAACCGCAGGCCACCGCGACCCGGCTCCTCGACATCTGGTCGACGCCGCGGGAACCTGCCGAAATCCAGCCGCCGCCGCGCACCAGCCCACACCCCTCGCTGCTGATGGCCACCAGCAGCGAGGCCGGCGTGAAGTGCGCGGCCACCAACAGCCTTGCACTGCAACACTATTTCGCCACTCCGGTTGCCGCCCGGACGGCTCTGGAGAAGCGCTACCGCGACATCAGCGGCGCAGATCCCGACCACCTGCACACCATCATCGCCGTCGTCAACGATGCACCCGATGCCCGCGAACGCTTGAGGGCGGCCCTGCGTCAATCATTCCGCGACGGTGAACATCCCCACGTCCCACAGGCCCCCGCACGCCACTTCGGGCCTGACGGCGCCCCAATTGACGCCGATGCTATGGCCGACATGGTCGCAGCCGGGGCGATCGTCGGATCGGTGGGATACGTCGTCGACAAGCTCGGCGATTTCATCATCGAAACTGGTGCGCGCCGGATCGCCGTCTACCACGAGGCGATCGGCGATGCGGCGCTGGCTATGGACTCGTTACGGAGCTTCGCAGAGCACGTCATACCGCAGCTAGCGGCGGATTGACGGTTCGGGCGCGCTCGTCGGCCACGAGCGTGCGCCACGTGCCAGAGTTCGCGGCGCGTCGGCGTGCAAACACGCCCGCTCGCGGGGCAGGGTGCACAGGGCAAACCACCCAACAACCGTGGTCGGTTTGGGTATCGTTCGGCCATGGCCGACTTGCTCGAGCTGCTCTCCGCGCAGTGCATCGAACTCGACGTAGCAGCCGACACCTGGCAGGAATCGATCGTCGCGGCCGGAGGACTGCTGGAACGCGCCGGCATCGCCGACGCGGCCTACACGCAGTCGATGATCGACAACGTGGAGTCCAACGGGCCCTACATCGTGGTGGCCCCGGGATTCGCGTTCGCCCACGCTCGACCGTCTGCTGCGGTCCACCACACCGGCATGTCCTGGGTTCGGCTGGCACAGCCAGTTACCTTCGGGCACAAGACCAATGATCCGGTGTCTCTGGTCGTCGCGCTGGCCGCCACCGATTCCGGTGCGCACAACACCGCGATGGCCGAGCTGGCGAAACTGCTCGGTGATGCCGACCGACGCGCCGCCCTGGACACCGCAGCGACGCCGGCAGAGCTGCTGACAGCGCTGGGGGCCACGGCGCCGCCCACCAGCGCCGCCCCGGCCGGGGCGGCGCAGCCCAAGAACCTGATCCTGACGGTCTGCGGAAACGGCCTGGGCACCAGCCTGTTTCTGAAGAACACCCTGGAGCAGGTGCTCTCCACCTGGGGCTGGGCGCAGTTCATCAGAGTCGAGGCCACCGACACCATTTCCGCCAAGGGCAGAGCCAAAGAGGCCGACCTCATTCTGACCTCCGGCGAAATCGCCAGGACCCTGGGCGACATCGGCGTGCCGGTCAAGGTGATCGAGAACTTCACCTCCACGCGCGAAGTGGACACCACCCTGCGCGACTCCTACGACGTCTGACATCACCAAGGAGTTCACTGTGAATTGGCTGGTCGGCATCGCCGAGTTCATCGTCAACGAAATCCTTTCCGTACCAGCCTATCTCATCGGCATCATCACCGCCGTCGGCCTGATCGCGCTGCGCAAGTCCACCGGGCAGGTGATCGGCGGGGCACTGAAGGCCACCCTCGGCTTCCTGCTGATCGGCGCAGGCGCCACCCTGGTGGTGTCGTCCCTGCAACCACTGGGGGTGATGATCCAGGGCGCCGCCGGTAGTCAGGGCGTCGTGCCCACCAATGAGGCCATCGTCGGCATCGCGCAGGACCAGTTCGGTGGCCAGGTCGCCTGGTTGATGATCCTCGGTTTTGCCATCAGCCTGTTGTTGGCACGGTTCACCCCGTTGCACTACGTGTTCCTGACCGGCCATCACACGCTGTTCATGGCCACCCTGCTGACGATCGTGCTGGCGACCTCGGGGCTGCCCGCAGTCACGGTCGTACTGGTCGGCGGGCTGCTGCTGGGTGTCGTGATGGTGGCGCTGCCGGCCATCTCCCAGCCGTGGACCAAACGCATCACCGGGGACGACAGCATCGCGATCGGGCACTTCGGCACCCTCGGTTACATCGCATCGGGCATCACCGGACGGTTCGTCGGCGGTGCCAAGAGCCGGTCCACCGAGGATCTCAAGCTTCCGGAATCCCTTCGCTTTCTCCGGGATTCGATGGTGGCAACAGCGCTGTCGATGGTGCTGATGTATGTGATCGTCTCGCTGGTCTACCTCGCCAGGGCCGGACAGGACACGGCGTTCGAGGCGTTCGCCGACGACACCGGCGCCGGCGCGGCCAGCGGGGTCGGCAACTACCTGATGATGGGGGTGACGCAGGGCCTGAGCTTCGGCGTCGCGGTCGCCGTGATCCTGTTCGGAGTGCGAACCATCCTCGGCGAACTGGTGCCGGCGTTCCAGGGCATCGCCGAGCGGATGGTCCCGGGCGCGGTGCCCGCCCTCGACGCGCCGATCGTCTTCCCCTTCGCCCAGAATGCCGTGCTCATCGGGTTCATCTCCAGCTTCGTGGCCGGACTGGCGGGGCTGGCCGTGCTGTCACTGTGGCTGGGTCCGGCGTTCGGCTGGGTGCTGGTGCTGCCCGGGTTGGTCCCGCACTTCTTCACCGGCGGCGCTGCCGGCGTGTACGGCAACGCCACCGGAGGCCGCCGGGGGGCGATCGCGGGCGGCTTCGTCAACGGTCTGCTGATCACCTTCCTGCCGGCACTGCTGGTCCGGGTGCTCGGCTCGTTCGGTGAAGAGAACACCACCTTCGGCGACGCCGACTTCGGCTGGTACGGGATCCTGCTGGGCAACGCCGCCAAACTGGGCACGGTCTGGGGTGTGGTGGTGATGTTGATGATCGCTGCGGCGCTGCTGGGGCTGGCCATCGCCGTGCAGCGCAAGCTCGTCGACACCGGCTGGGATCCGTCGCCGGGCCGCGCCGCACCCGTCGGCTCCGCGGAGTCCGCGGCCGGCACTGCGGTCACCGGTGCCCGCAGCTACCCGAAGATCCCGGCTCCGAAGGGTGCACCGGCACCGCCACCGCCGCCGGAATGACCGGCACGCAGCGCTCGGCGGCCGCGAGCGCGCGCCAACTGCCAAGAGTTACGGCGCGTCGGTGTGCAAACATGCGCGCTCGCGGGACAAGGGGGAGGCGCGCCAGACCCAGCCTGCCCAGCTCGAACAACCCGGGACCGTAGCGCCGCGCCAGTCCGAGCAGGAAGCCGGCGGAGTCTCGCTGCGTCGGGACGGATTTCGTCGCCACTCAACCCATCTCCGACGATTTCCGCGTACAGCGCGCGTAAACACCACCGGAACCGTATATTGCGCGCATGACACTCACGGAGGGGCCGGCGGCTCCCGCGGTCGGCGGCAAGGGCCTGCAGGCAGGTGCGCTCGGTCTCGTCGGCAATGTGGTGATCGGCCTGGCCGCCGTCGCACCCGCCTACAGCCTCGCGGCCACGCTCGGCTACGTCGTGCTGGCGGTCGGCGAGAAGGCGCCGTCAATGTTCGTGCTGGCATTCATCCCGATGCTGCTCGTCGCGTTCGCCTACAAGGAGCTGTCCCAGGACACCCCCGACTGTGGCACCACCTTCACCTGGGGCACCAAGGCATTCGGTCCATGGATCGGGTGGATCGGCGGCTGGGGTCTGGCCGTATCGGCGATCATCGTGCTCGCGAACGTCGCCGAGATCGCCGCGATCTACCTGTTCAACTTCCTCGGCCTCGACGGCCTCGCCGAAAATGTGTTCTCCAAGGTCGGCCTCGGGTGCTTCTTCATCATCGCGATGACGGTGGTGTCGGCGCGCGGCATCGTCGTCAGCGAACGGATCCAGAACATCCTGATCGCCATTCAGTTCGGAGTGCTGATCACCATCAGCGTCATCGCGCTCATCCGGGTTTTTGCGGGCAACGCCGGCGCCCAGGCCATCTCACCGCAGCTGTCGTGGCTCTGGCCCAGCGGCCTGGACGCGTCGTCGATCGCCGCCGCGATCATCTTGTGCATCTTCATCTACTGGGGCTGGGACGCCTGCCTGGCCGTCGGTGAGGAAACCAAGGACCCGGGCAAGACCCCCGGCATCGCGGCACTGATCACCACAGTGATCCTGGTGTGCACTTACGTGCTGGTCGCCTTCGCGATTCAGTCGTTCGCCGGCTTCGGCTACGTCGGAATCGGCCTGAACAACCCGAACAACACCGACGATGTGCTCACTGTGCTCGGTGGACCGGTCGCCGGGTCGATCGCCGCCTCCGCCCTGTTGCTCACCGTGTCAGTGTCGGCGCTGTCGTCGACGCAGACCACGATCCTGCCGACCGCCCGCGGTTCGCTGTCGATGGCGGTCTACGAGGCCATCCCCAAGCGGTTCGCCAACGTCCACCCCCGCTACATGACCCCGGCGTTCGGCACCGTCGTGATGGGCGTCGCGGCGCTGAGTTTCTACCTGGTGTTGACGCTCCTGTCGGAGAATGCGCTGCTCGACTCGGTGGCCTCGCTGGGCCTGGCCGTAGCGTTCTACTACGGAATTACCGCCTTCGCCTGTGTCTGGTACTTCCGCAGGACGCTGTTCACCTCGGCCCGAAATCTCTTCTTCCGTGGGATCTTCCCGCTACTGGGCGGGCTGTCCATGGCTGTGGCGTTCGGCATCAGCGCCAAGGACATGATCCAGCCCGACTACGGCTACACCGCATTCGGTCCCGTGGGCGGGGTGTTCGTACTCGGCATCGGGATGCTGGNCCTCGGCATCCCCCTGATGCTGGCATGCTTCGCATTCGGCACCAAGCGGTTCTTCCGCGGTGAGACGCTGAACGCGAGTACCGAAGTCAAGGTCCCGGACGTCTACTGAACCATCACTGAAAGAGCAGGACCCGCAATGCATTTGACCGTCGGCTACCTAGCCACCCCGACCGGCGACGACGGGGTCGCACTGGCCAGCGCGCTGGCCAAGACGTTCGGCGCCGACGTCGACGTCGTGCTCGTCGTCCGCGAGGAACTTCCCGACGGCCACCCCGGTCGTGCGGAGTATCAGCGGATGCTCGTCGAGCGCGGCGAGCAGTGGGTCTCCAGGGCGATCTCGCTGCTCGCCGAGGACGGGGTGGCCGCCGAGTCGACGGTGACCGTCGGCGAGTCGTTCGCCCAGTCGCTGATCGACTTCGCGGTGCAGAAGTCGTCGGACCTGATCGTGGTCGGCGGCGCGCGCGACGGGTTCTTCGGCCGGCACACCATCGGGCCGGTCACCGGCGCGCTGCTGCACTCCTCACCGATCCCGGTGGCGCTGGCGCCGCGCGGCTACGCCGAGGACCCCGACGAGGTGATCGAGGCCGTCACCGCCGCGGTGCCGACGCGGCCGGGTGAGGACAACCCGTTGCCGTTCGCGATCACCCTGGCCAGTGCGGCCGGGCTACCCATCCGCATGCTGTCGCTGGTCTCGGCGGAGAACCTCGCCGAGGCGGACAGTGCCAGGGAGGTTCGGCAACTGCAGGTGGTCGCGGCCGAGGAGAACCTGCTGCTCGCGGCCCACGCGCTGCCCGACGCTCCCGAGATCGCGTCGCTGGTCGCCGACGGCATGACGCTCGAGTCGGCGCTGAAGAAACTCAACTGGGACGACGGTGATCTGCTTGTCGTCGGCTCCAGCCGCTTCGGCTCGCCGCGGCGGATCTTCCTGGGGTCGACGGCGGCGCGCATCCTGGCCGGGGTCGACGTGCCGGTGATCGTCGTCCCGCGCGAGGCCTAGCCGCGGTGGGCTCCCCGCGAAATATCATTCCGGGCTGTGACCGAGCCCGCGATCACGACCCGGAATGATATTTCGCGCCCGCCTACCGCTTCGTGAAAACTGTTCGGTGCCAGTCCTTGTCGGCCGCACCGGTGATGTCGCTCATCACGTGCTTGATCGACAGGTACTCCTCGAGCGAGTACTGGCTCATGTCCTTGCCGAACCCGGAGGCGCCGAAACCACCGTGCGGCATCTCCGAGATGATCGGGATGTGGTCGTTGATCCACACGCAGCCGGCGTGAATCTCCCGTGACGCCCGCTGCGCACGGTAGACGTCACGCGTCCACGCCGAGGCGGCCAGGCCATACTGCGTGTCGTTGGCCTGCCGGATGGCGTCGTCGTCGTCGGTGAACGACCTGGCCACCAGCACCGGACCGAAGATCTCCTCGCGGTACACCTCCGACGACTCGGCCACGTCGGCGATCAGCGTCGGCCGGTAGAACGAGCCGGGCCCGTCGATCGCCACACCACCGGTCACCACCCGTCCGCCCTCACCGGGCGCCCGCTCCACCATGCCCGCCACCTTGTTCCGGTGCGCCGCCGTGATCAGCGGACCCAGGTCGGTCTCCGGATCGTGCGGGTCGCCGACAGCCACCTTCGAGAACACCTCGCCCACACCCGCGACGAAGTCGTCGTACAGATCACGTGCCACGATCGCGCGGGTCGCGGCCGTGCAGTCCTGGCCGGTGTTGATCAGCGCCCCGGCGACCGCGCCCTGGATCGCCGCGTCGAGGTCCGCGTCGTCGAACACCACGAACGGCGCCTTGCCGCCGAGCTCCAGCTGGGTGCGGTGGCCGTGCTCAGCCGCCGCCAGCATGACGCGACGCCCCACGGCCGTGGACCCGGTGAACGTCACCATGTCGACGCCCGGGTGGCCGGCCAGCGCGGCGCCGACGTCCCCGCCGGCGCCGGTGACGACGTTGAACACCCCGTCGGGCAAGCCGGCCTCGGTGGCCAGGCGCGCCAGCGTCAGCGTCGTCAACGGGGTGAGCTCGGCCGGTTTGATCACGACACTGCACCCGGCGGCCAACGCGGGCAGCACCTTCCACACCGCCATCTGCAGCGGGTAGTTCCACGGGGTGATCGTGGCGACCACTCCGACGGCCTCGCGGCGGATCGAGGAGGTGTGATCGCCGGAGTACTCCGCCGACGCCTTGCCCTCGAGGTGGCGCGCGGCCCCGGCGAAGAAGTCGATGTTGTCGACGCTGCCGGGGACGTCGAACTCTCGTGCCAACCGCACCGGCTTCCCCGTCTGGCTGACCTCTTCGGCGATCAGCACGTCGGTGGCCTCGTCGGCCAACTTCGCCAACTTGGCCAGCACCGCCGACCGCTCGGCGGGGGTGGCGCCGGCCCAGTCCCGCAATGCGGCGCGCGCCGAGGCGACGGCGGCGTCGACGTCGCCGGGCTGGGCCAACGCCATGTCGGCGACGGTCTCGCCGGTCGCCGGGTTGATCACAGTGTGCTCGGCGCCCCCGGTCGGTACCGGCGCGCCATCGATCCAGCTGCTTGCCACAGTCATGGCACAACGCTATCGCGACAGCGCGCCCGAGGGCTACGTATTACGGCTGTGGCAACCACTCGAAACAAGTGATTTCATGGTCATGGTTGCTTGGCACGACGGATTCCGTGACAATCACTGCATGGCCAATCCGGGGGTTCCGCACGCCGTCGGACCCGTCTCATTCCGCGTCAACTCGCGCCCCGGCGCCGCGTTCCAGCTCGACGACCTGTCCAAAGCCATCATCGAGAAGCTGCAGCAGGACGGCCGCCGCTCCTACGCGGGCATCGGCAAGGCGGTCGGCCTCTCCGAGGCTGCAGTCCGGCAACGGGTGCAGCGCATGGTCGACGCCGGGGTGATGCAGATCGTCGCGGTCACCGATCCGATGCAGCTGGGTTTCGCCCGGCAGGCGATGATCGGGATCAAGTGCACCGGTGACACCACCAAGATCGCCGAGAAGCTCGCCGCGATCGAATCGGTCGACTACGTGGTGCTCACCGCGGGGTCGTTCGACGCCATCATCGAAGTCGTCTGCGAGGACGACGACAGCCTGCTCGAACTACTCAACACCAGAATCCGCGCGCTGCCGGGAGTGATATCCACCGAGACCCTTGTCTATTTGAAACTTGTTAAACAGCAATATAATTGGGGTACACGATGACGATCATCTCCGAAACCGACCAGAGCGCCACCTCCGACCTGGCAGCCAAGGCCAACCGCCACCTGTGGGGGCACTTCGCCCGGCACGGCGAAGGCATCAACCCACCGATCATCACCCGCGGCGAAGGCGTGCACATCTTCGACGACAAGGGCAAGAGTTACATCGACGGGCTCTCGGGCCTGTTCGTGGTGCAGGTCGGCCACGGCCGCAAGGAACTCGCCGAGGCCGCCGCCAAGCAGGCCGAGAAGCTGGCGTTCTTTCCGCTGTGGTCCTACGCCACGCCCACCGCGATCGAACTGTCCGAACGGCTCGCGGGGTACGCGCCGGGTGACCTGAACCGGGTGTTCTTCACCACCGGCGGCGGTGAGGCCGTCGAGAGCGCGTGGAAGCTGGCCAAGCAGTACTTCAAGCTCACCGGCAAACCCGGTAAGCACAAGGTGGTCTCGCGGTCGATCGCCTACCACGGCACCCCGCAGGGCGCGCTGTCGATCACCGGCATCCCGGCGTTCAAGGTCCCGTTCGAGCCGCTGGTGCCGGGCGGTTTCCGGGTGCCCAACACCAACTTCTACCGGGCTCCCGCGCCTTATGACACCGACATCAAGGCCTTCGGCCGGTACTGCGCCGACCGCATCGCCGAGGCCATCGAGTTCGAGGGGCCCGACAGCGTCGCCGCGGTGTTCCTGGAGCCGGTGCAGAACGCCGGCGGCTGCTTCCCGCCGCCGCCCGGGTACTTCGAGCGGGTCCGCGAGATCTGCGACGAATACGACGTGCTGCTGGTCTCCGACGAGGTCATCTGCGCCTACGGCCGTATCGGATCGATGTTCGCGTGCAACGACTTCGACTACGTGCCGGACATCATCACCTGCGCCAAGGGGTTGACGTCGGGCTACTCACCGATCGGCGCGATGATCGCCAGCGACCGGCTGTTCGAGCCGTTCAACGACGGGCAGACCGTCTTCGGACACGGCTACACGTTCGGCGGGCATCCGGTGTCCTCTGCGGTGGCGCTGGCCAACCTCGACATCTTCGAGCGTGAGGGCATCAACGAGCACGTCAAGCAGATGGCCCCGGCGTTCCGCTCTACGCTCGAGCAGCTCTCCGAACTGCCGATCGTCGGCGACGTGCGCGGTGAGGGGTTCTTCTACGGCATCGAGTTGGTCAAAGACAAGACCACCAAGGAGACGTTCGACGACGAGGAGAGCGAACGGCTGCTGCGCGGATTCCTCACCCCGGCACTGTGGGAGGCGGGCCTGTACTGCCGCGCCGACGACCGTGGGGACCCGGTGGTGCAGTTGGCTCCCCCACTGATCAGTGGCCAGAAGGAGTTCGACGCCATCTACGACATCCTGCGCAGCGTGCTCACCGAAGCCAGCCGGAGAATGTAGCCCCCCTCTCGCCAACACCTCGCCGGAACGGTATTCCAGCACGAGAATCGCGAGAATCGGCCTGCTGGAATACCGTTCCGGCGAGAATTGGGGCGTGGCTTTGACGCGCAGAAGACCCGCCATCGATCCGGTTCGCTGGCAGGCACCGCCCGTTGATCCGCTGCCGGCGTTCCCGTCCGCCCAACTCGCGCTGATCCGCGTGCCCGGCGGCGAGCCCGAAGATGTGGTGGTCGACCCCGAAGGGTGCCTGTGGATGGGCACGCTCGACGGCAGCATCGTCCGGCTGCCACCCGGTGGCGGTCCGGAGGTTGTCGCCAACACCGGAGGGCGGCCACTGGGATTGGCGGTGGCACGCAGCGGTCGGCTGCTGGTCTGCGACAGCCCGAAGGGGCTGCTCGCGCTGGACACCGCGACGGGCGAGATCGAGACTCTGGTCGACTCCGTCGCCGGCCGCGCCCTGCAGTTCTGCTCCAATGTCACCGAAACTGCCGACGGCACAGTCTATTTCACCGAATCCACCAGCGCGTTCACGGTGGCCGACTACGTGGGCGCGATCCTGGAGGCCCGGGGCGACGGGAATCTCTACCGACTCGACCCCGACGGCACCGTCACCTGTGTCGTCGACGGGCTGTACTTCGCCAACGGGGTGACGCCCACCGCGGACGGCTCGGCCCTGGTAGTGGCCGAGACGCAGGGGCGTCGGCTGTCGAAGTACTGGCTGACCGGTCCGCGCCAGGGTTCGGTGACGCCGTTGGCGGTGAATCTGCCTGCGATGCCCGACAATCTGTCCACCGGCCCGGACGGGCGGATCTGGTGTGCGATGGTCACTCCCGCCAACCCGCTCGCCGACCGGCTCGCCGCGGGCCCCCCGGTGGTGCGGAAGGTGATCTGGCAACTGCCCAAGCCGCTACAGCCCAAGCCGGCGGCGGTGGTATGGGCGGTGGCATTCGACCCGGACACCGGGGACGCCGTCGCGGGCCTGCGCACCGAGCACCCGTCGTTCAGCATGGTGACCAGCGCCGTCGAGGCGCACGGCCGATTGTGGATGGGCAGCATCGGCGCCCCGTATCTCGGCTACACCGACATCACCGCAACGGCCCTCTGACCGGGGCTCAACCGACGGGTTCCTGCCACCCGTCGATCAATTCCTGCCAGCGGAATTAATACCCTGACCTGCCGGTTCAAACCGATGTAGCACCACGGACCACCAAGAAAGTCGAAACCGCGCGACACGCTCCACGGCTCCGACCCGACACCAGGGAAGAGCAGACCATGAAGAAATTCGCAGTCACCACCACCGTCGCGGCAGGACTGTCGGCCGCCGTCCTCGGTCTGGCCGCCCCCGCCCTGGCCGCCCCCAGCGGAACCGATAGCGCCGCCGACACCATCAGCCGAATCGAAGCCGACGGCAATCGCGTCATCGTCAATCGGCAGACCAGCACCCCACTGTCGGAAGCTGAAGTGGTTGCGGTCCGCCCCGGCCCGGCCATCCGCGAATGGGTCTCAGTGCCCGGACGCCAAGGCGACAACCGCAACAAGATCGACACAGTGCTGCAGGAAGTGGGCACGGTCTTCTTCGTCGACGTCCGCTAGCGACGCCGCACAGAAAGGGGCACCCTCCCTATGGGGTGCCCCTTTCGTGCGTCCGAGTCAGCTCTGCAGGAACGCCCCCGGGCGTGGTGGGAGGGGCTTTCGCGCATGACAATTGGGGTGTTGCACCCGATTTCTGCCAGCCAACTCGATGCCGGCGGCAACCGTGCAGAAAGGGGCGCCCCCACCACCAGGGGCGCCCCCTTCTCATGCAGGTGGCTCAGCGTGCGACGGGCTCACTGCGGGATTGGAACGAGGGGTGTCGGCGCATCGCTTCGGCGAGTTCGCGCTCGCGACGTTGCGCTCGGAGCCAGGCAGGGTGCGACTCGAGATGTACCACGGTCGCGCCGGCGGTTGTGGTCGTCATATCAGCGCCTTCCGCTGAGAACTCCAGGGTCGCCCCCAGCTATTGCTTCCACCTTGCTCGGTGAACCTGTGCATCACCCTCAGAGTTAGCCGTGAGCTTGATAAGAGATTCCCGCGGTCACGGTTTGATAAACACGCCGCGCACACTGCCCGAAGTCCGTCAGGGGCGGTCGCTCTGCAGCGCCAGCACGCTGATGTCGGGGGGCGCGCCCACTCGGACCGGCGGACCCCAGAACCCCGCCCCCCGGGTGACGTAGAGCTGGGTGTTCTGCACCGTCGAGAGCCCGGCGAGCGCCGGCTGCGCCAGCGACACCACGTAGTGGAACGGCCACATCTGGCCGCCGTGGGTGTGTCCGGACAACTGCAGGTCCACCCCCCGCTCGGCGGCCTGCTGCACCTGCACCGGTTGGTGGGCCAGCAGAATCGTCGGCCCCGCAGGGTCCACCCCGGCCAGCGCCCGGTCGAAGTCCGGTGGATCGGAACGGGACTCGCCGGCGGGGTCGTTGATGCCGGCGAGGTCGAATGCGGCCGTCCCCCGCCGGATCCGGGTGTTCTCGTTGTCCAACACCTGTAGGCCGAGTCGTTCCAGCTCCCGCAGCCACGGCGCGGTCTGTTCGACGAAGTACTCGTGGTTGCCGGTGACGAAGAACGAGCCCTCCCGCGAATGCAGGTCACGCAGCGGCGCCGCGGCGGAACCGAGCTCCTCGACCGTCCCGTCCACCAGATCACCCACCACCGCCACCAGATCGGGTTCGGTCTCGTTGATCATCCGGACGATCCGCTCGGTATGCGCACGGCCCAGCAGCGGGCCGAGGTGGATGTCGGATACCACTGCGATACGGAATCCGTCGAACGTCGGGTCGAGCCGGCTCAGCCGCACCGGAACGCGCAACACCTTCGGCGGTCCCAGGGCGGTGGCCGCTCCGGTGCCGACCAGACCGACCGCGGCGGCTCCGGCGGCCACGGCTCCTGCACGGGCGAGAAAGATCCGCCGCTGCACCGACGGCGCCTGTTCCTCCGAGGACTGTCCGCGCTTGACCCAGCCCCTGAGCGCCAGCCTGATCGGTTCGACCACCAGCAGCGTCAGAAACAGGTACACGATCAGCCCGAACCAGAAGTACCCCGGCCACGCGAACCAGCCTGCTTCCGGGATACCGAAGACCCGCGGCCCGACCAGGGTGCCGAGCAACAGTGCAAACGCCGCGAGCAGAACGATCGTCAACAGCCATCGGGTGCGGCCCGGCCGGGTGGTGTCCTTCACCATCCGCTTCCAGACGTAAAGGTGCATCAGCCCGAGAATCGAGCCGAGGACAACTATGAACATGTACGTCCTTTTTTGCGCGCCAGGCGGTTGCCGACAGCCTAGCCACCACGCCATCGGGAGCCCGTCTCGTGCGTTCCCCCTGAGTCACATTTGAAACTCTCGCCACAGCAGTCACCGCGTGGCTCCCCGATCCCGGGGGCTGGATCGCCTAATCTGCGCAGACGATGGCGACCTTCAGAAAGCTCTCCGCGCGGGTGTCTGCGCTGGTCATCGCGGCACTGCTGATCGGGGCCCCGGTCGCTGCCGCGGAGCCCGACGCGGTGCTGGACGCCAACACCTGCCCCTACCGGGTGGCGACGCCGCCCGCGGTCGACGCCTCGGAGATCCCGAAGGTCGGTCCCCCTCCGGAACCACTGCCGGTACCCGCCAAGCCACTGGGCGGGGACGCCCTGTCCGGGTGCGGCGTCATCACCGCGCCCGGTACCCCGCCCGTGCCCACCGACATCTCCGCCGAGGCCTGGCTGGTCGCCGACCTCGACACCGGCGACGTCATCGCCGCCCGGGACCCCCACGGTCGGCATCGCCCCGCCAGCATCATCAAGGCACTCACCGCGATGCAGGCGATCCGCGACCTGCCCCTGCACAAGGTGGTGCCCGGCACCGCCGAGGACGCTGCCGTCGAAGGCACGAACGTCGGCGTCGGCGAAGGCGGCTTCTACTCCATCAACGACCTGCTGCACGGCCTGCTGATGTACTCGGGCAACGACGCCGCCCACGCGCTGGCCATGCAACTGGGCGGCATGGACAACGCCCTGAACAAGATGAACGTCCTGGCAGGCAAGCTGGGAGCACGCGACACCCGGGTGGCCACACCGTCCGGCCTCGACGGCCCCGGCATGAGCACCTCGGCCTACGACATCGGCCTGATCTACCGGTACGCCTGGAAGAACCCTGTCTTCGCCGACATCGTCGCCACCCGCTCGACCACGTTCCCCGGACGCGACGGCACCGGCTATCCGATCGAGAACGACAACAAGCTGCTGGAGCACTACCCGGGCGCCCTCGGCGGCAAGACCGGCTTCACCGACGATGCCAGGCAGACCTTCGTCGGCGCGGCCGAGCGCGACGGCCGCCGCCTGGTGGCCGTGCTGCTGCGCGGTACCCGGCAGCCGATCGCCCCCTGGGAGCAGGCTGCCCGGTTGCTCGACTACGGATTCGCGACCCCGCCCGGAACCAAGGTGGGCACCCTGATCGAGCCGGACCCCTCACTCGGCGCCATCCCGCCCGACCCCGCCACTGCGGGCACCACGGGTGTCATGAACAACGCCAACGCGGCGCTGCCCGACGTCAACGCGCTGCCGGTGCGGGTCGGGGTGGGCGTGATCGGCTCCATCATCGTGTTCAGCCTGATCATGTGCGCCCGATCGCTCAACCGCCGCCCGGTGCGCTGATCCGACGCCTCGCCGGAACGGTATTCCAGCAGCGAAATCCCGAAACAACGCCTGCTGGAACGCAATTCCGGCGGAGCTACTGACGCTTGCGCCACCGCGTCACGCTCAGCGCGCCGAGCGCACCCGCGGCCACCGCGGCGGTGGCCTGCCACGGCCCCAGCCCCGGGCGGGTGATGATCCGGTTCTTGATCACCGCGGGCCCGGGAGCCGGCAGCAGATCCTCGCCCATGTTCTCCGGCATCGTCGCCGCCCACGCGGTGGCGAACAGGATCAGCCTGGCGGTGATGTAGGCAAAAACCATCAGGCCGAGCACCGGACCGAACGTCGCACCCGCCGGACCGGTGACCACCGAGCGTAGGTAGATGGCGGCGACGAGCTTGAAGATCTCGAACGCCACGGCGGCGATCAGCCCTGCCCGCACACTGCTGCGGAAGCTCACCGACTCCCGCGGCAACCGGGCGATCACCAGGGTGAACAGCAACCAGGACACCAGAACCGACACCAGAACCGACGCCGAGCGCAACAGCAGGCTCAGCCCGGAGGTGTCGGCGACACCGAACCAGCCCAGCACATCCTTCATCACCGAGGTACTGCCCAGCGCCGTCAGCGCGATAGTGGCGACGATCGCGGCGAACGCCGAGAGCAACGTCACCAGATCCGAGAGCTTGGTCCGGAGGAAGCCGGGCGATTCGCCACGGAAGCCGCCCCACATCTGGCTGAGCGCCTCGCGCAGGTTGGCCATCCAGCCCAGACCCGCCCAGGCGGCGGCGGCCAGACCGATGATGCCCACCGAGGTACGGGAGTCGATCGCCGATTCCATCAGCTCGACGAGTTGCTGACCGAGGTCGCCGCTGACGGCGCCCCTGATCTGGTTCTCGACCTCGGCGAGCAGCTCGGGCCTGCTGGCCAGCACGAAGCCGCCGATGGCGAAGCCGACCATCAACAGCGGGAAGAGCGCGAAGATCGTGAAGTAGGTGATGCCGGCGGCGTAGAAGTCGCCCTTGCAGTCCTTGTACCGCTCCTGAGCGCGCATCACATGGTCGAACCACGGCATCCGGGCGCGCAGCCGATCCAGGAAGCCCGGCTTCTCCTCGGGATCGGCCGAGTCCGTCGAGTCGCCGGTGGCTACCTGCGTGGGCGGCGCAGTCATCCGATCCCCTATCTCGTCGGTGCTAGGAACCCTAACCGGTCATATACGCGCCGCAACGTTTCCCCAGACACCTCCCGGGCCCGGGCGGCACCCCTGGCCAGCACGCTCTCCAATTCGGCCGGGTCGGCGAGCAACTCGTCGACCCGCGCCTTGATCGGCGTGACGAACTCCACCACCGCCTCGGCGGTCTCCTTCTTCAGATCGCCGTAGCCACGCCCGGCGTAGCCCTCGACGAGCTTGTGAGTGTCGGCCCCCGTCACCGCCGACTGGATCGTCAGCAGGTTGGACACCCCGGGTTTGGCCTCGGGGTCGAACCGGATCTCCCGATCGCTGTCGGTGACCGCGGAGCGAATCTTCTTGGCGGTCTTGCCCGGATCGTCGAGCAGGCTGATCAGGCCGGCCTCGGTGGCGGCCGACTTGCTCATCTTGGCCGTCGGTTCGGCCAGGTCGTAGATCTTGGCGGTGGCTTTGGGGATCATCGCCTCGGGGACGACGAACGTGTCGGGAAAGCGGGCGTTGACCCGCTGCGAGACGTCGCGGGCCAGCTCGAGGTGCTGGCGTTGATCCTCGCCGACCGGCACCAGCTCGGTGTCGTAGAGCAACACGTCGGCGGCCATCAGCACCGGATAGGTGAACAGCCCGACCGTGGTGGCTTCGGCGCCCTGTTTCTGGGATTTGTCCTTGAACTGCGTCATCCGCGAGGCCAGCCCGAAGCCGGTGAAACAGCCCAGCACCCAAGCCAATTCGGCGTGCGCGGGCACATGACTCTGGACGAAGACCGTCGCCCGGTCGGGGTCGACGCCGAGCGCGAGATACTGCGCGGCCGTGACCAGGGTGCGTCGGCGCAGCGTCTCGGGATCCTGCGGGATGGTGATGGCGTGCAGGTCCACGACGCAGAAGTACGCGTCGTGACCGTCCTGCAGCGCGACCCACTGGCTCACTGCACCCAGCGCGTTGCCCAGGTGCAGGGAGTCCGAGGTGGGTTGCGCGCCGGAGAAGACGACCGGCCTGGTGTTTGAGCTCATGGTGCTGTCCAGTTTTTCATGCGCGCCGTTCGATTCCGTCGGGGGCCATCCGGCGCAGCGCTTTCAGGAACATCCGCCGCTCGTCGAGGCTCAACTCCCCCAGCCACCGCTCTTCGCCGCGCTGGATCTCGGCCTGTGCCGCATCCTTGACCGCGCGGCCGCTTTCGGTGATCGCCAGAAGCCGCACACGACGGTCCTCCGGGTCGGGGAAACGTTCGATGTAACCGCGCTGCTGCAATTCATCGAGGGTGGGGATGATGCGGGTCTTGTCGGCGTTGATGGCCTCGGCGAGCGCTGCCTGAGTGCGCATCGCCCCCCGGTCCAGCGTCGACAACACCACGTAGCCCCACATCGTCAGGCCGTGGGCAGCGAGCACCGGCGCCTCAGCGGCGATCAACTCGCGCAGCAACGGGGCGAGCATCGCTGCCAGGTCCGGGCGCCGGGGTGAGGTGGCCATCCGACGAGCGTAGGCGTTGCCCTATTATAAGCTGTTGCTTATCATCTACATATGACTATCTTTTCCCTACAGCACCGCGTCGCGGTGCACGCCTCCATCGACGTCGTCGCCGCGGTCTCGCCCGACGACCTCGGACTCGCCACCCCGTGTGCGGGCTGGACCCTCGCGGACCTGCTGACCCACATGACCGCGCAGCACCACGGATTCGCCGCGGCAGCGCGCGGTCACGGCGCCGACCCCGCGGTCTGGCGTACCGAACGGTTCTCGGCGGCGATCGTCGCCGATCCGGGGGGCACCTACGCCGCCGCGGCCCACGACGTCCTGGCGGCATTCGCCGCCGACGGGATAGACGACGCACCGTTCGCGCTACCCGAGTTCGGTGCAGACGTCACTGTTCCCGGTGAGATGGCGATGGGTTTTCACTTCGTGGACTACGTGGTGCACGCCTGGGATGTCGCGGCGACGCTCGAGACGCCGTTCACGTTGCCCGACGACGTGGTCACCGCCGTGCTGCCGCTCGCGATGGCGGTACCGGACGGAGAATTCCGCGCGGCGGCCGACTCTCCGTTCGCCCCTGCCCTCGACGCCGCCGAGGGCAGGGACTTCGCAGACATCCTGCGTCATCTCGGTCGGCGACCGGACTGGGCTCGGGCATCGGCATAACGCGTCCCGAGACCCATGCAGTCGGTAGCATTCTCGCGATTCGGTGCGACGACTTGGGGGATGCTCGTGCGTCAGTGGTCGGCGGTCCTGGCCTTGCTGTTCGCGGCCGTCTTCGGCGCGGGAATCGCCCACGGCGCACCGCGATCCCCCGGGCACGCGGTGGTCATCGTCTCGGGCGGGGCGGCCGTCAGCCCGTTCACGACACCGCGGGACGGGTGTGCGTCCGGCCTGGCCGCAGGCAACACCGACACCGCGCTGCGTGGCCACCTGCTCGACGCCGGCTACGCCGTCTACACCTCACCGGCGATGGCCGGGCGCGGCCCGGTGACCGATCAGGGCGGGTTCGGCGCCTTCGGCGACTGCCCGATCACGCTGCCGGAGAACATGACCGTCGACTCGACCGCCTCCATCGACCTCGCCGGCGAGCACCTGGCCCGGTTCCTGACCTACCTGCACGAGACCCGCGGTGTCGACGTCGTCGACGTCGTCGGCCATTCCATGGGTGGGCTGTACTCCCGTGCGGCGTTCCGGGTGCTGCAAGGCCTGGATTCACCTGTGCGGATCCGGTCACTGACCACCCTGGGCACCCCGTGGCAGGGCAGCTACCTGTCCGACTACGCCAATGGCTTTCGCCCGCTGTCGGACTGTGCGGGCGACGCGTTCTGTGAGCAGGCCGCCACAGCGTTCCAGGACGAGATGCTGCAGCTGCAGACCGGCTCGGCACGCGAGGTCAACCAGGGATACCTGATGGGGCCGCAGGGCTGGAACGAATACCAGGCAGGGGTGCTCGACCGGATCCCCGTCGTGCTGATCGCCGGCGCCCGCTTCACCCGTCCGGAACCGGTGAACCCGATGACGTGGCCGAACGACGGCCTGGTGTCACGCCACAGCGCGCTGGCCACCGACGTCACCGACCGGGTACTGCCGCACCGTCGCTGCGCGGTCTTCGACGACACCCACAGCATCTTCGTCGCCGACGCCGCAGGGCTGCCGTGGGAGTCCGCGCTGACCTGGGACCCGCAGGTGCTCGAAACGGTACGAGGCGCCATCGAAAGCGCCGACGGCGCCCTGGAGACGCCCAACCGACAAGGCTGCTAGGCGATTTCGGCGCAGTTGGTCACGCGCAGGTTGATGTGGTGTCTCGGGACATCGTTGACACTTATGTCTCGGGACATCGCTGACACTTATGGTGCCGGCTGGGGCTTGCGGTTGCGATAGGTGCGGGTGGTTTTGTCGCCGGGTTGGTAGTTACGGCTGGGG
>NZ_CACSIP010000040.1 GCF_902705885.1 Mycolicibacterium austroafricanum | reverse complement strand
GCCCAACCGCCCCCGCCGCCCCCCGGCGCCGAATGCAACTACCCCAACTGCACGCCGGGCATCGCGCCCAACATCGTGTTGGGCTCTTACTGCAACAACACCACCTACTACGTGTTCGGGGTGACCGACTGGGGTCGGCTGGTGTTCTGCGGATCGCCGCGGCGGTATGAGCCACGATGGTTCCGGTCACCGGAGATGCACGGCATCAAGAACGAGGGTGACCTGTGCCCGAGCCTCGACGGGGAAGTGGCGCAGGCGCCGGACGGACTTTTCCTGACCTGCGTGGCGAAGGACAACCGGTCCTACTGGGCGCGCGGGGACCAGTCGGTGGGCGGCGGCAATCCGCCACCGCAGTAGTCACCAGGTGCGCAGCGAACAGAGCGCACCCTTGGTTCCCGAATCGGTCGCCACCACGACGTCGTCGACACGCAATTCGCAGACAAAGCCCGGCTCCGTCAGTGGCGCGGTGGTGGGTCCCGGCAGGCCGACGACCACCATCGCCCAATCCTCGGGGTCGGCCAACATCGCTTCGAGCACCCACGGCTGTCCCGGACCGAGGTTGGCTTCGGCGTTGGGCGTGTAGAGATAGGTGTTGTGGCTGTACTCGGCCCAGTTGGGCGGCTGGGTATCGCGGTAGTAGATCTCCGCGTTCGCGATGTCCTCGCTGGCCCCCACCGTGTAGCGCACGTGGTGCAGGCCCGGCTGGGCGCCGGCGTCCACATCGGCGATGACGGCACTGGCTGCGAACAAGCCGACCGCGGCGGCAGCGACAAGTGGAAGCGGTTTGCAGAACAGCATTTTCAGATCTTAGAACACGCTTCCCGCGGTGTGCCCGAATTGGCCGACCCACCTCCCGCCGGAACGGTATTCCAGCAGCCGATCTGCGAGTGGGCGCCTGCTGGAATGCAATTCCGGCGGCAAGAATGGGCTACCCCTGCGGGGTGAACGTGATGTTCAGCTCGGTCAGGCCCCGCAGGATGAAGGTGGGCTCGTAGTTGTAGGCACGGTCGCCGGCCGGGCCGTGCTTCTCCTCGTCGATGGCGATGTCGCCCATCCGGTCCAGGATGCGCTCGATGGACACGCGCCCCTCGACGCGGGCCAGCGGGCCTCCCGGGCAGGAATGCACGCCCCGGCCGAATGCGATGTGCTCCCGGACGTTCTTGCGGTTCAAATCGAACTCGTGGGGATGCTCGAACCGCTTGGGGTCCCGGTTCACCGCCCCGGGGCACACCATCAACGTGGTGCCCGCCGGCACCTCCATGTCCCCGACCGTGGTGTTCTTCTTCGCGAGCCGGAACTGACTCTTGACCGGGGCGTCCATCCGCAGTGCCTCCTCCACGAACACCGGGATGCGGCTGCGGTCGTGACGCAGGGTGTCCTGGATGTCGGGGTGGTCACCGAGCACCCGCAGCGAGGCGGAGAGCAGCTTGGTGGTGGTCTCCTGCCCCGCCGCGAACAGGAATGTCGCCGAGCGCGCCACTTCGAGCACCGGCGGTGTTGATCCGTCGGGGTACTTGGCGGTGGCCAGTGCCGTCAGTACGTCGTCGCGGGGTGCGGCGCGACGGTCCTCGAGGTATCCGACGAACTTGTCGTCGAGCCACTCCAGCGGGTTGAGGCCCACCAGGTCGCTGTGGTCGAGAGATCCGACGGTCGCGCCCGGCCTGGGTGAGCCGAGGACTATGCGGAACTCTTCGTGATCAGCTTGCGGAACACCGAGCAGATCGGCGATCACCAACAGCGAGAAAGGTTTTGCGTATGCGCTCAGGAATTCGCATTTGCCCGCGGAGATGAAGTCGTCCAGAACCTCGTCGGCCAGCCGCCACATGAAGTCCTCGTTCTCCTTCAACCGGCTGGGGGTGAGCAGGCGGTTGAGCAGCGAACGCGCGTTGGTGTGTTCGGGCGGGTCCATGGTGACCATGTGCTCGAACATCGGCATCTGTGACCGGTGAGCGATGATCTGTGCGGTGATGTCGTCACCCTCGGGCGTGAACGGCAACGGCGGGAACGGACCGGCCACGGCGATGCACGATGAGAACGTGTCGGGGTCCTTGAGGACGGTCGCGGCCTCGTCGTAGCCCGTGATGGCCAGGACGCCGTAGTTGGGCTCGCGCACCACCGGACACTTGCTCCGGAGATGGTCGAAATACGGGTGCGGGTCCGGCACAAGAGACTGATCAGTGAAGTAATCGATCGTGTCGAAGTCGCTCATGTGCTGTTGCCTCCCGGGGCTGCTGCTGATCGAGGGATCGGCTGATTCGCTCAATGTGGGTGTTTCGCGATAATGCTGAGCACCTGCTTAGCATGGTGTAAGAGTTAGGGTCAAGATCGAAGCGACACGCAGGCAATGAGCGGGCGAGTTGGGGAAGCGGGAATTGGGCATGGCATCGCCGCGACGGATCGGGGCGCCGGACGCGAAGAACCGCGTCGTGTTGCTCGATGCGGCCGAGCAGCTGCTGATCGAGGAGGGCTACGCGGCGGTGACCTCGCGCCGGGTGGCCGACCGGGCAGGGTTGAAGCCGCAGCTGGTGCATTACTACTTCCGCACCATGGAGGATCTGTTCCTGGCGGTGTTCCACCGCCGGGCCGAAGAGGGTCTCAGGGTCCTCACCACGGCGCTGCAGTCGCCGCAGCCGCTGTGGGCGCTGTGGCGGTTCAGCACCGCTCCCGAGGCCACTAGACTGACCATGGAGTTCATGGGTCTGGCCAACCACCGCAAGGCCCTGCGCGCGGAGATCGTCTACTACGCCGAGCGGTTCCGCGACGAGCAGAACCGGGCCATCGCCGCTGCGCTTCGAAGCCATGGCATCGAGGTCGCCGACGTGCCACCGGTGGTGTGGACGGTGTTCGCGACGAGTGTCTCGCAGGCGATGGTGATGGAGCGGGCGCTCGGGATGTCCACCGGTCACGAAGAGACTTTCGCGTTCTGTGAAGGATGGCTGCGGCGCCTCGAGGGCGAGCCACAGGAGGACATGGCGCCTGCCGTCCCGGTCGCCGACGACGGCGACGGCGCCGGCGCTCACCAGAGGTAGATCACCAGGATCGTCGTCCACAGCACGGTCAGCCAGAGGTCGGTGCTGTGCCGCAGCCACCCCGGGGCGCCGCGGACCTCCATGAAATACCGGATGATCAGGCGGCCTTTGATGAACCCCAGCAGAATCGCCGCGACGGTGATGGGCACGCTGGCGCTCGCGTGAGCTCCGGAATGTCCCGGAGCGAGCCACCACGAGACCACCGTGATCGCCGACAGGGCGAGCCAGGCAACTGTGATCGCGCGGGTGGACGCGGTCGCGTGGGGTGTGGTCGTGGTCAACCGGTCACCTCATCACATACAGCAGGCCGAAGATCACGACCCACAGCAGATCGACCATGTGCCAGTAGGTCGCGCTCGACTCGACCATCGACATCCGGCGTTTACGCGGATTGTGCAGTTCCCGCACGACGATTCCCAGGATCAGCAGTCCCAGCGAGACGTGGAACAGATGGACGCCGGTGAGCATGAAGTAGAACATGAAGAACTCGCTTCCGGTCATCGTGTGACCCTCGGCGACCTTCGTCGTCCACTCGTAGGCCTTGATGACGATGAACAGCGCCCCGCACGCGCCTCCGGCGTAGGTCAGGCGGAGCGCTGCATGGTGGTCGCCACTGCGGGCGGCCAGCACGCTGCGCGCCACAAACCACGAACTCGTCAGTAGCACAAGGGTGTTGAGGACTCCGACATTGAGGTTGAGATGCTGCTGCGCCTCGAGGAACTCCTGTGGCGCCATCGCACGGTGCACCATGAAAATCAGGAAGTAGGACCCGAAGATGACCAGGTCGCCGAGCACCATCACCCACATGGCCCCGTCGCCGGGCAGGTGCGTGTCCTGTGCCCCCTTGGCGTGTGCAGGTGCCTCCTGCGTCGTGTCCGTCATGGCAGCGGAGCCTGGTCGGCGGGTTGTTCCTCGTTGGCCTTCTTGAGGAAGAAGATCACGCACGACAGCCAGAAACCGAAGATCACCGTTCCGGTCCAGAACGACATCGAACCGTTCCAGGCGAACGGACCCGCCGGTGAAATGAACACCGGCACTGCCATGATCTCCGTGACGATCTGCCAGATGGTCACGTAGCCAAGCCATTTCGGAAATATTCGGTTGCGGTCGTAGAGGATCGCGATGGCGAAGCCGAAGTATGCGGCGGTGAAGCAACCCAGCGAACCGACGTAGGACAGGCACCCCAGGTCGTAGAGCAGGGCCAGCACCTCGGGATCGCGGTCGGGACGGAAGGCGGCCACCAGGAAGCAGAAGGCGACCAGAAGGCAACCCGGAAGCGCCCCGACGGCCATCCCGCCCATGTACACGTAGGCCATCGTCGAACCCGCCGACATGCGCTTCATGTGGTACACGACGATGCCGTTGGCAACCCCGGCGCCACCGACGATCAGGATCAGAAAACCGAACCCGATCTGGATCGTCAGGCCGTGCGTGGTGAAGAACTCGACCTTCTGCTCGGTGGTCACGTCCGGCCGCGGCGGCGGCATCGTCCTGGCGAGCAGGAAGAAGATCGCGCCGAATGCGGCGTAGAACGCCGGCACTATCGAGAAGACGATCCAGATGTCGCGCTTGCTCGTCGTGGCGAAGGGCTGACCGGCCGCAGCGGTTTTCGAGTCCGGTGAGATCACCGCACTCATCGCGCCACGCCCTCCTCGACGGCCTGCCTGTGTACCGCCGACCGCAGCACGAAGAACATCACCACGACGAACAGGGTGAAGGCGCCGGCGCGCAACCAGAAGGAGATCGCGCCGTTCCAGGCGAGCGGGCCGGTCTGAAACACCGCTGCGGCTGCCGCCGGGGCCATGGCCAGCCCGGTCACGACCGCGAAATGGCCGACCCAGCGCGGAAACACGGGTTTCGGCCCGGTGTCCAGGTAGACAGCGAGCGCGAGCAGGAGGTTCTGCGCCACGAGCATCCCGACCGGAGCCACCAGTGTGATCCACGCCAGGTCGTTGAGCAGCAGCAGGAGCTCCGGGCTGCGCTCCGGACGGAACGCCGCGACCAGGTAGAAGATGTCGGCCAGCGCGAAGATGGTAGCGCCGCTGACCACCGCGGTGAGATAGCAGTAGGCCAGCGCGTGGCTCTGGGTGGCCATGCGCTTCATCTGCACGACGATCACCGCGAAGAACGGCAAAAGCATGATGGCGCACAGGTTGTAGGTGATCATGCTGAACCGGATCATCGCGGTGTTGTCCGCATAGAACGCGGCGACCTCGTCGGCTGACATCGTGGGTGACATCGGCGGCAGGAAGCCGGGGAAGGCCAGGAACGCGACCAGCAGGATCGCACCGATGACCGGGGTCGTCCACAGGGCGATCAGCTGGGTCCTGATGTTCGCCGTCTGCGGCAACTCCTCGGCCTCAGCAAGAACCTGCATGACGCCCCCCGTCTATTGGTTGCCGATCGGCTACTCGACCAAAGAGTAGCCGATCGGCAACTGGAGCTCCAGGGGGGTGGGTGGCTACCGCGAGAGAATGGTCGCCGAGGCGGTGCCGGGGGCGCCGTAGACCTGGGCGAGACCCACGCGTGGCTCTCCGGGGACCTGGCGATCGCCGGCCTCACCGCGCAGTTGGCGCACCAGTTCGTGTACCTGCCGAAGTCCGGAGGCGCCGATGGGCTCGCCGTTGGCAATCAAACCGCCATCGGTGTTGACGGGTATCGTGCCGTGGATCTCGGTGGCGCCGTCGGCAAGCAACTTCTCCTGTTCGCCGTCGGCGCACAGTCCCGTCTCGGCCATGTGGATGACCTCGGCGCCGGCGTCGGTGTCCTGCAACTGGGCGATGTCGATGTCCTCGGGACCGATGCCCGCCGCCTCGTAGGCGGCCTTTGCCGCGTACACGGTGGGGGAGGCATCCTCGTCGAGGGGTGCCGACGTGGCGTGGACTTCGTAGGCGCCGAAGGTGCGCGTACGAATCTCGCTGGCGCGCACGAATACCGGCTTGTCGGTGTACTTGTGGGCGAGGTCGGCCCGGCACATGATGACTGCGGCCGCACCTTCGTCGGGAGCGCAGAACATGTACTGCCGCAGCGGATAGTTCAGCACCGGCGAGGCCATGATCTCTTCGACCGAGATTTCCTTGCGCCGAAAGGCATTCGGGTTCAGTGCGCCATTCCGGAAGTTCTTGTTGGCCACCCGCGCCAGCGTCTCCTCCGAGATGCCGTGCTTGTGGATGTAGTGGTTGGCCTTCATGCCGAAGAACTTGGTGGTGACGAACTGCCCGTTCTCGGCATACCACTGCGGTAGCGCGAGCTTGGCGGGATCGTCGGTGAACGCGCCGCGCGGGTGCTTGTCCAAGCCGATGGCGATCCCGATGTCGTACTTGCCCAGCCGGATCGTGTCCGCGGTCTGCTGGATCGCCGAGGCCGCGGTGGCGCAGGCATTGAACACGTTGGTGAACGTGATGCCGGTCAGGCCGACCAGTCGGGTCACGGCGTCCGGATTCGACACCTCATAGCTGCCCCCGAAGCCGAACTGAATGTTCTTCCATTCGATTCCGGCGTCGGCCAGCGCGAGATCGATTGCCTCGGCGCCCATCTCCATGGCGGTCTTGTCGAACCGGCCGAACGGATGAAGGCCGACGCCGATGATCGCGACGTCGTTGGCGGAGTCGGAATTGCTCATCTTCAGTCCTTTAGCTGCTGACCGGCTGGAATGCGAAGGTGACGACGTCGTTGCCATCGGCGTCGGTGGTGAACGGGATCATGGTCAACTCGACGGCCTGCCCGAATTCCAGCTTGGCCGGGTCGTTCTCGGTGAGCCGGCCCTCGACGCGGATGACGGCGTCATCTCCCATGCCGAGCTGCACCAGACCCACGCCGAATGGCACGAAGTCCCTACCTGTCGGGCCGGCGTACGGCGCGCCGGGTGGAAAGCCCTGGGTGGTCCAGGCGATCAACGTGCCTTCGCGGGGAAGTAGCAGCTCCGACATCGACCCCGAACTGCATCGGGGGCAGCGTTGCTGCGCCGGAAAGGTGGCTGCGCTGCAGCTGTCACATCTGCTGCCGATCAGCTGGGGATTGTCTTCCGGCCAGGTGGAGATCTCGGGTGCGAGTGCCCGCTGCGTTGTCGACACGCGATTGACCATAATCGGAAACGACATTCTCGTCTAGAGAGAACACATGCGGGGGAACGCGCTGTGACTCGTCTGCGCACAACAGCAATTCCCCCTGGGGGGTCACTTGCCTCGCTTGACGACCTTGTCCGCCGCCTCCCAGTGTTCCTCGGAGACCCACAGACGGGCGAACGCCGCGACGGCCTCGGTGGTGGGCACGCCGCGCAACACCTTTTTGACCTCACCGGCGGGGGCGGTGGCGAGCGACCGCGCGATCAACCGCCATTGCTCGTCGAAGGATGCGCGAGGGATCACCTGGTCGATCAGTCCGATTCGCTCGGCCTCGGGTGCCCCGACGATACGACCGGTGCCCGCCAACAACAGCGCCCTGCTGTAGCCGACCAGGGCGGCGAGGCGCTCGGCACCACCCCAGGCCGGCATGATCGCCAGCGCGACCTGGTTGAACCCGATCTTGATGTCGTCGGCTGCCACCCGGATGTCGGCTGCCACCGCGAACTCTGCGCCACCGCCGAGTGCATGACCGTTGAGCGCGGCCACCGTGGGCGCCGGGAAGGCGCCGATGCGGTCGCAGATCGACCTCATCCGGAAGGCCATCGCGGAGGCCTGCGCCTCGGTGCGCAGCGCGCTGAGTTCCTTCAGGTCTCCGCCCGAGACGAACGCCCGGTCGCCCGCCCCGGTGAGTGCGAGGGCGGCCGCCCCTGCCGCGCCGTCGAGCGCTTTGTCCAGTTGGTCCATGGTCTCCAGCGAGATCGCATTACGCGCGTGCGGCCGGTCGATGGTGATGATCGCCAGACCGTCGTCGACTTCAAGGTCCACCATCAACGTTCTCCATCTGCGGTATTGGCATTCTCGCGAGCGGAGAATAGCATCGCCTCCCGAACGGGAGGTGGTCCCAGGCATGCGAGAAATTCCTGTTGAGCTGACCAAGCTCTACCAGCAACAGGGCTGGTGGACCCAGGAAACCCTGGGTGATCTTCTCGCTCAGGGCCTGGCGGCCAGTCCCGACACCGGCTTCCATGTCCATTCGGCAGTGCGGCCGTACGCCGGTACCTTCGCCGAGGTCGAACACGACGCCCGCCGCTTGGCCGCCGGTCTGCGTTCGCGTGGGATCGGCGCCGGCGATGTCGTGGCGATACAGCTGCCGAACTGGCGCGAAGCGGCCGTCGCGTTCTGGGCGGCCTCGTTCCTGGGGGCCGTCATCGTGCCGATCGTGCACTTCTACGGCCGCAAGGAGCTGGCGCACATCCTGGCGGCGGCCAAGCCGCGGGTGTTCATCACCGCCGAGGCGTTCGGTCGGATGCAGCATCAGCCCGATCTGTGTGCCGACGTGCCGATCGTCGGTCTTGTGGGCACCGCCGGCTTCGACGAACTCTTCGACGACGAGCCCCTGGCCGGGACGTTGGCGACCGACCCGGTCGGTCCCGCACTGATCGCGTTCACGTCGGGCACCACCCGCGCTCCCAAGGGCGTCATCCACAGCCATCAGACGCTGAGTTGTGAGACGCGCCAGCTCCTGGCGAATTATCCACCAGACCGCGGCCGCCAACTCACGGCCACGCCCGTCGGGCATTTCATCGGAATGCTCGGTGCGTTCCTGATACCGGTGCTCGAAGGTGCCCCGATCGATCTGGTCGACGTATGGGATCCCGGCAAGGTCCTGGCGCTGATGAAATCCGACGGTCTGTCGATCGGCGGAGGGCCCCCGTACTTCGTCACCAGTCTGCTCGACCACCCCGACTGCACCGACGACCACCGTCGGCTGTTCACCACGGTCGGCCTCGGTGGGTCCACGGTGCCGGCGGCGGTGACCCGCCGGCTCGCCGACCTCGGCATGTACGTCTTCCGGTCCTATGGCAGCACCGAGCACCCGTCGATCACCGGGTCCGGCCCACAGGCGCCGGAGGACAAGCGCCTCTACACCGATGGCAATCCGCGACCCGGCGTCGAGATCAGGATCGCCGAGGACGGAGAGATCCTCTCGCGCGGTCCCGATCTGTGCCTGGGGTACACCGACGACGAGTTGACTGCCAGCGCCTTCGACGACGAGGGCTGGTATCACACGGGCGATGTCGGCGTACTCGACGAGGACGGCTATCTGACGATCACCGACCGCAAGGCTGACGTGATCATCCGCGGTGGTGAGAACATCAGCGCCGTCGAGGTCGAGGAAGTACTGCTGGCGATGCCGGAGGTGGCCGAGGCTGTCGTCGTGGCGGCGCCGGATGCCCGCCTCGGCGAGCGGGCCGCGGCCGTGCTGCGCATTCGGCATGGCCACCGGATGCCGTCGTTGGAGGACGTCCGCGTTCACTTCAAGGACGCCGGGATGGCACGTCAGAAGTGGCCGGAGGAGCTGCACCGGGTCGACGACTATCCGAGGACGGCGAGCGGCAAGGTCCAGAAGTTCGCCGTGCGGGAGCACGTGAGGGCGGAGTGCGGGAGCACGTGAGGGTGGTGTGCGGGAGCACGTGAGGGTGGTGTGCGGGAGCACGTGAGGGCGGAGTGCGGGAGCACGTGAGGGCGGAGTGCTCATTGCGGCGGACAGCCAATGAGAATAGGATTCTCCCAAGAAGAAAAGGAGTGTTCCATGGGTCAACTATCGCACCGGGTCGACATCCCGTTTCCGTTGTTCGACGCGGACAACCATCTGTACGAGCCGCCGGAGGCGCTGACGAAGTTCCTGCCCAAGGAGTACAAGGACATCGTCCAGTACGTGGAGGTCAACGGACGCACCAAAATCGCCCTGCGCGGCCAGATCAGCAACTACATTCCCAACCCGACCTTCTCGGTGGTGGCCAAGCCTGGTGCGTGGGAGGAGTACTTCAAGTTCGGCAACCCCGACGGCAAGAGCAAGCGCGAACTCTTCGGCGAGCCGATGAAGGCGATCCCGGCGTTCTTCGAGCCCGGGCCGCGGCTCGAGAAGATGAACGAGTTGGGTCTGGACCGCACGCTGATGTTCCCGACGTTGGCCAGCCTGATCGAGGAGCGGCTGTCCGACGACCCGATCGCCATCCACGTCATCGTCCATGCACTCAACGAGTGGCTCCACGAAGTGTGGGGATTCAACTACCAGAATCGCATCTTCACCACCCCGGTGATCACGCTGCCGATCGTCGAGAAGGCGATCGAGGAACTGGAGTGGGCGGTCAAGCGTGGCGCCAGGGCCATCTTGATCCGCCCTGCGCCGGTGCCCGGATTCCGTGGCCCGCGGTCGTTTGCGCTGCCGGAGTTCGACCCGTTCTGGCAGAAGTGCGTCGAGTACGACGTCTTTGTCGGAATGCACTCCAGTGACAGCGGCTACTCGCGCTACACCTCGGAGTGGGATGGCGCCGCGCAGGAGATGCTGCCGTTCCAGACCAACGCGATGTCGATCCTCAACGAGTGGCGACCGATTCAGGATGCGGTGGCGTCCTGGGTGATCCACGGTGCGCTGTTCCGATTCCCGACGCTGAAGGTGGGCATCGTCGAGGCGGGCTCGAAGTGGATGTTCCCGCTGCTGGACTCTATGACGGAGGTGTACAAGAAGGCCCCCGAGGCCTTCCTGGGCAACCCGATGGAAGAGATCAAGAAGCGCATCTATGTCAGCCCGTTCTACGAGGAGGGCATCGACGACCTGATCAACCTGATCGGGGTGGACCAGGTGCTGTACGGCTCGGACTGGCCGCACCCCGAGGGCCTGGCGGAGCCGACGCACTACGTGACCGCGCTCGAGCATCTTGCCGTCGAGGACCAGGCGAAGATCATGGGCGGCAACCTGGGTCGCCTCGTCACGGTGTGACGTACCAGCCACGCGCGGTGACAGCCAACGACGCCCGGCGCCCGTCGAGGGACGGCGCGAGATGACACGCTGGTCGACCATCCCCGAGATGGTCGCGAGCGCGGCGGACCGATTCGGCGACGCAGAGGCAGTTGTCGACGGTCCGCTGCGCTTGACCTTCGTCGAACTGGTCGAGCGGATCCGTTGTGCTGCAGGAGCGTTCGCCGAGCTCGGTATCGCGAAGGGGGATCGCGCCGCGATCTGGGCGCCCAATGGCGTGGAGTGGATCGTCGCGGCGTTCGGTCTTGTCAGCGCCGGCGGCGTGCTGGTTCCCGTCAACACCCGGTTCAAGGTCGACGAGGCAGCCGACATCATCAGCCGCAGCGGGGCCAAAGCGGTGCTCGTCCAGCAGGGCTTCCTCGGCGTGGACTTCGTCGCGCCCCAGGGTGTTCCGGTCATCGACGTGAAGTCCGACTTTCTGTCGAGCGGTCGCCCGTTCAGCCGTCCGGTCGACGGCGAGGACATCTCTGACATCATCTTCACCTCGGGCACCACCGGGCGACCCAAAGGCGTGATGATGAATCATCGGCAGAATCTGCGCCTGTACGAGGAGTGGTGCGATCTGGCGGACCTCCGCCGAGATGACCGCTACCTGATGGTCAATCCGTACTTCCACACCTTCGGTTACAAGGCCGGCCTGATCGCCTCGTTCATCCGGGGTGCGACGATGCTGCCGGTTCCGGTTTTCGACATCGACCGTGTCGTGGAACTCATTGCCGCAGAGCGGGTCACGATGTTGCCTGGACCGCCGACGCTGTATCACTCGCTGTTGGGGGTCGAGGACAAGGCCGCCCTCGCGACGCTTCGCGCGGGGGTGACAGGTGCCGCCGACATCCCGGTCGAGCTGGTGCGCCGGGTGCACGAGGAGCTTCCGTTCCAGACCCTGGCGACCGGGTACGGCCTCACCGAGGCGGGCACGGTGACCTTGTCGCGGCCGGGAGACTCGTTCGAGGACATCGCGACCACTGCCGGGGTGGCCTGCGACGGCGTCGAAATGCGTATCGCCGAGGACGGTGAGGTGCTGGTCCGCGGTTACACCGTGATGCAGGGATACCTCGACGACCCGGTGGCCACGGCTGAGGCGATCGACCCGGACGGGTGGCTGCACACCGGCGATCTCGGCACCATCGACGACGCCGGTCGGTTGCGTATCGTCGGTCGGAAGAAGGACATGTTCATCGTCGGGGGCTTCAACGCCTATCCCGCCGAGATCGAAGGATTCCTACTGGAACACCCCGCGGTGGCCCAGGCTGCGGTCATCGGGGTGCCCGATGACCGCCTGGGCCAGGTGGGGAAGGCGTTTGTCGTGCCGAAGACGCACGAGGACACCGATGGTGTTGTGACCGCCGAGCAACTGATCGCGTGGAGTCGCGACCGAATGGCCGGTTTCAAGGTGCCGCGGTATGTAGAGTTCCTCGACGAGTTGCCGTTGAACGCCACCGGCAAGGTGATGAAGGACAAGTTGCACGAGCGTCACCGCTGAGCATCCGCACAGCGCGTAAACAGTATTTCCGCAGACGAGGGCTCTTTGCCGGGCCTCGCAGAGACGGGTATCGTCGCGGCAATACTCAAAAATGAAGAATGTCATTCTCGCAGAAGTGCACGCGCATGCGCGTGCCTGACGGTTCAGATCAGGAGGTCGGTGTGCCGTCTTTCAGGCGCCGTGACTCGGTGATCGACGCAGACCGCGTCGATCCGCCGCCGCAGGCCGCTGACCGTCCGCTCGACGCCGAGCAGGCGCGAGCGCTGGCGGAGGAAGCCGAAGCAGAGGCCGCTGAGGCCGAGGCGATGGCGGCCGCCGCCCGCGCGCGGGCGCGCGCGATCAGGTTGCGGCGCGAAGCCGGAGAAACCGTCGAGGTCGACGACCACTCGGTCGAGGTCGAACCGGAACCGGATGCCGAGCTCATCGTCACCGAAGCCGTCGATCCCGAGCCCATCGACACCGAAGCCGTCGATCCCGAGCCCATCGACACCGAGCCCGTCGATCCCGACACCGGCGACGAGGCGATCGTCGAAGAGTCCGCACCGGCCGGCCGGCGCACTCGCCGGTTGCCGCGGCCGGGCTGGAAGGGGCTGCTCGCCGCGCTGGTCATCGTGTGCACGGCGGCCCTGCTGGCTGTCAGCGGATACATGGTCTGGCACCATCGCGAAGCGGTCGCACTGCAGCAGTTGGACGCCGAGTACACCGCGGCGGGTCGACAGAGTGTGGTGACGCTGATGTCCCTGGACTTCAACCAGGCGCAGGAGGACGTGCAGCGCATCATCGACAACTCGACAGGTCAGTTCAAGACCGACTTCGAGCAGCAGGCTGCCGACTTCGTCGAGGTGGCGCGCGCGTCGAAGGTCATCACCGAGGTCACGGTGAACTCCGTCGCCGTGGAATCGATGACCGAGGATTCGGCGGTGGTGCTCGTCGCGGCCTCCTCCCGCGTCACCAACTCCGAGGGCGCCAACCAGGAGCCGCGGACGTGGCGACTCAGCGTGGACCTGCAGCGAGAAGGTGACCAGATCAAGATGTCGAAAGTCGAGTTCGTCCCGTGAGCGATGGAGACAGCGAAAAAGACAAGGACGTCGACGCGACCGTCGTTGCGGACGACGGTGGGGTCGGTGACGAGCCCGGCGACACCGACACTGAGTCCGCTGACGTGACGCCGAGCTCCGAGACCGTTGATGACAGTCCCCGCAGTTCGCGGCGCGGCGTCCGATCGAAGGTGACCGCCGTCCTGCTGGCCGGCGCACTGCTCGGGTCCGCGGGACTGGCCGGCTGGCTGTATGTCAACCAGTATCGACCGGACGAGCAGACCGATGCCGCCGCAGCCAAGGTCGCGCTCGATGCCGCCACCACCGGGACGATCGCGCTGCTGTCGTATTCGCCTGAGTCGCTCGATCAGGACTTCGCTGCGGCCAAGGCCCGCCTCACCGGTGACTTCCTCTCGTACTACACACAGTTCACCGAACAGATCGTCACGCCGGCCGCCACCGAGAAATCGGTCAAGACCGCGGCATCTGTGGCGCGGGCCGCGGTGTCGGAGATCCATCCGGATTCTGCGGAAGTCCTGGTGTTCATCAACCAGACCACCACCAGCAAGGAGAACCCCGACGGGGCGTTCGCAGCCAGCAGCGTCAAGGTGGGCCTGACGAAGATCGACGGCGCTTGGCTCATCGAGTCGTTCGACCCGGTATAGCGGTATAACCTCAGCGCCGTGACTGTGACGGCGATCCTGCCGGTGCCGATGGTGTTCGCGCGGCGCCGGGACGCGGTGTTCGCCGCGGTAGCGGGAGTCTCTCCGCTGATCCGGGCTGTCCGGGCTCTCGAGGCGGCAGCTGACGTCGTGATCGCGGTGGCCGTCCCTCTTGCCGATGAGGTTGCTGAAGCCCTTGTCGGACAGTCTTTTTCGAGGGTGCGGGTGGTCGTTTCCGATTCGCCCGGTGAACGCGTGCACTGCCTGGCCGCCGGTCTGGCGGCCGTCGACACCAGTCATGTGGTCGTGCACGACCTCCAGTGGCCCACGATCGGTACCGGTGTCGTCGACCGCATCGCGGTCGCGCTGCGGGAGGAGGCCGTGGCGGTGATGCCCGCCCGGCCGGTGACCGACAGCGTGAAGGCGGTCGACTCGGGTGGTGTCCTGACCGCGACGTTGGACCGCTCCCAGCTGCGTACCGTGCAGTATCCCCGCGGGTTCACCGCCGACGTGCTGGCGCAGCTGGTGCACCGGCACCGATCGGGCCCGTTCGATGAACTGGAGGCGGCGCTGTCGGCAGGGATCCCGGTGACCCTCATCGAGGGTGACGACGAAGCGCTGCGCGTCGAGTTGCCGCGTGACGCAGGCTATCTCGCGGCCCTCATCGCGACTCGGCAGGACCCGCCGGTGCGGTGAGAAGGCGTTCCGCGACGGCGATGTCACGCGCGTAGGTGACCTTCAGGTTGGTGGCGTCGCCAGGGATGGTGCGCACCTGGGCATCCGTGTAGCGCTCGATACACGACGACGTGTCCGTGCCTTCGAACCCGTCGGCTTCGGCGCAGCGATACGCGTGCAGCAGCTCACGCGCCCGGAATGCCTGGGGCGTCTGCACTCTGACCAGCGCGCCGCTGTCGGCCACCGATTCCAGCCCGCCCGCGCCCACCCGGACAAGCCCGCCGATCGGCAGCGCGGGCAGCGCGCCGCCGAACTCCCGGGCCACCGAGATCGCCGTCCGGAACAGCTGCGGTCCGGCCAGCGGGCGCGCGGCGTCGTGGATGGCGACCACGTCCACGGCACCCGATTCGATGTCGGCGGACAGGTACTGCAGCACCCGGAACTCCGACCCGTGCCTGGTCTGGCCACCTTCTACCAGTTCCACGTGCGCGTCGGGAAGTTCGCTCGCGACGCTGTCGCGGGCTAACTCGCGCTCGCCCTGGCGGTACACCAGGACGGTTCGCGTGATCTCCGGCAGCGTCGACAGCGTGTGTAGGGACCAGGTCACCATGCTGCGCCCGGAAAGCGGCAGATATGCCTTGTTCCCGTCGGCGCCGACCCGGGTCCCCAGGCCGGCTGCCAGCACCACACCGACCGCCTCACCCATGGACGCACAGTATCGCGGCGGGCGCTTGGCCCGCGCCGACCTGCCCAACGGCTGGGTCGGGTGAGCGATACGGTCTACATCCAGTGGAAAGGGGACGCTCTGTGAGCGAGCAAGCGCAGCAACGTGGCGGCCGGGCCCATCGGGTGCGGCGGATGGTCGGACGGGACCCGCACGAGTCGACTCGCGCGGCGACGCCACTGGAGCTGCTCTTCGACCTCACGTTCGTCGTGGCCTTCGCCATCGCCGCCTCGGAGTTCACGCACGCGCTCACCGGCGGGCACATCGGCGCCGGGCTCGCAGGTTTCTTCTTCGCGATGTTCGCGATCTGCTGGGCGTGGATCAACTTCAGCTGGTTCGCCTCGGCCTACGACACCGACGACTGGATCTATCGCCTCATGACCATGGTCCAGATGGTCGGCGTGGTGATTCTGGCGCTCGGGCTCCCACAGCTCTACGCATCGATCGAACACGGCGAGCACGTCGACAACACCGTCGTCGTCGCCGGTTATGTGGTGATGCGGACCGCGATGGTCGGCCAGTGGTTGCGCGCCGCCAGGCAGGACCCGCCGCGGCGGTCAGCGTGCCTGACGTATGCGTTGTGGATCACCGTCGCCCAGTTCGGCTGGGTGATCGCGATATTCGTCCACACCCCGGTTCTGGCGACCGCGGCCGTCGTGGTGGCGCTGATCCTCGTGGAGATGATGGGGCCGGTCATCGCGGAGTCACGGCAGGGGGGCACCCCATGGCACGCCCACCACATCGTCGAGAGATACGGACTGTTCACGATCATCGCCCTCGGCGAGGGCGTGGTCGGGACTGTCGCGTCGTTGTCGGCGGTGGTGGGCGAGCAGGGCTGGTCTGTCGAGGCGGTGTTCATCGGTGTCGCCGGGATGGGTCTGACGTTCGGCATGTGGTGGACCTATTTCGTTCTGCCGCAGGCCGACATCCTGCACGCCCGCCGCGAACGGTCCTTCTTGTTCGGCTATCTGCACATTTTGGTGTTCGCCTCGATCGTGGCGACCGGGGCCGGACTGCACGCTGCGGCCTACTACATCGAGCGGCACTCGGAGCTGGGATCGGTGGGCACGGTGCTGTCGGTGGTGATTCCGGTCGGGGTGTACATCTTGATGATCTACGTGCTCTACGCGGTGATGACGCACACCGTCCGGCTCTTGCACCTGCTGCTGTTCGCCGGTGGTGCCGCCGTGCTCGGCGTGTCCGTGCTACTGGCGGTCAACGGATTCTCGATGGCCAACTGTCTGCTTGTGGTGACGTTGGCGCCGGTGGTTTCCGTCGTGGGGTACGAGTGGCGAGGACATCGACACGCCGCCGAGGCCGTCGAACGCAATCACCGCGACCCCTGACCGTCGAGGCTCCCCGCGCCCTCGAGAAGCAGCTGGTCGTTCTGCTGCTGTAGTAGTTTGCGCGCCTTGCTCCGGGTGATCAGGATGCCGACCACCGCGAGGGTCCACACCGCGTATTGCAGCGTCCAGGCCACCCGAAACGAATCGAAGGAGATACCACCCCGCGCCTCCAGGATCAGCCCCATTCCCTGCATGAGCAGCAGCGACGCAAGGAAGCCGCCCATGTTGACCATGCCCTGGGCAGTGCCCAGGGTGGCGGTGGGGTTGAACGTGCGCGCGAAGTCGAAACCCACCATCGACCCCGGCCCGCCGACGGAGATGACCACGACCAGGACAACGAGCAGCCAGGCCGGCGCCGGCCCGGGAAGCGCCAGCACCACCGTCCACACCAGAGCGTTGCTGGCGATGATGGCGAGCACCAGCCGGGAGCGTCGCTGGGGGTGTCGGCCGGTGAAGATACCCACCAGCACGCCGGAGGAGATCGCGGCGACGACCGACACGGTCAGCAGAGTTCCGGCTGCCGCTGCGGACAGTCCCTGGGCCACCGTCAGGTAGGGCACGCCCCACATGAGCGCAAACACGGTGACCGAGAACTGGGTTCCCATGTGGGTGAAGAACCCCAGCCGAGTGCCCGGCCGTAGCCACACTGTCCGGACGCTGATCAGGGTCTGCCGGACCGACATCGCTTCTGCGGTGACGACATGGCCCTCGGGGGCGTCTTTGACGACGAGCATGATCAGGACGATCGACAGCACGCCCAGGGCCGCCACTGATGCGTAGGCGACAGACCAGCCGGCGGCGGACAGCACCGCGAGGAACGGCACTGCCGAGAGCACCTGACCCAGTTGCCCGCAGATCCCGGTCAGCTGCGTCACCAGCGGGACCTGGCGCGGGGTGAACCAGTGAGGCACCAGGCGCAGTACCGAGATGAAGGTGACCGCGTCGCCGAGACCGACGACCGCCCGCGCCGCGATGGCCGCCGGCAGCGACTCGGTGAATGCCAGGACGAGTTGGCCGGACGCCATCAGCGCCGCCCCGGCCACGATCAGCGCTTTCGACCCGAATCGGTCGAGCAGCAACCCCGCGGGTACCTGAGCGCCGGCGTATACGACGACCTGGAGGACGACGAACGTCGCCAGCAGGCTCGGGCTCGCATTGAACCGGTCGGCGGCCGCCAGTCCGGAGACGCCCAGCGTCGTGCGGTCCAGAACAGCCACGATGTATGCGAGAAGCCCGGTCGCCCAGATTATCCAGGGACGCACGCGGCACCTCTCGCAATTTGTCTTAATGTCCTGCAACTGCAGGGGCGGCCTACCCATGATTCCCCAGACTCGGGGGCCGGCGCCAACTGATATGTCGCGGGAGGGTAGGACGGTGGGGTCCCGCGACCGCCCAGTAGTTGGCTGAAAGTGTGGACCCACGTCGAAAGTCGTGTGCTGCTACCAGGGTTTGCCCAGATAGAGAGGGTCTGATCGTCGTAGTTCGCTGGGTCCTGCCCGGTGAAAATACTTCGCTCGTCCGGTTGGCGGCGCGGTTACAGTTGATCCATGGAGTGCTGCGGTCCCGGTTCATCCGGCCTCAGGCAGAGCACGGGGAAGCGATGCGATGGCTGAGTATCGGCTACAGGAGCTCGCGCGGGTGTCCGGTGTCAGCACCCGCAACATTCGCGCCTACCGGGAACGCGGCCTTCTCGACCCGCCCCGCAGGGTGGGTCGATCGGCTCTCTACGACGACTACCACCTCTCGCAGCTCAACACCATCAGCGAGTTGCTGCGCAAGGGCTACACCTCGACCCACATCGCGGAGTTCTTCACGAGCATGCGCCAGGGCACCGACCTGGCCGACATCCTGGGGCTTCAGCGGGCTGTGCTCGGACCGCCGACCACGCCGGAGGACCGGGGGGAGGCCGTCGGTCTCGACGCCGAGACCGAGGAGGCCCGTAGGTTGGTGTCCTATGGTCTGGCCGAGATCGTCGACGGCGAGGTGGTGATGGCGGTGGACGGCGTGATCGGCGAGATCCTGGGCCGGTCGCCGGACCGCCTGCTGCATGTGCGTGCGCTGTTGAAATTCATCGAGGCCGCCGATGGCCCCATCGACGATGCCGCCAAGGCGTTCCAGGCGAGCTTGACCAGTTTGTACCGTGCCCGGGTCGGCACTCATTACCTGCCCCGGCCCGACGAGATGGACAGCTTGCGTCAAGTGGTCCAGGACTTTCGCGAGCTGGTGGCCGCCGTCCTGGGCGCGCGCTTCGACGAGGCCACCCGGCGCCTGATGGTGAACTCGGCGACCGATTACACCGCCGGGATCCTGTTCAGCGGCGAGTGGGAGCCACGGGGAACGCAGAAGGCCGAATGACGATCTGGGAAATTCGACGCCTCCCTCGATCGACGACCCGACGCGCGCTTCGCCGGCGCTGCGGGTGTGGGCGACGACAACAACCACATTTTCAAGCCGCGTTTTTGTCAGTGGACTGAGACTTACCGACTAGTAAGTTTCGTCAGCAAACTTGGACACATCGCGAAAACACGGGACAAGACGTTTGCGCGTACGTTGTCGTGTAGGCACCTGCCCATGCCAACGCATTTGCGAACAGGCATTCTCACATAACGATTGTGTAACAATACTGCCTTGATCTGCGCTTCTATCCTACTCGACCGTAACCACCTGCATGCAGGACGTTTGTCCCGGAAGGGTTTCGGCCGTCCTGAACAGCGTGTTATGCAATCTCTGTTACCCATGCGTAGAACTCGCCAGTAACCATTCTCGGCGCAAAAATGGTGCTGTCTCTTATGACACTCTTAGTACGGCTGGAGTGTCCACCGCGATCCGCGAGGATGCGTCGGAGTGCTCGCGCGTTTCTTGGCGGCACCCAGGTCGCGGACGACACCAGCCGGATTCGACGCCGAATCGCACGGCCCAGCCGGAGTGCAGACCAGCACCCTGACGAGGCCGCCCAGAGCCCACGACGAGCCCAGAGCCCACGACGAGCCCAGCAGACGACGAGCGATGCAGCGCGCAACACCCGCGCAACACCGAGGAGACAACAAGACGTGACGATCAACGACCAGCAGCGTGCCACCCAAACCTCCGAGCACGGGGAGGTCTTCGAACCGTTGTCGGGGACGCACGCACTCGTCGATCGACTGCACGCCGGGGAGCCGTACGCAGTGGCGTTCGGCGGCCAGGGCGGCTCCTGGCTGGAGAATCTGGAAGAGCTGGTCAACTCGGCCGGCATCGAGTCCGAGATCACCGCACTGGTCGGCGAGGCCGAACTGCTGCTGGAGCCGCTGGCGCGGGAACTGGTCGTGGTACGCCCGATCGGCTTCGAACCGATGAAGTGGATCCGCGCGCTGGCCGCCGACGAGCCACTGCCCGCCGCGAAGGACCTGACGACCGCGGCCATCTCCGGCCCCGGGATCCTGCTCACCCAGATGGCGGCCATGCGCGCCCTCAAGCGACAGGGGCTCGACCTCACCGGTCACCCGCCGGTGGCGATCGCCGGCCACTCGCAGGGCGTCACCGCGGTCGAGGCGCTGAAAGCCGGCGGAGCCCGCGACGTCGAGTTGCTGGCGATCGGTCAGCTGATCGGTGCCGCGGGATCGCTGGTCTCGCGCCGCTGCGGCATGGTCGGCCGTGGTGACAAGTCGCCGATGGTGTCGGTGACCAACGTCGACCCCGGCCGCGTGGCCGAACTCCTCGATGAGTTCGCCCAGGACGTGCGCACCGTGCTGCCGCCCGCCCTGTCGATCCGTAACGGCAGGCGCTCGGTGGTCATCACCGGGACGCCCGAGCAGTTGGCCCGGTTCGAGCTCTACTGCGAGAAGATCACCGAGAAAGAGGAAGCCGAGCGCAAGAACAAGCTGCGCGGCGGCGCCGTCTTCCGGCCGGTGTTCAGCCAACTCAACGTCGAGGTCGGATTCCACACCCCACGGTTGGCAAGCGGCGTCGATCTGGTCAACGAGTGGGCCTCGCGCACCGGCCTGGACCCCGAGCTGACGCGTCGACTCACCGAGATCATCTTCGTCAAGCCGGTCGACTGGGTCGCCGAGGTCGAAGAGCTCGCCGCCGCGGGCGCCAAGTGGATCATCGATCTTGGCCCCAGCGACACCGTGACGCGACTGACGGCGCCGGTGATCCGCGGCCTGGGCATCGGCATCGTGCCCGCCGCCACCCGCGCCGGTCAGCGCAGTCTGTTCACCGTCGGTGCCGCGCCTGCTGTCGCGCCGGCCTGGTCGAGCTACGCACCCTCGGCGATCCGGCTGCCCGACGGCTCGGTCAAGGTGGCGACCAAGTTCACCCGCCTGACCGGGCGGTCGCCGATCCTGCTCGCGGGCATGACCCCGACCACTGTGGACGCCAAGATCGTGGCCGCTGCGGCGAACGCCGGCCACTGGGCCGAGTTGGCCGGTGGCGGTCAGGTCACCGAGGAGATCTTCGACGCCCGGATCGCCGAACTCACCAAGTTGCTGGAGCCGGGTCGCGCGGTGCAGTTCAATTCGCTGTTCCTCGACCCGTACCTGTGGAAGCTGCAGGTGGGCGGCAAGCGCCTGGTGCAGAAGGCCCGGCAATCCGGTGCCCCCATCGACGGGCTGGTCGTCACCGCCGGCATCCCGGACCTCGAAGAGGCCGTCGACCTGATCGCGGAGCTCAACACCGTCGGCATCAGCCACGTGGTGTTCAAGCCGGGCACGGTCGACCAGATCAAGTCTGTCATCAAGATCGCCGCCGAGGTGCCTGACAAGGACGTCATCGTCCACATCGAGGGTGGCCGCGCCGGCGGGCACCATTCGTGGGAGGACCTCGACGACCTGCTCCTGGCGACCTACGGCGAGCTGCGCAAGTACACCAACGTCGCGATCTGCGTCGGCGGCGGAATCGGCACCCCCGAGCGGGCGGCCGAATACCTGTCCGGTGACTGGGCCAAGGACTACGGCTTCCCATCGATGCCGGTGGACGGCATCCTGGTGGGCACCGCCGCGATGGCCACCAAAGAGGCGACGACGTCGCCCGCGGTCAAGCAGATGCTCGTCGAGACGACCGGCACCGAGACCTGGGTCGGAGCGGGCAAGGCCATCAACGGCATGGCCAGCGGCCGCAGCCAGCTCGGCGCCGACATCCACGAGATCGACAACACCGCATCGCGGTGCGGACGCCTGCTCGACGAGGTCGCCGGCGACGCCGACGCCGTGGCCGAACGGCGCGACGAGATCATCGCCGCGATGGCCGACACCGCCAAACCGTATTTCGGCGACGTCGGAGACATGACCTACCTGCAGTGGTTGCAGCGCTACATCGAGCTGGCGATCGGTGACGGTGACAGCACCGCCGACACCGCGGCGCCCGGCAGCTGCTGGCTCGCCGACACCTGGCGGGACCGCTTCGCCGAGATGCTCAAGCGCACCGAGGCCCGGCTGAACGAGAAGGACTTCGGCCCGATCGAGTCGTTGTTCGCCGACTCGGACACCGAAGGTGAAGCGCTGCTGGACGATCCGAACCGGGCGATCGCCGAACTGGTGGCCCGTTACCCCGACGCGGAATCGGTCCGGCTGCATCCCGCCGATGTGCCGTTCTTCGTCACGCTGTGCAAGAAGCCCGGTAAGCCGGTCAACTTCGTGCCGGTGATCGACAAGGACGTGCGACGGTGGTGGCGCAGTGACTCGCTGTGGCAGGCCCACGACGCCCGCTACACCGCCGATCAGGTGTGCATCATCCCCGGCACGCAAGCCGTCGCGGGCATCACCCGCGTCGACGAACCCGTCGGCGACCTGCTGGACCGCTTCGAGCAGGAGATCATCGACCGCGTGGCGGGTTCGGGCGCCGAGCCGGTCGCCGTCGTCTCCCGCCGCCAGGCGCGTGCCGACGTCACCGGTCCGCTGGCCGTGGTGCTCGATTCGCCCGACGTCCTGTGGGCGGGGCGCACCGCGATCAACCCGGTTCACCGCATCGGTGAGCCGCGTGAGTGGCAGGTCAACGACGTACCCGGAAAGCCCAGCGCCACACATCCATCCACGGGTGCCCGGCTCGAGCTGGCGCAGGATTCCGTCACGCTCAGCGTTCCGCTCTCCGACATCTGGATCGACATCCGATTCACGCTGCCGGCCACCACGGTCGACGGCGGTATGCCGATCGTGACCGTCGAGGATGCATCGACGGCGATGCGCGCGGTGCTGGCCATCGCCGCCGGTGTCGAAGGGCCCGAAGCGCTTCCGCCGGTTCACGGCGACACCGCGACGGTGACCGTCGAATGGGATCCGGAGAAGGTCGCCGACCACACCGGGGTCACCGCGACATTCGGCGCGCCGTTGGCGCCGGGCCTCACGCTGGTGCCCGACGCGCTCGTCGGGCTGTGCTGGCCGGCCGTGTTCTCGGCGATCGGCTCTGCGCTCACCGACGACGGATTCCCCGTCGTGGAGGGGCTGCTGAGCCTGGTGCATCTCGACCACGCGGCGCATCTGCTGGCTTCGATGCCCACTGCCAAGGCCCAATTGACCGTCACGGCAACCACTTCGGCGGCCTCGGACACCGAGGTCGGGCGAGTCGTCCCGGTCACTGTGACGATCAGGGAGGCCGGCGCCGACGACTCGCCGGTGCTGGCGACCCTGGAGGAGCGGTTCGCGATCCGTGGCCGGACCGGACCGATCGAGCTGACCGACCCGCCGCGCGCCGGTGGCGCCATCACCGACAACGCCACCGACACGCCTCGGCGCAGGCGCCGCGACGTCGCGGTGACCGCACCCGTGGACATGAGTGCGTTCGCGGTGGTCTCCGGTGACCACAACCCGATCCACACCGACCGGGCGGCCGCGCTGCTTGCCGGTCTGAAAACCCCGATCGTGCACGGTATGTGGCTCTCGGCGGCAGCCCAGCACGCCGTCACCGCCACCGACGGGCGCGCCACCCCACCGGCCCGCCTGGTGGGTTGGACGTCCCGATTCCTCGGGATGGTGCTGCCCGGTGACGAGATCGAATTCCGGGTCGACCGCGTCGGCATCGACCGCGGCGCCGAGATCATCGAGGTCTCGGCCAAGGTCGACAACGAACTGGTGATGGCGGCGACGGCCCAGCTGGCCGCCCCCAAGACCGTGTATGCGTTCCCCGGCCAGGGCATCCAGTCCAAGGGCATGGGTATGGACGTGCGGGCCCGGTCGAAAGCCGCCCGCAAGGTCTGGGACTCCGCGGACAAGTTCACCCGGGAGACCCTGGGCTTCTCGGTGCTGCACGTGGTGCGCGACAACCCGACCAGCCTGATCGCCTCCGGGGTGCACTACCACCACCCCGAGGGGGTGCTCTACCTGACGCAGTTCACCCAGGTCGCGATGGCGACGGTGGCGGCGGCCCAGGTCGCCGAGATGCGCGAGCAGGGTGCTTTCGTCGAGGGCGCCATGGCCTGCGGCCACTCGGTGGGCGAGTACACCGCGCTGGCGTGCGTGTCCAACGTCTACCAGCTCGAGGCGCTGCTCGAGGTGGTGTTCCACCGCGGGTCGAAGATGCACGACATCGTGCCGCGCGACGCCCAGGGCCGGTCGAATTACCGGCTGGCCGCCATCCGGCCGTCGCAGATCGACCTGGACGACGACGACGTCACCGAATTCGTCGCCGAGATCGCCGAGCGCACAGGTGAGTTCCTGCAGATCGTCAACTTCAACCTGCGAGGCGCGCAGTACGCGATCGCCGGCACGGTGCGTGGTCTGGAGGCGCTCGAGGAGGAGGTCGAGCGACGTCGCGAGATCAGCGGCGGCAAGCGCTCGTTCATCCTGGTACCCGGTATCGACGTGCCGTTCCACTCCTCGGTGCTTCGGGTCGGCGTCGCCGATTTCCGCCGCTCGCTGGAGCGGGTCATGCCGCGGGACGCGGATCCGGCGTTGCTCGTCGGCCGCTACATCCCCAACCTGGTGCCGCGACCGTTCACCCTCGATCGCGACTTCATCGAGGAGATCCGGGATCTGGTTCCCGCCGAGCCGCTCGACGAGATCCTCGCCGACTACGACACCTGGCGTAACGAACGGCCTCGCGAGCTCTGCCGCAAGATCGTCATCGAGCTGCTGGCCTGGCAGTTCGCCAGCCCGGTGCGCTGGATCGAGACCCAGGATCTGCTCTTCATCGAGGAAGCCGCGGGCGGCCTCGGTATCGAGCGGTTCGTCGAGATCGGCGTCAAGTCCGCGCCCACGGTCGCGGGCCTGGCCACCAACACGCTCAAACTGCCGGAGTACTCGCACAACACCACCGAGGTGCTCAACGCCGAGCGCGACGCGGCGGTGCTGTTCGCCACCGACACCGATCCCGAGCCCGACGACGAGGACGTCGCCACTCCGGCGGCAGAGGCCGCACCGGCGCAGGCCGCTCCGGCCGAGGCAGCACCTGCCGCCCCGGCGCCGGCGGCCCCGGCGCCGGCGGCNGCCCCCTCGGGCGCCGCCCGGCCCGACGATCTCGGGTACGACGCATCGGACGCCACGATGGCGCTGATCGCGCTCTCAGCCAAGATCCGCATCGACCAGATCGAGGCGCTGGACTCCATCGAGTCCATCACCGACGGGGCGTCCTCGCGGCGCAACCAGATGCTGGTCGACCTCGGTTCGGAGCTGAACCTCGGTGCCATCGACGGTGCCGCGGAAGCCGACCTGGCCGGTCTGAAGACGCAAGTGAGCAAGCTGGCCCGGACGTACAAGCCTTTCGGCCCAGTACTTTCCGATGCGATCAACGATCAGCTGCGCACCGTCTTCGGACCGTCCGGCAAGCGTCCCGCCTACATCGCCGAGCGGGTCAAGAAGACCTGGGAACTCGGCGACGGCTGGGCCAAGCATGTGACCGTCGAGGTCGCGTTGGGCACCCGCGAGGGATCCAGCGTGCGCGGCGGTGCGCTCGGTGGTCTCCACGACGGCGCGTTGGGGGACGCCGCCAGTGTCGACAAGGTGATCGACGCCGCGGTCGCCGCGGTGGGAGCGCGTCGCGGTGTGCCGGTGTCACTGCCGTCCGCCGGCGGTGCCGCGGGTGGAGTCGTGGACTCCGCTGCTCTGGGCGAGTTCGCCGAGCAGGTCACCGGACCCGACGGTGTGCTCGCCACGGCGGCGCGGGCGATCCTCGATCAGTTGGGACACGGTCCCGCCCTCGTCACTCCGGAGCCGTCCGCGGACGCGGAACTCATCGACCTGGTCACCGCCGAACTCGGTTCGGACTGGCCACGCCTGGTCGCCCCGGCGTTCGACAGCCGCAAGGCGGTGTTGTTCGACGACCGGTGGGCCAGTGCCCGAGAGGATCTGGCCAAGATCTGGCTGATGGACGAGGACGACCTCGAGGCCGACTGGGTCCGCCTGTCGGAGCGCTTCGAGGGCGCGGGCCACGTGGTGGGTACCCAGGCCACCTATTGGCAGGGCAAGGCCCTGTCGGCGGGACTGAACATCCACGCGTCGCTGTACGCCCGCGCCGCAGCGGGTGCGGAGAACCCGGGCAAGGGTCGCTACACCGAAGAGGTCGCCGTCGTGACGGGCGCCTCGAAGGGTTCGATCGCGGCATCGGTGGTCGCCCAGCTGCTCGACGGCGGCGCCACTGTCATCGCGACGACGTCCAGGCTCGACGACAGCAGGCTGGAGTTCTACCGCAGCCTGTACCGCGACCACGCCCGCTACGCCGCGCAACTGTGGGTGCTGCCCGCGAACATGGCGTCCTACAACGACATCGACGCGTTGGCGGAGTGGATCGGCAACGAGCAGACCGAGAGCCTCGGGCCGAAGTCGATCCATGTCAAGGATGCGCTGACACCGACGCTGCTGTTCCCGTTCGCAGCGCCGCGGGTGGCCGGTGACCTGTCCGACGCCGGATCGCGCTCCGAGATGGAGATGAAGGTTCTGCTGTGGGCCGTGCAGCGGCTGATCGCCGGTCTGTCCCACATCGGCGCGGACCGCGACATCGCGGCACGCCTGCACGTGGTGCTGCCGGGCTCCCCGAACCGCGGCATGTTCGGCGGTGACGGCGCCTATGGCGAGGCGAAGTCCGCACTGGACGCGGTCGTGTCCCGGTGGAAGGCCGAGACCTCTTGGGCGCAGCGAGTCAGTCTGGCGCACGCGTTGATCGGCTGGACCCGCGGCACCGGCCTGATGGGCCACAACGACGTCATCGTCGACGGGGTCGAGGAAGCCGGCGTGACCACCTACTCCACCGAGCAGATGGCGAGCATGCTGCTGGCCCTGTGTGACGTCGAGACGAAAGTCGCGGCGGCGCGGGAACCTGTGCAGGCCGACTTGACCGGTGGACTGGCCGAGGTCGATCTGGATCTGTCCGCACTGGCGGCCAAGGCCCGTGAGCAGGCGGTGGCAGGCCCGGTCGACGCCGATGCCGACGAGGAGGCCGCGGGTCATCTGATCGCGGCACTGCCCTCGCCGCCGCGACCCGCCGTCGCGGCGCCGCCGCCGGAGTGGGACGACCTCGATGTCGACCCCGCCGATCTGGTGGTCATCGTCGGCGGTGCCGAACTCGGCCCGTACGGGTCGTCGCGGACCCGCTTCGAGATGGAGGTCGACAACGAACTGTCGGCAGCCGGTGTTCTCGAGCTCGCCTGGACGACCGGTCTGATCAAGTGGGAGGACGATCCTCAGCCGGGTTGGTACGACACCGAATCCGGCGAACTGGTCGACGAATCCGAGATCGTGGAGCGCTACCACGATGTGGTCGTCGAACGCGTGGGCATCCGCGAGTTCGTCGGTGACGCGGCCATCGATCCGGATCACTCGGCGCCGCTGCTGGTGTCGGTGTTCCTGGACAAGGACTTCTCCTTCGTGGTGTCGTCCGAGGCCGACGCGCGTGCGTTCGTCGAGTTCGACCCGGAGCACACGGTCATCAGTCCGGTGCCCGACAGCGCCGACTGGACCGTCACCCGCAAGGCCGGCACCGAGATCCGGGTTCCGCGTAAGTCGAAGCTGTCCCGCACTGTCGGCGCGCAGATTCCGACCGGATTCGACCCGCAGGTCTGGGGCATCACGCCGGACATGGCGAACTCGATCGACCGCGTGGCGTTGTGGAACCTCGTCGCAACCGTCGACGCGTTCCTGTCCGCCGGGTTCTCCCCGACGGAACTGATGCGCTGGGTGCACCCCAGCCTGGTCGCCAGCACCCAGGGCACCGGCATGGGTGGGCTGACCTCGATGCAGACCATGTTCCACGGCAACCTGCTGGACAAGAACAAGCCGAACGACATCCTGCAGGAGACGCTTCCGAACGTTGTTGCCGCGCATGTGATCCAGAGTTACGTGGGCAGCTACGGATCGATGATCCACCCGGTCGCGGCATGTGCCACGGCAGCAGTCTCGCTCGAGGAGGGCGTCGACAAGATCCGGCTCGGCAAGGCCGAACTCGTCGTCACCGGCGGTTACGACGACCTGACACTGGAAGCCGTCATCGGCTTCGGTGACATGGCCGCCACCGCCGACACCGAGGTGATGCGGGCGAAGGGCATCAGCGATTCGCGGTTCTCCCGCGCCAACGACCGTCGCCGGCTCGGCTTCGTCGAGGCGCAGGGCGGCGGCACGATCCTGCTGGCCCGCGGTGACCTGGCAGTCAGGATGGGCCTGCCGGTGCTCGCCGTCGTCGCCTACGCGCAGTCCTACGGCGACGGTGTGCACACCTCGATCCCCGCTCCGGGGCTTGGTGCTCTGGGCGCGGGTCGCGGTGGCAGGGAGTCGATGCTGGCCAAATCGCTCAACAGGCTGGGAGTGGGAGCTGACGACATCGCCGTCATCTCCAAGCACGACACCTCCACGCTGGCCAACGATCCCAATGAGCAGGAGCTGCACGAGCGGCTGGCCGACTCGCTGGGTCGATCTGACGGCGCCCCGCTGTTCATCGTCAGCCAGAAGAGCCTCACCGGGCACGCCAAGGGCGGCGCGGCGGTCTTCCAGATGATGGGTCTGTGCCAGATCCTGCGCGACGGCGTCATCCCGCCGAACCGCAGCCTGGACTGTGTCGACGAGGAACTCTCGACGTCGGCGCACTTCGTGTGGCCGCGCGAGACGCTGCGACTGGGGGACAAGTACCCGCTGAAGGCCGGTCTGGTGACCAGCCTGGGCTTCGGTCACGTCTCGGGACTGGTCGCCCTGGTGCACCCGCAGGCGTTCCTGGCCTCCCTGAACGCCGAGCAGCGTGATGATTACGCGGCTCGGGCACTGGAGCGGAGCCTGGCCGGGCAGCGCAGGCTGGCCTCGGCGATCGCCGGCGGCAAACCGATGTACGAGCGACCTGACGGGCGCCGGTTCGACAACGACCATCCGGAGAAGGTGCAGGAGGCGGCGATGCTGCTCGACGCGGCATCGCGACTCGGCGTCGACGGCGCGTACTAGCGTCGCCGAGTGAGATAGCGTGCTGCGGTGTGGGCATCGTCGGGATAGGCATCGATCTCGTCTCCATCGCGGACTTCGCGGAACAGGTGGATCGGCCGGGCACGGTGTTCGCCGAGACGTTCACCCCGGGTGAGCGCCGCGACGCCGCCGACAAGAGTTCGTCGGCGGCGCGCCACCTGGCCGCGAGGTGGGCGGCCAAGGAGGCGGTGATCAAGGCGTGGTCCGGGTCGCGGTTCTCCAAACGGCCGGTGCTGCCCGAAGGCATCCACCGCGACATCGAGGTCATCACCGACATGTGGGGACGCCCTCGGGTGCGGCTCTCGGGTGCGATCGCCGAACACCTCAAAGAGGTGACGATCCATCTGTCGCTGACCCACGAAGCCGACACTGCAGCCGCGGTCGCGGTCCTCGAGGAGCGCTGACCCGTCTGCCCCGCGAGGGCGCGTGTCTGCACGTCGGCGCGCCGCCAACCGTGTGCATGCGCGCGCGGTCGCGGCGATCGAGAGCAACTAGCGTGTACACCATGACTGATCTGGTGGCCAGGGTGCGCGACGTGTTGCCGTCGGTGCGGGCCGACCTCGAGAATCTGGTGCGCATCGAGTCTGTGTGGGCCGATCCGGCCCGCCGCCCTGAGGTGCACCGCAGCGCCGACGCGGTGTCGAAGCTGTTGACCGAGGCGGGGTTCGGTGATGTGCGGATCGTCGCCGAGGGAGGGGCTCCGGCGGTCATCGCGCGGCACCCCGCGCCTGCCGGAGCGCCGACAGTGCTGTTGTACGCCCACCATGACGTGCAGCCGGAAGGCGACCGTTCGCAATGGCACTCGCCGCCGTTCCAGCCGACCGAACGCGACGGGCGCCTCTACGGGCGCGGGACTGCGGACGACAAGGCCGGGATCGCAACACATCTGGCCGCTTTCCGGGCCCTCGGTGGCAATCCGCCGGTCGGTGTGACGGTGTTCGTGGAGGGGGAGGAGGAATCGGGTTCACCGTCGCTGGCGCGCTTGCTGTCTGCGCACCGCGAACTGCTGGCCGCCGATGTGATCGTCATCGCGGACTCAGACAACTGGAGCACCGAGGTCCCGTCGTTGACTGTGTCGCTGCGCGGCTTGGCGGACTGTGTGGTCGAGGTCGCCACTCTCGACCACGGTCTTCACTCCGGCATGTGGGGTGGCGTGGTGCCGGACGCGCTCAGCGTTCTGGTACGCATACTGGCCAGTCTGCACGACGATGACGGCAACGTCGCGGTCGCCGGTCTGCATCAAGCCTCCGCCGCGGACGTCGACTACACCCCGGAGCGGGTCCGCGCAGACACCGGCCTGCTCGACGGGGTGCGCGAAATCGGTTCAGGTTCAGTGGCGCAACGGTTATGGGCAAAGCCGGCGATCACGGTGATCGGCATCGACGCCACCCCGATCGCGCAGGCGTCGAACACCCTGATCCCGCGGGCCCGGGCCAAGATCAGCATGCGGGTTGCGCCCGGCGGTGTCGCTGCCGAACATCTCGCCGCGCTGACCCGTCATCTGGAGTCGCACACACCGTGGGGCGCCCGCGTCACCGTCACTGCCGGTGACCTCGGTGAGCCGTACGCGATCGATGCCAGCGGACCGGTCTACGACGTGGCACGCGAGGCGTTCCGTGAAGCCTGGGGATTCGACGCCGTCGATACCGGTGTCGGGGGATCGATCCCGTTCATCGCCTCGTTCGCCGAGGCGTTCCCCGAAGCCAAGGTGCTGGTGACCGGCGTCGAAGACCCGGACACACAGGCGCACAGCATCAACGAGAGTCTGCACCTGGGCGTTCTGGAGCGCGCCGCGACCGCCGAGGCGCTGCTGCTGCAGGGGCTCGGCTCGATCTAGCTCAGAGCGCGCCGGGCCGGACAGCCGATCACCTCACGCGAGGGCTGGCCATCGTCGACCACTTACGCAGCAGCAACCTCGCCAACGGCGCCGGTCGCTGCCGCTGTCGCGCAACACATCTCGGGCAGAGCTTCTCGTCGATCAGGACAGCGCTGTTACACGCGTCGCATCGGTTGTCCACTGGGGTTTCGCCCCCTATGCCGTCAACCCACCGCCGGAGTTGGCGCGTTCCTCAGATTCTGGCGACTGCATTTTGAGATGGTCGGCTCGGCCTCGTGGCGACTTCTAGTGGGCGGTGGACGTGAACGGCCCTCTAGCAACCCGACCCGGCTGCGTGGCGCAACATCGACAAGGCTACGGGCAGGAAAGCCGATGGGCAATCAGCGCTGATCCCGCACAGGTCTATCCGCCGAACTCCGAGATGAAGCGGGTGATCTTTGTTGCCGTATGCGAGGCCTTGACGTTGTACTGCGCCGCGGCGATCGCGCCCTTTTCGTCCACCACGAAGGTCGACCGGATCACGCCCTGGACAGTCTTGCCGTACATCTTCTTCTCGCCGTACGCCCCCCACGCCTCGAGAACCTTCCGTTCTGGGTCCGACAGCAGCGGGAAGGTGAGCTGTTCCGCGTCGCGGAATTTGGCGAGCTTCTCGGGCTTGTCGGGGGAAATGCCCACGACGTCGAGTCCCGCGTTGTTGAGTTCGGCGAGGTTGTCCCGGAACTCGCAGGCCTGTTTCGTGCAGCCGGGCGTCGATGCGGCCGGGTAGAAGTACACGACGACCTTTCGCCCTTTGTAGTCCGAGAGCTTCACGGTGTTCCCGTCGGCGTCTGGGAGGCTGAACGCAGGCGCTTTGTCGCCCACTTCGAGTCGAGTCTGCGGCATCGGCGATGTTCCTTACGATCGATCTTGTCGACCGGAGCGCTGCGGTGCGCACCGGCTGCTCTAGGGTAGTGCGGCAAGGCAGCGTGTTCGGAGACTGCTGCAGGGGATCGTCGTCGATGGCGACGTGGAATGGCGTTGAGGCAGCGGAGGCAGAAGTGGCGGACCGGGATCCCGACACCATCAAGGCTGAGATCGACGAGGCTCGCGAGCAGCTGGCGTCGACGGTCGATTCGCTCGCCGAGCGGGCCAACCCCAGCAGGGTCGCTGAGGACCTCAAGGCCGGTGTGATCCGGTTCGTCAAACAGCCCCCGGTGGCGATGTCACTGGCTGCCGTGGGCGCCTTGGTGCTCGTGCTGACGGTGCGCCGGCTGCGGCAACGCTGAGCGACGGTCAGCGCACGCGGCCGGACCGCAGCCAGGTGGCAAGCGAGAATCCGGGCGGATTGGCGACCCGACCGAGGCGGCTGCACGAGTACACCGCCAATGGCCGTTGCGCGGCAACACCGATAGCCGAGTCCTCACCGTCGGCACCGGGAACCATCGGTTCGCCCGAGCTTGACATCAGCTAATTCCTCATTTCGCACCCGCTGGCGGCAATCGGCGTGACGATCAGCCGTGCCAGCTAACAGACTCTAGCACCACTGTATCTCTTTTGCCCAGCGCAACGACCATATACGTGACCAGATTGGTTATTGCCGTTACTGTCGACGACCTTGTTCGCCCGTCGACGACGTGCACAAGGGCCGACATTCAGCACATCCATCAACCCCCGGGTGCCGATACGCAGGACCTGTTTCAGGTCGGCGGCCGAGGACGAGCTTGTTATTTGCCGGGAATCGCAGGTGCGCCCCGCGTGCCGGGGGACACCCCATAAGACGTCAGTGGCGGTGTCCTCTACGCTGGCGCTGTTCACGACGAGCAAAGGAGACGCACCTATGGCGTGGTATCTCGCCCTGCAGGGCCCGGCGGTGCCCAGCCATCAGTCATCGGTGTACGAGCTTCAGGACGGTACCGACGTCGACAAACTCGCCCAGGAATTCGTGAGCGCGGTGACTCTGGACCGGGTCGTGCCCATTCCGGCGATGCTCCCCCAGGGACCCCGCAAGCGGCAGAAGGTCACGCTCTACGTCCGACCCGCGGCATGGGGGATGTGGACGTTCTACGAGCTCTCCGATGAGGACCGACGTCAGCTGATGAAGGACAATCCTTTGATCAACGCGATCCAACAGCATCAACGCGAGCACACCGGACCGGGCGGCGGTCAGGTGAACCCCCTTCTGGGGCAGCCCGGACCCGGCGCGCGCTGACGCCATCAGCCCCAATTCAGCTGCGCGGCCGCAATTCTCGACGCCGCACCCCGGCGTCTGACTCACCTCCGTTCGGGAGGCGTCGCCCCTCCGGCGCCACCGCCGGTTGTCCGGGTATTTAGGCACGGTAAGTTCCTTTTACGGTCACGTTCCGATAACGCCCGAGAAGGGGGTGAGTTGTGCTGATTCGCCCTCTGGTCCTGTCGGTCGGCTTCCTGCTCGCAAGTGCGATCGTCGCCCCAGCCGCATCGGGGGAGCCGGCGGTCGAACCGGCCGCCACCGAAGCGTCGCCGTCGGTGGCCGCGGCTCCAGGGCAGCCCGCGGAGGCGCCGTCCGGCATGGTGGTCTCCCCGCCACCGGTGACGACGACAAGCCCCGATGGGTGGACGCTGTCCCTGGCGGCCGAGGAGGAGACCCAACGGCCCATTGCGCCGCTGACCACAGCGTTGTCGACGCGTGAATACGAGGTCGGCGGCACGTACACCGGCACCATGACGGGCCCGGCCGAGGACGAGCCGCCGCGCGGCATGCTCGAAGTCGGCTATCAGATCGGCTGCGGTATCGACATGAGCACGTCGAACGGTGTGGCACTGACGGGCACTGCCGGCATCACTCCCTCGATCGGCATCCTCGGGGTCGACGTGATCGGGCCGTTCCCGGACGCCATCCTCCCGGGCGTCGCCGGCAATCTGGGCGGTGCCATCACCATCGGCCTCAAGCCGGGGATCATCAACGTCGTCACGGTCGCCGAGAAGGAGTTCACCGGCGCCGAGCCGTGGGTCATGGTCGACGGATTCCGTATCAAGATCGACGGGTGTGTCGGTGAATCCTTCATCCGCTCGTATGCGGTATTGACCCGCTCGACCGACGTCTCCGACGCGATCCTGGCCTACTACGGGGAGACGACGAAGGTCTAGGTCGGTTCCGCCATCGAACCGGCGAAATCAGGTTGTTACATATCCCGCTGTTCGCCGGTTTCGGGGAGACGCCCGGGGATATAGTTTGCCGCGTTGCTCGACTGCCCTGGGGGAACCATGAGCGCTGCAAGCTATATCGGTCGTGTCGGTGGCCTCGCGGTGGCCTTCGGGGTCGGGACAGCGGTCTTCGCCGGCCACGGTGTCGCGGCCGCAGAGCCCGCTGCCGGCGGATCCGAATCGAGCTCCTCCTCGCAGGGTGCTGAGGGTTCTGCCGGCTCGTCGGAATCGACCTCGGAACGGAAGAGGTCGGACCGAGACACCGCCGCCGCCGATGACGCCGCCGCCGCCGACGCCGACGCCGCCGATGACGCTGGCTCTGACGATGCGGACGACGCTGACGCTGACGCCGCTGACGATGCGGACGACGCTGACGCTGACGCCGCTGACGATGCGGACGACGAGATCGACCTGGCGGAGGAGCCGGCCGCGGACTCCTCGGACACCGACGGAGCAGACCTCGACGCGCAGCAAGCAGAGGCGAGGTCCGGTTCCGGGAAACGATCCCGCGACAGCTCCGAGACCATCACGGCGATCGCTACCGAAACTGCGGCAGCGGACCAGTCCGAGGCTACGGCCTGGCTGTCCAGCCCGGAGGCCACCGCCGGTCGGGCGCCCGCAGCGCCGACTCCGGTCGCTCAGCCGGTGCTGACGACATCCGCGGTGCTGCCGACAACAGCTGAATCAGCGGAATCGGTGTCGCAGGCGACCGCTTCGGTGACCCCGGTCTTGCAGCTCATCAACGGTGTGCTGAACCCCTTCGCCGAGGACGGGCCGACAGCGCCGCCGACAGGTTCGCCGCTGGAGTGGGCGATGGCGGCGGCGGCACGCCGCGACCAACTCGTCGCCAGCGGACCGATTTCGGTCAGCCCGGCGTTCGAGTTCACCAACGGCGTCATCTACGGCGACATCGGCGCCACGGACTCGCGCGGTCGTCCGCTGATCTACACGATCGTCGACGACCCGAACCAAGGTGGGAAGGTGACGCTCAACACCGACGGCACGTTCTCGTTCCTGCCCGATCTGTCGGTGGTGGACTCGCGTGGCGTCGAACAGTTCACCGTGATGGTCAGCGAGAAGACCGCGCTGGTGGCGCTGCTGGAGCAGGTGCCGATCCTCGGTGACTTCGTCCAGCCGATCGTGCTGGGCCTTCAGCAGGTGCCGATTCTCGGTGCCATCCTGCAGCCGTTCATCGGCTATCGGGTGTTCGCGCCGATCGACGTCAACGTCGGCGCACTGGTGCCCGAGGGTGCGCCGGTCGCGTTCACCACGATGGTGACCTCGTTCGACGGTGTGCAGATCAGCACCAATTTCTTCCCGGCGACCGGGCTGGCGGCCGGCGAGACCGCCACGACGGTGCTCAACGGGCCGGGGCTGGGTAGCGCGGGCAACATCGACCCGGCCTCCGAGACGATCGTGTTCGACCTCGTTCCGGGCCTGGTGCCGTTGCGCGACGCCGGCTACAACGTGGTCACCTGGGACCCCCGCGGCGAGTTCGCTTCCGGTGGGGTGCTGCAGCTGGACAATCCGTTCTTCGAAGGTCGCGACGTGCAGGCCATCATCGACTGGGTCGCCACGCGGCCGGAGACCGAACTGGACGCGCCGGGGGACCCGACGATGGGGATGGTCGGTGGCTCGTACGGCGGCGGAATTCAGCTGGTGTCGGCAGGCATTGACGATCGGATCGAGGCGATCGTCCCGGTCATCGCCTGGAACTCGCTGATCGAGGCTCTTTACCCGACCGCGGCGTTCAAGTCCGGCTGGGGCACCCTGCTCGGGTTGGATCTCCTCGAGGCCGGTGCCCGGATCAATTCGCAGATCTACCCGGCACTCATCCTCGGTGACCTGTTGGGATTCCTCACCGAGAGCCAGCAGGCCATCTTGGCGAGCAGCGGCCCCACCGTTCTGGTGAGCAGCATCACGGCGCCGACACTGCTGATCCAGGGCACGGCCGACGGACTGTTCACCCTGGCGCAATCGGTCACCAATGCGCTGCTGCTCGACGAAGCCGGTACGCCGGTGAGCATGATCTGGGCCTGCGGCGGGCACGGGATCTGCCTGAACCCGGAGAATCCGCTGCAGACACCGCTGCTCATCGACTCCACGTTGGACTGGCTGGACAAGTACGTGAACGGAAACGAACTGGTTCCGACCGGCCCGCGGTTCGAGTGGTTCGACCAGAACGGCGACTACCACTCGTCGGAGCTGCTGCCGTCGGATCCGGCGTTTTATGGCGACCCGCTGGTCACCACCGGCTCCGGGGGGTTCCTGCCCCTGATCCCGCTGCTCGGCGGTTCCGGGCCGCAGACGAAGTCGCCCACGCCGCTGCTGTTGTCACCGGCGGTCGCATCGGAAGCGTGGTTGGCCCTCGACGTCGAGATTCCCGGCCAGGAGGCCACTACCGAAGTCGTCGGGGCGCCCGTCCTGACCTTCAGCTACTCAGGGCTCGGCACAAGTCGGCACATTTATGCCCAGCTGGTCAACGAGGCATCGGGGCTGGTGCTGGGCAACCTCGTCACCCCGGTGCCGGTGACGCTCGATGGACGCACTCGGACTGTGACCATCGACCTGGAGCAGATCGCGTACACCATGGCGCCGGGGGACAAGCTGACGTTGCAGTTGGTCGGCTCGGCCACCCCGTACGAGAACTTCACCCAGTGGGGCTTCATCGACATCGGCGACATCGAGCTCGCGTTGCCGACGGTCGCCGGGGCGGTCGAGGACGAGCTGGCCGAGGCGGCCGAGGACATGGTCGCTGCCTGATCGGTCAGCCGCAGCGCACGTCCGCGGCTCAGCGGCTGCGCGCGGTCTCGCGACGGTTGGCTTTCTTGATCGCGGAGACCAGCTCGTCTTTGTTCATCGTGGAACGGCGCGGGATGTCGAGCTTGCGGGCCACCTCGGTCAGGTGCTTCTTGGTCGCCTTCGCGTTGACGCCCTCAGCGGTCTTGCCCTTGGGATTCGGGCCACCGCTCCGGGCGCGCTCGTCTGACGGGCCCTTCTTCTCCTTCTTTTCCCAGTGATCGCCGACCTTTTCGAACTTGCGTTTCAGCGTGCTGTAGGCCACGCGGTGAGCGCGCTCGCGGTCGCCGTACTCCTTCGCCGCCGCATCGTGGGCCTTGGCGAACGTGCGCTGAGCCTTCTTGCCGGACTTGCGTAGCGTGCTGGGCAGTTCCTTCTTCTTCGGCTTGCCGCTCTTCTTGGTCATGGGCATGGCAGTGCTCCTTCCAGTTCGACTGGCCACGAGAGCGCCGGAGACTGTTACGGCGTTTGGTCCTGTTCACGGACTCACTCGGAGGATCGCGGCCACCTTGCTAAGCGGTACCCGCTGTCGGGGCGGGCAAACGCGGAGAGTAGGCCGTCGGGCGGGAAGCAGGCCGGGAGAATGACAAGTAACCCGCCTGAGCGGGTACTTGTCCAGAGTTGCAGTGCCGAAGCATCGTGTGCTGAAGTGCGCCGTCAGGGTTTCGAACCCCGGACCCGCTGATTAAGAGTCAGCTGCTCTACCAACTGAGCTAACGGCGCGCGTGAGAGACAATAACAGGCCGTTGGCAGACGGAGAAATCCCAATGTTTCCGGCGCGACCGAAGTGCGGTCGCGATCATGCCTGTTGTCGGATCTAGCCGTAGAATGATCGCTGTCGGTCGAACATTCCTGTACGTGAGGTGGAACGAAGTATGTGGCAGGTCAGCACGGTGACCCGTCTGCGACGGAATCGGTCCCGGTTGGTGGCCGCCGCGATCGTTCCCGCGATGGTGTTCGCCTTGGCAGCGTGCGGCGGGAGTTCCGAATCGCCTCAGCCGGCGGTGATCTCCGACAAGGGCACACCGTTCGGTGATCTGCTGGTCCCGAAGCTGACCTCATCGGTCGAGGACGGCGCCGTCGGAGTGAGCGTCGACTCGCCCGTCGCTGTCAGCGCGGAATTCGGTGTTCTGGGCGCAGTCTCGATGGTCAACGAGGATGGCGAGGCGGTCGACGGTCAGCTGTCCAAGGACGGTCTGAAGTGGGAGACCGCTGAGCCGCTCGGGTACAACAAGCGCTACACGCTGACCGCACAGTCACTCGGCCTCGGCGGAGCCACCAGTCGGCAGATGACGTTCGAGACGCATTCGCCCGAGAACCTCACCATGCCCTACGTCCTTCCGAACGAGGGCGAGGTCGTCGGTGTCGGTCAGCCGGTGGCCATCCGTTTCGACGAGAACATCCCTAACCGGCTCGCCGCGCAACGTGCGATCACGGTCAAGACCAACCCGCCCGTCGACGGTGCCTTCTACTGGCTCAGCAACCGCGAAGTCCGTTGGCGCCCAGCGGAATACTGGAAGCCCGGTACCACAGTGGACGTCGCTGTGAACACCTACGGCGTAGACTTGGGCGACGGCTTGTTCGGTCAGGACAACGTGTCCACTCGGTTCACCATCGGTGACGCGGTGATCACGACCGTCGACGACAGCACCAAGACGCTGACGGTCCGCCGCAACGGTGAGGTCATCAAGAGCATGCCGGTGTCGATGGGTAAGAACAGCACCCCCACCAACAACGGCGTCTACATCGTCGGCGACCGCCGCGCGGAGATGGTGATGGACTCGTCGACCTACGGCGTGCCGGTCAACTCGCCCAACGGGTACCGCACCGAGGTCGACTGGGCCACCCAGATTTCCTACAGCGGGATCTACGTGCATGCCGCGCCGTGGTCGGTGGGCAGCCAGGGCAACAGCAATGTCAGCCACGGCTGCATCAACGTGAGTACCAGCAACGGCCAGTGGTTCTACAACAACTCCAAGCGGGGCGACGTGGTTGAGATCATCAACACCGTCGGGTCGACGCTGCCCGGTACCGACGGCCTGGGGGACTGGAACGTCCCCTGGGAACAGTGGGAAGCCGGCAACGCCAACATCTGACGACCGTTTGTTCACGCGTCACGGGTGAACCAACCGTCCTCGTGACGCGGGCCGTCGATGCCGCGAGGAGTTTCATAGGTGTACCCACCCCGCCCGTCACGCATGGGTGGCGGCCAGACGCCAGAAGCGCCGCCCACCTGAGTGGACGGCGCTTCTGAGAGCGGGTGGCTGACGGGACTCGAACCCGCGACAGCCAGGATCACAACCTGGTGCTCTACCAACTGAACTACAGCCACCATTGCCGCTCGCGCGGCGACGTCGATACTAGCCGGTGGAACCCTCAGTAGCCGAATTGGTAGCCCGGTCGTCGTGCGTCGGTGGCCCGAGTTCGGCCGCTACCGCCGCGATATCGCTGGTCGACGGGCCCGGCGGGGTCACGAAGGCCGTCTGCCGGTAGTAACGCAACTCACGGATCGATTCGTGGATGTCAGCCAGCGCCCGGTGGGCGAGTCCCTTCTCCGGCTGACCGAAGTAGATCCGCGGATACCATCGGCGACACAACTCCTTGATCGAGCTGACGTCGATCATCCGGTAGTGCAGGTAGTCGTCGAGCTTGGGCATGTCTCGGGCGATGAACCCGCGGTCCGTGGCGATCGAGTTGCCGGCCAGCGGCGCGGTCTTGGCCTGCGACACGTGGGTGCGGATGTAGTCGAGCACCATCGACTCCGCGGTGGCCACGTCGGTGGTCGAAGCTCGTACCTCCTCGACCAGACCGGACTTCGTGTGCATCTGCGCCACGACGTCGACCATCGATGACAGGGCGTCGTCTCCGGCGTGGATCACCACGTCGAGGCCGTCGCCCAGGATGTTGAGCTCGGAATCGGTCACGAGGACCGCAATCTCGATGAGTAGGTCGGACTTGAGGTCCAGGCCGGTCATTTCGCAGTCGATCCACACCAGTTCGTCTCGCACAGCGCTCAACAGTAAGCCCCACGACCTCAGCCGGCTGCTCAGACCCGCCTTCTCGGGTTGTTGGCCAAGTAAGGTTCCACGCATGGCCGCGGAGTCCACAGCTTCCCCCGCAAGACAGATCGCCGCAGGTTACAGCGCTGAAGGTGCAGCTCTGGAGCTGGGCGCGGTGCTTGTCGACGGGGTCTGCGACCCGGCGGCGCCGGTGCGGATCCCGCTGGCGACGGTCAACCGGCACGGGCTGGTCGCCGGCGCGACCGGCACCGGGAAGACGAAGTCGCTGCAGGTGCTGGCCGAACAGCTGTCCGATGCCGGCGTGCCGGTGCTGATGGCCGACGTCAAGGGTGATCTGTCCGGGTTGTCGCGCCCCGGGGAGGCCGACGACAAGATCAACCAACGGTCCCTCGATACCGGTGACACCTGGACGCCCACCGCGTACCCGGTGGAGTTCCTGTCACTGGGCACGACCGGAATCGGGGTGCCGGTCCGCGCCACCATCACCAGTTTCGGGCCGATCCTGTTGTCGAAGGTATTGGGGCTCAACCAGACTCAGGAATCCACCTTGGGTCTGATCTTTCACTGGGCAGACCAGCAAGGTCTGCCGCTGCTCGACCTGAAGGATCTGCGATCGGTGATCCAGTACCTGACGAGCGAGGACGGCAAACCCCAGCTCAAGGCGCTGGGCGCGGTCTCGACCAGCACCGCAGGGGTGATTCTGCGCGCACTGGTCAACCTCGAGGCCGAGGGTGCCGACACATTCTTCGGCGAACCCGAACTCGAGCCCGCCGATCTGATGCGGGTCGACGAGTCGGGGCGGGGCATCATCACGCTGCTCGAACTCGGAACCCAGGCTGCTCGGCCGGTGATGTTCTCCACGTTCCTGATGTGGGTGCTCGCTGATCTGTTCACCACACTGCCCGAGGTGGGTGACCTCGACAAACCCAAATTGGTGTTCTTCTTCGACGAGGCTCACCTGCTGTTCACCGACGCTTCCAAGGCGTTTCTGCAGCAGGTCGAGCAGACGGTGAAGCTGATCCGTTCCAAGGGCGTCGGCGTGTTCTTCTGCACTCAGCTACCCACCGACGTGCCGAATGCCGTGCTGAGCCAACTCGGTGCCCGCATCCAGCATGCGCTGCGCGCCTTCACGCCGGACGATCAGAAGGCGCTGGCGAAAACGGTGCGAACCTATCCGACGACCGACGTCTACGACCTGGAGTCGGCGCTGACCTCACTGGGCATCGGTGAGGCCATCGTCACAGTGCTCTCCGAAAGGGGAGCGCCGACGCCGGTGGCTTGGACCCGAATGCGCGCGCCGCGATCACTGATGGACACCATCGGTCCGGACGCCATGGCCGGGGCGGCAGCCGTCAGTCCATTGCAAGCCGAGTACGGACAGTCCGTCGATCGCGATTCGGCCTACGAGCGGCTGGCCGCCAAGCTCGCGCCACCGCCGGCTATCGAGGTGCCTCCGGCTGTCGAGGTGCCGCCACCGTTCGAGGTGCCGCCGATGCCGGCGCCGGCCCAGCCGGCGGAACCGGGCTTTCTGGAGCAGGTGATGGACAGCCCGGCGTTCAAGAGCGCGATGCGCTCCGCAGGGACGGTGATCGGGCGTGAGATCACCCGAAGCATCTTCGGCACCGGCCGTCGGCGCCGCCGCTAACTCTGCCGGAATTGCATTCCAGCAGATTCCCACTCGGAAATCCTCTGCTGGAATACCGTTCCGGCGGGAGGGGGCGCCGTAGGGGGTCAGTCGCCGCCGAGCTTTTTGTAGACGGCGCCGACGATGGGTGCGACGATCGAACGCGGCGCGTAGCCGCTTGCCGCTGACATCGCCTTGGACGTGACGCCCGGGACCACCCGCATCTTGTTGCGTTCCAGGCCGTCCAGCGACACCTTGGCGGTGTATTCGGTGGAGATCCACAGGAAGTCGGGGATCAGCCGCTCCACCAGCGACTGCTCGTCGGGGTCGGGCAACTCGGTACGCACCGGTCCGGGAGCCAACACCGTGACGTGCACGCCCGCCGACTTCAGTTCTCCGCGTAGGGATTCGCTGAAGGTGTTCACGAATGCCTTGGTCGCGGCGTAGGTCGCGTTGTTCGGGATCGGGGAGTTGCCCGCAGCCGAACCGGAGATCAAGATGCCGCCACCGTTGCGTGCCACCATGCCCGGAAGCACGGCCAGTACCAGATCGTGCACGCCGAGGACGTTGAGCTGCACCTGTTTCCGTTCCTCGGCCGGATCCAGGTCGGCTACGGCTCCGAACGTCGCGGTGCCGGCGTTTGCACACAGGATCGAGATGTTGCGACCGGCGAGCTCTTCGCACAACTCGTCGCGTCCGGCTGGGTCGGCAATATCGACGGCGCGCACCTCGACCGTCACCCCGTACTGCTCGCGCAGACGGCTCGCCAGCGCGGAGAGCACATCCTCACGCCTGGCGGTGATGATCAGGTGGTGGCCACGTGCGGCGAGTTCGACGGCCAGCGCCTCGCCGATGTTCTGCGACGCACCGGTGACGACAGCACGGGCATCGGTGCTGGGAGCGGGTACTGCCATGGGCCGGACTATATCGTGGGCGTTCATGAGCGAGCTGCCGCCTCCGGTCCAGACGTCAGCTATCGCCACGGCACGATCGCGCGTGATGGCGTGGGCGCTGTGGGACTTCGGCGCCACCGCTGTCAACGCGATCGCTGTGACGTTCGTGTTCTCGGTTTACCTCACCGGAACCGTCGGCGACGACCTGCCCGGGGACACCAGCCCGGCCAGCTGGCTCGGCCGGGCTCTCGGCGTTTCCGGGCTCGTCGTGGCCCTGTTGGCGCCCGTCACTGGCGTGTGGGTGGACGCCCCGGCGCGCCGACGGCGTGTCCTCGCCGCCCTGACCGGGATGGTGGTCGTGCTGACCGCCGCGATGAGCCTCATCCGTGACGACCACCGCTACCTGTGGCCGGGTCTGGTCCTGTTGGCGTGCACCGCGGCGTGCAGCGAGCTCGCCACGGTGCCGTACAACGCGATGCTGCGGGAGCTGACCAACCCGGGAAACGCCGGCCGGATATCAGGGATCGGCCTCGGGCTCGGCTATTTCGGCAGCGTGCTGGCGCTGCTCGTGGTGTATCTCGGGTTCATCTCGGGATCCGGCGACACCCGTGGGTTGTTGAGTCTGCCGGTCGACGACGGGCAGAACGTCCGGGCGGCGATGCTGCTGACCGCTGCCTGGTTCGCGCTGTTCGCCCTGCCGCTGCTGATCTCTGTGCCGCCGCCCGCCGCGGTGGAGGGCGCTGAGCGCGTCGGTGTCCGCGGTGCCTACCGCAGGCTGATCGCCGAGATCAGGCGCGAGTGGCGCCGCGACCACAACTTCGTCTACTTCCTCGGCGCCAGCGCGGTGTTCCGTGACGGGCTGGCCGGCATCTTCGCGTTCGGCGCAATACTCGGGGTCACCGTGTACGGGGTGTCGGCCGCCGACGTGCTGCTGTTCGGTGTCGCGGCGTCGGTGGTGGCCGCGATCGGAGCGGTGCTCGGTGGTCACGCCGACGACTGGTTCGGCGCCAAACGGGTGATCGTGTTGTCTCTTGCGACGATGATCGTCGTCGGACTGACCCTGATGGCCCTGTCCGGAGCACTGGCCTTCTGGGTGTGCGGTCTGCTGCTGTGCCTGTTCATCGGCCCGATCCTGTCGGCGTCCCGGACCCTGTTGCTGCGGATGTCCGCAGAGGGCAGCGAGGGGGTGGCCTTCGGGCTCTACACGACCACCGGACGTGCGGTGTCTTTCCTTGCGCCGTGGCTGTTCTCGGTGTTCATCGACGTCTTCGGTACAGATCGGGCCGGGATGGGCGGTCTGTGTGTGGTGCTCGCTCTCGGGCTGGCAGCGATGCTGGCGGTCCGCGCGCCGCACGTACGGGTGCGCGACTAGCCAGTTGTGCAGATGGTCAGACCGGCTCCGGTGCGCTTCTCCACCGCGACGCCGTTGACCGAGATCGAGCAGGTCACCTCGCGGCCGACGTTGATGATGCTGATGCTGGCCGAGCCCTCCGCGGGCTGGGGCAGCGACACCTTCTTGCTCCACGGGAGCAGCACGTTGAACTCGGTCTGCAGCAGGCCGCCGGTGTCGACGTAGGTGATGTTGATGGCCCGGCCGTCACCTCCGACCGTGTAGACGACGCTGTCCGTCGCGCCGGGGACGGTGGGGGCGGTGGTTGGTGCCCGCGACGGCAGGCTCGGCAGCGGCAGTATCGGCGTCGAGGGGGCGCGCGTCGTGGTCGGCGGAGTCCGCGGCGTCGTGGTGGGGGCGGAGAAAGTCGGTTCGGGCAGCGCGGGCAGCGGCGCCACCACGGTCTCCTGCCGGGAGCTGTTGACGATCACCAAGGCGATGACCAGGCCGACCACCATGACGACGGCGACGCCGGCGACGACCCACAGCCAGCGTGGTGACTTCGGGTCCTCAGGTGGCGGCGGCTCATTTCCGGGACCCGGCGGATAGGGCGGCCCGTACTGCCCGGTCGTCGAGGGGTCGTAACCGTAGGGAGAATACGCAGGTAGATGCTCGGTCGCGTGCGGTGGTGGCGCCTGGTACGGCGGCCCATACGGCGTCTGGCTCGCATAGGCCGGATCGGTGTACCCGGGGTAGGCGGGGTAGCCGTAGCCGAACTGCTGGGTCGGCTCCTCACGTCCGCGGGGGCTTGATTGCTTCTTACGTCCGCGTGGGCTTGATTGCTCCTCACGTCCGCGGGGGTCCGACTGCTCCTTACGTCCGCGGTCGCTCATGCCCACCTCATGGCTGCAGGGTACCTGTGCAGCCGCTCAATGCGCCGTGCGCCAGCCCGCACCCCGTCCCGCGCGCAGACCGTGCAGAATCAGGAACCGTGGTTCAGCAGGTTCGCAGGCTCTACGGCGCGTCGATGTCGCCGGACGCCACCGCCTTCGCCCACCTCGTCGACGCCGGCGGGTATCCGCGCGCGGTGCAGCGGTTCCTGCGGGGCTGGCGGGCGAGCTCTTCGCGCGACGTCGAGTTGCCCGTCGAGGGACCCGTCACGCGGGTGCTGCATTCGGCGGACGGATACTGGTTGGCGTGCCAGGTCGCCCCCGAGGGTGGCACCCGCAGTCAGATTTGGGTGGTGACAACCGATCCCGACGACCGTGATGCCCGCAGAATCGACCATTGGCCGACGGAGGCCGAGGGTACCGCTGAGTTGATCGGCTGGGACGGCACGCTCGTCGCAGCTATCCTGACCGGCGAAGACGGTGTGGGCAGCTCGTGTCTGATCGATCCATCCGCGGGAACGACCACCGTGCTCGATCGCCGCTCCGGCGGCAGGCTGGTCGATGCCTGGGCGGGAGCGTCGTTGATCCGTGTCGGTCCGAGGGGCTACCGCGACCTGATCATGTTGCGGGGACTCACCGAAATCGCGCTGCTGCCCTACGATCCGGGGTCGACGACAGACACCGGAGTCATCCTCGACGACCACACCCCACGCAGGCTGCGTTCGGGCCCGGAAGGCGAGCTCCTCGAGCTCTACCATCCGGCGAAGGAGTACGGCGTCAACAGCACCGACGGTTACGTGCGGGCGCTGGTGCGAAGCGAGAACGGTACCGAGCAGGCCCGTCTGCTCGAGGTGACGACGACCTCGGACGGCGTCGCCTACCAGGTTTTGGCCGAGCGGCCGGGTTACGTATTGGACGAGTTCACCGTCAGCGACGACCTCTCGACGGTGGCGATCCTGTGGAACAACCACGGCGCCAGCGAATTACAGATCCTCGAGTATGCCGATCGCACGCTGCACGATCCGATTCCGTTGCCCGGCATGGTCGCCAGCGAATTGAGCATCAGTGCGGGCGGGTCGATGCTGGCCATGACGGTGGAGGGCCCCTCCAAGCCCCCGACAGTCGAGCTGGTGGACCCACGAACTCGCGAGTGGGAGCTCGTCGACCGTGAACCCAGCAGCGGGCCGCTGTCCGCCGATCCCACGCTCGAGACCGTCACCGCACGTGACGGGTTGCAGTTCACCGGCTGGTTGTTCCAACCGCCGGACGGTGTGGAGACGATCGGCGCCATGTTGTTCCTGCACGGCGGTCCGGAGGGCCAAGGCAGACCCGGGTACAACGAGTTCTTCCCTGCGCTGCTGGAAGCAGGGATCTGTGTGTTCCTCCCGAACGTACGCGGTTCGGGAGGGTTCGGGCGGACGTTCATGCACGCCGACGACCGCGAGCGGCGCTTCGCCGCGATCGACGACGTCGCCGATGCGGTGCGGTTCCTCGTCGACAGCGGTCATGCCCCGCCGGGGCGGGTCGCCTGCTGTGGGTGGTCCTACGGCGGTTACCTGACACAGGCGGCGCTGGCCTTCCATCCCGACGAGTTCGCCGCAGGCATCAGCATCTGCGGCATGAGCGATCTGAACACCTGGTACCGGAACACCGAACAGTGGATCGCCGCGGCGGCCTACCCCAAGTACGGTCATCCGGTCAGCGACCGTGACCTGTTGGAACAATTGTCGCCGCTCCCGCGGGCCGAAGCCATCACCGCCCCACTCCTGTTGGTACACGGGCTCAATGACACCAACGTGCCCCCCAGCGAGTCCGAGCAGATGTGCCAGGCGCTGCGCACTCTCGGGCGCCGTACGGAGTTGTTGCTCTTCGAGGACGACGGTCACGAGATCGACAAACGTGAGAACCGTGCGGTGCTGCTGAAGGCCATGACCGGGTGGTTGACCGCCGCGTTCGCCAACTGACCTCGACCAGAGGTTTACGAAGTTGTCTGCAGGGTAAGTCTTTGTTGCGTGCCAGATGGGCGCGTATACGGAGGAGGCATGGCATGCGAGGAGTACTCGGGGTCATAGTGCTCGTCTGGCTGTTGATCGGCGTTTTCGCCGCCTATCAGCGGGACTATTTCACCGGTGGCGAAGCGAATTGCGCCACAGCGGGAACCATCGCGCTGACCGTGGTCGCAGGGCCGCTGAATTACGCGGGTGTCAATCCAGAAGTCACGGAGTGCAACATTCCCCAACCCAGCCAGTAGCCCGCTGACTGGTCATCTGACAGAAATGGAGTGGTCATGATCGTCTTGGGTGCGATCCTGCTCATCCTGGGTCTTTTGTTCAACATGGCAATCCTCACCTACATCGGTGTCGTGCTTCTGGTGATCGGCGCCGTCTTCTGGATCCTTGGATCTGTCGGGCGTCCGGTCGGCGGCAGGAAAGCCTGGTACTAGCTCAATCGGATAGTCGTTCGGCCGAGGTCAGCGCGGCGACCGTCATCGCTCTCAGGACGGTCCTCGTGCTTTCCTCGGCCGTTTTCGTGATCCCCGGCTTGACAGTGTGCGACGTGGAATTGAGAAGCCCGAACGTCGCATGAGCGGCCAGTCGGGCGTCGGCCTCGGTCAGCTCGATATCGCGCCGACGCAAGACATCCACCCAGACCTCCACGTATTGGCGCTGTTTGCGGCGGACCTGTCGCTTGGCCGTGGGCGGCAGGTTGCCGAGATCGCGGTCTTGGATCCGGATCAGATCGGACTCGCCGAGAGCGAAGTCGAGGTGAAAGTCGATCAGCCCCGCCAGCGCGGCGTCGGGATCGGCGGATCGGCCGACCACGTCTGTCGCGCCGACCAGCAATCGGGTGCTCACCCCCACCAGCAGTTCCACCAGCAGCGCTTCCTTGTTGGGAAAGTGCCGGTAGATCGCCGGCCCGCTGACACCCGCCGCCGCGCCGATGTCTTCCAGGCGCACGGCCAGGTAGCCGTGTTCGGCCATCAGTCGCTCGGCGGCCGCGAGCAATTGACTACGGCGGTCGGATTTGGCCTTGCTACGCCGCGAGGCGACCGCGGGCAGCGGTGACGGTGCATTGCGCGTGCTCATCACGCCGCCTCCTACCGATGGTGGACACCGAGAGTTAATGATGCTTAACATACCACCAGTTAGTCTCGATTAACTCAAGCAAGGCGGAATGAGCGATGGCAGCGCGGGCATCACATCGTGACGATCACGTGGCGCTGGTCGAACAGCTTCGAGCGAAGCTGGCCGGTGCCGCTCTCGGCGGCTCGGCGCGTTCCCGGGAGCGTCATGTCAGTAGGGGCAAGTTGCTGCCGCGGGATCGTGTCGACGGTCTGCTCGACCCGGGCAGTCCCTTCCTGGAGTTGGCCGCACTCGCGGCAGACGGCATGTACGACGACGAATGCCCCGGCGCGGGGATGATCGCCGGGATCGGCCGCGTATCGGGTCGTGAATGCATGATCGTGGCCAACGATGCGACGGTGAAGGGCGGCACGTACTACCCGATCACCGTCAAGAAACACCTACGGGCGCAGGAGATCGCCGCCCAGAACCAGCTGCCCTGCGTCTACCTCGTCGACTCCGGTGGTGCATTCCTGCCCCGCCAGGACGAGGTCTTCCCCGACCGCGAACACTTCGGGCGCATCTTCTACAACCAGGCGACCATGAGCGCCAGGGGAATCGCGCAGATCGCCGCTGTGCTCGGTTCCTGTACCGCCGGCGGCGCCTACGTCCCGGCGATGAGCGATGAGGCCGTGATCGTGCGCAACCAGGGCACCATCTTCCTGGGCGGACCGCCACTGGTGAAAGCGGCAACCGGTGAGGTCGTCACCGCCGAGGAACTCGGCGGTGGGGATCTGCACACCAAGGTCTCCGGTGTGACCGATCATCTCGCCCACGATGATCGCGACGCGCTGCGGATCGTCCGTCGGATCGTGGGTACCCTTGCACCGCAGGCAGATCCGCCCTGGAACGTGGTGCCGCCGGTCGACCCGGTCGCCGACCAGACCGAGCTCTACGACGTCGTCCCCATCGACTCGCGGGTGCCCTACGACGTGCACGAGGTGATCAACCGCATCGTCGACGGCGGCGAGTTCGCGGAATTCAAGGCAGAGTACGGAGCCACCCTGGTGACCGGGTTCGCCCGCATCCACGGCCACCCGGTCGGCATCGTCGCCAACAACGGCGTGCTGTTCGGCGAGTCTGCCCTCAAGGGCGCGCATTTCATCGAACTGTGCGACAAACGGGTCACGCCACTGTTGTTCCTACAGAACATCTCCGGCTTCATGGTCGGTCGCGACTACGAGGCCGGCGGCATCGCCAAGCACGGCGCCAAGATGGTCACGGCCGTGGCCTGCGCGCGTGTTCCCAAGCTGACCGTGGTGATCGGCGGCTCCTACGGCGCGGGAAACTACTCGATGTGTGGCCGCGCGTATTCGCCACGCTTCCTGTGGATGTGGCCCAACGCCCGGATCTCGGTGATGGGCGGCGAACAGGCGGCATCGGTGCTGGCCACCGTGCGCGGTGAGATGACCGCGGAAGAAGAAGAGGCCTTCAAGGCGCCGATCCGTGCGCAGTACGAGGATCAGGGCAATCCCTACTACTCGACCGCGCGCCTCTGGGATGACGGGGTCATCGACCCCGCTGACACCAGAACGGTTGTCGGGCTGGCACTCTCGGTGGTCGGACAAGCGCCGCTCGAGCCTGTCTCCTACGGCGTCTTCAGGATGTGATGATGGTCTTCGACACGGTACTGGTCGCCAATCGCGGGGAGATCGCGGTGCGGGTCATCCGCACGCTGCGGTCCATGGGGATTCGCTCGGTGGCGGTGTACAGCGACGCCGACGCCGACGCCCGCCACGTCGCAGCGGCCGACGTCGCGGTCCGACTCGGCCCGGCACCGGCCCGGCAGAGCTACCTGTCGATCGATGCGCTACTGGCGGCGATCGATCGCACCGGCGCGCAGGCCGTCCACCCCGGATACGGATTTCTCTCGGAGAACGCACAATTCGCCGACGCGCTGAACTCGGCGGGGGTGACGTTCATCGGGCCGGCAGCGGCCGCGATCCAGACGATGGGCGACAAGATCTCGGCCAAGGCAGCGGTGTCGACTTTCGGGGTGCCGGTCGTGCCGGGGATCTCCCGGCCCGGGCTCACCGACGACGACCTGATCGGCGGGGCTGCCGAGGTCGGCTTCCCCGTGCTGGTGAAGCCGTCAGCGGGTGGCGGCGGCAAGGGCATGCGGGTGGTGCACGACGCCGCAGATCTCCCATCGGCGTTGACCAGCGCACGGCGTGAGGCAGAGTCAGCGTTCGGCGACGACACGCTGTTTCTCGAGCGATTCGTGCTCAATCCGCGCCATATCGAGGTGCAGGTGCTGGCCGACACCCATGGCGACGTCGTGCATCTCGGTGAACGCGAGTGCAGCCTGCAGCGACGGCATCAGAAGGTGATCGAAGAAGCACCGTCGCCGCTGCTCGACGCCGCCACCCGCGCCCGCATCGGCGCGGCCGCCTGTGACACGGCCCGCAGCGTGGATTACACCGGTGCCGGGACCGTCGAGTTCATCGTCTCTGCCGATCGGCCGGACGAGTTCTTCTTCATGGAGATGAACACCCGCCTACAGGTGGAACATCCGGTGACCGAGATGGTCACCGGCCTGGACCTGGTCGAGCTCCAGGTGCGGATCGCCGCGGGGGAGAAGCTGCCGATCGTCCAGACCGACGTCCAGATGAGCGGCCACGCGATCGAAGCGCGCGTATACGCCGAGGATCCAGCCAGAGGTTTTCTGCCGACCGGCGGTGACGTCGTCGGCCTGCGGGAGCCATCCGGACCGGGGATAAGGGTGGACTCCGGATTGGCCGGCGGCACGGTGGTCGGCAGCGACTACGACCCGATGCTGGCGAAGGTCATCGCCCACGCCGGTGACCGGGCCGCCGCACTGCACGCGCTCGACGCAGCGTTGGCCGACACGGCGGTGCTGGGTCTGACCACCAATATCGAGTTCCTACGTTTTCTGCTCGCGGATGCCGACGTGGCCGAAGGGCGGCTGGACACCGGGCTGCTGGATCGCCGAACCCCGGATTTCGCACCGGCGCCACCCGGAGACGACGAGTTGATCGCGGGAGCGGCCTACCGGTGGCTGCAGTCGTGGCCGGCTGCCCCCGCCAGCCCGTGGGACGTGCCCTCGGGCTGGCGTATCGCCGGTCGTGCGCCCACGACGATCCGCCTTCGCTCCGGGGACCGAACCGACCACGTCTGGTTGAGCGGCTCACCGGAGAACGCCACGGCGACCGTCGAAGGCGGTCAAACCCGAACTCTGCGGGCATCTCTGGACGATGACCGGCTGGCGGTGACGATCGACGGGCTACGCTCCCAATACCTGGTGGCCGCCGTGGGCGCTCAGGTATGGCTGGCTGGAGCGGGTCGTGTCGCGTTGGTCGAGGAGATCCTGGAAGCGCCCGTGCGTCCCGACGACGCGCACAGCGGTGACGCCGAGCTGACCAGCCCGATGCCCGGCACGGTCGTCGCGGTCGGCATCGAGGACGGTACGACGGTGACGACCGGCGCGGTGGTGGTGACCGTCGAGGCCATGAAGATGGAGCACGCGTTGGCCGCACCGGTCGACGGTGTGGTGGAACTGCTCGTCGGTGTGGGCGAACAGGTGAAAGTGGGCCAGGTGCTGGCCCGGATAACGGCAACCGAGGAGCCGCAGCGGTGACGACCCACAATCAGGCGACCGACTTCCTGGCGACCGGCACGCTGCCCGATCACTATCAGCAGCTGGCCGAGACCGTGCGTGACTTCGCCCAGAGCGTGGTGGCGCCGGTGTCGGCCAAACACGATGAAGAGCACTCGTTCCCCTACGAAGTGGTGGCGGGCATGGCTGACATGGGGCTGTTCGGGTTGCCGTTCCCCGAGGAGTACGGCGGGATGGGCGGGGACTACTTCGCGCTGTGTCTGGCGCTCGAAGAGCTCGGCAAGGTCGACCAGAGCGTCGCGATCACGCTGGAAGCCGGGGTGTCGCTGGGAGCCATGCCGGTTTACCGGTTCGGCAGCGACGAGCAGAAGCAGCAGTGGCTGCCGCTGCTGGCGAGCGGAAAGGCGCTGGGGGCGTTCGGGTTGACGGAGGCCGGCGGAGGCAGTGATGCCGGCGCGACCAAGACGACTGCCCGGATGGACGGGTCCAGCTGGATCATCAATGGCAGCAAGCAGTTCATCACCAACTCGGGCACCGACATCACGAAACTGGTGACGGTCACCGCTGTCACCGGGGAAACCGATGGGAAGAAAGAGATCTCGTCGATCCTGGTGCCGGTGCCGACCGAGGGCTTCACCGCAGAGCCGGCATACAACAAGGTGGGGTGGAACGCCTCGGACACCCATCCGCTGAGTTTCGACGACGTAAGGGTGCCGCAGGAGAACCTGCTGGGAGAACGCGGCCGTGGATACGCGAACTTCCTGCGCATCCTCGACGAGGGCCGCATCGCGATCGCGGCACTGTCGGTCGGTGCCGCACAGGGTTGCGTGGACGAGAGCGTCAAGTACTCCAAGGAGCGGCAGGCTTTCGGCCGCGCCATCGGAGCGAACCAGGCAATTGCGTTCAATATCGCCCGAATGGAGACCAGAGCCCATGTCGCCCGCACGGCCTACTACGACGCGGCCGCGTTGATGCTCGCGGGCAAGCCGTTCAAGAAGCAGGCCGCGATCGCCAAGCTGGTGGCCAGCGAGGCGGCGATGGACAACGCCCGCGACGCCACCCAGATCTTCGGCGGCTACGGCTTCATGAACGAGTATCCGGTAGCCCGGCACTACCGGGACAGCAAGATCCTCGAAATCGGCGAAGGCACCACAGAGGTGCAGCTGATGCTGATCGGAAGAGAGTTGGGCTTGTGAGCGGGGCGAACGATCGGGCAGAAGTGAGCGGGGCGAACGATCGGGCAGAAGTGAGCGAGAAGCGAGTCGTCGTCCAGCGCGGTCTGTGGTTCGAGGAGTTCGAGACCGACGTGCTCTACCAGCACCGGCCGGGCCGGACCATCACCGAGGCCGACAATGTGCTGTTCACCACGCTGACCATGAACACGCAGGCGCTGCACCTTGATGCCGCGTTCTCTGAGGCGCTCCCGCCGTTCAACCAGCGGCTGGTCAATTCGATGTTCACCCTGTCGACGCTGGTGGGGTTGTCGGTTGCGCAGCTCACCCAGGGCACCATCGTCGGCAACCTGGGTTTCGGCGAGGTGGCGTTTCCCAAGCCGCTGTTCCACGGCGACACGCTCTACGCCGAGACCGAAGTCATCGAGATGCGTGAGTCCAAGAGCCGCCCGGGGGAGGGCATCGTCACCTTCGCCCACACCGGTCACAATCAGCACGGTGACGTTGTCGCGACCGCGTCACGAAAGACCATGGTGCGCAAGCGTCCCGAAAGCGGGGCGTGATGGCGCTGGCAGAGAACGGACCCGGCTGGCTGTTCTGCCCGGCCGACCGGCCGGAGCGATTCCAGAAGGCAGCTGCAGCAGCCGATGTGGTGATCCTCGACCTCGAAGACGGTGTCGCGGCGAAAGACCGGGAAGCCGCGCGCACAGCGCTCCTGGACACCCCGCTGGACCCGACCCGCACGGTCGTGCGCGTCAACCCGGTCAGCACGGCCGACCACGCGCTGGACGTCGAGGCCGTCAAAGCCAGTGACTACACCACCGTGATGCTGGCCAAGACCGAAACCGCCCAGCAGGTCGCGTCGCTGGCACCGTTCGACGTGGTCGTGCTGGTCGAAACGCCACGGGGAGCCTTGGCCGTCACTGAGACCGCTCGGGTCGACAACGCCTTGGCCGTCATGTGGGGCGCCGAAGACCTGTTCGCGGCAACCGGCGGTACCGCGAACCGCCGGCCCGACGGCAGCTACCGTGATGTGGCCAAGCACGTGCGGTCACAGAGTCTGCTGGCCGCCAAGGCCTTTGGCCGCCTGGCGTTGGACTCGGTCTATCTTGACATCAGAGACCTGGACGGGTTGCGCGCCGAGACCGACGACGCTGTCGCGGTCGGCTTCGACGCCAAGGTCGCGATCCATCCCACCCAGGTGGCGGTGATCCGCGCCGGGTACGCGCCGACCGACGATCAGATCGACTGGGCCCGCGCTGTTCTCGCTCGTGCGGCAACTGAGCGCGGCGTCTTCCAGTTCGAGGGGCAGATGGTCGACATGCCGGTGCTGCGCCGCGCCGAGCGCATCGTGGCGTCGGCGCCCTGAGTCACCGGCGTTTGGCCGCGGCCAACCTCTGCGCGAACTCGGGTGACTCGATCGACCTCGCCTGAGGGCCGATCTCGACATCGACGGCGAGGCGGTGCTGATCGAGGTCCACGGTGCCGGGGTTTGCGGTGGCACGCATCGAGGCTTTGGTCGCGATGACCACCTCACGGGGCGCAGACGCCGGTCCGGCCGCAAGAGTCCGGGCGGCCGCCACCGCGTCATCGGCGACCTGCAGTGCCAGGCCGTGACGGACGGCCGTCTCCGCGTCGAAGCGCATCCCGAACAGCAGTGCTGCCCGTGCCGCCTGGGGTCCGATCGCTCGCTGCAGCATCCACGTCGCGCCGCCCCCTGGGTGAATGCCCAGTTTCTGGAACCGCGGATCGAACATCGCCGCCGGACCGGCGATGCGCACGTCGGCGGCCAGCGCGAGGTTCAACCCAGCCCCTACCGCGGGACCGTTGACCGCGGCAATGGTGGGCAGTGTGCACTGTGCCACGGCGAGGAAACCGTCGTAGATCACGCGCAGTCCGTCCTCGGTCGCCTCACCCAGGGCGGTGAGGTCGGCGCCGGCGCAGAACGCCTTGCCGGCGCCGGTGACGACGACCGCATGGACATCGGTGTCGGCCTCCGCCGCCTCGATGGCGGCGCGAAGTGCCGCCGAACTCTCCGCGGTCACGGCGTTGCGGCGGTCGGGATCGTTGACAGTGATGACTGCGACGCGGTCGTCGACCTGCGTCAGTACGAGATCGGACACTCGCTCAGGGTAGTGGCGTGGCTGGGCGGCCCCGCGCTGGGCTACAGCTTGCGCAGCAGCGCCGCGGCCCGAACGTCGTCGCCGACAGCGAGAGCGATCTGCACGTCGTCGCCGTGGCGGGACCATCCGACGGTGATGTCCTCGCCGTACTTGATCGGCCTGCGGTATTCGACGACCGCGCGGTATGGAGGTGTGCAGACGTCGGGGACCAGTGCGATGACTTCGTGGATGGCGTGCCAGTAGGCGGTGTTGGTGACGTGTTCGAAGATGTCGATATCAGTGCGGCGCAAAGGGAACGGCATCGTTTCGTCCTGGGCGGCCGGGTTTTCCAGCCATGGGCTCCACTTCAGACGGTGGACATCGGTGGTGGATGCGAAACGGTCGATCAATGTGTCCGAAACACGTTGCGGTGTCAGTGTCTTCGAGTTGATGGCAATCCAGAAACCCTCGGTCTCGATGCGGCCGCCGTCGCTGCCGACGAGGTCGACGCGCATCGTGCACCAGCGCGAGGACAGTGCTGAGCACCATCGGCTGAATGACACCTCGTTCGGGAACTCGATCGGTTCGATGACGTCGATGACGGTGCGCTGTACCAGCCAGTGCGGATGGTCTTCGGCCTCACCGGCATCGACGAGATTCTCCGCGCCGACTTCCTGGATGTAGCGGGCCACGCCGTCGAGGCGCAAGTTGAGGTCGCCGCCTACGTCACCGGTCGCGACCCGCCACGAGGTGCGGTAGACGTATCCGGCTTCGGGCACAGAGCTCAGGCGATGATCGACGGCGTTGGTGGGCATCGCGGCTCAGCCTACGGTCCTTGGTCGTGTTCGGGGAGTAGGTATCGGTGGGGGGTGGTGGTAGTTGTTGATTCTGCTTTGTCCGGTGTGGTGGTGGGTGCCATTCGGTGTGGCCTTGGGGGTTTTCTGGTGGTGGTCCAGCCGGTGTTTTCGACCAGCCGGTTGTCGGGTCCGCAGGCCAGGGTGAGG
>NZ_CACSIP010000039.1 GCF_902705885.1 Mycolicibacterium austroafricanum | reverse complement strand
CGATGTATGGGTGAGGTGTCCGGCGCGGTCGAGGTGATCAGGTCGCAGCTTGCGGTCCTCCAGGATGCCGCCGGGGGTTTGTCTCATCGTGAGCTGGTCGGGCTGCTCTCGGAGCTGACCGCCCTGGCCTGGGCTTTGCCGGTGGTGGAGTATCGGCTGCTGAACCGGCTGGTCAACGAAACCGAGCCGCACCGGCTGGGCGAATCCTCGTGGACGAAAGTGCTGAGCACCGCATTGCGGGTCTCGGGCAAAGACGCCCGACGCCGGCTGCGCGAAGCCAAACACCTGGGCCCGCGGCGCGGGCTGACCGGTGAGGTGCTGGCTCCGGTGTGGGAGGCCACCGCCGCCGCAGAACTGTTGATGATGATCGACCAGGACGGCCCCGAACCCAGCGAGTCCGAACAAGCCCACCACCGCGGGATCACCCTGGGCAAACAGCAACGCGACGGGACCAGGTCGATCCGCGGGCGCCTCGACGCCGAGACCGGCGCCTACTGGGAAGCGATCCTGGCCACCCAAGCCGCCCCCGGCATGTGCCACCCCGACCACGAGGGCGGTGATCAGCGTGGGTGCAGCGATACCCGCACCCAGGCCCAGCGCAACCACGACGCGTTCAAAGCCGTCGGCCGCGCCGCCCTGACCTCAGGCCAGCTCGGCACCCGTCACGGCCTACCGGTCACAGTGATCGCGACCACCACACTGGCCGAACTCCACACCGGGGCCGGGCTGGCAGTCATCGCCGGCGGCACCTAACTACCCATCCCGGACCTGATCCGGATGGCCGCCCGCGGCGCACACCACTATTTGGCGGTGTTCGATGACCACACCAACGAAGTCCTGCACCTCGGCCGGGCCAAACGCTGCGCCACACCGCCACAATGGATCGCACTACTGGCCCGTGACCGCGGCTGCACCCGACCCGGCTGCACCGCCGCCCCCCGGCTACCACAGCCACGTCCACCACGCCGCCGCAGACTGGAAGAACAACGGCCAAACCAACATCAACGACCTCACCCTGGCCTGCGGACCCGACAACCGCCTCATCGAAAACACCGGCTGGACCACCACCAGAAAACCCCCAAGGCCACACCGAATGGCACCCACCACCACACCGGACAAAGCAGAATCAACAACTACCACCACCCCCACCGATACCTACTGCCCGAACACGACCAAGGACCATGACGACACCTCTACGCTTCTGGGTATGAACAGGATGGTCTCGGCACTGGCCGCTGCGGGCGCGTTGGCGTCAGCATGCATCCTGGCCGCACCGGCCGGGGCGGCACCGGTGAGCTACGGAAGCAACGGCGTGTTCGGCGTCAGCACCCAACCGCGCGAGGGCTGGGCGACGACCTTCATCCCGCCCGGACGCTACCGCGTCGACCAATCGCCGAGCATGCATCCCTATCAGAGCGCACCGGGTTACTGGCTGCGATGCAGCAACTTCCCCTGTGCAGCAACATTTCCGGGAAACATCGTCGCCACCGGCGGCGCACTGCGCGAGGGCCCGACGTTCGTCGACATCCTGCCCGACGACGTGGCGATCAACTTGTACAACGTCACGCTGACCGCCACCCCCTGACGGTTACTGTGCCAGCGCAGGATCAAAGGTGGCCCGCACAGTCACCGATGCCGCGGCGGCCGCCACCATGACCTGCGCAGCGCTCTCGTGCCCCTTGGGGAAGACGATCTCGGCGCTGTCGGGGTTTTCGCGGTGCGCCATGAGCCAGTCGTAGAGCAGCCAGTCGAGCGCGCACGCGACGTCGAACTGATCGGCATCGGGGTGCTGCGCTGCGGCGATCACTGTCTGCATGGCCTGGCGGTGCTCCTCACGGGCAGCGTCCTTGTTCACCCCCGAACTGTCGAACAACAGCATCTCCAAGGTCAGCGGCAGCCGACTGCCTGCGTCGGTACGCACCACCCAGCGACCCCCTTTCCATGGCCTGGCGGGATCAACCGGCACCATCTCGCCGAAGCCGCCGACGACCCCCAGGGTGGGCTGGTCCAGTTCGCCGTCCAGCGGCGCCGGTCCGAGCAGACCCAAAGGCTGGCGGGCCAGTATCGACATCAACGCGGCAGTGCCGATGATCTTGCCGGACCGCGCGTCCGGTGTCAGGCCGATCTCCTCGATGGCGTTCGCATAGTCCAGGCACAGCCGATCCAGGCTGCGGTAGAGCGCCGCAAGATCCTCGCGGTCCCGGGCGTTCGGTCGCCGACCACCACCCAGCAGCTCACCGAACCGTCCGGCCGCATCGATGAGGGCGTCGTCGAGCGCGGACAGGTGTGTCACGGCCAATCGGTGGGGCTCGTCATCACCGTCCACAAGCGCCCGCAGCGTGGTGGGCACGCCGGCCGGGGTCACCCAGAAGAACCCGATCTGGTCATCGGTCTGCACGATGCGCGGTCTCACGAACGCCGCCACAGTATGACCCGGTTGTTGCCCGAGTCCGCCACCGCCAACACGTCACCGTGCAGGCTCAACCCGTACGGCCAGCAGAGGGTGTCGCGTCCCACCGAAGCCCATCGGTTCTCGCCGTTGGATCCGAAATCGGGCTGGGCCAGCACGTGATCGGCGGGCCGCCCGCCGATCTGCTCGGCCGGAAGTCCGTCCCACATCAGGATGCGATTGTTGGCGGTGTCGGCAATGGCCAGCCGACCGCAGTCGAGTGCCACACCGTAGGGGAAGCGGAACCGGTCGCCGGTGTGGGGCCCGTACGGCCACTCGTCGGCCGAGGTGAAGTCGTGCTGTCCCAGAACGATGTTGGCAGGGCAATCGGTGTCGGGCGACGGTGACCAGCCGAGAATCCGGTGATCCCCCGCGTCGGCCACCAACAGCAACTCAGAGGTCCCGGCGATCGCGTGCGGCCAACGGAAGCTCGCCGGACCCGCAGCGCCGCCGCGATTCTCCTCCCGGGCGCTCCCGTCGGGTTGACCGAGCACAATGTCCGCCGGCTGTCCAGGTCGGGGAATACCGTTGGTCCAGCCGAGAACTCGCCGGTTGCCGGTATCAGCAACCCAGAACCTGCCACCGAGGAGCGCGAATCCGAACGGCCAGTAGAAGGTCGACGCCGAGCACGGTCCACCCGCGTTCGGTTCGACCGACCCGGGATCGGGTTGGCCGAGGACCACATCGGGTGCGACATCGGAACGTTGCGGCACCTCGTTCCAGATCAGGATCCGGTGATGCCAGGCGTCGGCCACGACCAGCCGGCCGTCGATCACCCCGACGCCGGTGGGCAGGTTCATGCCGCGCTCAGGACCGCGGCCACCGGCAGCGCGACCCTCCGTGCAGGCGTCGGGTTGTCCGAGCACGACATCGGCGGGCTGCTCGTCGCAGCCCGCCACCCCGTGCCAGATCAGCACTCGATGATTGCCCGAGTCGGCGACAACAACGTGGCGGTCATCGACGAACACGCCGCGCGGGGAGTACATCCACGCCATGCTGGGATTGGCGGGCGGAAGGGCGAGTCCTCCCGGCGCCGGCGCGCCCAGCCAGACATGTGGCGCCCACCCGCCGCTGTGAGAGTCCCCCAACACAGCAACCGCGGCGGCTCCGGCCGGCCTGCCGTCGACGGTGTGCCGCACCGTGTAGCGGCTCATTCGCTGACTCGGACCCAGATGTCCCCGTCGTCGACACGCAACGGCAGTTGTTCGAGCTGCGCACCGGGTGCCGACAAGCACTCCCCCGACACTGCGTCGTAACAGAATCCGTGCCAAGGGCAGGTCAAGGTACCGGCGGCGGCGTCGATGACAGCGTTGTCCAACGGGAGGGCCTCGTGTGCGCACTCGTTGCGATAGGCGGCGAATCTCTGATCGAGGTTGACCACGATCACGTCGGCCTGCGTCCCGGTGACCCCGACCAAGTGGTGGCCGGTCAATTCGCCGGGTGACACCGCCTCCGCCGGGCCGACGCGCACCCAGCCCTCGGCCTCGACGTCCACACCGCCTCGCCCCGTGAGCACCGCCTCCACGGAGATCACCGTCGGGCTCGGTTCGCCGGGAAGCACCTCGACAGCAGAGATCGAGGGAACACCTTGCAGTAGCGCCTTTTCGACCAACTCGCGCAGGGTGACCGAGGACATCGAGCAACCGTTGCAGGCGCCCTCGAGGCGAACCAGGGCGACACCATCCTCGATGCGTACCAGGTTCACGTCACCACCGTGACTGTGAAGCTGTGGACGGACGGCTTCCAACGCGCGCCCCGCCAGGGTCATCGAGTCGGGCCGGATAATGCCGTGCAGCGTGAGCAGCATCCGCACCACCGGATCGTCGACGAGGTCGAACAACAGTGGACGCGCCCCGTCATCGGCGCGCATCCGTTGCACGATGGTCACCAGACCGGCCCTGTGGATGTCCTCGAGCGCCGCCTTGAGCTCTTCGGCCGCTGCTTTCGCGGTCGGCTCAAGATCGCCCAGCGCGGCGACGGCGGCGTCGACACGGGTGGCCAGCGCCTCCAATTCCGATGCCGCTGCGTCGCGTAGATCGGTCACGGCTCCTCCTCGCGTGCCAACGTCGTTTCCCGCGCCACTTCGTCGAGGACGCCGCGCACAGTGCGGACCGAGTCGGCGTCGCCGAGTTCCTCGAACAGAAACCGCGCCTCGTACAGCTTGGCCTTGGCCTGGTCGAACATCCCCAGATGTGCGAGGACGTTGCCCTGGTTGGCGAGCACCCGCGCGCGGCCGAGCGGATCACCGTCCCGGTCGCGGGCGCCCAGCACTGCTTCGTAGATCTCCGCCGCCTCGAGCATGTTCTCCTGGTGGTGCTTGGACGGGCTGTACACCAACGAGTTCGCCAGGTTCAGCTGCACGCTGGCCCAGCGCCGCGGGTGGTCCTCGCGGGTGTACACCGTGAGGGCCTGGCGCAGTGACTGCGCGGCGATGCCTAGCCGTAGTTGACTGGACGCCTCCACCATCGGCATCGTCAGATAGGCGGTGGCGAGGTCGGCATGACCGGACGCCCAGAGCAGCGGCGCGTCCTCACGGCGGATCAGTTGTAGTGCCGAGTGGTAGTGCGGGATCGAAGCGGCCAGCAGCTCGGGATGTCCGGCGGCCCGTTCGTGCAGGACGCCTGCCGCACACAGGTGCAGTTCTGCGCGGGGCACCCGCAACGCGTCGGCGTCCTCGAGGAGTTTGAGGGCACGTTCAAGGCGGGCCAGCGCGGACGGATCACCGATGTCCACGCAGACACCGGCCGCAGCTCCGACAAGCACACCGGCCAACACGCGGGACAGCGGTGCCGCCGCGTCGACGGCCATGTCGAGGAGTTGCAGTGCACGCGGGGCATCGTCACCGGCGAGGGCCGCCGACGCTGCAACCGCGAGCACGGCGGCCGCTAGTTCGCCGTCGCTGTCACCGGCAGCCGGGGCGTCGTCGGTGCGTCCCAGTGCATAGCGCACGACGTCGACGAGCACGCCCCATTCACCAAGGGCTGCACGAAGCCCCGGCAGGTCCTCGACGGCATCCGGGTCGAGCACAAATCGATTGAAACGACTGATGGGATCCTGGCCGGCAAGGCGATCGAGCGCAGCCAGCGCACCGTCACGATCACCGGCCTGGGCACACTGCAGAGCAGCCAGCCGCGGCGGCCAGTGCGCGGGCAGGGTTCCGGCCAGCAACGCCTGGCGTACCGGTTCGGTGTCGGGTCCGGCGGGAATGAGCAGATATCCCAGGGGAAGGCCGAAGACGCCCAGCGGCTGCGGCCGCACGACGAGGCCGTCGGCGACAGTGCTGTTGTTCGCGTCGACCACGGTGTCGGTCACGGCCCTCCCATAAGTCTCATCCCGGTAGCGGTCCTCTCAAGTCGCGCTCGGCGGCGCGTTTGATCAGGCCGGCCGCCAACTCCGCACGCCTGCGCGTGCGATGGGTGTTGATCCGTTTGCGTACGACACCGTCATCGAAGACCACGATGATGTCGACGGCCCAGTGCCCGCGCTCGTGTACGACGACGGTCTCGACCGCGCGGCCGTCGGCGGCGGAACTGCGGGCGCGAACCGTGGTAGGTGGCCGCCCCTCCGGAAACGATGACTGGCATTCACACACGAGGATCACCTGGGCTCCCCGCCGTCCGGCGCCCGGGTTCGTGGGAGGGGGATGCGCAGTGCTGCTTGTTCATCGTCCCAGAATGCCCGAAAGACACCCGGAAGTAAGGGCTCCCTAAGTAGCTCGTGGATCAATACAGATCGGTCGCCGGCCGGGTTCCGCTGTTTGAGCAGCAGGCCACCGCTGCGTGGGCCGCGAAGTGGGATCAGCCAGAACACGTCGTCCCGCACCACCGCCGCCACCGCGTCTGAGGGGAACCGGGCGCCCGCGACCTCGGCGCTGAGCCGCAGATAGCCGTCGGCGGTGAACTCCACCGTGACCTCGCTACGGCTCGCGGGACGCAGCGGCCGCAGGTAGTCCCGCTCGATGATGCTGATGACCTGCTCCATCGCCGCGGTCGCGGGCGCGGACAGGTCAGCGCCCAGCTCGACGCCGGATGCTTCGATCAGGAACACCGTGATGTCGGTCGGACAATCCTCGGCCAGTGCCCATCGTGCGAACGCGATTGCGTGGTCCCAACGGAACGAATGGGTGTGCAGCCCCTGCAGTGGTGGCAGCTGGGCGAGTTCCTCACCGGGCACTCGGAACACCGTGCCGGGGGCTGACCCGGTGGCGGCGGCGTCGACGATGACCACGCGGCCCGCGCCGCGCATCTGGAATGCCACGTCCATGCCGGCGGTGCCACCGTCGACGAGCTTGGCGCCGTCGGGCACACCACGCTCCCAGAGATGACGGACCAGCACCGGCCCCACCCCGTCGTCACCCCGGAGCAGGTTGCCGCAACCGATCACCAGCAGGCTGCAACCCGGCGGCTCGAGGGGTGCCGCCGGGTTGCATGCTGCGGGGTCAGCGCCAGTCGACGGCAGCTCACACCATCCCGTTGATGACGAACTTGCTCAGTTCCCGGCCGGTTTTTCCGTCGTAGGCGTGCACCGTGCACACCAGACACGAATCAAAACTGCGGGCAACATGGCCGAGCTCGACAGGATCGTCGGCGTCGACAATCGGCGACCCGACCAGTGCCTGCTCGATCGGGCCCAGCACCTCCGAGCCGTCCCGGGGACCGATGTTCCACGCCGTGGGCGTGACCACCTGATAGTTCTTGATCTTGGAGTCCTCGATCACGATCCAGTCCGACAGCGAACCCCGCGCGGCCTCGGTGGAGCCGAACCCCTTGCCCTCCGCGTACTCGGTGGGCTTGGTGTAGAAGCTCTCTTTCAGCTCCAGGTCATCCAGCCACTGGCGGGCCCACTTGTAGTACTTGGGCGCCTCGTGCATCCGGGCGAGCTGACGCACCATCACCGACGGACCGATGGTGTTGTGGATGTCGCCGAACAGCGGATCGTTGTCCTGGTGCGCAGCGGGATTGGGGCCTGCGGCGGCCATTCGCCGAGCCAGCGGTCCCGCCTCCAGCGGAATGTTGCCGAGATCACCGACCGCGTAACGCGGTGACTTCGCCCAGCTGTACTTGCCCTGCTTTCGCCCCAGCTCCGGGTCGATCGGAATCGTCTCACCGTCGAAGGGGTGCAGAGGGCGGTCACCCTCATAGAACGAGTGGGTGACGTCCTCGCGGACATTGGCCTGGTCGAACTCGAAGTACCGACCGTCGGCGTATACCCCGGAGCGCCCGATCAACGCCGCGTTGCGGCCGTCGATCGTCGGGTTCTCATACCGCGACGGGTCGAAGTAGGTGCCGGTGGCCAGATAGTTGCCCACCCCCTGCCCGTACTTGTCCAGGCCGACATCGAGGCAGTAGCGGATGAAAAAGCCGCAGTCGCTGTTGTACTGGGCCTCGTTCTCGTCGACCCAGGCAAGCACATCGTTCCAGGTCTTGTTCTCCAGCCAGCGGTCCACCGAACAGCCAAGCCACTTGCCCTCGAGCCAGTTGTCGTTCCAATGCTCCAGTATCGAGATGGCCCGGGTGACGTCCGACAGCGTCGGTGCGCACATCACCCCACCGGGCACCATGAAACTAGAGTGCGGCCACTGCCCGCCGAAGATGGCGTACACCTCGACGGGTTTCCCCGAAAGCACCACACCGGGTTGGTAACTCGTGCCCACATAGGGCGCGAAGCGCCGCACGGCCTCGTCGTAGAGAGTCGATTTGGCGTAGTTCTTGTTGGTCAGGTCGATCGCGAACAGCGCATAGAAGTAGCGCGGAATCGACTGCAGCGTCTCGCAGGCCTGGCAGATGTTGCGGATCAGGGTCGCGTTGTGCGGCATGTGGGTGCGCCAGGCGGTGTCCAAGGCGTATGCCGACTTGTAGAGGTGGCTGCCGCCACAGATGCCGCAGATGCGCGGGCACACCACCAGTCCCGCCTGAGGGTCCTTTCCGCGCAGGATGATCTCGAAGCCGCGGAACATCGCCGCCTCGGTCCATGCAGAGGTGACCACTCCGTCGTCGATGGTGACCCGGACATCGAGGTCACCCTCGACCCGACCGAGGGGGCTGACGAACAAGTCCAGCTGTGAGGTCATACGAAACGCCTTCCTGTTGGCCTGGTGGCCCTAGACCACGAACATGTCTTCTTTTGACCATTGCGGCGCCGCGATGCGAGCGGCTGCCGCCAGTCCCATGTAGGTGAGATGGTCGGTCCCCTCGGGTACTTCCTTGGGGATCATGCCGCTGACCTTCTGGGTTTTGAACAACGTCCCGGGAGCCAGGTCAAAATGCGGGAACTCCGGCTCGGTGCAACCCAGACACGGCATGCCGGCACGGGTTTTGCTGCTCTGTCGGTTCCACAGGATGCGGTTGCACGGCGAGTGGGTCATCGGCCCCCGGCAGCCGAATTCATAGAAGAGGCAACCTGTTCGGGTTCCCTCTCCGAACGACATCGTGGACTGCTTGTATTCGAAGAACTGCACCCGAGTGCAGCCGGTCTGGGTGAAGGTCTTGAAGAAGGTCTCCGGGCGGTGCAGGTCGTCGAGGGTGATGTCCCCGGCCCGGCCGGTCGCCAGCGCCACGATGATCTGGGTGATCCAATCGGGATGAGCCGGACATCCGGGGATGTTGATCACCGGCAGTCCCATCTTGGACCGGAAGTCGGGACCGAGGAAGCCGCCCTTCTCGCGCTTGTGGAACTGCAGTCCCGTCGATCCCGACGGGTTGGGCTCCATCGCGGGGATGCCGCCCCAGCATGCGCAGTCGCCGATCGCGACGACGATCTGAGCGGCGGCGGCCATGTCGGTGACCCAGTCCTTCATCGGCCGGTCGGCGAACATGTCGGCACGACCGTCGTAAGCCTCCATCACGGTGCCCTCGAACACGAAGATGTCCAGCGGACGTTCACCCTTGGCGCAGTCCCAGAACACCTTCTGGGCGTTGTTGCCCAGTTCGAGCCCCAGCGACGGATGCCAGATGAGATCGAGCCCGAAGTCGACGATCAAATCGACGACGTTGGGCTCGTCGGCGTTGAGGAAGGACATCGTGTTGCCACTGCACGCGCCACCCTGGAACCAGAGCACCGATGCCATGTGAACTCCTCTCGATGACCGGACGGGCCGCGTCCGCTCAGGTTGGTCGTGAATAAAGTTGTGTCAGAGGATATTTCACACCCTGCGGCCGAAACTCCGCGCGACTTCGACCAGGTACACCACACCGCGGCCGACGTCGGGATCCTTTGCCGCACTGCGCAGGGTCTTCCACATTCCCCGAAGTCCGTGGGGTGGGGCGGGCACCGAGGAACGAGCGGACACCAGGGCCTCACCGAGCGCCGCCAACACATCGGCCCCGCGCTCGTCGGCCAGCGACGAGTTCATCAGGGTGGTGATCGCCGGAGTGGCCTTGACCAGGCCGCCGGTGAGCAGAGCCAGGCTGCTTGCCAGTTCATTGAGGTCGACGCCCTTGAGCGCAGCCACTCCGGGGAACTGGGTCTCGGCGCCCTTGAGCTCACCGATCGCCGAGGTCAGGTTGTCGGCGATGTCGTCTCCCCGACGCAGCAATCCGTCAAGTCCGCCGACCAGCACCGCCAGTAGATCAGCGTGATCGAGCAGCGTGTTCAGCGCCTCGGCGACACGCGGATCGTCAAGACGGTCGCGAACCGTATCTGCCGGGGACATCGCTTCGGCAACCTGACCGTTGGCGATCATGCGGACCTCCTGCCGGGCTAGCCCGAAGTGCCAGAAACCTGGCTGATGGTCCCAACGTACCCAGCGGCGCCGACCCTGCCTATCAGATTCGCGCAACCGCTATCAGGATTGCGCACAGGTGGCTACGCTGAAGCGAAACCGTCGACCAGGAGGCTTGTCTTGCTTCCGCCAATTCCGTTACCCGACACCCAAGTTAGCCTTTCCTATCCTGCCCACCCTGCCCGGACGTTGCCGGCGGTCCGATGTCCCGGCTGACCCGTCTCGGCTTCATCGACATCCGCCGCACCAGCGACCCGGTTCGGCGCAAGGTGCGCTCCCGTGGCGTTCCCCCGGCGCTGGCCGACCACGAGATCTTCTACACCGAGGACGTCACCAAGGCGGCCAGGCTGATAGGCCGCACGCTGTCACCACTGCATCTGAGCATCGATTCACCCGAAACCGACCGCTTCGCGGCGACCATGCACGGGGTGCGCCTGCGTAACGTCAGCATGCTGTACCTGGATCTGCACGTCGCCGCCACCATCGACATCCCCGAAACGGGCCACTACTACGCCGTACACATGCCGATGAACGGCGTTGCCACGGTGCGACATCCAGCGCAGACATTCCAGGCCAACACAATGCGGTCACTTGTCTCCAGCCCCGGTGTGCCGCTGCGCATCGAATTCGGGGTGGACGCTCCGCAGCTGTTGATCCGGATCGAGCAGCAGGCCATGACCGCGCATGTGACCAGGCTGATCGGTCACAACCTGTTGCGACCGCTGACATTCGATCCGGAGTTCGACCTTGCCACCGAGGCGGCGATGCGCTGGCATGCCGCGGTGCAACTGATGCACACGGAGGTCTACCACGCGGGCTCCCTGATTCAGGACGGCCGTGCCATCGGCCCGGTCGAGGAGCTGGTCATGAGCAGCCTGCTGTACCTGCAGCCGTCCAACTACCACGCCGACATCACCCGGCCGGTGACCCAGGATCCACGGCGTACGGTCATCCAGCACGCGATGGATTACATCGACGCCCATCTGGCGGAACGGATCACGATGAACTCACTCGCACAAGCCGTCCACATGAGTGTGCGCTCGATCCAGCAGGGATTCCGGTCCGAACTCGGGATGTCGCCGATGGCCTTCGTCCGGGAACGGCGGCTCGAACGAGTCCACGAAGAACTCTCCGACGCCATTCCGTCAGACGGTGTCACCGTGACCGCCGTCGCGGAGCGATGGGGCTTTCACCACCTCGGCAGCTTTGCGGTCGAGTACCGCAAACGTTGGGGCGAGGCGCCCTCAGAGACGTTGAGACACTGAGACGACGTTCAGACAACCGAGACCGGCGGTCAGCAGATTCGTGGGAGCTGCTCGCCCAGTTCGCGTTCCACCACCCGGGTGGTCCCGAACGGGGTGCGTGCCACCGCCATACCGGGATGGGCGGCCACCGCCCGGCCGATCACCGCGGCGTCCGCCCCTTCGGGAAGCGATCTCATCGCCGCGAGCACCGCCTCGGAGTGATCGGGATCAACGAAGGCCACCATCTTGCCTTCGTTGGCGACCTGCAGCGGATCGAGCCCGAGGAACGAGCACGCCGAGGCGACCGTCTCCGGGACCGGGATGGCGGCCTCGTCGAGTTCGATGCCGACCGCTGCTGCGCGCGCGATCTCAACGACCGCAGCCAGCAGCCCGCCGCGGGTCGGGTCACGGAGCGTATGCACGGCGCCAGGGTCGCCGTCGGCGGCCGAAGCGGCGAGCATCGCCGCGACCAGGCGGTGTAACGGCGCGCTGTCGGTGGTCACCACGGTGCCGAAGTCGATGCCTTCGCGCACGCTCATGATGGCTACGCCGTGCTCGCCGATGGGACCCGACACGATGATGACGTCCCCGGGCCGAGCGCGGTCCGGTCCGATCGTGACACCCGCCGGCACCACGCCTACGCCGGCGGTATTGATGAAAAGCTGATCCGCGCCGCCCTTTCCGACCACCTTGGTGTCACCGGTGACGATCGATGTCCCTGCATCGACAGCCGCCCTGCCCATGGTCGCGGCGATGATCCCGAGCACGTCGAGCTCCAGACCCTCTTCCAGGATGAACCCTGCCGTCAGCGCAAGTGGCTGCGCACCACTGCACGCCAGGTCGTTGATCGTGCCGTTGACGGCGAGATGGCCGATGTTGCCACCGGGGAAGAACAGCGGCTGCACCACGTAGGAGTCGGTGGTCAGCGCGATGCGTGAGGCGCCGACGTCCAGCAGCGCCGAATCGCGCGAGGTTTCGGATGCGGTACCGAACGCGGGCAGGAACAGGTTGTTGATCAGTTCCTCGGAGAGCACGCCGCCGCCACCGTGTCCAAGCACGATGCGCCGGGTCGAGCGCAGCGGCAGCGGGCACACCCAGTCGGCAGGGTCGACTGTCACGGGTGGTTCAGGCATGTGCACCTGTTTCGAGACGGCGGAAGTGATAGTAGGCCGCACAGGCACCCTCGCTGGACACCATTGTGGCGCCCAGCGGATTTCGTGGTGTGCAGGTCAGTCCGAAAGCCGGGCACTCGGTGGGTTTGAGCAGGCCCTGCAGCACCTCGCCGCTGTGGCATTCCGGCGATTCAGCGACCTGCAGGTGACCGACGCCGAACCGCAGCTCGGCGTCGAACTCCGCATACCGCGGCGAGAGCGTCCAACCCGATTCGGGGATCATCCCGATACCCCGCCACTGCCTGTCGGTGACGGCGAAGACGTCGGCGAGGGTCTGCTGAGCGACGACGTTGCCTGCCTCGCTGACCGCGCGCGGGTAGGCGTTGCGCAGCTCCGGTGTCCCCGACTCCAGGAGATCGACGACCTGCCGGACACCTTCGAGCAGATCCAGCGGTTCGAAGCCGGTGACGACGATCGGCACGCCGAACTGCTCGACCAATGGCCCGTACTCGGCGGTTCCCATCACCGAGCACACATGGCCGGCAGCAAGAAATCCCTGGACACGGTTGGTCGGCGACGCCAGGATCGCAGTCATCGCCGGGGGTACCAGCACATGCGACACCAGCATCGAGAAGTTGGTCAGACCCAGTCGTTGCGCGTGCAGCACCGCCATCGCGTTCGCGGGCGCGGTGGTCTCGAACCCCACGCCGAAGAACACCACCTGCTTATCCGGGTTGTCCGCGGCCACCCGGGTGGCATCGAGCGGTGAGTAGACAACGCGGACGTCGCCGCCCCGGGCACGCACGCCGAAGAGATCCTGCTGACTACCCGGGACGCGCAGCATATCGCCGAACGAGCAGAAGATGACGTCCTCGCGCGCGGCGATCTCGAGCCCACGATCGATCATCTCCAGCGGCGTCACGCACACCGGACACCCGGGGCCGTGGATGAACTCCACCGCCCCCTCGAGCAGCTGATCGAGGCCGTTGCGGATGATCGAATGAGTCTGGCCCCCGCAGACTTCCATGATGGTCCAGGTGCGGGTTGCGCGGCGCCTGATCGAGTCGACCAGGGTTCTGGCCGCGACCGGGTCGCGGAACTCATCGAGATACCTCATGCCGGCTCCCTCCTGTCCGGTGCCAGACTCTGACCTTCGGCCCCGGCCAGTTCCTCGTCGAGGATGCCCAGGTCGGCGAACATCTGGAGGGTGGCATTGGCCGACTCCTCGTCGAGCCTGGCGATCGCGAAGCCCGCGTGCACGATCGTGAACTCACCGATCTGCATGTCGGGCAAATACGCCAGGCACACCGTCTTGGTCGTCCCGCCGAACTCGACCGTGGACATCCGCGTTCCGGACTCATCCCAGATCTTGATCACCTTGCCGGGGATTCCGAGGCACACAGGCCGCTCCTTTCCTGAGCAGAAGATGCTGACCGCTGGGCAGCGACGACGGCCGCCTGTCCCAGCGCCAGGCCTCCGTCGTTGCATGGGACCACCCGGTGGGTGAGCACCACCATGCCGCGGTCCCGAAGCCCCCTGGCGATCCCGTCCGAGAGCCTCTTGTTGGCGAAGACGCCGCCGGTGAGGCCGACCGTGCAGATGCCGGCGGCATCGGCGGTTTCGGCGGCGGCGCGCACCGTCGCGCGCACTACCGCGTCCTGGAAGCCGGCGGCCAGATCAGCGCCGGGGATCCCGGAACGCAGCCCCGCGACCAACGAACCGATCACCGGGGCTGGGTCCATCACTCCGTCAGAGATCTCGAAATCGACGGTCGAACAGCTCGTCCCGCCACGGGCCAGATGCTCCAGCTCGATGGCGGCCTGTCCCTCGTAGGTGACCTGCTCGCAGACACCGAGCAGACTGGACACCCCGTCGAACAATCGGCCCATGCTGGTGGTGGGTACGCAGCGCAGCCCACGCTCCAACTGCTGGGACAGGATGTGCAGGCCCGCGGCTCCGATCGCCATGACCGGCGGTAGGTCCTCGTCGAACGCGATCCCGGCGCGACGCAACAGATCCAACGCGATGCGTGCCGGTTGGCGAACCGCGCCTTCGCCGCCCGGCAGCGCGAACGGCGCGAGGTGACCGACCCGGGTGAACCGGGCAGGGTCGGAGATCATCAGCAGCTCGCCCCCCCAGATGGTTCCGTCCGTGCCGTAGCCGGTGCCGTCGTATGTCACCACGATGACCGGTTCGCCGAGCCGGCGGTGTTCAGCGAGCAGCGACACCGCATGGGCGTGGTGGTGCTGGACGGTGACGATCTCCTCGATGCCGTCGGTGTCGGAAGCGAATCGCTGAGCCCACCGCGTGGTGGCATACCCCGGATGAAGATCACACGCCACTACCGCGGGGGCCATCCCGGTCATGAACGAGAAGTGTTCCTGCGCCGAGGTGTAACAGTCCTGTGTTCGGGGGTCGGCCATGTCGCCGAGGTGTGACGACAGGTGAGCCCGGCCATCGCTGCCCCGAAGCGCGAAGGTGGACTTGATGTCACCGCCGGTCGCGAGGATCACAGGCCCGGATCCCCCGCCTGCGGTCGCGACGGGTAGCGGCGCGTACCCGCGGGATCGTCTGTGCGGCAGTTCATTCCCGCCACCGTCAAGACCGATCACGGAGTCTTCGCAGGGGACGTGGATGGGGCGGTCGTGGGTCAGCACCGCGTCGGCCAGGCCGTCGATCCAGTTCAGGTCGTCGTCGCGGAACACGATGGGGGAACCGCCCTCGTTCGCCGAGGTCATCACCAGCGGCATGGTGCCGAGTTCGGCGAAGAGCAGGTGGTGCATCGGCGAGTAGGCGATCATGACGCCGACCTCGCGAAGTCCGGGCGCGACAAGGTCGCTGACCCCGCCGCGGCGCGCCGGCAGCAACACGATCGGCGCCGCTGGCGAGGCCAGCAGCCGTGCCTCTGCAGCACCGACATCCGCGATCCGGCGTGCCGCCGCGACGTCTGCCACCATGATCGCGAACGGCTTGGCGGGCCGGTTCTTGCGCTGCCGCAACCGGGCGATCACCTCGTCGGTGTCGGCTCGGCAGGCCAGATGGAAGCCGCCGATGCCCTTGATCGCCACCACCAGACCGTTGCGCAGCGCCGCGGCTGCCGAGGCCAGCGGCGAGGACCCGGCGCCCGGACCGCGCCACGACACAATCGGCCCGCAGTCCCGGCAGGCGATCGTCTGCGCATGATATCTGCGGTCGATCGGGTCGCCGTACTCCACGGTGCAGGTCGCGCACATCGCGAAGCCGGCCATTGTGGTGGCGGGACGGTCGTAGGGCAGATCGGTGATCACCGTGTAGCGCGGTCCACAGTTGGTGCAGGTGATGAAGGGGTGCAGGTGACGGCGATCGGCGGGGTCGAACAGTTCTCGGAGACAGTCGGCACATGTCGCGATATCCGGCGGCACCAAGGTGCGGTCGCCCGATTGTGGACCCCCATCGCTGGTCAGGATCTGAAAGCCGGAGCCGCCGGTGGGGCGAATCGATTCGACGTGCATCGATTCGACGCGGGCCAGCGGCGGCGGTGCGTCACGGATCGCGGCCACCGCGGCCTCGACCCCCGACCGCGATCCCTCCAGTTCGCACCGAACCGCGCGAGAATCATTGAGCACGAATCCGCTCAGCCGATTCTCGGCGGCGACCCGGGCGACCGCGGGACGGAATCCGACCCCCTGGACCAGCCCGGCGACGCGCAACTCGATACGCACGGTGTCACCCGTGCGGGCACCACCGCTGAATTCCGGACGTGCGCTCATCGGCGCGGTCTCCCTCAACAGCTGACACCGATTGCACCAGTGGGCTGTCGGCACAGATCGATGACCCCGAGGTTAACCCGCTGCCACGCCGCCAACAATCACAATCTCGCACAGACTTGTGCGCTTTTCCGCTGCCGGTTGGCCGCACCGCCCGCACCGACGCGACTAGCGTGGGGTTGTGCACGAACTGTCGTTGTGTCAGGCGATCGCCGGGGTGGTGAAAACACACGCTGCCGGGCGGTCCGTCGACGTCGTGCGGGTCCGGGTCGGGGCGCTGCGCCAGGTGGTGCCCGACTCGCTGACGTTCTGCTGGAGCATCATCGCCGAGCACGAGGATCTCGGCCACGCAGAACTGGTACTCGAACTGGTGGCTGCCGCGGTGGAGTGCCACGACTGCCACGCCCACTCCGACATCGTCTCGCGGTGGTCGATCTGCTGTCCTGCCTGCGGCAGCGCAAAGGTGTCGGTGCTGCGCGGGGAAGAGTTCATGGTGACCTCGATCGACGTGGCCGAAGGCGCCCGGCATGGGTAGGTTCCATCGTCACGACGACGGCACGGTACACCACCACGATGATGATGATGATCACGGCGAGCACGGCGAGCACGGCGAGCACGGCGACCACAGCGGGTACCGCACCGCCTCACACCGCGTCGACGTGCTGGAAGCGATCTTCTCGGAAAACGACTCACGTGCGGCGGTCAATCGAGGAGCCTTCGAGTCCAACGGGGTTCGTGCGCTCAACCTGATGAGCTCGCCCGGGTCGGGTAAGACCGCGATCCTGGCGGCAACACTCGACGAACTCGCGGACGAGATCGCAGTCGGGGTGATCGAGGGTGACATCGCCACCGACCTCGACGCAGCCAGGCTCAGCGGTCGCGGCGCGCAGGTCTCACTGTTGAACACCGACAACGGCTTCGGCGGTGAGTGCCATCTCGACGCACCGATGGTCAACCGCGCGCTCGGTGGCCTTGACCTCGGGGCGCTCGAACTGGTCATCGTCGAGAACGTCGGGAACCTGGTGTGCCCGGCGGAGTTCGACGTCGGCGAGCACGCCAAGGCGATGGTGTACTCACTGACCGAGGGTGAGGACAAACCCCTGAAGTACCCGGTGATGTTCCGTGCGGTCGAGGTGGTGCTGCTCAACAAGATCGACCTGGCGCCGTACCTGGAAGCCGATGTCACCACCTACACCGAACGAATTCGTCAGGTGAACCCGACGGCCACGGTGTTCCCGGTGAGCGCAAAAACCGGAGAAGGAATGGCCGAATGGTTCACCTGGCTACGCGCCTTCGCCAAAGGCCGATGACGCCTCACAACGGCGACGCGCCCCGGAGATGTTCGAAGATCAGCGATGTCTGGGTGCCTGCGACATCCGCGTCGGCGTTGAGGTTCTCCACGACGAACGACCGCAGATCGTCGGTGTCGCGCGCGGCCACGTGCAGGATGAAATCGTCGGCTCCTGCCAGGAAATACACGTCCATGACCTGAGGCATCCGGCGGACGTGCTGGATGAAGTTGCGGATCTTGCTGCGCGCGTTGAACTGCAGACTGACCGAGATCATGGCCTGCAGGGTCAGGCCGATGGCAGCCGGGTCGATGTCGGCGTAGAAGCCGCGGATCACGCCGGCCTCCTGCAGCCGGCGCACCCGGCCGTGGCAGGTCGACGGGGCGATACCGACGAGCTCGGCGAGCGCGCTGTTCGACATGCGGGCGTCGGCGTGCAGCGCAGTCAGGATCCGCCGGTCGACGTCATCGATCGCGGCCGGCCGAACATCCTTCGGCGATCGCGGCTGCCGGTCGGTAGGTTGTGATGATTCTTCGGCCACACCCTTAGGGTAGCGAAAGATAATCATGATTATTGCGGATACCCGGGCAGTTATTCACAATTAGCACCAATAGCCCCCACTTTCTAGGAGCGATCATGCGCGTCGGCATCCCGACCGAGATCAAGAACAACGAGTACCGCGTCGCGATCACCCCGTCGGGCGTCGCCGAACTCGTCCGCCGCGGTCACGAGGTCCTCATCGAGTCCGGCGCCGGTGACGGATCGGCGATTTCGGACGCGGATTTCAAGCGCGCGGGCGCGCAGCTTGTCGCAGGTGCCGACGAGGTGTGGGCCGAAGCGGAGCTGCTGCTCAAAGTCAAGGAGCCGATCGAGGCCGAGTACTCGCGGATGCGCAAGGGGCAGACCCTGTTCACCTACCTGCACCTCGCTGCTTCACGGCCCTGCACCGACGCATTGCTGGCATCCGGCATCACCTCCATCGCCTACGAGACCGTGCAGACCACCGGATCGGACGGGTCGGTGGCGCTCCCACTTCTCGCACCGATGTCCGAGGTGGCCGGTCGGTTGTCCGCGCAGGTCGGCGCCTACCGCCTGATGCGCACCAAGGGCGGTCGCGGTGTGCTGATGGGCGGCGTGCCCGGGGTCGCCCCGGCCAAGGTGGTCGTCATTGGCGGCGGGATGGCGGGCGACAACGCCGCTGCGGTGGCCTGGGGCATGGGGGCGCACGTCACGGTGTTCGACCTCAACGTCAACACGCTGCGCAAGATCGACGCCGAGTACGGCGGCGCCATCGAAACCCGCTACTCCTCGACGCTCGACCTCGACGATGCCGTCAAGGCGGCTGATCTCGTCATCGGCGCCGTCCTGGTGCCAGGCGCCAAGGCGCCCAAACTCGTCACCAATTCGACTGTTGCCCAGATGAAGACGGGTGCGGTTCTGGTCGACATCGCCATCGACCAAGGTGGTTGCTTCGAGGACTCACGGCCGACCACCCACGACGACCCGACCTTCGCGGTGCACGACACCGTCTTCTACTGCGTGGCCAACATGCCGGGCGCGGTGCCGCGGACGTCGACCTTCGCGCTGACCAACGCCACCATGCCGTACGTTCTCAAGCTCGCCGACAAGGGGTGGCGGAGCGCCTGCCGAGCCGATGCCGCGCTGGCCAAGGGGCTCTCGTCCCATGAGGGCGCGCTGCTGTCCGAGCAGGTGGCCGCCGACCTCGAGCTCCCGTTCACCGATCCGGCGAGCCTGCTGGCCTGACCCGCCTAGATCGCCATCTGCTGGTTGTCGGCTCCGCCCCAGGCATCCACGGCCTCCTGCATCGGTAGACCGAGGGCCCCGCACAGCCCGACCACTGTCCCGAAACTCGGGCTGGGCATCCGGCCGACCTCGATCTTGCGCAGCGTCTCGGGCGAGATCCCGGCGTCCCGCGCGATCCCCTCGGGGTCGCGGCCGGCTCGGGCGGTCCTGATCAGCGCGCCGAGGCGTTGCCCGGCTTTCACCTGTTCCGGACTCAGGGGTACACGTACCATGACGCCAGCATAGTCGGTATTCAAATACCGGCGCTGGTACCGTGGCAACGGTATAAGAATACCGATGCTGAAACGGAGATCACGTGTGATCGAGCTCAAGACCGCCGACGAGATCAACAGGATGGCGGTGACCGGCCAGTTCGTCGCGGAGACACTGGCGGCGCTGTCGGCCCAGGCGCAGCCGGGTGTGAACCTGATGCAACTCGAGCACCGCGCCCGCGATCTGGTGAACGACCGCGGTGCGACGTCGTGCTACTGGGACTACGCCCCGTCGTTCGGTCGCGGCCCGTTCCGCAATGTCATCTGCTTGTCGGTCAATGACGCTGTGCTGCACGGCATGCCACACGACTACGTGCTGCGCGACGGCGACGTGTTGAGCCTGGACTTTGCGGTGTCGATCGACGGCTGGGTGGCCGACTCCGCGGTCACCGTCGTCGTCGGTGACGATCCCGAGCCCGCCGACACCGCACTGATCGAGTCGACGCGGCGAGCACTCGACGCCGGCATCGCCGCCGCGGTGCCGGGCGGTCACCTCGGTGACATCTCCGCCGCCATCAACGACGTCGCCACCGAGTCGGGATATCGAGTCAACGCCGAGTTCGGCGGCCACGGGTTGGGCCGCACGATGCACGAGGATCCCCATGTCTCCAATCGCGGTCGGCGGGGACGTGGCCTGCTGCTGCGGCCCGGTCTGACGCTCGCGTTGGAACCGTGGTGGGCGCGCGGCAGTGATCGTCTGGTGATCGATGCCGACGGTTGGACCCTGCGATCGGCGGACGGGTCGAACACGGCGCACTCCGAGCACACCATCGCGATCACCGAGAGCGGCCCTCGGGTACTCACGGCGGCCCGCTAGAGCGCGTCGAGCAACTGGGTGCGGTCGAGGCGGCGTAGCAGTAGGGCGATCTGGCTGAGGTAGAGGAAGCCTTCGTGTGCGTTGAGGGTGACTTCGTAGTGGCGGTCGAGTCGTCGGCAGTGGTTGATCCAGCCGTTGGTGCGTTCGACCACCCAGCGTCGCGGTTGGACGATGAACCCGCGGCCGGGTTTCGGCCCGGACACTACGTCCACTGTGACAGCGGCCCTGGCCGCGGCGCTCGTCACGGTCTGACCGGTGTAGCCCTTATCCACCCACACGTGGCTGATGGTCGGGGCGATGCGTTTTGCCTTGTGTAGCAGCGTGGGGAATGCCGCGCGGTCGGCGACGTTGGCAGCGGTGACGACGNCGGCGACCAGAACGCCGCCGGAATCGACGAGCACATGACGTTTGACGCCATCGACCTTCTTTGCCCCGTCGAACCCGCGCGGCCCGGCCACCGGGGACGCCTTGACGCTGGAGGAATCAACCACGGCCGCGGTGGGCCGTCTGCGGCGGCCGGAGCGGGTACGGACCTCGCCGCGGACCGTGGTCAGGATTCGCTCCCATGTACCGTTGCGGCACCAGCGCAGGAAGTGTTTGTGCGCCGCTGACCACGACACGGTGAAGTCGTGCGGCAGATGCCGCCACGCGCACCCGGTACGCAGCACATACAAGATGGCGTCGAGGTACTCGCGCCACCGCTGCGGTGGGCAGGGCCGCCCACCTCTGGGATGTTTCGAGACGAGGAAGCGGGCGATGCGCGCCCACGCGGTATCGGACAGATCAGAGCGGTATCGGCGGCGCCGACCAGGTTTCGGGTCACATAACCACAAATCGTCATCACGGGTACCGACACGATTGCGATGGCCAGCGTGCTTGTCAGTCCGTCATGAGACGCTGAATGGTGATGGCGCGGCATACCACATTCCGGTTCTGTCTCGACCCGACGGTCGAGCAGTGTGACATGCTGGCCCGCCATGCTGGCGCGTCGCGGTTCGCGTTCAACCAGTGCCTACGGATCGTCAAAACCAGCCTGTCTGCCCGGCGAACCGACCCGGGCACCACGGTGCCGTGGACGGGTTTCGACCTGATCAACACCTTCAATGGGTGGAAGAAGACCGAGGATGCCGGCCGGGTGTTCGCTGTCGATGCCGACGGTGGCGTCGAAGTGGTGGCGACAGGCCTGTCCTGGCGGGGCGATGTGTGTCAGCAGGTCTTCGAGGAAGCCGCCGTTGACCTGGGTAAAGGGTTGGCGGCATGGTCGGATTCGCGCTCGGGCAAGCGCAAAGGCCGCCGCGTCGGGTTCCCACGGTTCAAGAAGAAAACCGGCGGCATCCCGTCGTTTCGGCTGCGCAACAAGCACCCCAAGGGTAAACCCGCCGCGATCCGTATCGGCGACAACGACCGGCCCCGTTCGCTCACGCTGCCCGGCATCGGCCAGATCGCCGTCCATGACGACACTCGCCGACTGCGACGCATGCTCGCCAAGGACCGGGCCAAGATTCTGTTCGCCACCCTCAGTCATCACGGGGACCGTTGGTGGATCGCACTCAATGTCGAGGCCGCCGATCTGCACCCAGCTCATCAGCACCCAACCCGCCGCGACGACGGTGGCGGCTGGGTGGGGGTGGATCGCGGCCTGACGGCGTTCCTGGTCGCCGCGACTGTAGACGGCACCGAGGTCGCCCGCATCGATGACGCCCCCAAGGCGCTGGCCGCCGGCATCGCTCATCAGCGGCGGTTGTCGAAGTCGTTGTCTCGCAAGAAGAAGGGATCACGAAACCGCAAGGATGCCGCGGCCCGGTTGGGGCGGCATCATCATCGTGTCGCCAACGTGCGCCGCCATTTCCTGCACCAGGTGTCGGGCGAGCTGGTCAAGACCCACGACCGGATTGTCATCGAAAACCTTAATGTGACCGGAATGCTGCGCAACCATCGGCTGGCCCGCGCCATCTCCGACGCCGGCTGGTCGGAGTTCGCGCGGCTGCTGCGCTACAAGCAGGCGTGGCGGGCCGGGCAGCTCGTCGAAGCCGACCGGTGGTATCCATCGACCCGTCTGTGCTCTGAGTGCGGGGACATCGACAGTTCGATGACCTTGGCGGATCGGGTGTTCACCTGCGGATGCGGGCATACCGCCGACAGAGACGCCAACGCCGCGCGGAATCTTGCCCGCTGGGGCCAGGGCTACCGGCACGACACCTCAACCGATCCCCGGACCCCCAAGCAACGGGGCGGGGCCACCAAAGCCCGCCGACGGGACGGCGCTGGCCAACACCCTCGTGTTGGTGAAACCAGCCCGAATGACGCGGGAACCGACGTTCACACCGCACCCGCGGCCTGAACCGACGACGCCCGAGAAGGGCGGTGCCGAACATTCAATAGAATTGATCGACACGCTTTAGTCAGTCACGTCCCCGTCGACGTAGAACCACCGGCCGGCGCGCCGGGCGAACCGCGACCGTTCGTGCATGACGCCGTGGCGGTGGTGGGCGCGGAACTCCACCTCTCCCGATTCGTCTCCGGCGCCGCCACCGGTGACGTCGACGACCTCGAGCCGAGACCACGTCACCGTGCCGCCGACTACGTCGTGCGGACGGGTGCGCGGATGCCATGTCCGCCACACGTACTCGGTGTCCCCGACGACGTAGGCGCTGTAGCGCGACCGCATCAGCTGTTCGGCGGTCTGTACCGGCCGTTCGCCGACGTGCAGGGGCAGGCAGCACCGGCCGAAGGGGTCGCCGGTTCCGCAGGGACAGGGGCCGTCGGGTCGCACCGGTACAGTCTGCCTGGCTTGACAGCTGTCAAGTAACGTATGGGTATGTTTTCGCTCACTGACGTCCTTCCGAACGCCCCGACCACCACGGCCGATGCGCTGGCCCTGTTCGACTCCTGTCCCACCGTCGCACCGGAGTTCATGACCGGCCAATGGCACGGCGCGGAGCTGCCCACCGGCCATCCGCTCGATGGCATGCTCGCCGCCAGCGGCTGGTGGGGCAAGGCGTTCCTGGACTCCGAAACCGTTCACCCGCTGCTGTTCCCCACCGGCGACGGCACCGCGCTGTGGGCGCTGAACCCTGCGCTGGCGTTCGGCGGCCTGGGCCTGGCCACCAAGATCCCGGCGCTGAAGCGGCAGAACTTCGCGGGTGCCATCACCACGCTCAAGCCCGCCCTGCAGGCGCGCGGACCCAAGGCCCGGCTGCGCACGACGCGCTACCGCGACGTGGACACCGCGACCATGATCTACGACCAGTTGCCGATCAACGACGTGTTCCGGCTGCTCGACGACTCCACCGGCTCCGAGACCGTCCTCGGCGCGATGGATCTGCGGGGAATTCCGGTGCCGTACTTCTTCGTGTTGCGGCGCGACGACTCACTGCCGCTGGTATAGGTCGGTCACTGCGAGCGCTGCCCGCTCACCGATCAGCGGGCGATCGTCTGCAGGGGCTTGGGCAGTGATCTCTTGCCGCGAACCGGCCCGAGGACTGCGGCGCCGAACGGGCGCGTGAGCAGAAGTCGCGCAACGGCATTGACGTCCTCGAGGGTGACCGCGTCGATCTGCTCCAGGGTGTGAGCGATGCTGCGGTGATGGCCGTAGTTGAGCTCACTGCGCCCGATCCGGTTCATCCGCGAGCCGGAGTCCTCCAGCCCGAGTACCAGGCCGCCGCGCATCGAACCCTTGGCGATTCGGCATTCGTCAGCCGTGATCCCGTCGCGGGCGACCTCGGCGAGCACGTCGGTCGTCACCCGCACGACCTCGTCGAACCGGTCGGGCAGACATCCGGCGTAGATCGACAACGCACCGCTGTCGGCGAAGGTGTCGACCGTCGAGTACACCGAGTACGCCAGTCCCCGCGTCTCCCGAATCTGTTGGAACAGACGGGAACTCAATCCGCCGCCGAGCGCCGTGTTGAGCACTGACAGAGCCCAGCGATGATCCCAGTGCCGTCCCGGGGTGCGCACACCCAGTGACAGGTGGGTCTGTTCGGCTTCACGGCCCACCAGTTGCAACGACGGGCGGCCCGGCACCCGTCCGGCCCCCTTGCGCGGCGCCAGCGGGGACCGGCCGCGCACCAACCGCGCACCGAAGTGCTCCCGGACCAACGCGACGACTTCGTCGTGTTCGACGTTGCCGGCCACCGCGACGACCATCCGGTCGGGCGTGTAGCGCCGGACATGGAACGAGTGCAACTGCGCGCGCGTCATCGTCGAGATCGACTCCACGCTGCCGATCACCGGACGGCCCACCGGGTGCTCACCGAACATCGCCGTCAGGAACAGGTCGCCGAGTGTGTCCTCCGGATCGTCGTCACGCATGGCGATCTCTTCGAGCACGACGTCCCGCTCGACGTCGACGTCTTCGGTGAAGCACCGGCCCCGCAGCACCACGTCGGCTACCAGGTCGACGGCCAGCTCCAGATCCGAGTCGAGCACGTGCGCGTAGTAGCAGGTGTGCTCCTTGGAGGTGAACGCGTTGAGCTCACCACCGACGGCGTCGATCGCCTGGGCGATCTGCACCGCGGTCCGGGTCGGAGTCGCCTTGAACAACAGGTGCTCCAGGAAGTGCGCCGCACCGGCGACAGTGCGGCCCTCGTCACGAGAGCCGACGCCGACCCATACCCCGACCGACGCCGAGTGCACGTGCGGAATCTGCTCGGTGACCACACGCAGGCCACCGGGCAGATTCGTGCGGCGCACGGTCAGGGATGAGTCGTCGTTGCGGCGCCCCCTGCGCAGCGCCCCCGAGCTAGCTGCTGGCGGTCGCTGCATCAACCGGGACATCGGCGGCGGGTGCGTCGGACGCTTCACCTTCGGCCACGAGGACCAGCGAGATCTTGCCGCGGTTGTCGATATCGGCGATCTCCACCCGCATCTTGTCGCCCACCTTGGCAACGTCCTCGACCTTGTTGATCCGCTTGCCGCGGCCGAGTTTGGAGATGTGCACCAAGCCGTCGCGTCCCGGCAGCAGCGACACGAACGCCCCGAAATCGGTGGTCTTGACCACGGTTCCGAGGAACCGCTCCCCGACCTTGGGCAGCTGCGGGTTGGCGATCGCGTTGATCTTGTCGATCGCGGCCTGCGCTGCCTCACCGTTGGACGCACCCACGAACACCGTGCCGTCGTCCTCGATGGAGATCGACGCGCCGGTCTCCTCGGTGATCGAGTTGATCATCTTGCCCTTGGGCCCGATGACCTCGCCGATCTTGTCGATCGGCACCTTGATCGTGGTGATACGCGGTGCGTATGGGCTCATCTCGTCGGGCTCGTCGATGGCCTCGGCCATCACCTCGAGGATGGTGATCCGGGCGTCCTTGGCCTGGGCCAGGGCGCCGGCCAGAACCTGGGAGGGAATCCCGTCGAGCTTGGTGTCGAGCTGCAGGGCGGTGACGAACTCCTTGGTGCCTGCGCACTTGAAGTCCATGTCGCCGAAAGCGTCCTCGGCGCCGAGGATGTCGGTGAGGGTGACGAAGCGCCGCTCGACACCACCACCCTCGACCTCGACGTCGTCGGAGACCAGGCCCATCGCGATACCGGCGACCGGGGCCTTGAGTGGCACACCGGCGTTGAGCAGCGACATGGTCGACGCGCACACCGAGCCCATCGACGTCGAGCCATTCGAGCTCAGCGCCTCCGACACCTGACGGATCGCGTACGGGAACTCCTCGACGCTGGGCAGCACGGGCACCAACGCCCGCTCGGCCAGGGCGCCGTGACCGATCTCGCGGCGCTTGGGCGAACCGACGCGGCCGGTCTCACCGGTCGAGTACGGCGGGAAGTTGTAGTGGTGCATGTAGCGCTTGGACGTCTCCGGCCCCAGCGAGTCGATCTGCTGCGCCAGCTTGACCATGTCCAGCGTGGTCACGCCCAGGATCTGGGTCTCGCCCCGCTCGAAGAGCGCGCTGCCGTGTGCCCGCGGCACCACGGCGACCTCGGCTGCGAGCGCCCGGATGTCGGTGACACCGCGTCCGTCGATGCGGAAGTGATCGGTCAGGATGCGCTGCCGCACCAACTTCTTGGTCAGCGAGCGATACGCCGCACCGATCTCCTTCTCGCGACCGGCGTAGGTCTCGGCCAGCCGCTCGAGGACCTCGACCTTGATCTCGTCGGTGCGGTTGTTGCGCTCTTCCTTGCCGGCGATGGTCAGCGCCTTGGACAGCTCGTCGGTCGCCACCGAGGACACCGCGTAGAACACGTCGTCCTGGTATTCGGGGAACACCGGGTACTCGCCGGTCTCCTTTCCGGCGGCGGCGGCCAGCTCCTGCTGGGCGGTGCACAGCGCGGCGATGAACGGCTTGGCGGCCTCGAGGCCCTCGGCCACGACGGTCTCGGTGGGCGCCACCGCGCCGTTGCCGATGAGCTCGATGACCCTGTCGGTCGCCTCGGCTTCGACCATCATGATCGCGGTGTCATTCGGGTCGTCACCCACCTTGCGGCCGGCGACGACCATGTCGAAGACGGCGTTCTCGAGCTGCTCGACGGTCGGGAACGCCACCCAGGTGCCGTCGATCAGCGCGACGCGCACCCCACCGACCGGGCCCGCGAACGGCAGACCGGAGATCTGGGTGGACGCGGATGCGGCGTTGATCGCCAGCACGTCGTACAGATCCTTGGGGTCGAGGCTCATGATGGTCACGACGACCTGGATCTCGTTGCGCAGCCCCGAGACGAAGGTGGGGCGCAGCGGCCGGTCGATGAGACGGCAGGTCAGGATCGCGTCTGTGGACGGGCGGCCCTCCCGCCGGAAGAACGAGCCCGGGATGCGGCCCGCGGCGTACATCCGCTCCTCGACGTCGATCGTGAGGGGGAAGAAGTCGAAGTGGTCCTTCGGGTTCTTGCTGGCGGTGGTGGCCGACAGCAGCATGGTCTCGTCATCGAGGTAGGCGACCACGGAGCCGGCGGCCTGCCTGGCCAACCGGCCGGTCTCGAAGCGGATGGTGCGGGTGCCGAAGCTCCCGTTGTCGATCACGGCGGTGGATTCGAACACGCCGTCTTCAATCTCAACTACAGACATAGACGTCCGTATGGCCTCTCTGGTCATCATTCAGCTGTTTCGCGTGAGCACTGCGCGTTGAATGCGGTCATTTGCAGACAACCTCAGGTGACCCCGAGACCAGCTCGGATGCGTCGACGGCCGTCGATCGAAGCGGCCGGAGTACATCCGGCAGCCACTACCGAAGACCGCGCGATCGGGCGGTACCTGTCGTGTCACGCGGGGGCGGTACACGCGGATCTGCGAAGACCACACCCACTTGTTCGCGCTTGCCTTCTGTGCCGCTCGCGGACACGCCGACTGGCGAACGCACCCATCGTACATCCCGGTATGGGAGTAATCCCTAATCCGGGGCAGCCGCCGGACGTGCGGCGACGGTCACCGCACTCCGGGTGGGAGGCTGCGTCAGCGACGCAGGCCGAGGCGCTCGATCAACGAGCGGTAGCGCTCGACATCGACCTGCGCGACGTACTTGAGCAGCCTGCGGCGGCGGCCGACCAGCAGCAGCAGTCCGCGGCGCGAGTGGTGATCGTGCTTGTGCATCTTGAGGTGCTCGGTCAGGTCGATGATCCGCTTGGTCAGCAGCGCGACCTGCGCCTCGGGGGAACCGGTGTCGGTGTCGTGCAGGCCGTACTGGCCCAGGATGTCTTTTTTCTGTTCGGCAGTGAGCGCCACGAATACAACTCCATCAAATCGGTCCGCGATCAAGATGCCGGCGGATCCAGGCGGATCCCCCGACAGGCGCAGCCACCGCGAACTGCAGCACACGCCAGGTCGGCAGGGAGCTTAGCAGCGCCGACAGTCGCGCCGCCAATCGCTAACGGGCGGACAGGATGGTGCGTGCCCGTTCGGTGTCGGCGCCCATCGCCGCCACCAGATCGGACACCGAGTCGAACCTCTCCTGCCCGCGCAGCCGCGCGACGAAGTCGACGGCGACGTGCTGACCGTACAGATCGGCGGCGGTGTCCAACACGAAGGCCTCGACGGTCCGGGTGCGGCCGGAGAAGGTTGGGTTGGTGCCGACCGACACCGCGGCCTGATACCGCTCCCCTGGGGTGACGCTGCCGACGACGGGACCGTGCCCGAGGACGGTGAACCAGGCCGCGTACACCCCGTCGGCCGGGATCGCCGAGTACATCGGCGGGGCCACGTTGGCGGTGGGGAAACCGAGCACCTTGCCGCGGCCGTCCCCGCGGACAACCACGCCCTCGACCCGGTGCGGCCGCCCCAGTCCGTCGGCTGCCGCGACCATGTCACCGGCGTCGACGCACGACCGGATGTAGGTCGAGGAGAAGGTGACGGTCTCATGGCGGTGGTGTTCGGCGACGAGGGACACCGAGTCCACGGCGAATCCGAACCGCTCCCCGGCCTTGCCGAGCAGCTCGACGTTGCCTGCCGCCTTCTTGCCGAACGTGAAGTTCTCACCGACCACGACCTCGACCACGTGCAGCCGCTCCACCAGCAGTTCGTGGATGTAGCGCTCCGGGGTGAGCTTCATGAAGTCGGCGGTGAACGGCACGACGAGGAAGACGTCGATGCCCATCTCCTCGACCAGTTCGGCGCGCCGGGTCAACGTGGTCAGCTGTGCCGGGTGACTGCCCGGGAACACGACCTCCATCGGGTGCGGGTCGAACGTCATCAGGACCGTCGGGATTCCCCGCGACCGACCCGCCTTCACCGCGCGGCTGATCAACTCCTGGTGACCGCGGTGGACACCGTCGAACACGCCGATGGTGACCACACATCGACCCCAGTCGGTGGGGATTTCGTCCTGCCCCCGCCAGCGCTGCACGCCGTTAGCCTACGACCCGACCGCAACCCCAGACCATCAGCACCACCAGATCAGGTGATGATTGCCTAAACTTTGTGTTTGTGAGTCCTGAAAGCGCGGCCAGCGATCCCCGTGACCTGACGACGGTGGCGCAGGACTATCTGAAAGTCATCTGGACCGCCCAGGAGTGGTCGCACGAAAAAGTCAGCACGAAGTTGCTGGCCGAGCGAATTGGGGTGTCGGCCAGCACCGCTTCGGAGTCGGTCCGCAAGCTCGCCGACCAGGGTCTGGTGGATCACGAGAAGTACGGCGCGGTCACCCTCACCGACACGGGACGGCGCGCCGCGCTGGCGATGGTGCGCCGCCACCGGCTGATGGAGACGTTCCTGGTGCGCGAGCTCGGCTACAGCTGGGATGAGGTGCACGACGAGGCCGAGGTGCTCGAGCACGCGGTCTCCGACCGGATGCTCGACCGGATCGACGCCAAGCTCGGTTACCCGACCCGGGATCCGCACGGTGACCCGATCCCGGCGGCCGACGGCCAGGTCCCGACCCCGCCCGCCCGTCAGCTTTCGGTGTGTGAGGACGGCGACGCCGGCACGGTCGCTCGGATCTCCGACGCCGACCCGGAGATGCTGCGCTACTTCGACACCGTGGGGATCAGCCTGGACTCCCGGTTGCGGGTGGTGGCCCGCCGCGACTTCGCCGGGATGATCTCGGTGACGGTGCAGAATCCTGGCGATCCCGCGGTCGATGACGACAGCCAGACCACCGTGGATCTGGGAAGCCCGGCAGCGCAAGCGATCTGGGTCGTAGCTTAAAAGGAGTCGGTATGGCGAAACTCGAGATGTCCCGCAGCCTGGCGCTGCCCCCCGAGGAGGCCTGGGCGCACGCCTCCAACCTGGACACCCTCGGCGACTGGATGAGCATGCACCAGGGCTGGCGGTCGGACCTGCCGGATGAGCTCAACGTGGGCACCACCGTGGTCGGCGTGGCGGGAGCCAAGGGGATGCGCAATCGGGTCACGTGGACGGTACGCCGGTTCGATCCGCCGTCGGCCCTGGAGATCAGCGGCGAAGGTGTGGGTGGCACCCGGTACAAGCTGTCGATGAAGGTCGCCTCCAGCGGCGACGGCTGCACGTTCACCGTGAGGATGGACCTCGGCGGGGCGCCGCTGTTCGGCCCGATCGGCTCTGCAGCGGCCCGTGCCGTCAAGGGCGACATCGAGAAATCGATCGAGAAGTTCGAGGAGCTCTACGCCTAGGCGGTCCTGCGCGAGTCCCCAAGCTATCGAAAGCCCCGGTATCCACGCTTCCGCACGCACACGGATGCACTTTCCGAGGGCGGGCGAGCACCCAAGCACTGACACCTAAGCCCATCGGAGGTCTGTAACGGCATTCGCAGGGTGTAAGACAGGTTCCGTTCGGTGTTCCGTGACGCTCCGGATAACGTCTTACACACTGGTATCCGTAGTTGCTACCGACGCCTCTCAAACTGGCGAATCGTGTTCGGGTGTTTCACGAAGGTATGTCATGGCGTGTCGGTCATGCCGCGATGTCCAGGTGTCCATGAAATCGTGTTGCCGTTCGTTGTCGACCACTTCGATGTTCGCGCCAATCGTCGGGGCGAAAAAGTACGCGAACGATCGCCCGGCCGGCCGTCCGTCATAGCGCGGCTGCGCACCCTTCGTGGCCCACCGACATGTCGTGGAGCCCAACGACTCGGACCACCATCCTAGATGGTCGAACCGCGGCCCTGATGTTGCGTCCCATGGACTTTCGGGTGGGCCGCTGATGAGTTCGATGAACGGAAATTGCCGTGAGAATACGATGGTGTACGCCCACTGTTCGAGGACTGCGTCCTCCGGTTCATTCCATTCGACCTGGGCGAGTTCGGCGAGTTCTGTCATGGCCGCGGCGATGTCGGGAACTACGAAACAAACGTGGTAAAAGGTTGGCGGTTGCTTTGCACTCACGGATTCTCCGGGGTTGTGGGTAGGGACACCACCCGCGTCAGAGCCATGGCCACGAGGATCACTGCAAAGATGCCGGAACTGATCCACGGCAGAGCGTGCGCGGATCGAGTCGACGACAGAATGATTCCACCGAGAAGCGACCCCGCCGCCATGCCTGCGTTGAACAGCGTCACCAAGATCGCCTGTGCGACGTCGATCGACGGGCCGGCGGCGCGAGCGCAGGCTGTTTGATACAGGGTGGGAGCGCAGCCGAGAGCGAATCCCCACGCAATCACGGCGGCGACGACGACGGGCGAGACGCCGGCAAAGCGCCCCAGCGTTCCCATCGCGAGACAGAACAGACTCAGAACAGTCAGTCCCAGCGCAGTCAGATGACGGTCGATGGTTGCGCCGGTTACCCACAATCCGACGATGGCCGCAACGCCGAGGGCCAGAAGTACGGCACCGATGTGGTTGCCGAGATCGGACAGTCGAAGGTAGGGCTCGATGTAGGTGTACAGGTTCATGTGCGCGGCTTGGAACGCGAAAGCGCACAACACAATGACGGCGATTCCTGGCCTCACGACAACCGCATTGAACGATAGCTTGGACGTCCCGGCCTCTCCGTCGAAGCGTGGTAGCCACCACGCCCCTAGCGCGCCGGCAAGTGTTCCCGTGACGGCGAGTATCACGAACACACCGCGCCACCCAACAGCTGATCCCATCATCGTGCCGAGTGGCATCCCGAACGCCAGCGCTATGGGAATACCGGCCATAGCAACCGAGAGCGCTCGTCCTTTGAGTGTCGAATCGACCATCCGCATCGCGTAACCAGCCATCATCGCCCACTGAATGCCGGCGCAGGCGCCGCCGAGGACTCGGGCGCCAGCGCTTACATAGAACTCACTCGAGGCTGCAGTGATCGCGTTTGCTGCTGCAATTCCGACGACGGTGGCAATGAGGAGCGGTTTGCGGGGCCACGAGCGTGTGAAGGTAGTCAGAGGTATCGCTGCGAGCATCGACGCCGTGGCGTACAGGGTCAAGAGTTGACCAGTGACCGAGTCGGATGTGTCGAGTGCCGCGCCGATATCGCCGAGGAGGCCGGCCGGGATCGTCTCGGTCAGCATGGTGGTGAACCCAACGACGGACAGGACCACCAACGCAGGGAGGGGGAATGTGCTCTTCTCCTCCGTGGCGCCTGTGATGGCGGTCATTGTGGTGGTCCTTCCGGGTGTGCGTTGCCGGTCCTCCGGTGGGTGCGGCCGTGACCGGCTTGATCCGTCGGACGTATGACGATCCGATCGAGAGTCACGTGCGGTGGCTGCGAGATCGCGAAATCGATCGCGCGAGCGACGTCCATCGGTTCCAGGGGTGCCAGGCCGTCGTACATCGCATCAGCGCGTTCCGGGGAGTCCGGGTAGCGCTGGTGGAAGAACTCGGTTCGCACGATGCCGGGGCACACCTCGATGATCCGGATCGGTGACCCGAGCATCTCGCTGCGCAGTGTCTGGGTCAGGGCAGATTGGGCGTGCTTGGAGGTGCTGTAGCCCGAACTGTTCGGCAGCGGTTCGAATGCGGCAACGGAAGTGACGGTTACTACAGTGCCCCGACCCGCTTGTTTCATCTTCGGGACGAACGCGCGATCGAACAGCAGTGTGCCGAGAACATTTGTCTGCCACATCCATTCCCACGCTGAGGGATCGGCATCGACCACAGGATCACCGCCGCGGGCTCCGCCGGCGCAGTTCACAAGCACCGCTGGCGCGTCGAGTGCCGAAGCGAGGGCGTCGACAGCCGCGGAGTCGGCGACGTCCATCGCATGGCCGGTCACTCCGAGTTGATCCTCAAGTTCGGCCAACCTATCGGCGCGACGTGCTACCACGTGCACGGCGTATCCGCTCTTGCAGAGCAGTTCGGTTGTAGCTCTACCGATTCCAGAGCTTGCTCCGGTGACCACTGCAAGCGGCCGGGGTGTCGATGTCATCGCTGTTCCTGACTTAATCACGTGCGGGCGGGCACGGCTGTGTTGACGAATCTCGGTCCGTAGAACACGGGTGCGGTGAGATCGGTGAGGTTGGATAGCTCCTGGTGTTCGGCTGGATAGATCGATGCGAGATCAGCGACTGCTGCGGTGGGTAGGCGATGACGAAGAATGTTGAAGCACGAAATGACTCGCAGTTCGTTCATCTCGAACACGGCATGGCCCAGCGACGGCCACGATTGGTCGGCGGGGCCGTTCCAGGCGTCGTCGAGGGCAGAGAGCATCCGGGTGTATGCGGCATCGAAGGCACGTAGTTCAGTCGAGACGGCAAGACGGTCGGGGTCGAGCCGAAGAACCGCGGCGTAGCCGTCGCGCGGGACGGCCAGCGTGTTGATCACAACGGGCCACTCGATTGGCGGGCCTTGGAAGTAGCGGCGTTGGCCTTCTCTGCTTGGGACGTCGGATTCGTCTGGTCCGCCGGAGTAGGAGTGACCGAATCTTAGCTCGGCGAAACGGGCGTAATGAGACAGCTCCCCTTGCGATTGTGCGCCCGACGACAAGGTGCTGCCCCCGAACCCCTCTCCTTGTCCGATGATGAGTTCGAGGCTGTTCAGCAACTGCTCGACAGGATCGGTCCGACTGGTGCTGTCGATGACGGCGTATCCGAGGTTCCCGCCGACCTGGTTAGCGCGTGCGGGTGCGCGTACCGCTGCTGCGACAGATGCGGCGTTGGCTTCGATGGCGGCGGAGATCGTGCGGTAAAAGCTTCCAATGGTCGGATAGCGGGCTGTGTCGCGTTCGTCCGGGGCGATCATGCTGTCGGGAGACTCGATGCGCATGAACGTGTCGAGTTGACGTTTGCTGAGTTTGGCAAATCGTCCCCGAAGTGTGGGCGCTATGGATCCCGGCAGCCCGTCGAGGATCGCTGCTGGATCGAGAGTTTCCAGACGCGGCGATCCACCGAGGGCCGCGAGGGCATTGCATGCTGCGGCCATGTGCAGCATTTCCTCCATCAGCACGGAGCGCAGTGTGTTGTACGCCGGGTAGTTCTGGACCTCGAGGGAATACATCGCGGCGGAGTAGAGCGGCATCGTTGCGTGTTCGATGGCAATTGCCGTCTGGAAGGCTCCGCGTATCCACTGCAGGTCGTAGACCGGCTCGAAGGGCCGCTTGGTCAGTGGTGCACTCATTGAAAGGAGGGTCCTCCCCGGGCGCTATGGGTGGCCGGGTGGCCGACCCCGGTGGTTCGGGCGATGTCATTCGGGTGGCAGGAGCATGTCCTCGAAGAGGTCCTGGAACGCTGACTCCAATGCGGGGTGCTCGAAGAACTCAGGACCGATGGGTTCGAAAATGACATCACCGAGTCCGCTGAAGGTGTCGAACATCATCGAGACGATGGTGCCGATCTCGCGTCCGAAGTAGTGAGCGACTAGGGCCACTGCGCTACCGTTGACCCCGTAGGACCCCGTAGCGGTCCAGATTCTGGCCTGCGGGTTTCCTACCCACATTCTCCGCGAGGTGGGGATGTTGAAGCCTTCGTTGCGGAGCCCGCGGGCGACCGCGGCGACGCTCGTTGCCGGTAGCCCGCTCAGGACTCCTGCACGGGCCAGGACCCCGACGCCGGAGCAGTTGGCTGCGACGACCCGCCCCTGTTCGTGGTGACGGCGTACGAGTTCAAGTACTTGAGGGTCAGTGGCGATTACTCCCGACCCGACTCCGCCGGGGACGTAGAGGATGTCGTAGAGCTTGTCGGGGTCCAGGCTGGTGTCAGGCACCACCTGGGTGCCCATCTGCATAGTGACGACTCCCGGTTTCAAGGCAACCAGTTCCACGGTGAGCGTTTCGGGGGATGTTTCTCTCTCCCAAGGGGAGATGTCGCCGCGTAGGACCATCGATGCGCCCTTGAAGATTTCCAGCGGCGTCAGGCAGTCCTGTTCGCTGACTTTGTCGTAGGCCAGGACTCCGATGGATTGGACCACGAGCAGTTCGTCGACGGTGCTGGGGCCATCGCCGTTGGTGCGTTCTCGAATGGGGTTGCGGCGCAGTGGCATGACCATGACGGGGACCGCACTACTCGGCGAGGGCGTCGATGGCTTGGCGGGCCACCTCGACGGCCGACGCCGGGTTCTGTCCGGTCACAAGTCGAGTGTCAGTGACAGCGAACACCGAGAAGTTCTCGGCCTTCTGGTGTTTAGCACCCAGTTCGGTGAGCGAATCTTCGAGCAGGAAGGGGACGACGCCGTCCAGACCGACGGCGATCTCTTCTTCGTTGGTGAACGAGGAGACGGTTTTGCCCTGGACGAGCGGGGAGCCGTCAGGGAGGGTGATGCCTAGCAAGCCTGAGGGGCCGTGGCACACCGCGGCCACCACCCCCCCATGGTTGTAGATCTCGGCTGCGAGGTTCGCCAGGGCCGAGGCTGCGGGGAAGTCCCACATGGTTCCGTGTCCGCCGGCGAAGTAGATGACGTCATAGTCAGCGGGGTCGAGTGCTTCGGCGACCGGGGTATTGGACAGTTTCTCGGCGATGACCGGGTCGTTGAGGAAGGCTTGGGTGATGGCATCGTCGGGTTTGATGCCGTCGAGTGGGGCTCGTCCACCTCTGACGGAGACGAACTCGATGTCGTATCCGTTTTCAGTGAAGACGACTGCGGGGTGCGCGAACTCGGGTGCGTAGGCACCTGTCTTGCGGCCGGTGTCACCGAGTTCCGCGTGGCTGGTGAGTGCGAACAGAACTGACTTGGACATGTGATTGCTTTCTTCCGGTGGGGACAACGGGTGAAGATGCTCAGGTGAGGGATTCGTACGTGGCGTGGGCGACGTCGTTGATGCCGTTGAGGGTGACCGACGTCGTACCTGCGGATGCGGCGACGGCCTCGTCTTCGATTGTGCGGTAACCCCATTCGGCCCACATCGCGGTCAGTGGCAGCGTTTCGGCGGCCATTACGTTGGCTAGGTTGTCGTCGATGAAGAGCACGGGTGACGATTTCACGAGATGTCTCAACACTTGGTTCTTGTCGGTGCAGCTACCGTGGATGCGCGAGACCGCTCCGGCCAAGCCGTGATGGGTGAGTATCGCCGAGATCGATGCTGGGTCCTTGGCGGACACGATGGCAATCTCATGCGGTGTGCGAGCGATGAATTCGTGGATGCCGGGGTAGAGAGTGTGTTGCGTCATCCAGCTCGTGAAGTCGCCGGTTCGCCACCGGGTTCTGATCTGCTCGCCGATCGCGGCTTCGGCGTCCAGCATCTGGGCCGGTGTCGCATTGCGCACGCGGTCGAATTCTTGTCGGTCACGCACCGGCGATGTGGTGTGGTTCGCGACCATGAAATCGGTGAGAGTTCTGCTGTAGTTGCGCACCGATCGAAAGCGGTCGATGTACTCCTGCGGCAACGATTCCACTGCTTCAGCGAGGGGGGGAATGCAGTGGTCGAGGTGACCGGCATACCAGGTTACTGCGGCGCATTCGAGCAACCCGTCACATATGACGCCGTCGAAATCAAGTGCGATGATCATGATCGTTCGCGTCCGCTTACGCGGCTACGGCTGCCTGACGCACTGTGTCGAACACTGCCTGCATGAACTTGCCGCAGTATCCGTAGTACGAACACGTGATGATGTTGCCGTCAACGATGACGTCGGAGTCAACGACATCGGCGCCGGCGTTGATGACGTCGTCCCGGAGTCCGATGTATGCGCACGCTTTGCGGCCGCGTAGGACGCCGGCACTGATCATGATCCAGGGCCCGTGGCAGAGACCGGCGACGACTTTTCCTGCGTCATCCATCGAACGGACGAATTCCAGGACGTTCTTGTCCTGACGTACTCGGTCCGGCGCTTCGTGACCGCCAGTCAGGATTACAGCGTCGTAGTCGTCCGCGTCGAGCCCGTCGAAGGAGATGAGCGGACGGGCGGTCTTATCCATGGGGAGCGGCACTCCGTACTTGCCGATCACGTCGGCACCGTTCTTGGTGGCTACGTCAATTTCCCATTCCTGTTCAAGGAATCGGTAGTAGCTGTAGACCACATCGTGGTCTTGGAATCCTGGTCCGGTGATGATAACGGCACTGGGCATTTCTTCACTTCCTCTGGTTCTCGGGGATGATCCGGCTGATACTGAGGTAATACGTGTCGAGTTTGGGCGGTCGGGTATCGGATGCATTGGATGTCAAGATCTCGACTTGTCCGCGGACTACTCCGCTGATGCACAACGGAATAAGAAAGTCGCCAGCCAAATACCGGCGATAATGGATATCCATTCCAGAACAAATCTGAAAACCGAATCTACCGCACGGAGAAAGGGTGCACATGGATGCATTCGGCATGTATTTCAGTTTTTTGGGTTTCAAGGTCATTGCTTCAGATATTTGTTCGTACCCGGTGCCTGCTCTTTTGTACCCGTCTTTGAGTCTTACGAGGTCGTACTTGTTCCGAGGAGTTTCGACTTCCACTAGAACTAGGGGGCCTGGCCCGAGGCTCTCTGTCGAGTGAAACACGCCTTTTCCGATCTGCAGGATGCTGCCGGGCTGCACGGCGGTGGTGCCGCTCAATGTGTGCGTAATTCCTTCTCCGTCAAGGCAAATAAGGTACGTCACCTTGCGTGGATGTGCATGCATCGATGTGGCATGGCCCGCATTGATCGTCAGCTGCCAGACGTCGATGAAGTCGTCGACATAAGCGCGGTATTCGCAACCCCAGGGCTTGACGATCATCTCCGAGAGGTGAAGATCTCGGTCTTCTTGCTCGTTCCCAACACGCACACCGGTTCGCAGAAGCCCGGTCAGTGCGGAAATGTCGGAATCGGTGATGGCCAGGATAGCTAATCCTGGTGTAGCGGCTGATAGTTCCGTTGTGGTCATGTTGTCCTCCCCCGGTTCTTGGTGCGAATTCCCCGTCGATCGAGCAAACTGCTTTGTCTATTCTGTAGAGTTTTCCGGCGATAGAAGTGTTTCGCAACCAGAAACTAGCAAATTTACCGAATGTTCATGATCTAATTGTTTTAGGCCGCAGTCGAATTGCCGATCCTAAAATTGCGGATTCGGCCGCATGGCATTAGCGGCGTTGCCTACGCCTTCCTTAAAGGAATCGTTTAGTTCAGGGCCCGACGACATTGGGCCTCAGTCGCCATGCCGATCGTTTGCTATCTGTGCATCCTCCCGAGTCGGGCCGACTTGGTGAGCTACTCGCTTCATCGCGGTGTCTATATAGAAACGGTCGGTACCGTTTTTGTCAACTGGTAATGTGACTGGTGTGACAGAACCTCACAAGGCTGGCCGACCCAGGAGCGACGCAACCCGACGTGCGATCCTCTCTGCGGCCTACGACGAACTCCGAGCCGTCGGGTTTCGCGGCGTCTCGATGGAGCGGATTGCCAAAAGAGCCGGGTCGAGCAAGACGACTCTCTACAGGTGGTGGCCCTCGAAAGCTGCGATCCTGCTGGAGGCCGTCAATGAACGGCCTGACCGTTATCCCGTGTTCAATGACACCGGTGATGTATTCGTCGATCTCGTAGAAGAGATCCGAGGAGTCATCAAGTTTTATTTCACAGACTCCGGCGCAGCGATGCTGGACCTCGTCGCGGACAGTCGTTTTGACCCGAGTCTCGCAGCGGCGATACGCGACGACTTCATTGCGCGTCGGAGGTCCACAACCCGCCTGACTTGGCAGCGCGGTGTCACGCGCGGACAGATTCGATCCGACGTCGATGTCGAAGTTGTGATGGATGCGCTCTGGGGATCGCTTTACTACAAACTTTTGGTCTCGCAGGATCCTCCCGATGTAGGGTTCGCCGACCAGCTGATGAACACCTTCTGGCCCGCAATTGCAGTCGGGGCGTAGACGCACAGCCCGCCGCATCGTGTGTGACAGCTGATCGACGAACGGGGCGGGCAGCCGGGGCCGTGCACTCAGCGCGTCCACGTCGAGGACGAGGGTGCTGTGCAACCCCGACTCACACGCGACCTGAATTGGCCCCTCGGTAACAGGTGCGCTCCGGGTGCTTGACCAGCACGTCAGGGCGATAGCCGAGCGTGCGGGCTGTGCGGCAGCAGGAGTCGAATTCTCACCCGTTTCGCGTACGCAGAGTTGCAGTATGCAGGGTACGGAGATTCAGGCCCACCTTCATTCTCGGCGAATCGGGCCGCCTCGTGTGGAGTCTTCGGGTTCACCCCTACAAGACGCCGAGGCATGGATGCTTTTCCTGTGCGCTCCGGTAAACCGCGTTGGCGGCGATCAGGTGGTCGACGGAAGTGGTGGACTGTATCCGATGGTGTTTCGCCACAGCGAAAGTCAGTGATTGGAGCATGGCTAGTTGTTTCGGGTCATGACGTTGTAAACGCCCCTCAGAAGTCCAGAAGTCCAGAGGTGAAGACACCCAGCGGACGTACGAAATCCAACTCTCGCGCAGGCGTGGAATAACTATGGGTCAAGCAGGGACACGCGTCGCTGCTGTGTAGCGGGCGGCGAGTGTCTCTGCGGCGGCGGCGAGTTCGGGTGCGCGTCTGTGTCGACATGGAAGTCAAGGTCCATGGCGCCGAGGTAGGCCGCGAGAAGCTCCGGGCTTTGTGGCCCGGCGTCCAGAGTGCTGGTCTCCGGATCTATTGGTTCCACTGCCCAGATTCCGCTGGGTATGCGGGTCGCGACGGTTTGTGCGGGGGCGTCGACGATCACCCGGGCGGTGTAGTTCCACAGTGCTGCCATCCGCCCGCGGCGGAAGCAATCGTCCCAGCTTCGCGGCCGCCCTGGAGGAGTGCTCGTCGATACCGACTAACCGTTCTGGTCTCAGAACGTCCAGCTGCCGGCTTCCTGCACGACGAACCCGTGCTCGCCGTAGCGGCGATCAGGCGGGTCGGGGGTGTCCGCGGCCCACGAGTCGGGTTTCCTGGCCAGACAGGCCAGAGAATCGTCGCTCATCACGGCACACTCGACCCCGTTGCCCGCGGCGAATTTCGACCCCGTCGGCAGCAGCGGATACGCCTCGGCGGCGGTGCCGGCGCCCTCGGAGGTCATCAGCGTGCCCTCGCGGGTCAGCGAGACTCCCACCGAATCGACACCGTCCTGGGTTCCCGGGACCGGTCCGAAGCAGACGACGCCGAGGTCCGGGATCAGGCTGTTGCGGCACTGCAACCCAGACGGCGTGCTGAACGCCCAGCCCGAGGTGCTCGGGTGCGCACCGAACACCTGGTAGGGACCCGGGTCGACCGCCGGGTAGGCGTCCAGTTCCGGAAACGCCTCCGGGACCGCGGTGGCGGTGGGCGCGCCGCTCAGCGCGGCGAGCACCGCACTCGCCGCAACGGCAACGCCTGTTCGGGTCCTGCGTGACATCCACACAAGTGTTTCATCGTCGGCGCCGACGAGGTGTTACCTCTACAGCGTCGCCGGCCGGATCACCACCACGCTCTTGGTCCGAGTACCGGCATCCTCCAGCAGGGCCATCACCCGGCCGTCGGGAGCCGTGGCCGCGTACACCCCGCCGAGTCCCGCCGGGATGAGCGGCCGGCCGTGGCCGACGTCCGTCACCTCAGCGTCGGTGAGGTCACGGCGCGGAAACGCCTGCAGGCAGGCCGCATCCAGGGTGTAGGACAGCGTGGGCGCGTCCGCCAGCTGCTCGAGTGTGCGGGCCTGGTCGAGACCGAAAGCACCGACACGGGTCCGGCGCAGCGCGGTGAGGTGCCCGCCGACGCCGAGGGCGGCACCGACATCGCGGGCCAGCGCGCGGATGTAGGTGCCGCTGGAGCAGTCCACGTCCACATCGACGTCCACGACGCCGGCCCCCTCGGCGCCGCGCCGGATGTCACGCACCTCGAAGCGGCCGATCCGGACCCGGCGCGGTTTCAACTCGACGGTGTGACCGTCGCGCACCAATTGGTAGGCGCGCTTACCGTCGACCTTGATCGCGCTGACCGCCGACGGGATCTGGTCGATCTGGCCCCGAAGGGGGGCGAGGGCGGCCTCGAGCTGCGCATCTGTCACATCGGCCGCCGACACCGATTGCAGGACTTCACCTTCGGCGTCCTCGGTGGACGTCGTCTGCCCCAGACGCAGCGTCGCGGAATACGACTTGTCGGTCGCCGTCAGCATCCCGAGGATCTTGGTCGCGCGCTCCACCCCCACCACCAGGACACCGGTGGCCATCGGGTCGAGCGTGCCCGCGTGTCCCACCCTGCGGGTGCTGAAGAGGCGCCGACACCGACCCACTACGTCGTGACTGGTGAGCCCGCCGGGCTTGTCCACCACGACGAGGCCGCCGAGATTCACAGCACGATCGCCGTCAACGCGATGCCGTTGCGGACCGACCAGCGACCGGCCAGCGAGGTCAGAGGGGGACCCGACTCCGCGGCCGGGTCGATCAGGATCTGCGAGGTGAACGTTCCGGCCTGCCCCGACCCGTCGACGTCGAACGCGATGTGGGCATCCTCGAAACCCAGCCACCGGTGGGTCAGCGGGAACCACGCCTTGTACGTCGCCTCCTTGGCGCAGAACAACACCCGGTCCCAGTGCACGCCTGTGGGCATGTCCTGCAGTTCCCGCCGTTCGACCGGCAGGCTGATCGCGTCGAGGACGCCGTGGGGCAGTACGTCATGCGGCTCGGCGTCGATACCGACCGAACGAACGACCTCGCGCCTCCCGACCGCGGCCCCGCGGAAGCCCTCGCAGTGGGTCAGGCTGCCGACGATGCCGTCGGGCCAGCGCGGTTCGCCCTTGTCGCCCTTGAGGATCGGCACCGGCTCCACCCCGAGGTCGACGAGCGCCTGGCGCGCGCAGTACCGCACGGTGATGAACTCGTTGCGCCGCTTGGCCACCGATCGGGCGATCAGCGGTTCCTCTTCGGGCAGCGGCGCCAGCTCCTTGGGATCGGTGTACAACTCCGCGGCCGCCAACGCGTCCAGTGCGCCGGGCAAAACCCCGGCGAGCAGGGTCGCCGAGATCATTCCCGGCCGCTCCTGATCCGCTGCTGCATCTTCTCGGCGTGCTCGCGCATCTCCTGGGTGATCTGGAAGTGCCCGCCGAACTCGTTGAGGTAACCCGGCGTGTACTTCGGGTCGGGCAGGATCTGGCGAAGCCAGCGAAACGGCCTGCGGCGCCGCCACTCCCGCGGGTAGCCGACCGAGACCTCCTCGAACCGGACCCCGTCGTACCAGGTGGTCCGCGGGATGTGCAGGTGCCCGTAGACCGAGCACACGGCGTTGTAGCGGGTGTGCCAGTCAGCGGTCGCGGTGGTTCCGCACCACAGCGAGAACTCGGGGTAGAACATCGCCTCGCAGGGTTCGCGCACCATCGGGAAGTGGTTGACCTGGACGGTCGGCATCATCCAGTCCAGTTCCTCGAGCCGCTTGCGGGTGTAGGCGACACGGTCCCGGCACCACGCGTCGCGGGTCGAGTACGGCTCCGCCGACAACAGGTACTCGTCGGTCCCGACGATGTTGCGCTCCTTGGCGATCGCCAGGCCCTCGGCCTTGGTGCCGGCGCCCTGCGGCAGGAACGAGTAGTCGTACAGCAGGAACATCGGGACGATGGTCGCCGGGCCACCCTCCTCGGTCCACACCGGGTACGGGTGTTCCGGGGTCACGATCCCCATCTCGTCGCACATGTCGACCAGATAGTCGTAGCGGGCCTTGCCGTGGATCTGCATCGGGTCGCGCTGGGTGGTCCACAGCTCGTGATTGCCCGGTATCCAGATCACTTTCGCGAACCGTTTGCGCAGCAGGTCCAGAGCCCAGCGGATCTCGTCGGTGCGCTCGGCCACGTCGCCGGCCACGATCAACCAGTCGTCGGGCGAGGCCGGGTGCAGTGACTCGGTCACCGGTTTGTTGCCGGTATGTCCGGTATGCAGGTCACTGACGGCCCACAAAGTCGGCCGTCGGTCGTCACTGGTCACAACCCGTCAGCCTACTGGTGCCCCGTCGTGGCGGACTTCCCGGCAACTAGAACCTGTTCTAGGTTTCCGTTCCGGCGGGCCACCGCGCCCGCTACACTCCCGGCAGGGTCGGACCTAGCCGGCGGAGTCCACCGCCACGAGATCAGGGGGTGCGATGGTCGCCAAGCTGCGACTGCTCTCAGCGCTGTGTGCGCTGGTCGCGGCTGTGGTGGTGGTCTGGCAGACAAACCCGGCCGGCCCGTTGACAGCCGAGCGGGTGGAACTCAGAGGCACCGGCACGCCACTGACCAACATGTCCACCACCATCAAGTGGCCCGTCGTCGAAGTGGTCGATCCCGACCCGTTCGACCCGTGCCGGGACATCCCGCTGGACGTCATCCAGCGCGTCGGTCTGGCATTCACCCCGCCCACCCCGGAAGACAGCCTGCGCTGCCGCTACGACGCCGGCAACTACCAGATGGCGGTCGAGGCGTTCGTGTGGCGCACCTACGAGCAGACCCTGCCTGCCGACGCCGTCGAGCTCGACATCAACGGCCACCGCGCGGCCCAGTACTGGATCATGAAGCCGACGGACTGGAACAACCGCAACTGGATCACCTGCATGGTCGCGTTCCAGACCAGCTACGGCGTCATCCAGCAGTCGCTGTTCTACGCGCCCGTCTACTCCGAGCCCGACCCGGACTGCATGCAGACGAACCTGCAGAAGGCCCACGAGCTCAGCCCGTTCTACATCTATTGACCACCCACTGACCGCCGGTCAATCGCGGATGATCCGGTCCATCGGGCTGGACCGCTCGAGCATTCCGATGGCCTCTTCGCCGTCCCAGCAGTAGCGCACGCCCGCCTGCTGCAGGGCCGGGAACGTCCAGTTCGCCATCTTGGCCAGCACCTCGGGCGGCACGTCGGCCGGGTCGGTGATGTCGTGCGTCGAGAGGACCGTCTCGCCCGCGATCCGCACGGTGCCGCGTGCGGTCTCCAGCACCAGCGAGACGTCCTCGCCGGTGGGCCGTAGCCGGGTCAACCACGGCGCCTGCACGACCCGCGCGGCGATCAGGTCACCGTGGCCGTCGAACAGGTAGCCCTCGTTGAACGTCGGCGCGGAGTGCCGCAGACCGACACGCGCGCCGTCGGGACGGGGCGGATACGCGATGTAGCCGAACGCTCGGCCGCTGCCGAACAGCGCCGACTGCCAGCAGTGACCCCAGAAACCCTCGAGGCGGCGGACTCCCTGACGGCGGATCCGCAGTCCGCTGCCGGAGAAGCTGTGCCGGTGGCCGGCCACCTCCACGGATCCGGTGGCCCGGAACAGTTGCTCGTAGCGGGGGCCGCCCATCATGTCGCCGACGCTCGTCGTTCTCAGCTGCGAACCCGCGTCGGCCTGCAGGGTGCCCTGCACCCAGGGCGGCACCGCCATCGTGGCTGTCACCTCGAAGCCGAGGTCGACCGAGGGTCCGGTCTTGCGTCCGGCGGCCAGATCCGCCGACGACGTCTGCACCGCCCGGCCGTCGAACGTCACCGTCCACGCGTCGAACGGGGCGACGCAGCTGAAAAGCAGTGGACCGGCGCCCAACTCGGTGGGTGCGCCACCGGGGCCGAACGGTGATCTGCTGGCTGCGTCTTCTCGGAGCCGGTACACCCGGCCATCGGCGAATGCGACGTTGACCTGGATCTGGTGCACGTCCCAGTTCGACGCGACCGCCTCGATGCCGATCCGCGGCAGACCCACCTCGCCGCGGTCGTCGAGGACCCAGAAACTGACCGAGTCCCGCATCTCCGGGTTGTCCGGCCTGCGGGCGAACATGTACTCGCGGGCCGGATCGAGCCCGCCGGTGAGGTCAGTCGGCATCGGGGCTCCCCAGGTAGGCGTCCACGTAGCGGGCGAATCGGGGCCGGATCGTGGGCAGGTCAAGGCCGAACACCTGCGGGTCGGCCTTGGGGTGGGGTTCGCGGTTCTGGGCGTTGTCGTCCCACCAGTCCCGCATCCCGTTCTCGAACGCCTCGGACACCGGCTCACCGAGCCAGCCGTACAGCCCGCGCACCTGACCGATCGGATCATGTTGCATCGCACGGAAGTCGATGTCGTAGAAGCGGTCGTCGCGGCCTGCTGTTCGGAAGTCGAGCGTCCGGTTGACGCCCACGGACCACTGGGTCACGTTGAGATCGCCGAGGTACCGATGGTCGACGTTGTCGCTGAACCCGCCGACGATGTCGGCGTACACGTCGGCCACCGACAACAGCACGTCGGTCGGGTCGCGGTGGGTCATCACGAAGCGGGCGTCGGGGAAGACATGGTCGAGGTACTGCAGGGAGAGCATGTGGGCCGGCGACTTCAGCCGCCAGGGGCGGGTCGGCTGGCCCCACTGCAGCAGCCGCAGTACCCGCCGCTGGTAGAGGTATGTCGAGGTGAAGTCGGCACGTTCGAGCAGCCACGCCGAATAGCTGGGCACCTGCGCGAAGGCTTGGAAGATCTGCGATGTGAAGTCCAGCGCCATCAGGTCCAGACACTCCATCGGGCCCTGGAGGTCGTTGGGCACGTGATGCCTGCTGCCGGCCGCCACCGGGCGGAGATCGGGTGGTATCCGCGGGTCGTCCCCGGACACGCTGGACGGCGGGGGGCAAGGTTGGGCGGCCTCCCAGCTACGCAGATAGCGGACGTTGGGGTCCCGCGCCAGCAGAAATGCCAGCGCCGTCGACCCGGTGCGGGGCAGGCCGAGGCCGAACAGCGGCGCGACGATCGGTTCGTCGCCGATCTCGGGATGGCGCCGGTACCAGTCCTCGACCTGCAACCGTTGGCACAGGTGTAGGCCGATGCGACCGTAGACGAACGCTTCGCCGCGTGCGTTGAGGCGGGCCTCGGCGGACAGCGCACCGGTCAGGATCTCCAGACCTTCACGGAAGGCGTCGTCGCCGAAGTCGTCGAGCCCGGTGCGTCGGACCGCGGCCGCAACCAACTCGTCCGGTGATGGCACGGCGGCACCTCCGATCGAATTGATGACAGTACACTGTCACCAATATGAGTGAGTCGTCAATGGCCGCCCGCCGCCGGTATGACAACCGCGCCCGCGAGCAGAAGGCCGCACGGACCCGCGAGCACATCGTGTCCGCGGCCGAAGACCTGGTGCACGAGTTCGAGAGCTGGGATTGGCGGGAACTGACGTTTCGCGCCGTGGCTGAGCGTGCAGGCGTCAGTGAACGCACCGTCTACCGCCACTTTCCCACCGAGCGTCATCTGCACGACGCGGTGATGCACCGACTCGAGCAGGACGCCGGCGTGTCCTACGACGACGTCGACCTCGGCGATCTCGCGGAGATCACCGGGCGGGTCTTCGCGTCGCTGCAACGCTTCTCGGTTCGGCAGTCGGTTCAGGCCACCGGTGATCCGGCGTTCGTCACCGTCGACGAGCGGCGCCGCGACGCGTTGCGTAGGGCAGTGTCCGCGTCGGCGCCTCAGTTGACCGACACCGAACGGCGCACGCTCGCCGGACTGCTCGACGTGTTGTGGAACGTTCCCACCTACGAGCGACTGGTGGGTCCCTGGAGCGTCGACGCCGCCGACGCCACCCGGGCGATCGGCTGGCTGATGGCCAAGGTCGTGCACGCGATCGAACACGGCGAGTCCCCGCTTGCGTAGCGTGTCGGACGTGAGCCGAACAGCTGAAGCCGCGACCCCGCAGCCGCGGAGTCGTCCGAAGTTGCCCCGGACGGTGCTGAGCAAGCTGCTGGGGCTTCCCGCGCCCACCAACGATGTCCTCGTGGACCGCGGGCTGCAGGTTCGGATGCGCGACGGCGTCGACCTGATCGCCGACCATTACGTACCGCAGACCGACACGCCTGCGGGCACGCTGCTGGTCCGCGGTCCCTACGGCCGTGGCCGGCCCTTCGCCGCACTGTTCGGGTCGGTGTATGCCGCGCGCGGCTATCACGTGCTGGTCCAGAGCGTGCGCGGAACGTTCGGCTCCGGCGGTGACTTCAGCCCGATGGTGCACGAGATCGACGACGGCGCCGACACGGTCGCCTGGCTGCGCACCCAGCCCTGGTTCACCGGCACGTTCGCCACCTTGGGGCTGTCCTACCTCGGGTTCACCCAGTGGGCGCTGCTCACCGATCCCCCTCCTGAGATGATGGCGGCGGTGATCACCGTCGGACCGCACGATGTCAGCGGACCCCGTTGGGGCGAAGGATCTTTCGGTCTCAACGACTTCCTCGGCTGGAGTGATCTGGTGGCCCGCCAGGAAGACCCGCAGCGGTTGCGCGTGTTGCTGCACCAGGCGCGGGCGCAGCGCAGGGTGAGCAAGGCCTCGCTGGGCCTGCCGCTCGCAGAGTCCAGCCGCGCGCTCCTCGGCGACGGTGCACCCTGGTTCGAGTCGTGGCTGGAACATCCCCAGGCCGACGATCCGTTCTGGACCAGATTGCACCTGCGCGACGCGCTGGATCGTGCCGAGATCCCGGTGCTGCTGCTGTCCGGCTGGCAGGACCTGTTCCTCGAACAGACCCTCGAGCAGTACCGGCGGCTCCGCACCCGCGGCATCACCACCGCTCTGACGATCGGTCCGTGGACGCACGGCCACATGATGACCAAGGCCGCCCCGTCCGCGATCCGAGAATCGTTGGACTGGCTCAACACCCACCTCGCCGGCGCGCCACCACAGCGCCAGGCGCCGGTGCGCGTGCACCTCGACGGCCAGGGTTGGATCGAACTTGCAGACTGGCCGCCGCCGATGCCCGAATACGAGCTGTATCTTCAGCCCGGCGGGGCCCTGGCCGATGCCGTCCCCGCCCCGGACACCGCGACGTTCGTCTACAACCCCGCGGACCCGACACCCACCGTCGGAGGCCGGCTGCTGTCCCCGGTGGGCGGTTACCGCGACGACACGTCGCTGGCGCGCCGTGCGGACGTCCTGACGTTCACCGGCGACCCGCTGCCCAGCGATCTGTACGTGGTCGGGACGCCGGTGCTCGAGCTCGAACACTCCTGCGCCAACCCGCACAATGACCTGTTCGTGCGGATCAGTGAGGTCGACGAGCACGGCGGCTCACGCAACGTCAGCGACGGATACCTCGCGGCGGCCCCCGATTCCGGCACCGTGCGCATCGAACTCGACGCGGTTGCACGTACATTCCGGGCGGGTTCCCGCATCCGGGTCCTGATCGCCGGCGGCTCGCATCCGCGCTTTGTGCGCAACCTCGGCACCGGTGAATCCGCGGCCACCGGGACCAGGCTGGCCACCGCCCGGCACACCGTGCATCTCGGCGCCTCCTCGCGGCTGATCCTGCCCGCCGGGCAACGCCCACCCTCAACCGACTGAGCGCCGCACCCGGGTAGCGATCTCGTCGAGTGCCGCGTCGTCGTGTACCGGTGCCGCCCACGCCGGATCGACCGGCAGCTGCACCCAACTCGAGCAGCCCCGGTGGTCAGGGGTGCGCACCAGCCGCACCGGCTCGGCCAGCGGCGCCGCCGAGACGACCAGCACCGTCAGCCGGTGCCGCGGCCTGAAGTCGAGACGGTCGGCACGCACCGAGTCGGCCGTCCAGATGTGCAGCGGTGCAACCTCATCCAGCCTGTCCGGTTGACGGACCTCGACCGCGGCCACTACCCGGGCACCTGCTCGTAGCACGACCTCGTCCTCGGTGCTGTCTGCTGCAGCGGTTTCGAGGAGGTCGAGGTGTTCGGGGCGCACCCGTTCGGCGTGGCTGTGCGCGACCGTCGGGAACAGCAGGAACCGCGAGGCCGCCACCTCGAACCGCTTCTCACCGATACCGCCCTTGCGCAGCAGCACCGTCTGCCTGCCCGCGAGCAGCGCGTGCACGACCGCGCTCCACTCCTTGAGGGCCGGGGCGGTCAGGGTGGTGGTCATCCGAGCCCGAGGCGTGCGCGCACCTCGGGACGACGAAGCGGCGGAACGGTTTTCGGCGGCTGCCGGCGCGGCTGCAGGTCGGCGAGCAGCCGCTGGGTGGTGGCCGTGACGTCGGCGACGGCGGACTCGAACGCCTCGACGTTGGCGCCGGAGGGCCGGGTGATGCCGCTGACCTTGCGGATGTACTGGCGCGCCGCGGCCTCGATCTCCTCGGCTGTCGCGGCCGGTTCCAGGCCCCGCAACTCGGTGATGTTTCGACACATGACCTCTACGATAGGCGCGGAATCCGCGGCCGATACGGTGAGCGGATGAGCTCCCCCGCAGGCCCTGGTGCCGACATCCTGCTGATCGACACCCGCGACCGGATCCGGACGCTGACCCTGAATCGACCCGGTGCCCGCAACGCGCTGTCGTCGGCGTTGCGCACCCGGTTCTTCGGGGCGCTGCGCGACGCGCAGGCCGACGACGCCGTCGACGTCGTCATCGTCACCGGGGCGGACCCGGTCTTCTGCGCCGGCCTGGACCTCAAGGAGCTCGGCGACACCACCGACCTGCCCGACATCTCGCCCAAATGGCCGGCGATGACCAAGCCCGTCATCGGGGCGATCAACGGGGCGGCGGTCACCGGCGGTCTGGAGATCGCGCTGTACTGCGACATCCTGATCGCTTCGGAGGCAGCCCGCTTCGCCGACACGCACGCCCGGGTTGGGCTGCTGCCCACCTGGGGTCTGTCGGTGCGGCTGCCCCAGAAGGTCGGCGTCGGGATGGCCCGGCGGATGAGCATGACCGGCGACTACCTGTCGGCCGAGGACGCGCTGCGCGCCGGTCTGGTCACCCAGGTGGTGCCGCACGACGAGCTGCTCGACACCGCCCGCCAGATCGCCACCTCGATCGTCGGCAACAACCAGCGGGCGGTGCGGGCGCTGCTGGCCTCCTACCACCACATCGACGATGCCCAGAACGGCGCCGCGCTGTGGCTGGAGGCCGACGCCGCCCGGGCATGGATGAGCAATGCGTCCGGCGACGACATCGCTGCCAGCCGCAACACGGTCATCGAACGCGGCCGCTCACAGGTGCGCTGATTCCTCACTCATTCGGGTGGGGCGTGCTCGGCGGCGAGAGATCACGTCCATCACGCCATTTGACTTCGACCCGGGTTGAACGGGCAAGGTCTAGTGCATGAGCGATGAATCCGCCCCGCCGGCGGTCAACCACCACGGCGATCACCCTGGATTCGCCGGTATCACCGGGACGCTGTTCGGGGTGATGTTTCTGCTCACCGGTCGCGGCAACGCCCGGCTGGCCGCCGACCTTGCGCAGGTCACTGCCGCCGACCACGTCGTCGACGTCGGCTGCGGTCCGGGTACGGCGGCCAGGACGGCCGCTCGTCGCGGCGCGCGGGTCACCGGCGTCGACCCGGCGTCGTCGTTGCTGCGGCTGGCACGGGCGGTCACCCGCGCGGATGCCACCATCACGTGGGCCGAGGGCACCGCGGAGTCGCTGCCGGTACCGGACGCCTCGGCCACGGTCCTGTGGGCGCTGGCCACGGTGCATCACTGGCAGGACGTCACCAAAGCCCTCGCCGAGGCGCACCGCGTGCTCGCCCCTGGCGGTCGGTTGCTCGCCGTCGAGCGCCAGTCGCCGCCGAATGCCACCGGGTTCGCCAGCCACGGCTGGACCGCCGAGCAGGCGGAATCCTTTGCGGCGCTGTGCCGTAGCTCGGGCCTGGTCGACGTGCAGGTGCGCAGTGACCGTGTCGGCCGCCGCGACGTGTGGGTGGTGCGCGGCACCCGACCGTGACGCTCGCGTGTCTCAGCCGGTACCGGCAACCAGCCAGCGTCCGGACAACACCCGCCAGCCGACGAACGCCAGCCGCAACACCATGAACGTGCTCAGGCCCGACCAGATGCCCAGCAGGCCCCAGCCGAAGGCCAGCGACAACCAGATCAACGGCAGGAAGCCCACCAGGGCACTGATAAGCGTCGCGTTGCGCATGAACTTGGCGTCCCCCGCCCCCAGCAATACCCCGTCGATGGCGAAGACGATTCCGGCGACCGGCAACTGGGCCACCAGGAACCACCACGGCACCCCGATCGCATCGAGCACCGACTGGTCGTCGGTGAAGATCCCGGGCACCGCCGAGGAGCCCAGCGCGAACAGCGCCGCCAGCGCAACACCGGAGACGGTGGAGAAGATCGTCACCCGCCAGGCCACCGACTTCGCGTGCGTCAGCTGACCTGCGCCGAGCGCCGCGCCAACCAGTGATTGTGCTGCGATGGCCAGCGAATCGAGAACCAGCGCAAGGAAACTCCACAACTGCAGCACGACTTGATGGGCCGCGACGGCGGCTGCGCCGAACCGGGCGGCGACCGCCCCCGCGGAGACGAAGCACGCCTGGAACGCCAGGGTCCGCAGCACCAGGTCGCGGCCCATCACCAGCTGGGCGCGCAGGACCGGCGGTTGGGGTCGCAGCGGGGCCTTCTCGACGAACAGCGCCCGGAAGAACAGCCCTGCGGCAAGCCACTGGCCGATCAGGTTGGCCACCGCCGATCCGGCCAGCCCGAGTTCGGGGGCGCCCAGCCAGCCGTACACCAGCAGCGGGCACAGCACCGCCGAGACCGCGAAGCCGAAGACGACGAAGCGCAGCGGGCGCACGGTGTCCTGAACTCCGCGCATCCAGCCATTGCCCGCGGCGGCGACCAGGATCGCGGGCACCGCCAGGCTGGCGATGCGCACCCACGGCAGCGCTGCGTCGGCGATCCGGCCCCCGTCGGACCCGCCGGCCAACAACGCCACCAACGGTTGGGCGCCCAACTGGACGGCGACCACGATGGTGGCGCCGATGCCGAGGGCCAGCCAGGTGGCCTGCACGCCCTCGCCCACAGCGGCGGCCCGGTCGCCGACACCGTAGAACCGCGCGGCGCGCGCCGTGGTGCCGTAGGACAGGAACGTCAGCTGAGAGCTCAGCACACCCATGACCAGCGCACCGATCGCCAGACCGGCCAGATCGAGCGCCCCGAGGCGCCCGACGACGGCCAAGTCGAACAGCAGGTAGAGGGGTTCTGCGGCGAGCACACCCAACGCCGGGAACGCCAGGGCGGCGATGCGACGGCCGGTCGCCGGCTGGACCGGTTCTCCGTGCGTACCGGTCACGGCGCCGCCGGCAGAGTCAGCCAAGGGAACGGACGAGCGCCTGGACCACGTCGTCGGTGGATCCGGCGGCCGAGTAGCCGGCGGCGAGGCGATGTCCGCCGCCGCCGAACGCGCTGGCCACCGAGGCGAGGTCCACCGACTTCGAGCGCATCGACACCGACCAGTTGCCCGGCGCGATCTCTTTGAACACCGCCGCCACCTCGGCCTGCTGGGTGGTGCGCACGATGTCGACGATGCTCTCCACTTCTTCGGGGCGGGCCTCGACCCATTCCCCGTGAGGAACCACGGCGTACACGAGTCCGCGACCGCCGGCGGCGTCGCCCAACAACCGCGCCGATCCCAGCACGCGGGACAGCATCGGCAGCCACGCGAACGGATGGGTGTCGAGCAGGGTGCGGCTGATCGCGGCGTTGTCGACGCCCAACTCGACCAGACGTGCCGCCAGCCGGTGCGCACGGGCACTGGCCCACCGGAACGAACCGGTGTCGGTGGTCAGTCCCGCATACAGGCAGTGCGCGACGCCCGGGTCGATCGGCTTGCCCCACGCGTCCAGCAGTTCGGCCACCAGCATCGTCGTCGAGTCGGCCGACGGGTCGACGTAGTTCGCGGTGCCGAACAGGTGGTTGGAGGCGTGGTGATCGATGACCAGCACCTGACGCCCGGGAGCAGCATGGTCACCCAACGCGCCAAGGCGGTTCACGCTGGGGATGTCCACGGTCACCACCAGCTCGGCGTCGGGACGCAGCTGCTCGGGCGCCACCAGTAGATGGCCACCGGGCAGCGACTGCAGCGACTCGGGCAGTTGTGCGGGCTCGGCGAAGCTGACGGCGACATCCTTGCCCGCGTGTTCGAGCACCAGCGCCAACCCCAGCCCCGCCCCGATGGTGTCGGCGTCGGGGAACACGTGGCAGACCACGCTGACGGAAGCGACCGCCGCCAGGAGTTCAGCTGCGCCGTGCGCGTCGACGCGGGCACCTGTCACCAGTGCGTCAGTCGCCGTCTCAGCTGCGGTCACTGTCTCTGTTGCGGTCACCCGTGTCCTCAGAGTCCGGCCCCAGGTCTGCCGTGTCCTCCACCCCGCTTACACGGTACGGGTCCGCGTCTCCGGCGTGCTTGGCTCCTTGCCGAACTCTCGCCAAATCCTCATCCGCCGCCCGCGCACGCGCGAGCAGTTCCTCCATGTGCGCCGAGGTCTCCGGAACCTTGTCGAGCACGAACGACAGCGTCGGGGTGAAGCGCACGCCGGTGGCGGCGCCGACCTTGCTGCGCAGCGTGCCCTTGGCGCGCTCCAGCGCCGCCGCCGCGGCGGCGTAGTCGGGTTCGTCCTGCAGTGTCTCGCCGCGCACCGTGTAGTACACGGTGGCGTCGTGCAGGTCTCCCGTGACCTTCGTGTCCGTGACGGTCACGAAGGCCAGCGGGGGATCCTTGATCTCGAACTCGATGGCCGTGGCGACAACCGTGCCGATGCGCTTGGACAGCCGGCGCGCCCGCCCGACGTCAACCATGTTTCTCGACGCTCCTACTACACACGTTCTTTTTCGACCAGCTCGTAGGTCTCGATGACATCGCCTTCTTTGATGTCGTTGTACGTCAGCGTCAGACCGCACTCGTAACCCTCGCGGACCTCGGTGGCGTCGTCCTTCTCACGCTTGAGCGACGACACCGTGAGGTTCTGGGCCACGACGACGTTGTCACGCAACAACCGCGCCTTGGCGTTACGCCGCATGATGCCCGACTGGACGAGGCAGCCGGCGATGTTGCCGACCTTCGACGACCGGAAGATCGCCCGGATCTCGGCGCGGCCGAGTTCCTTCTCCTCGTAGACCGGCTTGAGCATGCCCTTGAGCGCGTTCTGGATCTCGTCGATCGCCTGGTAGATCACCGAGTAGTACCGGATGTCGACGCCTTCGCGGTTGGCCAGCTCGGTGGCCTTGCCCTCGGCGCGCACGTTGAACCCGATGATGATCGCGTCCGAGGCCGACGCCAGGTTGACGTTGGTCTCGGTGACACCACCGACACCGCGGTCGATGACGCGCAGCTCCACCTCGTCGTCGATCTCGATCCCGAGCAGGGCCTCCTCGAGCGCCTCCACGGTGCCCGAGTTGTCGCCCTTGAGGATCAGGTTCAGCTGGCTGGTCTCCTTCAGCGCCGCATCCAGATCGTCGAGGCTGATCCGCTTACGGCTGCGGGCGGCCAGCGCGTTGCGCTTGCGCGCGCTGCGCCGGTCGGCGATCTGCCGGGCGATCCGATCCTCGTCGACGACCAGCAGGTTGTCGCCCGCGCCGGGCACCGACGTGAAGCCGACGACCTGCACCGGCCGCGACGGCAACGCCTCGGCGACATCCTCGCCGTGCTCGTCGACCATCCGGCGAACCCGGCCGTACGCGTCGCCGGCGACGATCGAGTCGCCGACCCGCAGGGTGCCGCGCTGGATCAGCACGGTCGCGACGGGTCCGCGGCCGCGGTCCAGGTGCGCCTCGATGGCCACACCCTGGGCTTCCATGTCCGGGTTGGCGCGCAGGTCCAGGGCCGCGTCGGCGGTCAGGATCACTGCTTCCAGCAGGGCGTCGATGTTGGTGCCCTGCTTGGCCGAGATGTCGACGAACATGGTGTCGCCGCCGAAGTCCTCGGCAACCAGGCCGTATTCGGTGAGCTGGCCGCGGATCTTGGCCGGGTCGGCACCTTCCACGTCGATCTTGTTGACGGCGACCACGATCGGCACGTCAGCAGCCTGCGCGTGGTTGATCGCCTCCACCGTCTGGGGCATGACGCCGTCGTCGGCGGCGACCACCAGGATCGCGATGTCGGTGGCCTTCGCACCGCGGGCACGCATCGCGGTGAACGCTTCGTGACCCGGGGTGTCGATGAAGGTGATCAGCCGCTCGTTGCCGTCCAGTTCGGTGAGGACCTGGTAGGCGCCGATGTGCTGGGTGATACCGCCGGCCTCGCCCTCGCGGACGGTGGCGTTGCGGATGGTGTCCAGCAGTCGCGTCTTGCCGTGGTCGACGTGACCCATGACGGTGACCACCGGCGGGCGGAACTCGAGGTCCTCCTCGCCGCCCTCGTCCTCGCCGTAGGTGAGGTCGAAGGACTGCAGCAGTTCGCGGTCCTCGTCCTCGGGCGAGACGACCTGCACCTTGTAGTTCATCTCGTTGCCGAGCAACTCCAAGGTGTCGTCGCCCACCGACTGGGTGGCGGTGACCATCTCACCGAGGTTGAACAGCGCCTGCACCAGTGAGGCCGGGTTGGCGTCGATCTTCTCGGCGAAGTCGGACAGCGATGCGCCCCGTGCCAGCCGGATGGTCTCGCCGTTGCCGTGCGGCAACCGCACGCCACCGACGACCGGTGCCTGCATGTTCTCGTACTCGGCGCGTTTCGCCCGCTTCGACTTGCGACCGCGCTTGGGGGCGCCGCCGGGGCGACCGAACGCACCTGCCGCTCCGCCGCGCTGGCCGGGACGACCGCCACCGCCGGGACGGCCCCGAAAACCGCCGCCTCCTGCGGGTGCGCCGCCGCCTCCGCCGGGGCCGCCACCGCGGTAGTTACCGCCGCCGCCACCGCCACCGGGACGACCGCCGGGGCCGCCGGCTCCGGGTCCGCGGGCGCCGGGCCCGGGTCGTGGACCGCTGCCGGGACGTGGGCCGCCACCGGGTGTCGGGCGGGCACCAGCGGGCCGGGGCGGCATGTTGCCGGGGGTTGCGCCCGGACGCGGGCCGCCGCCGGGGCGCGGTCCACCGGGACCGGCTCCTGGCCGCGGCGCCTGGGGTCGCGGTGCCGGCCGTTCGACCGGCTGCTGGGACGAGAACGGATTGTTTCCGACACGCGGGGTGCGCGGGGCGGGCTTGGGGGCACCACCCGGCACCGGGCCGGGACGCGGGCCCGGGG
>NZ_CACSIP010000038.1 GCF_902705885.1 Mycolicibacterium austroafricanum | reverse complement strand
ACCGTGCGGACCACCAACTCCGCGATCGCCGCCAACCGCCGCGCCGCCACCTGCGCTTCCTCCCGCGCCAACCGCTCGACCACACCCACCAACGCGTCATCAGCCACACCAGCGAACAGCGAGTCGAACATACGTGCGATTCTACGGCCAGCCACCGACATCGGCTCCTGGCAAGGTCGCGACTTGTGGATAACCGCGGCTACGGCTGGAAGGTTGTGGATGTGGCTCGATCACGACACACACCAAGGCCCTCTCCGACGAGAAGACCCGCCGGATCCTTGCTGCGCCGACTGGGGGATGCCTGCACGGAAGCTCCACCGACACTCGGCGTCGGTGTTCCGGGCGCTACCCCAGAACGTCGGCGATCGGTGCTCCCGCGGCGATCTTCGAACGCGCCTTCATGACCTTGCCCGGCATCCCGCCCCCGACGACGCCGACCACAGCGCCGTCGCGCTCGTAGTACGCCAGGAACTTGCGACCGTCGTCCTCGACGATGTGCACGGTATCGGTGGCCTCGGGCTCACCCAGACATTGGATCTTGACGTCGTACTGGTCGCTCCAGAAGTACGGGACCGACACGGCGGCGGGCGCATCCTGCCCGAGCAGGGCAGGCACCAGCGCCCGGGCCTGGTCGGCGACATTACTCCAATGTTCTACGCGCACTTGGCCTCCCACGGTGTCACGCCAGGACGCGACGTCCCCGATGGCCCAGACGTGGGGGGCACTCGCGCGGCCCGCGTCGTCACAGACCACGCCGTTGTCGACCGCGATCCCGCTGCCGTCGAGCCACTCGGTCGCCGGCCGGGAACCGATGCCGACGACCACGAGGTCGGCATCGAGTTCGGTGTTGTCTCCGAGGGTGACTTTCTGCACCCGACCCTCACCGGAGACCTCGGTGACACCCACGCCGCAGCGCACATCCACGCCCTCGGCCTGGTGCAGCCGGGTGACCAGGCCGCCGATCTGCTCGCCCAGCACCGACGCCAGTGGCGCCGGCTGCGGCTCTACCAGCACCACGTCCACTCCGAGGCCGCGCATGCTGGCGGCCACCTCGCAACCGATGAAACCCGCGCCGATCACCACCGCGCGGCGGGCCTCCCCCGCAGCCCGACGCAGTGCGAGGCTCTCGTCCATCGAACGCAAAACGAAGATGCCCTCGAGATCCGGAAACGACGAAATGCGTTTGGGCACCAGACCCGTCGCGATGATCAACTCGTCGTAGCCCAGCTCGCTGCCGTCGGCAAGGGTCAGGGTCTGGGCCGCGGTGTCCAGCGACCTGGCCCCGTTACCGAGCAACACCGTGATGTCTTTTTCGGTGTAGAACTCGGCCGGCTTCAGGGTGACGTCGTCGGTCTCCGAGCGCAGCACCTCTTTCGACAGCGGCGGCCGATCGTAGGGCAGATGCTCCTCATCGCTGACGATCGTGATGGCTCCGGCGTACTCGGAACGACGCAGTTGCTCGGCCGTGCGGGCAGCGGCCAGCCCACCGCCGACGATCACGATGCCTCCAGATGTGGTCACTTGGGTGTTCTACACGATCGAGTCGCACCGGTGTGCGCCACCCCACAGGTTCGGCGTCGTGGAACGGCCGTCAGCCAGGTGCCCGGTCGATGAGGTTGGACAGCACCACGATGCTCTCGCTGCGCTCGATGTCGGCGGAAGCGCGGATCCGTTCGAGGGCCTCCTCGAGGTGACGCATGTCGCGGGCGAGCACATGCAGCACCGCGTCAGACGTTCCGGTCACCGTGGCCGCACTCACCACCTCCGGGATGTCCTGCCACGCCGCACGCAGCTCATCAGGCGCGATCGTGCCGTGGCAGTACACCTGGACATAAGCCTCGGTCGTCCAGCCCAGCGCATTGCGATCGATGACGGTGGTGAATCCCCGGATCACGCCGCTGTCGAGCATCCTGTCCACCCGCCGCTTGACTGCTGGTGCCGACAGATTCACCCGCTGCCCGATCTCGGCGAACGTCGCCCGCGCATGCTCGGCCAATTCGGTCAGAATGCGCTCGTCGATCTCGTCCAGACGGTCCACGGTTCCTCCTGCGCAACAAACATACACAATCCGCTCTCTGGCACAATGAACAGTGGCTAGACACGCAATAGGTGTTGATTGATTGCGTCAAGAGCCATCCATATCGTTGATTCATGACACCAACCGATGTCGCGGCAGTCGTCAGGGCGCCCGTCACCGAGTCCGCCCACCGCCGGACGGCCCGACCGCGCCGGTACCTGATGACCCCGCCGGAGTACTTCACCGTCGAATACTCGATCAACCCGTGGATGGACACCTCCGCGCCGGTGGACACGGGGCGTGCGATGGATCAGTGGCGGGCGCTGCGTCGGACCTACACCGAGCTCGGCCACAGCGTTGACCTCGTGGATCCCGTGCCGGGGTTACCGGACATGGTCTATGCAGCCAACGGCGGGTTGATCGTCAACGGCAAAGCCGTGGTGGCCCGCTTCACCCACGCCGAGCGCCGCGGAGAATCCGTCGCGTACGCCGAGTGGATGGCGGGCCACGGTTACCCGGCCGCCGAGACCCGCCACGTCAACGAGGGCCAGGGGGATCTTCTGGTGGTCGGCCCGGTCATTCTGGCCGGCTACGGTTTTCGCACCGACCGGCGAGCCCACGAGGAGATCGCCGAACACGTCGGGATGCCGGTCGTCGGACTGGAACTCGTCGACCCACGCTTCTACCACCTCGACACCGCGCTGGCCGTCCTGGACGACAACACCATCGCCTACTACCCGCCGGCGTTCACCGAGCATTCCCGCGCGACGCTGTCCCGGCTGTTCCCCGACGCCATCGAAGTCGCCAGCGGCGACGCCTACGTTCTGGGCCTCAACGTCGTCTCCGACGGCCTCAACGTCGTATTACCTTCTGCTGCAACGGGCTTCGCCGAACAACTGCGGCAAGCGGGCTTCCGCCCCGTGGGGGTCGACCTGTCCGAGCTGCTCAAGGGCGGCGGATCGGTCAAATGCTGCACACTGGAGGTACACCCATGACGATCGCCGTCGCGGGCCGCGACAGTTCTACCGTGGAGACCATGACCACGGACGCCACCGACGCCACCATCGACCTGGACCACCGCCACGTCGCGCACAACTACTCGCCGCTGCCCGTGGTCGCCGCCGGCGCCGAGGGCGCCTGGATCACCGACCTGGAGGGACGTCGCTATCTCGATTGTCTGGCCGCGTACTCGGCGGTGAACTTCGGCCACCGCAACCCGGAGGTGACGGCGACCGCGCATGCACAACTCGACACCGTCACGCTGGTGAGCCGCGCATTCCACTCCGACCGGCTCGCGCCGTTCTGCGCCGCCCTGGCCGAATTGTGCGGCAAAGACATGGTGCTGCCGATGAACAGCGGCGCCGAGGCGGTGGAGAGCGGGATCAAGGTCGCCCGCAAGTGGGGCGTCGATGTCAAAGGCGTGAACACCGCCAACATTGTGGTGGCACGCAACAACTTCCACGGCCGCACTACCACGATCATCAGCTTCTCCGACGACGAGACGGCGCGCCGCGGCTTCGGCCCGTACGCCCCCGGGTTCCGTACCGTGCCGTTCGGCCCGGACGATCCGTACGCCGAGGCGATGGCCGCGGCGATCGACGACGACACCGTCGCCGTGCTGATCGAACCCATCCAGGGAGAAGCAGGCATCATCGTCCCACCCGATGACTACCTGCCGCGGGTACGCACCTTGTGCACGCAGCGCAACGTATTGCTGATCGCCGACGAGATCCAGTCCGGGCTGGCACGCACCGGGCGGACGTTCGCCTGCGACCACTGGGGCGTGGTGCCCGATGTGTACCTTCTGGGCAAGGCGCTCGGTGGGGGCGTCGTCCCACTGTCCGCAGTGGTTGCCGATCGAGACGTCCTCGGAGTGCTGCATCCCGGCGAGCACGGTTCGACGTTCGGCGGCAACCCGTTGGCAGCCGCGATCGGCAGCACCGTGGTCGACATGCTGCGCCGCGGCGAATTCCAAACCCGATCAACCGAACTCGGCGCTCACCTGCACGCCAGACTCCGCGGGCTGATCGGTCAGGGCGTGGTCGGGGTGCGCGGCAAGGGACTGTGGGCCGGCGTCGACATCGATCCGGTGCACGGCAGCGGCAAACAGATCAGCCTCAGGCTCGCCGACCGCGGAATCCTTGTGAAGGACACCCACGGATCGACGCTGCGGTTCGCGCCGCCACTGGTGATCACCGCAGACGAGATCGACTGGGCCGTCGGTCAGCTGGGCGAAATTCTCGCCGAAACCGCCTAGTACTTGGCGGTTCCGCGGTCGACGGCGATCTGGGAACCCGAGATGGTCGCCGACCCGTCACCGGCCAGCCAGGACACCACGTCCGAAACCTCTTCGGGCGTCATGAATTCCTTGAGGCCTTTCTTGCCCTGGTGATGCACGGGCTGATACGGCATCGGGGAGAAGCTGTGCAAGAAAGCCGGGTACTTCCCGAAGATCTCCATCATGGCGTCCGGCTCGACCATCGGCGTGTCGATCGAGTACGGGTGGATCGAATTGACCCGGATCCCGAACTCGCCCACCTCGATCGCCAACGCATTGGTGATCGCCACCAGACCGTGCTTGGAGGCCGAGTAGTGTCCGTTGCCCGGAGTGGCCTTGGTGCCCGCCGACGAACTGACGATGATGATGGAGCCACCGTTGCCCGCCTCGATCATCGCCGGAACCGCTGCCCGGATGGTGCGCCAGGTTCCGTTGAGGTTGACGTCGATGACGCTGTCCCACTGCTCCTCGGACATCTCGAACATCCGGCCCCAGCTGAGAATGCCGGCGTTCGCGACGACGATGTCCAGACGGCCGAACTGTTCGACGCCGTCGGCGACCACCTGCTGCAATGCGGCCAGGTCGCGGATGTCGACCTCGCGGGCGAGCACCTTGCGGCCGGTGGCTTCGACCAATCGCACCGTCTCGGCCAGATCCTCGGAGGTGGGCATCGGGTAGGTGACCGTCGGCGACACCGGACCACACACGTCGATCGCGATGATGTCGGCGCCGTCGTTGGCCAGCCGGACGGCATGCGCGCGTCCCTGACCACGCGCCGCTCCGGTGATGAAGGCGACGCGACCTTCCAGGGCTGCACCAGCTGACACGACCGCTCCCTTCGTTGCCCACGAGGCAGCATCAGGCTAACAGCAGAACTAGAACGCGTTCTACTAGAGTTCCGAGATGATCTCCCGGCGTTTGGCGGTGTACTCGTCCTCGGTGATCGCGCCGGTGGCCCGCAGCGTCTCGAGCTGCTCGAGGCGCTGGGACGGCGTGGCGTCTTCCGGCGCACTGTAGGAAGCACCGGTCGGCACCGGCGGAGGCGGCAGCGTCTGTTGCGCCGCCGCGTGCCGCACGATGGCTTGCACCTGTTGTCGCGCTGCCGGATTCGACCGTAGGTCGATCATCTGGTCCATACTGATGCCGTTCGCCTTGAGGACCTGCAGGATCTGCATCAGCGGCTCGGTCTGGCCGGTCAGATCGTAGGTCCGGCCGTCCAGCCCGTCCTGCTGCGAGACGCTGAACGTCGCCGGCATCAGCCCGGCCACCAAAGCGCTCCGCTGCCAATCGATCTGGTATTCGCTGGTGGCCGGATCCACCAGCGCGACCAATTTGCGGCTGGTGATCATCGGCAGTCGCGACACCGACGCGATCACCTGGTCCTGGGTGGCAAACGGCGTGATGCCGGGTCCGGAGATCTGCAGGTCGAGCTTGACCAGAGGCCGGTCGTTGATCCGGGTGTTGGTCTCGTGGATGCCGGTGACCTGAGCCAATGCCAGCACCCCGGACGCCTCCAGCTGCTGGGTCTTGGCAGCCGACCTGGAGCCGAACCCGGTGATCGCCAGCGCGATCAACACGTCGACGGCGGTGATCAGCAACCCTGTCCAGAACATCCACTCGAGCATCGGGTCGGCGCCCGCGACGAAATAGATGACCAGAAAGATCGGGCCGACGATGCCGCACAACAGGACCAGCAGCTGCACCCGGACATAGCGCCAGAATGTGGACATGCCCAGATTATCGCCAGAGACGGCGGCCCCAGCGAGCTAACCGGGCATCAACCGGCGGCGACCACCCGGGGATTGGCGATCTGGTTGTCGGTCGGCGCCGGACCGAGCAGCTGGTACAACGGCCGGGTCCACGAGGTGCCGGACGACGAGCGGGCGTAGCTGGTGTGCACATTCACCGCCGCGGACGGGACGTCTTCGGCGTCGGGATCGTAGTCGCAGACGGCGTCGCCGACGTCGCAGACGCTGATCGTGCGGCTGCCGATCGAGACGGGCAGCGGGGCCGGAGCGCGGGCCAGGATCGGCCAGTCCTGAGCGACGCCCTTACCGGCACCGGGGACTGCGGTGACCGTACCCAGGTTCAGGGTGGGATCCTGCGGCAGCCGGTCACCGTCGGCGATCAGCAACGCCGCGGCCAGGTTCGGGCTGGCGTCGAGCGCGTGCAGGTTGCGGTGCACCACCATCGCGCCCTGCGAGTAGCCGGCGAGCACCACCTTGGTGGTGGGGCACTGCGCGACGAACGCCGCGTACTGCTGGCCGAGCGCGGCAGCGCCGGTGTCGACGCTGCCCATGAAGCCGGCCCAGTCAAGGATGCCGCCGTCCAGCGGCACCGCGGTGGCCGGGTACTCGACGGCCTCGGCGGTGATCGTGCGACCGTCACGCGCCAGCAGCGTCTGCAGATCGTTGAAGGACTTGTGGACCACCCGGCCCATCCCGGCATCAGCCGCGAGAAGCGCACCGTCACGCTCACCGGAACCGGCGGCGCCGATCAGGTGGACGTCGGGGCAGGCGGGCTGCGCCTGCGCGGTGGCCATGGTCAGGGAAGCGAAGGCAGCGCCACCGATGACGGCGGCGCTGACCAACGATGCGAAACGACGAACCAAAATACCCTCGATCAATCGGCGGCCGACCCCTCTGCGGCCGTTGACCGGTACATCGGCGGACCGGTCGCGGCCGTTACAGCGTGTCGGCCGCACACGAAAGTGGCGCCCACCCTGTCGGGTGAGCGCCACTGTTCGTTGGCAGAGCCTAGATCACTTGATGATCTTGGTGACCCGGCCGGCGCCGACGGTACGGCCGCCCTCGCGAATCGCGAAGCGCAGACCCTCGTCCATGGCGACGGGCTGGATCAGCTTGACGGAGATGTCGGTGTTGTCACCCGGCATCACCATCTCGGTGCCCTCCGGCAGCGTCACCACACCGGTCACGTCGGTGGTGCGGAAGTAGAACTGCGGACGGTAGTTGTTGAAGAACGGCGTGTGACGGCCGCCCTCGTCCTTGGACAGGATGTAGACCTGGCCCTCGAACTCGGTGTGCGGGGTGGTGGTGCCCGGCTTGATGACGACCTGGCCGCGCTCCACGTCCTCGCGCTTGATGCCACGCAGCAGCAGCCCGACGTTGTCGCCGGCCTGGCCCTGGTCGAGCAGCTTGCGGAACATCTCCACACCAGTGACCGTGGTCTTGGTGCTGGTGGTCTTGATGCCGACGATCTCGACTTCCTCGTTCACGTTGACCACGCCGCGCTCGACACGACCGGTGACCACGGTGCCGCGGCCGGTGATCGTGAAGACGTCCTCGACGGGCATCAGGAACGGCTTCTCGGTGTCGCGGACCGGGTCCGGGATCGACGCGTCGACGGCCTCCATGAGCTCCTCGACCGACTTGACCCACTCCGGGTCGCCTTCGAGGGCCTTGAGCGCCGAGACGCGCACGACCGGGGCCTCCTCGTCGAAGTCCTGGGCGGCCAGCAGTTCGCGGACCTCCAGCTCGACGAGCTCGATGAGCTCCTCATCGTCGACGGCGTCGGCCTTGTTCAGCGCGACCAGGATGTAGGGCACGCCGACCTGACGCGCCAGCAGCACGTGCTCGCGGGTCTGGGGCATCGGACCGTCAGTGGCGGCGACCACCAGGATCGCTCCGTCCATCTGGGCGGCACCGGTGATCATGTTCTTGATGTAGTCAGCGTGACCGGGGGCGTCGACGTGCGCGTAGTGACGCTTGTCGGTCTGGTACTCCACGTGGGAGATGTTGATCGTGATGCCGCGCTGACGCTCTTCGGGCGCATTGTCGATCTGGTCGAATGCGCGCGACTCGTTCAACTCGGGGAACTTGTCGTGCAGAACCTTGGTGATTGCTGCAGTCAGCGTGGTCTTGCCGTGGTCAACGTGACCGATGGTCCCGATGTTGACGTGCGGCTTCGTCCGCTCGAACTTCGCCTTCGCCACTGTGGTGTCCTCCTGGACTGTGTTGGTGCTTCTTCTAAAGCAGTGTTGATTTTTTCAGTTGTGTGGTCCCGTCGGGCGACGGGGTCCGGTTTTACTGACCCGTCGCCTTCGCGATGATCTCCTTCGACACGTTCGCCGGAACTTCGGCGTACGAGTCGAACACCATGGAGTAGTTCGCCCGGCCCTGGGTCTTCGACCTGAGGTCTCCGACGTAGCCGAACATCTCCGACAGCGGCACATGCGCCTTGACGACGCGGGCACCACTGCGCTCCTCCATGGCCTGGATCTGACCACGGCGGGAGTTCAGGTCGCCGATCACTTCACCCATGTAGTCCTCGGGTGTGGTGACCTCGACAGCCATGATCGGCTCGAGGATGACGGGCTGCGCTTGCTGCGCAGCCTTTTTCAGTACCTGCGAGCCGGCCACCTTGAACGCCATCTCCGACGAGTCGACCTCGTGGAAAGCACCGTCGAGCAGCGTGACCTTGATGTTCACCAGCGGGTAGCCGGCCAGCACGCCGTACTGCATGGCGTCCTGAGCACCGGCGTCGACCGACGGGATGTACTCGCGCGGGACGCGGCCACCGGTGACCTTGTTCTCGAACTCGTAGGTCGCACCGTCCTCGCCGGTGAAGGGCTCGAGGGAGATCAGCACCTTGGCGAACTGGCCGGAGCCACCCGTCTGCTTCTTGTGGGTGAACTCGACCTTGTCGACCTTGCGCTTGATGGTCTCGCGGTAGGCGACCTGCGGCTTGCCGACGTTGGCCTCGACCTTGAACTCGCGGCGCATCCGGTCCACCAGGATATCCAGGTGCAGCTCGCCCATACCGCCGATGACGGTCTGGCCGGTGTCCTGGTCCAGGTGCACCTTGAAGGTCGGATCCTCCTCGGCCAGCTTCTGGATCGACAGGCTCAGCTTCTCCTGGTCACTCTTGGTCTTCGGCTCGATCGCCACCTCGATGACCGGATCCGGGAACGTCATCGACTCGAGGACGACCTGATCGTTCGCGTCGGACAGCGTGTCGCCGGTCGTGGTGTCCTTCAGGCCGATCACCGCGTAGATGTGACCCGCCGCTGCGGTCTCCACCGGGTTCTCTTTGTTGGAGTGCATCTGGAACAGCTTGCCCAGTCGCTCCTTCTTGCCCTTGGTGGCGTTGACCACCTGCGAGCCGGAGTCGACCTTGCCCGAGTACACCCGGACGTAGGTGAGCTTGCCGAAGAACGGGTGGGTGGCGACCTTGAACGCCAGCGCCGAGAACGGCTCGTCGGTCGACGGGTTACGGATGACCTCGACGTCCTCCTTGTTCGGCGCATGGCCGACCGCGGGCGGCACGTCCAGCGGCGAGGGCAGGTAGTCGATCACCGCGTCGAGCATGGGCTGCACACCCTTGTTCTTGAACGCGCTGCCGCACAGCACCAGATACGCCTCGGAGTTGATGGTGAGCTTGCGCAGCGCACCCTTGATCTCCTCGGTGGACAGCTGCTCGCCGCCGAAGTACTTCTCCAGCAGCGACTCGTCGGTCTCGGCGACCGCTTCGAGCAGCTTGGTGCGGTACTCGTCGGCCTTGTCCTGCAGATCGGCCGGAATGTCGACGACGTCGTACTTCTCGCCCAGCTTGGCCTCGGCGCTCCACACCTTGGCCTTCATCTCGACCAGGTCGACGACGCCGGCGAAATCGCCCTCGGCACCGATCGGCAGCTGGATCGGGATGACGTTGGCGCCGAGGCGCTCTTCCATGGTGCGCACCGAGAAGTAGAAGTCGGCGCCGATCTTGTCCATCTTGTTGACGAAACAAATGCGCGGGACGTCGTACTTGTCGGCTTGGCGCCAGACCTGCTCGGACTGCGGCTCGACACCTTCCTTGCCGTCGAAGACGGCCACGGCACCGTCGAGCACGCGCAGCGAACGCTCCACCTCGACGGTGAAGTCGACGTGACCAGGCGTGTCGATGATGTTGATCTGGTTGTCGTTCCAGAAGCAGGTCGTGGCGGCGGAGGTGATGGTGATCCCCCGCTCCTGTTCCTGCTCCATCCAGTCCATCGTGGCGGCGCCGTCGTGTACCTCACCGATCTTGTAGCTGATACCGGTGTAGTAGAGGATGCGCTCGGTCGTCGTCGTCTTACCGGCATCGATGTGCGCCATGATGCCGATGTTGCGGACCTTCGTGAGGTCGGTCAGCACGTCCTGTGCCACGGCTAAATTCCCACTCTTTCGCTTGCTAGATAGGTGTTCTGTGTGCTGCCCCGAGGGGCCGTGATCACCAGCGGTAGTGCGCGAAGGCCCGGTTCGCCTCGGCCATCTTGTGGGTGTCCTCGCGTCGCTTGACGGCGGCACCCAGGCCATTGCTGGCGTCCAGGATCTCGTTGGCGAGCCGCTCGACCATGGTCTTCTCGCGACGGTTCTTGGAGAAGGTGACCAGCCAGCGCAGCGCCAGCGTGGTCGACCGCTCCGGGCGGACCTCGACGGGCACCTGGTAGGTCGCGCCGCCGACACGGCGACTACGCACCTCGAGGGCGGGCTTGACGTTGTCCAACGCGCGCTTGAGGGTGACGACCGGATCGGTGCCGGTCTTGTCACGAGCCTGTTCGAGCGCACCGTAAACAATGCGTTCGGCCAGCGATTTCTTCCCGTCCAGCAGCACCTTGTTCACCAGCTGGGTGACCAGCTGGGACCCGTAGACCGGGTCGTTCACCAGCGGACGCTTCGGCGCGGGCCCTTTGCGCGGCATCAGCTCTTCTCCTTCTTCGCGCCGTAGCGGCTGCGGGCTTGCTTGCGGTTCTTCACGCCCTGCGTGTCGAGCGAGCCGCGGATGATCTTGTAGCGCACACCGGGAAGGTCCTTCACACGACCGCCGCGCACCAGCACCATCGAGTGCTCCTGGAGGTTGTGACCCTCACCGGGGATGTAGGCGGTGACCTCGACCTGGCTGGTCAGCTTCACACGGGCGACCTTGCGGAGCGCCGAGTTCGGCTTCTTCGGAGTCGTCGTGTACACGCGAGTGCACACGCCACGGCGCTGCGGGCTGCCCTTGAGGGCCGCCGTCTTCACCTTGGCGATCTTGTCGCGGCGACCCTTGCGGACCAGCTGGTTGATGGTTGGCATGTACCGGCTTCCTGTGTAGCTCGTCGTTGTGACGTGTCGTTCTTCGTACTTCTGAAGTTCTGTGTCCTGCAGTTTTGCCCCTCCCCGTTACCCCGGGGCCGGGCGTGTCGCACGCGGCCGCCGAGGAAAAGGTCGAGGCGGTGCCTGCATTTCCAAAGCATGGCGGACATGCGAAGTTGCCCGGCGTGCAGGCATGCTCGTGAATCGTAAAAGACACAAGCGCCCTATTTGCCAGGCACGATCGTCCACAATACCAGGGCAGACCGCACCGATCCAAACCCGCCGAGGAGCGCTACGCAGCGCCGTTCACGCAGGTCAGGGCCACCGTCGATGCTACAGGGAATTACTCATCGACTTCGCATGCCGGCCGCCAGCCTCATCACCATGTCCGTGAACACCGCGTCGGTGTCGATGCCGACCATCACCCCGGTCATCTCCAGGAGCACGAACCCGTGCATCGCCGACCAGAACTCCAGCGCGGCGAAGAACGCCGCCTCGGTGTCCAGTCCGTAGGCGGCCAGCACGGAAATCACCGGCGCCGCCGCGGCCCTGGTGACCTCGGTGAACTCCGGGTCGTCGCCGCCCAGCGGCATCCGGGTGAACGCCGAGTACCGGCCCGGATGGTGGTGGGCGTAGCTGCGGTACGCGCTGGCCATCACCATCACCGCGTCGTCGGGGCTGCGGCCCTGACCGACAGTGCTGAGCATGTCGATGATGTCGCCGACGACCCGCATCCGCACCGTCCGGCGCAGATCGTCGAGGCTGTGCACGTGGTTGTAGAGCGACGGGCCCTTGGTCCCCAGTTGGTTGGCCAGCGCGTTGATCGTCAACGCGTCCCAGCCCTCACGGTCGAGGAACGTCAGTGCGGCGTTGACGATGGAGTCACGGCTCAGCCTCGCTGAACGCAGCGGCCGAGCTGCCATCTCGCGGTTCCCCCTCAGGTCGTCCATGACCCTGTCGCAGGATGGGCCGGGTCAGCGAAACTCTAGTTCACCCGGTCCTGGCTCAGGCGAGCCAACCGCTCGACGATCGTGCACAGATCAGGCAGCGTGGCCGAGTTCAGCGTCTGGATCGACCACGTGATCACGTCGGCGCCCTTGGCGACGTAGATGCTGCAGGCGGTGTCGTCGTGGGCCTTGAAACCCTGGTTCCCGTCGATCGACAGTTCGGTCAGCGTGCGCCCGGCCAGCTCTTCGAGCTCGCGCTCGGTGTCCATGTCGCTGCCGCGGTACCACCACGTGGAGATGCCCATACCGGCGCCGAGGCTGCCGAGCCCCATCTGTTCCTGCCAGAAGCACCCGGCGTCACTGACCACCGCCGCCGCGAACAGCTCTGATCCAGCCGCTGCGTCGACGTCGGCATCGGTGACGCCGTTGCAGTCCACGCTGCGGAATCCGGCGCCGGTCGCTCCCGTACCCGGAGCCGAATCGTCGGGGGATCCGGTGTTTGCGCACCCGACCAGCAACGCGGCCGACAGTGCGACGCCCGCCCGGGCCAGGATCATTGTCGTGGCCACGTCACATGTCCGAACGCAGCGTCGCCGACAGCAGCTTCTCGGCCTCGGCGCACGGGTCGCCGGTGCTCACCCCGCGGAACTGCACCCACCAACTCAACACGCCGGTGCCTGCCGCGGCGGTGGCCGAGCATGCGGCCCCGGTGATGTCCCGGCGCGCCGAGAACACGTCGTGGCGCTCCAGGACGACCTCGTTGACCACCGCCCCGCGCGCCTCCGCCAGTTCGCGTTCCCGGTCGAGGCTGCCGGTGTCGAACCAGGAGAACGTGACGTCGACGATCTGTGACCCCGCCCCCGAGGGCCGCGACAAGATGTACTGGCACACCGCGCCGCTGTAGGGCCTGGTGATCTCGTCGGCCTGGAGGATGTCCTGCACCGAGCCGTCGTCGAGCAGACCACAGCGGTCGTCGACGTAGCCGTAGCTCCGCTCGGGGTCCGGAACCTCGGACTCTGCTCGTTGCGCCGTCCCACCGACCGAATGGGTGCATCCTGCAACCGTCGCCGTCGTTGTGACCGCCACGATGAGAAGTTGTCCGAAACGTCCCGAACTCCGGAGCATCGCCGCTCACGCTACCGAGCACGCCTGGCCAAAGCGACCCGTGGCGAACAGGCGAAGGCCGACGACGCGACCGGCAGACGTCGTAGGCTTGGCGCTGGCTGTGCGACGCGAAGGGAATCATGGTGACTTCATCAGCGGTGGGACGGGTAGCGGCCGCGAGCGCGCTCGGCGTCGCGGCGGTGCTGGCGGCGGTGGCCCCGGTGGCGCACGCCGAGAACGGAGACACCCACATCACCGGTCAAGGTGTCGTCCAGACCGTGGACTGCAACAACGCAACGCTGATCGTGGTGGGCACCGGCAACCAGATCAACGCGCTCGGCACCTGCTGGGCGGTGTCGGTGCAGGGATCGTCGAACGTGGTCATCGCGGACAACGTCATCAACGACATCACCGTCTACGGCTGGGACCAGACGGTGTTCTACAAGAACGGCGCGCCCGTCGTCTGGGACCGGGGCCGCGAACTGGGGATGACGAACCGCATCGGCCAGGTGCCGACGTGACCGCCTTGATGCGACTGGCCGGCTGGGTGGGCGTCGCGACACTGTCGGCGACCTTCGGGTTGACCGCGTGCGGCTCCGACAGTTCGGACTCCTCCGACCCGACGGCGACGGCCGGTTCCTCCGGTGCCCAGGTCGAGATCGGCAACACGATCAACTACGGCTCGTTCGGCACCACCACCGACATCGACTGCGCCGACGGCAAGTCACTCAACGTCGGTGGTTCCAACAACACGCTGACCGTGACCGGCACGTGCGCCAGCGTCAACATCGGTGGTGCGGACAACAAGATCACCTTCGACCGCGTCGACAACGAACTCTCGGTCGTCGGGCTGAACAACACGGTCACCTACCTCGAAGGCGATCCGAACATCACCGACACCGGCAGCAACAACAACATCACCAAGGGCTGATCAGCGCGGGGCACCGTGACGGCCCGCGCCGGCGGCGAACTGCGCTGCGCCCTCCAGCGATTCGGCCGCCACCCGGGACATGCTGCCAAACTCGAAATCCATCGCGTCGGCCTCGGACTGACCCCACTGCGTCAGCGCCGAACGACGGTCGGCACGCAGACACTGCTGGGGCAACGAAGCGAGCTCGGCCGCCAGCTCTTCGGCGTGTTGCCGGGATTGACCTGACGGCACCACACGATTGGCCAGGCCGATCGCCAGGGCCTCGTCGGCAGCCACGCTGCGGCCGGTCAGGATCAGATCCATCGCGCGACTGTGCCCGATCAGCCGCGGCAGTCGGACCGTGCCCCCGTCGATCAGCGGCACCCCCCAACGGCGGCAGAACACCCCCATGATCGCGTCCTGCTCGACGACCCGCAGGTCACACCACAGCGCCAGCTCCAACCCGCCGGCGACGGCATGGCCACCGATCGCGGCGATGACCGGTTTGGACAGCGTCATTCGGCTCGGACCCATCGGAGCCGGTCCGGTGCGGTGCACGGGGTTGGCCTCCGGAGTGCCGATGGCTTTGAGATCCGCTCCGGCGCAGAAGGTTCCGTTGTCGCCCCAGAGCACCGCCACCGACGACGAGTCGTCACGATCGAACTCCTCGAACGCCGCGAACAACTCCGCGGCGGCGGCGCCGTTGACAGCGTTGCGGGCCGCGGGGCGGTTCATGATCACCGTCGTCACCGGCCCGGTGCGCTCCACCCGTACTCCACCTGACTCGCTCATCGAACCTCCGCTAGTTCCACACCGTCTCGTCGCGCCACCAGTTCGGCGGCGAAGTCCTCGTAGGCTTTCCGTAACGCGGCACCCGGCCAGTCTTCGGGAAGCAGCTCATCGGGCAGCACCGGGTCGGTCAGCAGGTGGCGGACCATCGCGGCGGCGACGGTGAATCGGCCCGGGATGTCCGGCGCGGCCGCCATCGCGGTCAACATGTCCCGGCCGGCATCCGCCCAATCGGACAGGTCCCACAGTTGCGCGGCCAATTCGTCCGGCGCCTCGTCGTGGGCACGCAGCACCCGCACCCGCTCGCGGACATCCGCACCGAGATCGACCTCGACATTGTCGGGCCTGATCCACACACCTTCGCGCAGCTCGGCGAACCGCTTGTCCTGCAGTCTGTTCCGCAACGCCGCGCGGGCCCGGGCCTCGGTGCCGACGGTGGTGATCACCAGCAACGTCCAGGTGCCGTCCCACGCCCGTCTACGCGGGTTGAGCGCGTCGTCCTGGCGACGCTGGCGGGCGAGGAGCCGGTCGGAAAGCCGGTAGCCGTCCTCGGAACGCACCAGATCACCGGCGCCGACCATCCGCGTCAAAGCCACCCGCACCGTCGACTCCCGGATCCCGAAATCGCCGGTGAGCAACAGCAGTTGCGCGGCGGTCGCCCAGGCCGGGTGCGCGCCGAGAAGCACACTGAGCACCACCGAGCGGGCCGTCATCCGCGAGACCGGCTGCGCCACCGTCAGACTCCGGAGGTGGCACGGCCGTGGTCGCCGAACGGTTCGTCGCGCCGACGCACCGCGTCCCGAAAACCGTGCTCGCGCGCGTCGGCGACGAAGGCGTGCCCCTCGGGGGTGTGGCGAGCGACGCCGTCGAACACCGTCGAGACCATCGCGCTGTTGGCCACGCCCTGTTGGTACAGCACGCTGTTCATCGCCAGCTTCACCATCATCAGCTGGTTGATCGGCATGGCGGCGATCCGCTGTACCAGACGCTCGGTGCGCTCGTCGAGGTCGGCGGGGTCGGGGGCCTCCACCGCCAGCCCCCATTCGGCGGCCTGCGCCCCGGTGATGCAATCACCGGTCAGCAGGAGACGTTTCGCGCGTTGATCACCGAGGCGGTGTGCCCACAGCCCGGCGGCGGGAACACCCCACACCCGGGTGGGTGGGTAGCCGATCTTGGCGTCGGACGCGGTGATGACCTGATCGGCGTGCAGTGCGATGTCGGTGCCGCCGGCCACGCAGTAGCCGTGGATCTTGACCACGGTCGGCTTGTCGGCGTGCATCAGGCTGGCGAACCCGCGAACGAAGCGGCTCATCATCTGGTAGTCGATCATCGGATCCCACGGCTGATCCGGCAGGTGGTTGACCGCCTGCGTCTTACCGGAGAGCACGGTGTCGCGGTAGGGGCTGCCACCCCCGGCCGACGAGGACCCCTCGGCGTAGGCGGACAGGTCGAAACCCGCGCAGAAGCCGGCGCCCCGCCCGGACACCAGGATCACGTGCACGTTGGGGTCGAGGTCGGCGCGCTCGACGAGCGCCGAGAGTTCCAGCGGGGTGTCGGCGACGATCGCGTTGCCCTTCTCCGGGCGGTTGAACGTGATCCGGGCGACCCGGTCGGTGACCTCGTAGGTCATCGTCTTCAGGTTGTCGAAGTCGACCGGCCTGATCGCATGGGTCACGCTTTGATCTCCGCCCGCTCGATGATCGGCGCCAGATCCAGGCCGGCCGGAAGCGTGCCGAACGCACCCCCCCACTGCCCGCCGAGCCGGCTGGCCAGGAACGCCTCGGCCACGGCGGGATGCCCGTAACGCACCAGCAGCGAACCCTGCAGCGCCAGCGAGATGTCCTCGGCGATCTTGCGGGCGCGGTACTGGACGGTTGCGAGGTCTTCGCCCAGCGCGTCGCGCAGACCGCTGACATGGGCGTCCAGTCGCCGATCGTGGCCGGTGGTGGCGTCGAGTTCGTCGAACAGCACGTCGATGCATTCGGGCCGGGTCGCGATGGCGCGCAACGTGTCGAGCGCGCTGACATTGCCCGACCCCTCCCAGATGCCCATCAGCGGGGCCTCGCGGTACAGCCGCGGCATCCCCGAGTCCTCCACGTAGCCGTTGCCGCCGAGACATTCCATCGCTTCAGCCGCGTGTGGCGTCGCCCGCTTGCACACCCAGTACTTTGCGGCGGCCAGCCCGATCCGTCGCAGCAGGGTTTCGCGGTCATCCCCGCGTATCGCCCGGTCGGTGGCACCGGCCATCCGCATCGCCAGCGTGGTCGCAGCCTCGGCTTCGACAGCGAGGTCGGCGAGCACGTTGCGCATCAGCGGCTGGTCGATCAGGTAGGCGCCGAACGCTTGACGGTGTTGCGCGTGGTGGACTGCGCGCATCAGGCCGGTGCGCATGCTGGTCGCGCTACCCAGGGTGCAGTCCAGCCGGGTCAGGTTGACCATCTCGATGATCGTCTTGACGCCCCGGCCTTCCTCCCCGACCAGCCACGCCGTCGCGCCGTCGTACTCGACCTCACTCGAGGCGTTGGCGTGATTTCCCAGCTTGTCCTTCAGCCGCTGCAGAAACATCCGGTTGCGGGTGCCGTCGGGCAGGATGCGTGGCAGGAAGAAGCAGCTCAGGCCGTTCTTGGCCTGCGCAAGCACCAGGAAGATGTCGCACATCGGGGCCGAGGTGAACCACTTGTGCCCGGTGAGCCGGTAGGTGCCGTCGCCGTTGGGGGTGGCCTCGGTGGTGCCGGCGCGGACGTCGGAGCCGCCCTGTTTCTCGGTCATCGACATCCCGGCTGTGATGCCCGGCTTGGTCGTGGGCACCGCGAGCGCGGGGTCGTAGACCCGGCTGGTCAGCAACGGTTCGTAGAGTGCGGCCAGCTCCGGGTTGTGACGCAGCGCGGGCACCACGGCATAGGTCATCGAGATGGGGCAGATGTGGCCGGGTTCCGGCGTCCACACCGAGGTCTTGGCTGCGCGCACGACATGCGCGCCGGGTCTGTCGTCGTCCCACGGCGCGGCGTGCAGACCGTGCGACACCGCCACCGTCATCAGCTCGTGGTAAGCCGGGTCGTACTCCACCTCGTCGACCCGGCGTCCGTAGCGGTCGTGGGTGTGCAGAATCGGCCGGTGTCGGTCGGCCAGCTCACCCCACCGCTGGGCGCGCGGGCTGCCCGCCAGCGTGCCGAGTTCGGCGACCTCGTCGGCGCCCCATCCCCCGCCCTCCCGGACCAGCGCCTCGGCCAGCATCGGTGAAACGGCCGGGTTGAAGTTCTCCAGCGGCGGGACCTGGTTGGTGACGACATGCGTTTCCGGCATGCAGACACTGTTACATCATTTCGACAACTGCACAAGAACCTGTAATAGCCGGGGGTCAGGACGTCGACACCGGCTCCACGCCCTGGTTCTCGGTCAGCCGTCGCCGTCGCCGGTCGAACCATGCGAGTCCGGCGATCACCACCGCCGCCAGTGCCCATCCGAGCAGCAGGTCGATCACATAGTGCTCGGCCGTGTAGACCAGCGTGAACGCCATCACCAGCGGGTAGGCCACCAACAGCGGACGCCATGCGCGATGCACCCGATGCCACAGGAACGCCGCAAGCGCGGCCGACATCCCGGCGTGCAGCGACGGGATCGCCGCCACCAGGTTGACGCTGGCCTGCCCCTGGTCGAGGAGCGCGCTGGCCGAGTGCAGGTTCAGGTTGCTCCAGCCGCGGCCGACGATGCGTTCGATCCACTCGTTGGCGCCGTCCTGCGAGGACTGCATCGCCCCGAGAACGCTGCCGTCCTCGACACCCCGCGCGGACCGGAACATGCACCGCGGACCCGACGGCCCCCCTTCGACGTCGTCCGCGGTGCACCTGGCCGCGGCCCACGGCGGGGCGGCCGGCAGCAGCACATAGATGGCCAGTGCGATCAGGTTCATGCCGACGAACAGCCGGACAAACGCCTTCCACTCCTCGCGGTCGCGCAGCCACAGGATGCCGGCGATCACATACGGGAGGATGAAAAACGACATGTAGACGCTGCTGATCACCACCTCCCACCAGGGGGGTTCCGACTGTTTCAGCTGCTCCTGCAGCCACACCGTGGGCATGACCCCGAAGAACATCATCCGGTCCATGTCGGCCTGCCAGTGCCACAGCGTGGGCCGCCCGACCATGGTCGCCGCGCCCCTGCTCAGGTCGTAGGCGATCAAGATGAGGGCGAACGGCAACCAGTCGCGGACGACATACAGCACCCGCCGGCCCTGACCGATGCTGGCGGCGGCAAGACCGGTGCAGATGTACACCAGCAGCAGTTCGCGGTTGAACGCAAAGCCGTCGGTGACCGTCCGCCAGACCACTACGGTCGCCCACACGACGATGGCCATCCACCGCACGATGCGCAGCCATCGGTGGCGCCGGGTCGGTAGCGGGGTCTCGGTGTCCTCGACGTGCGTCAGCGCAATCGACGACTGGTCAATTGCGGACACATCGGCCTTTCGACGCGGGGACCACAGTTGTTCCCGGCGTAAGCCTAATTAACCGCGAAGCCACCCGCCGTTCAAGGTCGGTTCAGCTATCGAAGTGTGATCAACGGGCCTTCGTCAGTTGATGTGCTCCCGCAGGAACGCGATGTCGTCTTTGCGGCCCTCGTCGGACGTTTCGCAGATGACCGGGGCGTCAGCCGCCTTGACCACCGCCGCCAGCAGCTGTGGATCGATCTGGCCGGCGCCGAAGTTGGCGTGCCGATCTGCACCCGATCCCGCGGCGTCCCGCGAGTCGTTGCAGTGCACCAGGTCGATCCGGCCGGTGATCGCCTTGATCCGCTCCACGGCGTCGACAAGTGCTTCTCCGGCTGCCCAGGCGTGGCAGGTGTCCAGACAGAACCCGATGCCCTTGTCCCCGATGTGGTCCCACAACCGGGCGATCGTGTCGAAGTGCCGGGCCATCGCGTGGTCGCCACCGGCGGTGTTCTCGAGGTAGACGGGCACGTCGGTCTTCAGGCTTGCCAGCGCCTTGACCCAGCGCTCGAAGCCGGCATCCATGTCGTTGTCGTCGGCGTGGCCGCCGTGCACGATGACGGCGGTGGCGTTGATCTCCGATGCCGCGTCGCAGGTGTCCTGCAGGATCTTGCGGGACGGAATCCGGACCCGGTTGTTCGCCGAGGCGACGTTGATCAGGTACGGCGCGTGCACGTAGATCGGCATCGGAGAGGCCTTCAGGACCTCGGCGTCCTCACGCGGTGGCGGCTTCTTCCAGCTCTGCGGGTTGCCGAGGAAGAACTGCACCACGTCGGCGCCGTCAGCCTGCGCTGCGGCCAGGGGATCATCACCGTGAACGTGGGAACCAATGAGCACGGAGTCGAGTCTAGTGGTGCGGGCCGACGACAGCTTCCTGCGCGAGCAGACGCAAATGTCCCCGACACGCCGAGCACAGCGGGACCTTCACGTCTGCTCGCGCAGAAAGGGTGGGGTCTGCTCAGCCGGCGAGGCGGGCGGCATCGAGATGTCGTTGCACGCGTGAGACGAGGTCTGTGGGATGGCGCCGAACATCGTCGACGACGACGGGCACCACCGTCCAACCGCATTCGCCCAAGCGCGTGTACTTCACGCGGTCGCGTTTCCACGCCGTTGGGTTGGCATGCCATTCCATGCTGTCGTACTCGGCGACGACACCGGCCCACGGCCAGGCGAAATCGACCCGCCAGAGTTTCCCGCATCGGTCGATGATTTCGTATTGCAGCTCGGGTTTGGGCAGACCGCCGTCGATGAACACCAACCGAGTCTCACTTTCCATCGCCGACTCCGCTCGCTCGTCGGCGTGCACCACCAGTTCCCTGACGTTCACGATGCCGCGCCGGCCCTTCTGCTCGCGGATGGCGGCCTCGATCTCACCCCGAGTGCAGGCACCGGAGCGCAGCGCCGCGTCCAAAGTCGCCAGCGCCCGGGGCCGTCGCAGTGCGCGGGCAGTCTCCACCGAGGTCCACGCCGGCGCTGTCACCAGGCGAGAACCGACACGCCGGAGCGGCGCGCCGAGCCGTTGGTGGACCATCAACCCGGAGTTGGGCCGCATCCGCACGCCGGGGTCGAGGATGTGGATTCGCGGGTCAGCCTCGGTGGCGAACCCGTAAATGGTCGCCGCAGTGTGCATGCAGGCGACGATCCTCTTGCCTGTCATCAGATCCAGCCCAGCCAGCCGCATGTCGAGATCGGGTGGCCGCTGCGCATACACCCCGTGCCACACCCGTTCCAGGGCGCCGGCCTCTAAGTGCGCGGCGAGCGTCTTGCGGCTCAGCACCGACAGCAACTGTTCCCGGGTGGCCAGGCCGGAAGGCTCGAACACGTCGTCCAGGATCACGGGTAGAGCCTGCCGCCCCGCAACGCCACCGCCAGGGAGTTGAGGTATCACCTGTGGACAAAGCCCGGGCTGTGGAATGCCCAGCAGACGCAAAAGTCCCCGACACGCCGAGCGTGCGGGGACCTTTACGTCTGCTCGCGCAGAGAGGGTGACTAGCGGTAGTCGCTGTAGCCGTAGTCGTCCAGCGGCACCGCAGCACCGGTCGCCTGGCCGAAGTCCGGGCTGTAGTACTGATCCTCGTAGGACGGGATCGTGTACGCCGCAGCGCGGGCTTCTTCGGTCGGCTGCACCTGGATGTTGCGGTAGCGGCTGATGCCGGTACCGGCCGGGATCAGCTTGCCGATGATCACGTTCTCCTTCAGACCATTGAGCCTGTCGCTGCGGCAGTTGATCGCCGCATCGGTCAGCACCCGAGTGGTCTCCTGGAACGACGCCGCCGACAGCCACGAATCGGTGGCCAGCGACGCCTTGGTGATGCCCATCAGCACCGGACGACCTGCCGCGGGCTCGTTGCCCTCGGCGACCACCCGACGGTTCTCGGCCTCGAACTCGCCGCGCTCGGTCAGCGAGCCGGGCAGGAACTCCGTCGCACCCGAATCGATGATCGTGACGCGCCGCAGCATCTGCCGGACGATGACCTCGATGTGCTTGTCGTGGATCGACACACCCTGGGCGCGGTAGACCTCCTGGACCTCCTTGACGAGGTGGATCTGCACCTCGCGGGGGCCCTGGACGCGGAGCACCTCGTGCGGGTCGGCGGAGCCTTCCAGCAACTGCTGGCCGACCTCGACGTGGTCGCCGTCGGTCAACAGACGCTCGGAGCCGTCGTCGTGCTTGAACACCTTCAGCCGCTGGCGGCGAGTGAGCTTGTCGTACACGACCTCCTCGCCCCCGTCATCGGGAACGATGGTGATCTTGTAGAACTTGTCGCTCTCCTCCAGGCGGATCCGTCCGGAGACGTCGGCGATCGGGGCACGGTTACGCGGAACGCGGGCCTCGAACAGCTCCTGAACCCGAGGCAGACCACCGACGATGTCCTGGCCACCGGTGACACCACCCTGGTGGAAGGTACGCATCGTCAGCTGCGTGCCGGGCTCACCGATGGACTGCGCGGCCACGATGCCGACAGCCTCGCCGATGTCGACCAGCTTGCCGGTCGCCATCGAACGGCCGTAGCACATCGCGCACACGCCGGTGCCGGTGGCGCAGGTCAGCACGGAGCGGACCTTGACCTCGGTGATGCCGGCCGCCAACAGCGCGTCGATCGCCGGGTCACCCAGGTCGTGACCACGCTCGACGACGACGTTGCCGTCGGTGTCGACCGCGTCGGTGGCCAGCGTCCGCGCGTAGGCGGAGGTCTCGATGTGCTGATCGCGGACCAGCGGCCCGCCCTCCTGCAGCTCGGCCAGCGTGACGTTGATGCCGCGCTCGGTCTCGCAGTCGGTCTCGCGCACGATGACGTCCTGCGAGACGTCGACCAGACGACGGGTCAGGTAACCCGAGTCGGCGGTACGCAGCGCGGTGTCGGCCAGACCCTTACGAGCACCGTGGGTGTTGATGAAGTACTCCAGCACCGTCAGGCCCTCGCGGAACGACGACTTGATCGGCCGCGGGATGAACTCGCCCTTCGGGTTGGTCACCAGACCTTTCATGCCGGCCAGGGTGCGGGTCTGGGTGAGGTTGCCCGTCGCGCCGGACTTCACGATCGTGATGATCGGGTTGTCCTCGGGGTAGTACTCCTCCAGAGCCTTACCGACCTCTTCGGTGGCGTCCTGCCAGATCTTCACCAGTGCCTCGTTGCGCTCCGTCTTGTTCAGCGCGCCACGCTGGTACTTCTTCTCGATTGCGTCCGCTTCCTTCTCGTAGCGGTCCAGGATCTCCTGCTTCTGCGGCGGCACCAACACGTCGGCCATCGAGACCGTGACCCCGCTTCGGGTCGCCCAGTAGAAGCCGGCGTCCTTGAGCTTGTCGACGGTCTGTGCGACGACGATCATCGGGTAGCGCTCGGCCAGATCGTTGATGATCCGGGCCTGCACCTTCTTGTGCATCTGCTCGTTGACGAACGGATAGCCCCGCGGCATCAGCTCGTTGAACAGCACCCGGCCCAGCGTCGTGTCGGCGATCCACGGATCGCCCAGCTTCCAGCCGTCGGGGAACTGCTCGGCCTCGATCTCGGCCGGCGGACGCAACTGCGTCAGCCGCACCCGGATCTTGGCGCGCACCGACAGCCCACCGCGGTCCATCGCCATGATGGCCTCGGCCGGGGAGCTGAACACGCCGGACTCCGGCTCGTCCTTGGCCCCAGGCACGTACTGGCCGATATCACCGTCGATCTCGGTGGTCAGGAAGTACAGGCCGGTCACCATGTCCAGACGCGGCATGGCCAACGGGCGGCCGGACGCGGGCGACAGGATGTTATTCGACGACAGCATCAGGATGCGCGCCTCGGCCTGCGCCTCCGCGGACAGCGGAAGGTGCACAGCCATCTGGTCACCGTCGAAGTCGGCGTTGAACGCCTCACACACCAGCGGGTGCAGCTGGATGGCCTTGCCCTCGACCAGCTGCGGCTCGAAGGCCTGGATTCCCAGACGGTGCAGTGTCGGTGCCCTATTCAGCAGCACCGGGTGCTCGGCGATGACCTCTTCGAGGACATCCCACACCTGGGGACGCTGACGTTCGACCATGCGCTTGGCGCTCTTGATGTTCTGCGCGTGGTTCAGGTCGACGAGACGCTTCATCACGAACGGCTTGAACAGCTCGAGTGCCATCAGCTTGGGCAGACCGCACTGGTGCAGCTTGAGCTGCGGACCGACGACAATGACCGAGCGGCCCGAGTAGTCCACACGCTTGCCGAGCAGGTTCTGACGGAACCGGCCCTGCTTGCCCTTGAGCAGATCGGACAGCGACTTCAGCGGACGGTTACCGGGCCCGGTGACGGGCCGGCCGCGACGGCCGTTGTCGAACAGCGCGTCCACCGACTCCTGCAGCATCCGCTTCTCGTTGTTGACGATGATCTCGGGCGCACCGAGGTCGATCAGTCGCTTGAGGCGGTTGTTGCGGTTGATCACGCGGCGGTACAGGTCGTTGAGGTCGGAGGTCGCGAAGCGGCCACCGTCGAGCTGCACCATCGGGCGCAGCTCCGGCGGGATCACCGGAACCGCGTCGAGCACCATCCCCATCGGGGAGTTGCGGTTACTCTGGAACGCCGCGACCACCTTGAGCCGCTTGAGCGCACGCAGCTTCTTCTGTCCCTTGCCGTTCTTGATGGTGTCGCGCAGCGAGTCGGCCTCGGCGTCGATGTCGAAGTTCTCGATGAGCTTCTTGATCGACTCCGCGCCCATGGCGCCCTCGAAGTACTCGCCGTAGCGGTCCTGCAGCTCGCGGTAGAGCAGTTCGTCGACGATCAGCTGCTTGGGTGCCAGCTTGGTGAACGTCGTCCAGATCTCCTCGAGCCGGTCCAGCTCACGCTGGGTCCGGTCACGGAGCTGGCGCATCTCACGCTCGCCGCCGTCGCGCACCTTGCGCTTGACGTCGGACTTGGCACCCTCTTCCTCGAGTTCCTTCATGTCGGCCTCGAGCTTCTGGGCCCGGGCCTCCAGGTCGGCGTCGCGCTGATCCTCGACGGCCTTGCGCTCGACGGCCATCTCGGCCTCGAGGGTGGACAGCTCGTTGTGCCGCATCTCGGTGTCGACCGCGGTGATCACGTACGCGGCGAAGTAGATGATCTTCTCGAGATCCTTGGGCGCCAGATCCAGCAGGTAGCCCAAGCGCGACGGGACGCCCTTGAAGTACCAGATGTGGGTGACCGGGGCGGCCAGCTCGATGTGGCCCATCCGCTCACGCCGCACCTTGGCCCGGGTGACCTCGACGCCGCAGCGCTCACAGATGATGCCCTTGAAGCGCACCCGCTTGTACTTGCCGCAGTAGCACTCCCAGTCGCGAGTCGGTCCGAAGATCTTCTCGCAGAACAAGCCGTCCTTCTCGGGCTTGAGAGTGCGGTAGTTGATGGTCTCGGGCTTCTTGACCTCGCCGTAGGACCAGTTACGGATGTCGTCCGCGGTGGCCAGACCGATGCGGAGTTCATCGAAGAAGTTGACGTCTAGCACGTAACTCCCTTTCCCCTTGCGGGACTAGATAACTATCAATCACAAAGAAGGAGACGCTGTTAAGCGAGATCCTCAACAGATGCGGATTCGTTGCGGGACAGGTTGATCCCGAGGTTGGCAGCAGCGCGCTCCAGATCCTCGTCGTCACCGTCACGCATCTCGATCGCGGCGCCGTCCGACGACAGCACCTCGACGTTGAGGCACAGCGACTGCAGTTCCTTGAGAAGCACCTTGAACGACTCCGGGATACCGGGTTCGGGGATGTTCTCACCCTTGACGATGGCCTCGTACACCTTGACGCGTCCGACGGTGTCGTCGGACTTGATGGTCAGCAGTTCCTGCAGCGTGTAGGCGGCGCCGTAGGCCTGCATGGCCCAGCACTCCATCTCGCCGAAGCGCTGACCACCGAACTGCGCCTTACCACCGAGCGGCTGCTGGGTGATCATCGAGTACGGACCGGTCGAGCGGGCGTGGATCTTGTCGTCGACCAGGTGGTGCAGCTTCAGGATGTACATGTAGCCCACCGTCACCGGGTACGGGAACGGTTCACCACTGCGGCCGTCGAACAACTGCGACTTGCCCTCGGCGTTGACCATCACGTCACCGTCGCGGTTGGGCAGCGTCGAACCCAGCAGGCCCTCCAACTCACCCTCGCGGGCGCCGTCGAAGACCGGCGTGGCCACGATGCTGTCCGGTTCTGCGGAACGCAGTTCCTCGGGCAGCTTCGACGCCCAGTCCGGGACTCCCTCAGCCACGTTGATGTTCCAGCCGGCTTTCGCCACCCAGCCGAGGTGTGTCTCGAGGATCTGGCCGATGTTCATCCGTCGCGGCACACCGTGGGTGTTCAGGATGATGTCGACCGGGGTGCCGTCCGGAAGGAACGGCATGTCCTCGACCGCCAGGATCTTGCCGATGACGCCCTTGTTGCCGTGGCGTCCGGCGAGCTTGTCGCCGTCGGAGATCTTGCGCTTCTGGGCCACGTAGACGCGGACCAGTTCGTTGACGCCGGCGGGCAGCTCGTCGTCGTCCTCGCGAGAGAACACGCGGATGCCGATGACCTTGCCGGACTCACCGTGCGGCACCTTCAGAGAGGTGTCGCGGACCTCGCGGGCCTTCTCACCGAAGATGGCACGCAGCAGGCGCTCCTCGGGGGTCAGCTCGGTCTCACCCTTGGGCGTGACCTTGCCGACCAGGATGTCGCCGTCGCGGACCTCGGCGCCGATGCGGACGATGCCGCGCTCGTCGAGATCGGCCAGCACCTCATCGGAGACGTTCGGGATGTCCCGGGTGATCTCCTCGGCGCCGAGCTTGGTGTCGCGGGCGTCGATCTCGTGCTCCTCGATGTGGATCGAGGTGAGCACGTCCTCTTCGACCAGACGGTTCGACAGGATGATCGCGTCTTCGTAGTTGTGACCCTCCCACGGCATGATCGCCACGAGCAGGTTCTTGCCCAGCGCCATCTCACCGTTCTCGGTGCACGGCCCGTCGGCGAGGACCTGCCCCGACTCGACACGCTGCCCGGCGTCCACGATCGGACGCTGGTTGGCGCAGGTGCCGTGGTTGGAGCGGGCGAACTTGCGCATCCGGTAGGTGTGCCGGGTGCCGTCGTCGGCCATCACGGTGACGTAGTCGGCCGAGACCTCCTCGATGACGCCCGCCTTGTCGGCGACGACGACGTCGCCGGCGTCGATCGCGGCACGCAGCTCCATACCGGTGCCGACCAGCGGTGCCTCACTACGCACCAGCGGAACCGCCTGACGCTGCATGTTGGCACCCATCAGGGCACGGTTGGCGTCGTCGTGCTCGAGGAACGGGATCATGGCCGTGGCCACCGACACCATCTGGCGCGGGGAGACGTCCATGTAGTCGACCTCGGAGCTGGAGACATTCTCCACCTCGCCGCCCTTACGGCGGACCAGGATGCGGTCCTCGACAAATCGGCCGTTCTCGTCGATCGGCGAGTTGGCCTGCGCCACGACGTGGCGGTCCTCCTCGTCGGCCGTCAGGTACTCGACGTCATCGGTGACAACCCCGTCGACCACCTTGCGGTACGGGGTCTCGATGAAGCCGAACGGGTTCACCCGCGCGTACACCGACAGCGATCCGATCAGACCGATGTTCGGCCCCTCGGGGGTCTCGATCGGGCACATCCGGCCGTAGTGGCTGGAGTGCACGTCGCGCACCTCGAGTCCGGCACGCTCACGGGACAGACCGCCGGGGCCCAGCGCCGACAGGCGGCGCTTGTGGGTCAGACCCGACAGCGGGTTGTTCTGGTCCATGAACTGTGACAGCTGGCTGGTGCCGAAGAACTCCTTGATCGCCGCCACCACGGGACGGATGTTGATCAGGGTCTGCGGCGTGATCGCCTCGACGTCCTGGGTGGTCATCCGCTCGCGGACGACACGCTCCATCCGGGACAGGCCGACGCGGATCTGGTTCTGGATCAGCTCGCCGACCGTGCGCAGGCGCCGGTTACCGAAGTGGTCGATGTCGTCGGTCTCGACGGGCACCTCTGCCCCGCCGGGCGCGGTCATCGTCTTGTCGCCCTGCTGCAACCGCACCAGGTACTCGATGGTCGCGACGACGTCCTCTTCGGTCAGCGTCGAGCTGGTGATCGGCTCACCGACGTTCAGCCCGAGCTTCTTGTTGACCTTGTAGCGGCCCACCCGTGCCAGGTCGTAGCGCTTCTCCTTGAAGAACAGGTTCTCCAGCAGGGTCTGCGCGGACTCCTTGGTCGGCGGCTCGCCCGGGCGCAGCTTGCGGTAGATGTCCAGCAGCGCCTCGTCGGTGCCTGCGGTGTTGTCCTTCTCCAGCGTGCCCATCATGATCTCGGAGAAGCCGAAGCGCTCCACGATCTGCTCGTTGGTCCAGCCCAGCGCCTTGAGCAGCACGGTGACCGGCTGGCGGCGCTTGCGGTCGATGCGGACGCCGACGGTGTCGCGCTTGTCGACGTCGAACTCCAGCCACGCACCACGGCCCGGGATCACCTTGACGCTGTGCAGCGTCTTCTCGGTGGACTTGTCGATCGACTCGTCGAAGTACACCCCGGGCGAACGGACGAGCTGGCTCACCACGACACGCTCGGTGCCGTTGATGATGAAGGTGCCCTTCTCGGTCATCATCGGGAAGTCGCCCATGAAGACCGTCTGGCTCTTGATCTCGCCGGTGTTGTTGTTGATGAACTCGGCCGTGACGAACAGCGGCGCCGCGTACGTCATGTCCTTGTCTTTGCACTCGTCGACCGGGGCCTTGACCTCGTCGAAGCGCGGATCGGAGAAAGACAGCGACATCGAGCCGGAGAAGTCCTCGATCGGGGACAGCTCGGTGAGGACCTCTTCGAGGCCACCGACCGGGCTCACCAGACCGCGACCCGCGGCATTGGCGCGCCACCGCTCGGAACCGATCAGCCACTCGAACGAGTCGGTCTGAACGTCGAGCAGCCCCGGAACCTCGAGAGGCTCGCGGAGCTTGGCGAAGGAAATTCTATTGGGTGCTCCGGGAACGGAGTTATTGGTGGAACCTACTACGGAATTTGTTGCCTCGATCTGGCGGGACCCTGCCAAGATGCATCCTTCCAGCACCTCATGCGACTATCAGGAACCGGATAGGACCGGACCATTTGCCGCGATATCTGCGTCGGTTCGGCTGGCCGATCAGGACCGCAACTCTGACGCACGGCACGCAACTAGATCACTGAGCAAAGGGCTCAGGCGTAGTCCACGATGTCGTAGGCGGGTGAGGTGGGCAGGATGCAGCCAGCGCAACGTCCAACAGTACCGCAGGACGGCCTATTCCTCAAACGCCGCCGGCGTTCTGCACGCCCGAGACGGTGGGGCGCTGGCTGGCGTCCCTGGTCACTCTCATCCCTGCATGCATCGCTGGGCAATAGATTGGCCCGGTTTTGCCCCTTCGTCAAGAGATAACGCCGTGTTGGGTGCAGAAAGAGGGCCGTTTTCTGCCGAGGGCACGACGCAGGTCTCGAAGTTGATCCCGAACACGAGGTTCGAGAAGAACTGGAACACCCTGTCGATCAGGGTCAGCCGCTGGGGCGGACCGGGCATCACGTACGCGGTGGCGGTGCCCCGCGGTGTGTCGATCTCCAGTAGGTCACCGGCGGCACCGTAGTAGCGCGACCCCGGCGTCGGCGCCCCGGCGAACATGTCGTTGATCCAGGCCGCGCTGAGGACCTCGGCGGCCTTGACGTTCTCGACCCTCGACCAGCCGGTGACCAGGTTCAGGCCGGCCTGGACCAGCGGGTTGCCGCCCAGCATCGTGTCCGAGTGCAGGCCCCCGACCAGTCGCACGCCGGTGAACTCGCCGGGGCGCGCTTCCTCGAGCGCGATGCCCGAGGATCCGTTCATGTTCCAGAAGTAGGCCTTGCCGGCGAGGTTGTAGATCGGCACCTCGTCGGGCAGCTTGGTCAGGGCCTCGGGCACCACGTCGCCGAAGCCGACGCCGTCGAGCATCACCACGCCGGCCAGCCGGTCGATCGTGCCGTTATCGGCCATATATCCCCCGGCTCCTGCGGCCAGCCCGCCTCCGGCGGAGTGTCCGATGAGGACAACATCGTGCACCCCGTTCAGCAGCGCCGGGCTGTAGCCGGCCGCGTGCGCGCTGTCGGCGAGGGCGGTGTTGCCGTCGACGAACAGGTCCGCCACCGCGCGGTGCATCGGCGAGCCGCCGACCCAGCATCCGTCACAGGCCAGGAAGTTCGAGGTCAGGGTCGTCGTGACGACGATGCTGCCGGTGGCCTCGGCCAGCCGGGTGGCGGTGTAGCTGTAGAACGGCCCAGCGGCCAGGAACCCGTGCTGCAGATAGATCAGCCGGGTCGGGGCCGGACCTTCAGGGACATACCAGTTGGCCGGTACCTCGTAGCCGTCACCGCAGTCGATAGCCAACCGGGAGGTACGCACCGTGGTTGTGCTGCCCCAGGGGAGCAGCGGTGGGCCGCCGAACACCCTGACGGCGAACGAGTACAGGTTGAAGACGATCGTCCCGACGATGCTGAGCAGTGTCTGTCGCGGGGCGGCGGCTTGCGCCGAGGGCTCGTCGATCGTGGTGGTCACCATGGCGAGCCGGGTCTCTGCGGGGGTGGGTTTCGCCGTGGCGTCGTCCGCCGGGGACGCCTTCCTGAGTGCGACGGCCGTGTCGGCCGACCCGCCCGGCTGCTCGGTTTCCCCGGTGACGGGCTCTGCGACGTCGGCGACGGGCTCGTCGACTTCGGCCGTCGTCGTATCCGCTTCGTCGACCGCGGTGTCGTCGATCTCTGCACTCGAGTCCACGTCGACGACGTCAGGCTCCTGCGCGACATCGGCCGCGGTGTCTGGATCGACCTCGATGTCTGGGTCGGCCTCAGTGTCTGCATCGACCTCGATGTCTGGGGCGGCCTCAGTATCTGGATCGACCTCGATGTCTGGGTCGGCCTCAGTGTCTGGATCGACCTCGATGTCTGGGTCGGCCTCAGTATCTGGGTCGGCCTCAGTATCCGGGTCGGCCTCAGTATCCGGGTCGGCCTCAGTGTCGACATCGGCGTCGGTGTCGGCGTCATCCCGGCTGCGGTCCCGGGTCTTGGGAGGAGGCGTACCGGAGTCGTCCGGCTCGCTGCGTGCGCCGCCCGGATCCGAGGTGTCCGACGTCGACGACTCGCTGCCGGCGCCGGTCTCGCTGTCAGCCATTGCCACTCCGGCGCCGGACAGCATGGCTGCCAAGACACCGGCGGTGACCACGCCCGCACCCACCATCATCGACATCCGGTCGAACATCGTTGCCCCCGTCCAAATCTGGCAAACAGTATCGCGGTGGGGCGGCTCACGGCGTGAGTTTCGGCGATCAGGCCGCGAAAGTCTCCGAACGCCGCGCCGCAGTGCTGTCCGCCGCTGTCGACTCCCAGAACGGCAGGTAGCCGCAGTTCGGGGTGGTCGGGTTGAGCAGGCATGCGTACACCGTGTCGACGAAGCTGAGCTCGACGGGTTTGCCCGGCACTACCTGCGCTGATGTCGTCCACCAGCCGACGACGACGCTCAGTGTGGAGCCCGAGGAGCCGTACAGGCCGGTGGTGTGGGCACCGCGGAACATATCGTTGATCCAGCCGGAGGCGAGGATCTGGTTGGCCGTGATGTTCAGCGGGGACGAAAAGCCGGTGGCCATGTATGCAGCAAACTGAATGACCGGGTTGCTGCTCTGCATCGAGTCGGAGTGCTTGCCGCCGTCGACCACCACCCCGGTGAACATTCCCGGCCGTTCCTGCGCAAGTCGCATGTTGGCGTCCCCGAAAGTGTTCCAGCTGTACGGTTCGGCAGCCAGGTTGTAGACCGGAATCGAATGCGGGATCTTGGCCAGATCAGAGCTCATGTGGTCGAGGTGCCCGGCTCCGTCCAACATCACCACACCGGCCAGGTCGTCGGCGGTCCCGAACTCGGCCATATATCCGGCGGTGCCGGCGACCAGGCCGCCGCCTGCCGAATGACCCGCCAGCACCACCCTCGTGGGCAATGTCCCGGAAAACCCCGCGGCCTGCGCGCTGGCATTGAGTGCGGCCCGGTCGCCGCCGAACAGGTCGGCGATCGCGCGATGGGTCTCCGGCAGCATCAACGGGTAGTTCGCTGTGTCGAAGATGTTCCACGTCAGGGTCGGTGCGACGACGATGCTGTTCGTTTTGTCCGCCAGGTACGCCGCCGTCGCGTTGTAGAACGACGCGGTGGCGAGGAATCCGTGCTGGAAGTAGATCAACCCGGTCGGCGGCTCGTCGTTGTCGGGGAAGTACCAATCCGCGGAAACGTCGACGTCGTTGCCGATCGTCAACGACGACCTCTCGACGCGCACGTTGCTGCCGAAAGGGGCACGCGCCGGACCTGCGAGGAACTGCACGGCGCTGGTGTAGAAGTTGTAGACGAGCGAGCCCACGTTGTTCAGCAACGCCAGCAACTCCGACGGGGTGGAGTCCAGCCCGGGCACGCTCTGCGCGGCCGCCCGCATCACCGCGGCGCCGTCGTCGCTGGTGATGTCAGCCTCGATGCTCGAGACGAAATTGCTCGGCGCTTCGGCAGGGGCGGCAGGGTCGACGGCTGGTTCGGACTCTTTCTCATCGACCGGTGCGGCGGCGACGTCATCGGCAGGAGGTTCGGGATCGACGTCGGCGGTTTCGGGCTCGATGTCGGGTGCCCGGTGCTTCCCACCGGTGTCCGTCGGAACGTCTGGGCTACGCCCCGGCGTCTCCTGCTCGACGTCTGTGGATCCGGACCCAGCCTCGTCGTCAGTGACGTCGGTGACGTCGGTGTCGTCGGTGTCGTCGGTGTCGTCGGTGTCGTCGGTGTCGTCGGTGTCTAGGTCGTCGGCCTCGTCGGTGTCTAGGTCGTCGGTGTCGTCCGAGACCGAGTCGTCGCCTACGTCGATGCCGCGCTTGTCACGGTCGTCGCCGCCGGTCGAGGTGTCCGAGTCATCGGCAGAATCCTTCGCGGAGTCCGCGCGAGACGTCCGGTCGGGCTTCTTGTCAGCCCCGCCTGAGTCGCTGGAATCGTTCGAATCCTTGGATCCCGAGGACCGCGTGGTATCCGAACGTGATGCCGATCCGTCGTCTGCCGTAGCCACGCCGGCCCCTGCCAACATGGCTGCGGAAACACCCCCCGCCAGTACGCCTGCCCCCAGCCAGACCCGATAGCGGTCGACCATGCTCCTCCTGTTCGACAATCGCGGAGTGCTGGCGCGGAAACTCTCGACTAGGGAGTTTCAACACGAAAGCGCGATTCTGGCAAACTGTATAGGCGATCACAACAACTTAGCAATACCCCTTGCCGAAAAAATTGACGGCCGTAGAGAAACATGCGAGATCTGCGGTTTGTCCGGCACTCTCGAGTAGAGGTCGACAGTTTGTCCGCTACCCAGTGCGCGGTACAGACTTGTTTCTGTCGAATTTCCGCTGAATTAGCAACGGTAGGCGCCTCGTCACCGAAGATCGGCACACGCGAGCGCGCAAAGCTGCTGGTGCCGGTGGTGGCCGTAGCCAGCTCAGACAGGCAGTGCCCAAACATGAGCGCGCCCGCCCGGCATTGCCGGACGGGCGCTTACCCGGTGAGTGTGTCAGTCAGCGATCGCCAGCCACCGGGATGCGGCCGGTGGGGGCGTCGTCGTCGACGGCGCGGTGGTGGACGGCGGGCTCGCCCCCGAATTCGTGGGCGGCGTACTTGTGGGTGCCTTCGAGGTCGTCGCGGATGGCTTCCTGCGCGGCGGGCGGCAGCGTGTGCATGATCTCGCGGACCCGGGCCTGACGGCGACCGACCGCCTGGCGCTCCGGCATGCCCGGTGTCGCCTGGATCTGCGGCGGCACACCCTCGATCTCCTCGACACCACCGTCATGGTGTCCGGCATCGGCCATGGCCTGCTCTTCGGCCATCGTGCCTTCGTCCTTCTCCTCGGACATCCCGATCGGGCCGAGGCGCCGACCGTTGAGGAACTGCTTGACCACGGGCTCGTCGCTGGTCAGCAGCACCTCGCGGGGCCCGAACATCACCAGCTTCTTGCGGAACAGCATGCCCATGTTGTCGGGGACGGTGCGGGCGATGTTGATGTTGTGCGTCACGATCAGGATCGTGCAGTCGATCTGGGCGTTGATGTCGATCAGCAACTGCGACAGGTAGGCAGTACGGACCGGGTCCAGACCGGAGTCCGGCTCGTCGCAGAGGATGATCTGCGGATCCAGCACCAGGGAACGGGCCAGGCCCGCGCGCTTGCGCATACCGCCGGAGATCTCACCGGGGAACTTGGTCTCGTCACCGCCGAGGCCCACCAGGTCCAGCTTCTCCATCACGATCTGACGGATCTCGGATTCCTTCTTCTTGGTGTGCTCACGCAACGGGAACGCGGTGTTGTCGTAGAGGCTCATCGAGCCGAACAGTGCGCCGTCCTGGAACATCACGCCGAACAGCGTGCGGATCTCGTAGAGCTCCTTGGCCGAGCACTCGATGATGTTGGTGCCGTCGACGATGATCTTGCCGCGCTCCGGGCGCAGCAGGCCGATCAGCGACTTGAGGAACACCGACTTACCGGTACCGGACGGGCCGAGCAGAACGCTGACCTCACCCGCGGGGAGGTCAAACGTCACGTCCTCCCAGATTCGCTGGGGACCGAAGGACTTCGTCAATCCTTCAACCTGAATGCCAATGCCCACGCGAATTCCTCTCGCCAGTACCAGACGCCACGCCACATGTTCCCCGCCTGTGGCTTGAGTCACTGTAACCTACGGCCCCGCGCGACAACACTCGGTCGGTACAACCGCCCAAAACGACTGTAGGGCCGGTCTGTTTGCCAGACCAGCCCTACAGGTGACGTGACTACTACTTGACGGTGACCGAAGCGCCGGCAGCCTCGAGCTTGCCCTTGGCCTCGTCAGCGGCTTCCTTGGAGACCTTCTCGAGCAGCGGCTTGGGGGCGCCGTCGACCAGATCCTTGGCCTCCTTGAGGCCCAGACCGGAAACGATCTCGCGGACGACCTTGATGACGCCGATCTTCTTGTCACCGGCACCCTCGAGGATGACGTCGAACTCGGACTGCTCCTCGGCGGCCTCGGCGGGCGCGGCCGCAGCGGCGGGCCCGGCGACGGCGACCGGCGCGGCGGCGGTGACGTCGAAGGTTTCCTCGAACTTCTTGATGAACTCCGAGAGCTCCAGCAGCGTCAGTTCCTTGAACGCGTCGAGCAGGTCGTCAGTGGACAGCTTGGCCATGATGTGGTCCTTCCTGGGTTTTACTTCTTGGCTGGTGGTTGTGGTGAGTTACGCGGTGTCCGGGTCGTCGCTTCCGGCCTTCTTCTCCTGCAGCGCGGCTGCCAATCTGGCCACCTGCGACGCCGGAGCGTTGAACAGGCCGGCCGCCTTGGACAGATTCGCCTTCATCGCGCCGGCCATCTTGGCCAGCAGCACCTCGCGCGACTCGAGGTCCGCAATGCGGTTGACCTCGTCCACGGACAGCGCACGGCCGTCCATGTAGCCGCCCTTGATGACCAGCGACTTGTTCTCCTTGGCGAAGGTCTTGATCGCCTTGGCGGCGTCGACGGCCTCACCCTTGACGAACGCGATCGCGGTCGGTCCGACGAACATCTCGTCGAGACCCTCGATGCCCGCCTCTGCCGCGGCACGCTTGACCAGCGTGTTCTTGGCAACGCGGTAGCTGGCGGTGTCGCCGAGCGACCGCCGCAGCTCGGCCAGGTTGGTCACCGAGAGTCCTCGGTACTCGGTGACGACCGTCGCCGTCGACGAGTTGAACCGTTCGACGATGTCGGCAACCGCGGCGGCCTTGTCATCCTTGGCCATGCATGCCTCCTCGTTGGTGTGTGCAACCGCCGGGGGCAGGGCCGGAAAAGACGAACGCCCCGACGCAGACAGGTCGGGGCGCGCACAGGCTTACCTCGTCCTCCTACGTGGGCCGTTCGGATAATCCGAACCTTCAACCGATTTTTCGAGAACTTGCTCATCGGTGACCGACGGTCTTCGGTGGAACCGGGCCAGAGTACCGCGCCCCAACCCGATCAGCCAAAACGCGGACCACCCTGCCCCGCGAACGCGCGGGTCTGCACGCCACCGCGCCGCAATTGCCGGCAGTGCGCGCGCGCTCGCGGCCGGCGAGCGCGCGGGTCTAACGCACCCCGTCGCGCACCAATGCCGCCGCGCCGATCAGGCCGGCGTCCCCGCCGAGGGCGGCGGGCAGCACCCGCAGCCCACGGATGAAGTCCAGCCCCGCGTACGTACCCAGCGCTTCGGTGAGCGGGTCGAACAGCAGCGGGCCGGCCTTGGCCACGCCGCCCCCGACGACGACGAGGTCCAGGTCGCAGACGGCGGCCACCGACGCGATCGTCACCGCAAGGGCCCGGGCACCGCGACGGAACGCCTGGATGGCGACGGGTTCTCCGCCCGCGGCAGCCGCCGCCAGCGCTTTGGCATCGCCGTCGGCGGGCGCCTGCCAGCCGTGTGCCCGGGCCCACGACACCAGATGTGGGCCCGACGCAACCGTTTCCACGCAGCCGCGGCCGCCACACGTACACGGCGCACCGTCGGGTTCGACGACGACGTGCCCCACGTGACCGGCGTTGCCGGAGCGCCCGAGATAGGGTGCGCCGCCGAGCACCAGCCCACCTCCGATGCCGGTCGACACGACCATCCCGAGCATGAAGTCCGCGCCGCGTCCGGCCCCGCACCACGACTCCCCCAGAGCCATGCACAGCCCGTCACCGCCGAGGCGAACCGGCAGGCCGGTGAGCTCCGCGACACGCTCGACGATCGGGAACCGCCGCCACCCGGTGATGTTGATCGGGCTGACCGTCCCGCCCGGGGTGTCGACCGGCCCTGCCGAGCCGACGCCGACGGCCGTCACCGATCCGTCGGCCTCGGCCCGCATCTCGACGAGCAGCGACTCGGCGACCGACCAGATCACCTCGGCCCCGCCGTTGGGCGTGGGTCGCTGCCTGCTGCGCACCAGGGTGCCGTCGGCGTCGACCAGACCCGCGGCGATCTTGGTGCCGCCCACGTCGAGTGCCAGGATTCGGTCGGTCATCAGTGCTGGTGGGTGTTGTCGGGCTGGCGGGGGTCGCCAGGGTGTTCATAGCCCTGCGCGAGCACCGCGACGTCGGCACATCGCGCGTCCAACCACCGGCGGTACTCCCGGCGCCGGGCTGCCGCCACCAGGTGGGCGGCGATGACGGGCCGGACATCGTCGAAATCGGCGGCGACGGGCCGGCTCCGCCATCCGCTTCGCGGCGCCGCGTCCCCCGCGAAGCGGACGGGATTGCGGCGGTGGTAGTCCCGCACGTCAGCCTCGTCGACCCGGACGGCGGCGGTGACGCAGGCGAAAACCGCGCATCCCAGAGGCCCGGAGAGCGTGGCCGCGGCCACACTGCCGATCTCCAGTCGGGCCACCTCGTCGGGGAGCAGGTCGCGTTCGGTCGGCACCGGCCCACTCGATGCACCGAGCGCTCTGGCTTCGGCCGCAACGACCTGTTCGGCGACGAGGACCTGGGTGATCCACCGACGCAACTGCCGCGCTTCGCCCGTCCCCGACCTCGGAAGCGCGTGCGCCGCCCCGCCGGCGCGCAGCGCGCGTTCTCTGGCGTCCACGTCGGCGACGGTCACGACCTCGGCTCCCACCGTGGCCGCGACGGCGGCGCCGTTCACCGCACCACCACCGGGACTGCAGGTGTGTAGACGAGCTCCCCCGCGCATGCGACCCGGATCAACGCCCACCACCGGCCCGGCTCCGTCCACGCCGGGGGCGCGACGTCGAACACCAGCTCGACCGTGCCCCGCGCCGGCAGCACGCCTCCGGTGATGTTGGGATTGAGCCAATCCCAGGTTCCCCAGGGTGATATCAGGTGCGCTTCCACTGCGAGATCGGCGTACGCATCGGTGCCGACGGTGACCGACAGTTCAGCGGTGTCGCCCGCTGCGACGTCGACACCGCGGGGTTCGGAGACCAGGCGCAGCACCCGGTCGTCGTGGCGTCCCACCGACAACACGCAGACGTCCTCGACCGTCTGGTGCCACGACGCGGGGATGGCTGCCCCGGTCGCGGCCAGCTCGGCGCGCACCGGGTACAGGCCGGGCGCCGCACCGTCCGGCACGCTCACTTCGACCGTCGACTCCAGATACTCACCGGGTGGCAGGACGAAGGGCAGCTCGGCGATCCCGGCCTGCCAGCCCGGCGGGGGAACCAGGCGCACTCTTCCGTGCAGCGCGGTGTCGGTCGCGTCGCTGGCCGCGGTGAGCCTGAGCGTGACCCGGTCGGATTCGATGTCGAGCCGGTGCGGATGCAGATGCGCGACCGCCGGCAGCCCGCCGAGGGGCGCGGGCCCCCGGTTGTGCAACCAGTATCGGGCGTAGAGCGGCTGGGCCGGCTCGGCGTCGGGCGCCAGGTTCACCTGATCGGCGCTCAGGACCCGCGGCAGATTGAGTTGTGTTCGCAGCGTGGCGATCTCGTAGCCGTGCAGCCTGACTTCATCGGACTGGCCCTCACGGGGCTGCTCGATCAGATCGAGGCGTCGCGGGGACGCGATGCTGCGCAGCCCCGACTGCACGGTGACCTCGACGCTGCGGCCCATCGTCTCGACGAGGCGAACCACGATGCCCTCTGCCGGGTCGGCGTGGCGGGCACTGCCACCGGCTGTCGGGTTGCCCAGAGGCTTGAGCGCACCGATGCTCACGGCGCGTGCCGGCTCCACCTCGAGTAGCGACCCCCACGCCGGCAGGCCGCCGAAGGTCGGGTCGTGATGGGCGACGGCGGCCTGCAGCGGCTGACCGAATTCGGCGCTGCGCGAAGGCATGTCGATGTCGCGCCAATCACCGGCGCCGGATACGACGGCATAGTCGAAAGTGTGCGTCCAGTGCTGCTGCTGGAAGGTGGATCCGTCGGGCGTGGTGCGTCGCGGCGGGTCGATCCAGGTGCCCGACGGCCACCCCGTGCAGGACCGCAGCAGCGACGCGTGCAGGGTTCCGTCGGTGTCGACGGCGAAGCCGGGCACCCCGCGATTGAGCACCGCGACGGTGTGCGATTCGAACCCCACACCACCCCGCACGTCCTGGTCGACGACGATCTCGGCGTCGTCGAGGTCGTCGACCAGCGCCGCCACCGCCGCGACGGCATCCCCGCACGCCCCGACCACGAGGACGGGGAGCGCGTCGGGCGCTCTCAGGTCGGCGCCGGGCACCCAGACGTCACGAAGCGGCTTGACAGCTGGCATCCAGGCCGGTGAAGGTCCGGTAGAGGCACCGAGAACCGTTGCGGTGAAGGCATTGTCGTCGGGAGCACCGATTGCGATCCGCACGTCGGGCAGGTTCGAGTCGACGGCGAGGTCGCCGTACCGGGGCGACTCGGCGGCGGTGCACGTGGCGGTGACTCCAGCCCGGGCCAGCGCTGTCATCAGGCGGCGGATCGCAGCGTCGGTCGCCGCGTCGGTATGTGTCGGGGTGACCACCTCGGCGACCGAGACGGCACGCACGTCGCCACCCCGGAAACGCACCCGAACCGCAGACGACAGACCGAACCAGCCGTACGCCGGGTTGTCCAGCGTGTAGGGGAAGACCGCGGTGTCCACCGATTCGGTGGATCCCGGTGCGTGCAGCAGCCCGAAACCACGCCCGATCACGGCGTTCCCGACCTCACTGACCGGCATCGCCCCCGGAACGGGGCACGGCCATCGCAACCGCAGCAGACGATCCGCGCCGCTGAAGTCGTCGATCGTGGTGCGGCAGTCGAGTCGATCGACGCCATGCCACAGGGTCAGGGTCTGCGTGTAGCGCAACAGCCCGGGTATCTCGCCGGTGACGATCAGCCTCTCCCCCAGCCGGCTTCGAAAGCCTTGCACCGAAAGTGCCTTCGCCTGGGTCGATGTGGTGACCGGCCCCCTGGGCAGCAGGTGCCAGGGCCCTTCGCCGGCGGTGGGGTGTGCGGGGTATTCGTCGTAGACGGCGAGTTCGTTGCCGAGTCGGCCGTCGGCGATCAGTTCACGGCCTCCGGCGACCAGCGAGCTCACCGCTCCGCCGCGGGCCCCGTCGACCCGAAGATAGTAGTGATCGTTGGCGATCTCGTGGCCTTCCAGCGGCTCCCATTCGTGGGCGGGTCGGCCGGCCACCAATTTGTAGGAACGCCAGCCCAGCGACGGGACATCGTGGGCCAACCAGGTGAGCGAATGCCCGCCGTGCTCGGCCAGCACTGGAACCTCGTTGCCGCCATCGTCGACGACATGACCGTCGAAGGGCTCGTCCAGACGGAGGGTGATGATATCGGTGCGACTGTGCGCCAACGGATTCCACACCACGACCGAACCGTCGACGGCGGTGGACAGTAACGCCAGCGCCCGGTCCCTCGCGTCACTTCCCAGCTGCCACGCATCGCGCCACCCGGTGAGCAGGTCGAGGTAGACCTGGTCGGATTCCGAGCCGGTGATGGCGTCGTGGTGCGCACCGTAGGCCAATTGCACCCAGGCTTTGGCCAGGGCGGCCTCGGGATAGGTGGCGCCGCTCAGCAATCCGGCGAACACCGCGAAGCGCTCGGCCTGCAGCACGGCGTTCTCGGCGGCGCGGTTGGCCTGCTTGGTGTCGATGTAGGACACGTCTTTGCCGGTGTAGATCGGATTCATGTCGCGGGTCTGCGGCGACGGTGTCTTCCCGCGCGCCGCGAGCTCGTCGCGAACCGCACTGAAGAACTCGCGCGGCAGCGCGCACACGAAACGCGGCCAGGTGTAGCGGGAGTTCCAGTCGCGGTGGATATCGGTGACCCATTTGTTGGGTGGGGTGTAGTCGGTGCCGACGGGCAGCAGCACGTTGCGGGTCAGCGCGACCTTCTTCATCTTGGTGAACAGGTCGTAGGTGGCGGCTTCGGCCTCCTGCAGCGACGCCGCCGAGTCCATCCACCACCCCGCGGCGTAGTGCGCCGGCATGTAATGGGTGAGCAGACCGCGCCCCGACGGCGCCATCCATTCGAATTCGCTGGCGAACTGCATGCGCTCGGGGTCGCCGTCACGTCCGTTCTCGGATGCCATCGGCCCCCACTGGTGATGTGGTCCGCGGGCCCACGAACTCGACGTCAGACCCGCGTCGGCAGCCATGCCCGGGAACTGCGGGTCGTGTCCGAACACGTCCAGCTGCCACGCCGTCGCCGGGTCGGCACCCATCACGTCACGCTGAAAACCGATGCCGTGCACAAAATTCCGGATGGCGGTCTCGGGACTGGTGAGGTTCGTGTTGGGCTCGTTGTAGGTTCCGCCCATGATCTCGACGCGGCCCTCGGCGATCAGACGGCGCAGGTCCGCGCGCTCCTCGGGATGGGTGTCCCAGAACGGTTTGAGGTAGTCGACCTCGGCGAGCACGAACTTGTACTCCGGTTCCCGCCGCGCCATCTCGAGGTGGGCACGGACCAGTTCGAACCCGTTGGTCTGCCGGCTACGGCCCGGCGGATCCTCGGTCCACACACTGGTGTAGGCCGCCTGGGTGTTCCACCACACCGGGTCGTAGTGGAAGTGGCTGACCATGAACATCGTCCACCCGGGCTCGGCGGTGGTGAAGTGGAAGTCGACGGCACCGTCGCCGGCGACGGCGCGCGCCGGCCGCCGCTGCCCGACCACCGGATCGGTGACGTGGACCGCGACCTCGACCGGCGCGCCGTCCGGTTCAGCGACGGCGTCGCCGACGGTCTGCAACCCCGGTCCTTCGACACGCACCGGCGTCGGAGCCGAGCCGCCGCGGTGGGTCACCCGAACAAGCTGCAACGGTTGGTCAGGGGCCCCGGTGAACAACTCCGTCGACTCCGCCGCGAGCACCTCGATGAGCATTCCCCGATCTCGAGTCCGCGCGTGCGCGGGTTTGCGCACGCGAACCTCTGGTGGCTACCGGACGGCGCGCGCGATCCGTTCGGCCACCACACGAACCGCCGCGACGACCTCGGGCGGCCCCAGAACCTCGAAGTCGCAACCCGGTAGGGCCAGCCACGGCACCATGCGTTCGGGGTCGTCGGCTCCGGTCGTGACGATACAGGCGTCGGGGCCATCGGCCTCGATTTCCACCGATGCCGCCGAAAATGTCTGCGCCACAACGTGTTGAGGTGCCAGATAGCGGACCCGCGCGATATACGGGTACGGGGCCGAGGAGATCGCCCGGCGCACGTAGGAGGCCGCGTCCGGGGCGTCGCGGGGAACGAAGGTGCTGCCCTTGGCCCTGACGTCGGCCATCCGGTCCAGGCGCAGGCTCCGCCAGTCGGTGCGGTCGCGGTCGTAGCACAGCAGATACCAGCGCCGGCCGGTGGTCACCAACTGGTAGGGCTCCAGCCGGCGCTGGGTGGCACGGCCGCGGAGGTCGACGTACCCGGCGGCGACATGCTCGTGGTCTCGGCTGGCCCGGGCCAGGGTCATCAACACATCGGGGTCGACGGGGGTGTCGGTGGCCGCACCCAGCGTCACCGTCGCGTCGTGCACGGCGGACACCTGCGAACGCATCCGCGCAGGCATCACCTGGTCGAGCTTGCTCAGGGCTCGCAGCGCCGACTCCCCGATGCCCGCGACGCTGCCACCCGCGGCGACCCGCAGGCACACCGCCATCGCGACCGCCTCGTCGGGGTCGAGCAACAGGGGCGGGAGAGCGGCGCCGGCACCGAGTTGGTAACCCCCGCCGGGTCCGGTGCTGGCGTGCACCGGGTAGCCGAGTTCCCGCAGCCGTTCAACGTCCCGTCGCACGCTGCGGGTTGTCACCTCGAGCCGCTCCGCCAGTTCCTCGCCGCTCCACACCCGGCGGGATTGCAGCAGGCCGAGCAGTTGCAGCACCCGGCCGGTGGTGGTGGCCGGGGCGGACGCAGCAGCGGGCACAGCGTCAGCTTGTCAGATACTGCGGACAGTTTCGGTCCGCTGATCCAGCTGGTCCTGCAGAGACCGGGCGCCGCGTCGGTGCAGCAGCCACCCACCGCCGAGCAGAACGACCCCGGAGATCAGAAACCCGATGTCCCACGACAGGGGCGCACCCAGGTCGTCGCGGACGTGGTGGATCCCGAGCAGTTGGTGGTTGATCAACCCTTCGACCAGGTTGAACACCCCCCAACCGGCCAGCAGCAGGCCGAGGTGGAAGGACCAGTTCGGCGCCAGCCGTCCCCGGCGCCATTCGGTCACGGTCAGGATCGATCCGGCCATCACCAGCAGCCAGGTGCCGACGTGGAAGAACCCGTCCGCCAGCACATTGAGTTCGAGACCGGCCACAGTGTCGGTCGGCTCGGAGCCGCTGATCATGTGGTGCCACTGAAGGATTTCGTGCAGGACGATGCCGTCGATGAAGCCTCCGAAGCCAAGCCCGAGGAGCAGCCCGGGCAACGGGCTCGGTGACCGTGTTCGCGTCATCCCTGAGCCCTACCCGCCTGACCGCGTTCCAACCGGCCGGTCTTTTAGGACCGTTCCTGTCCTAGGATGGTGCGAAGCTAGCGCCATGAGTTCGACAAGCCTGGCCACGCAGTTGGCCGACCAGCTGGATTTCCACTGGACCCAACAACTACGACCGCGCCTCGCGGGCCTGACCGACGACGAATACTTCTGGCAGCCGGTGCCGGGGTGGACGGTTCATCGTGACGGCGGTATCGACTTCGACTATCCACCTCCGCAGCCCGAACCCCTCACGACGATCGCCTGGCGAATGGCCCACGTCATCGTCGGCGTGTTCGCCGTGCGCAGCCATTCCCATTTCGGTGGACCCCCCGCCGACTATTCGTCGTGGCAGTACGCCACCGATGCCGCGACGGCGCTGCGGCAGTGGGACGACGAGTACGCCCGCTGGATGTCCGGGGTTCGCGGCCTCGATGACGCCGCCCTCGCCATGCCGTGCGGACCGGCCGAAGGGCCATACGCCGACGAACCGATGACCACACTCGTGCTCCACATCAACCGCGAAGTGATCCACCACGGAGCTGAGATCTCGCTGCTCCGTGATCTCTACACCCACACCCACACCCACACCCACAAGGAGAAGTGACCGATGCCCGCCATGCCCCCTCCCATCGCCGATGAGCGTGCCGGCCTCAAGGAGTACGTCGCCGCGCAGCAGTACGCCTTCCACGCGATCGTGTTCGGGCTCACCGACGAGCAGGCCCGATCGGCGCCCTCGGTCAGCGCGCTGTCCATCGGCGGGCTGATCAAGCACGTCACGAAATGCCAGCGCGGCTGGATGGAGCGGGTTGCGGCGGCCCCGGAGCTCGCCGCGAGCGACCAGCGGCCGATGGCCGAGCAGGCCGCGGAATACGGAGACGAGTTCGTCGCGCGTGAGGACGAGACGCTGGCCGGCATCCTCGAGGAATTCGACAAACAGAACGCCGAGACGATCCGGTTGATCGAGACCGCCGACCTGGGCGCGGCGGTGCCGATCCCGCAGGATGTGCCGTGGTTCCCCAAGGACGTGTCCGCCTGGTCGGTGCGCTGGGTGATCTTCCACATGATCGAGGAGCTGGCACGGCACGCCGGCCATGGCGACATCATCCGCGAGTCCATCGACGGCGCAACGCTTTACGAACTCCTGGGCGCTGTCGAGGGATGGCCGGAAACCGACTGGCTCAAGCCGTGGACGCCGGCCGGCGCGTAGACGCAAGAAGGGGCGCCCCAGGCGGGGCGCCCCTTGGTGCTCGGTGTGCTCACTTGACGTCGACGAGGTAGACGTTGCCGGTGGTCTCGAGGACCTTGCGGTCGCCCTGGGCGTCCCAGACGTACTCCCGGATCGGCTGGCCCTGGCGGACCGAGACGACCTCGGCGTTGTCGAGTGCGGTAGATCCCTGACGATTGACGATCACGCGATTGCCGTCGGCTTCCAGCGAGCTGATGGTGTCCGCGGCGCTGTTGCCGGAGGGCGCGGCCTTCGGGGGCCAGGGTCCGGCGGCGGCGGAGCCGGCCAACCCGAGGAAGGCGGCAGCGAATCCGGCGGCGGTGATCGCGGTGATGGCGGTGGTGGCGGTGGTGTTCTTCATTGTTCTGCTCTTCCCTTTGTGTCGGGTCGGAGCCGTGGAGCGAATCACGCGGTTTCGACTTCTCGGTGGTGCCTTCTTGTGGTTCTGGTGGCTTAAACCAGCAGGTCAGGGTATTAATTCCGGTGGCAGGAATTGCACGATCGCTGGCAGAAACCCGACGGTCCACTCCTCGCCGGAACGGTATTCCAGGTGCGAAAAATCGAGAGACGCCCTGCTGGAATACCGTTCCGGCGGGGACTAGCGCAGGACGAATTGCAGTGCGTAGTCCACGACCGTGTCGAGGTCGTCGCCGAGATGCCCGGCCAGCCACTGCTGGGCGAGCTCCGCCATCGCACCGGTGTACATCGCTGCCCCTACCATCGCGACGACGGGGTCGGTGTCGGGTTGTAGCCGCCAGCCCTCGGTGAGCACACCTTCGCGCAGCAGATCCTGCGTCGCTGCCCGTCGCGCCGCCAACACCCGGTTGGCCCGAGCGTCGGTGAACAGCACCCGGCCGCGTCGAGGGTCGGCCGAGCTGAAGTGCAGCACCGCGGCGATACCGGCACGGGTACGGGCTCGCAAGCTGTCGCCGGCCTTGGCCATCGCGTCTTCAACCGCCACCGCGAGCTCGGAGCTGACCCGGTCATACACCGCGCCCAAAAGGTCATCGGTGTCGGCGAAGCTCTCGTAGAAGTAGCGGGTGTTGAGCCCGCATTCGCGGGACACCGAACGCACCGACAGCGCGGCCTCGCCACCGTCACCGAACAGCCGCAGCGCCGCGTCGACCAGCAGTGCCCGGCGTTCTGCCCGGCGGTCGGTCAGCGGGACGCCAGCCCACCTGGTCGGGTTGGCCGCCGAATTGGCCGACGAATTGGCCCCAGGGCTGGACACGGCTACAGCCTAGATTGCTGGCCGCCGTTCTGGTCACAACCGTATCCAAACGCTATTCTGGCTACAGCCGTGACCATTATTGGAGGTACCGATGTTCATGCCGCATCAGATCGTCGGACAGGAACTGAACAAGCGGTTCGACCATGACGTGCGTCGGCACTTCTTCCGCGGCATGGAGTTCGCCGGCCCACTCGGCGACCCCGGCTGGTTCGGACCCGGCAGCGCGGTGTGGCATGTCCACTCCCACATGCACTCGCTGGTGTTCGGTCTGCAGTGCGCTGCCTACATTGAGCGTCTCGACCCGTCGATCTACTGGATGGGAGTGCACCACTCGAGACTGGTCAAGAAAGACACCAGGGATGCCGCGATGCCCCAGATCGACCCGAAGGGCGCCGCGGTACGACTGGGGCACTCGGTGGCGTTCTTCATCGGCACCGCCTACGGGTCGACGCCCACTGCCGAACGCCTCGCGACGGCGGTCCGGTCGATGCACCACACCGTCAAGGGGACACGACCAGACGGTGCGCGCTACGACGCCGACGACCCCGAGTGGCTGCGCTGGAACTATGCAACGGTGGTGTGGGGCATCGCGACCGCACACCAGCTGTATCACCCACAACCGTTGCGAGGCAAGGACATCGACCGCTACTACGGCGAGTTCGTCCGTGTCGGGCACGCCCTCGGCGGAACCGACCTGCCGAGCACCAAACAACAGACCCTGGACTGCCTGGAGTCCTATTTGCCCAGGTTGGCCGTCACCTACGGCACCGCCATGGCGACCGGGCCGAACCTGCCGTTGCCACAGAGCGCGCTCAACTGGGCCATCCGCGACACCATGCCTCCGTGGGCCAAGGGCCTGATCCAGCACCGCGACCCCAACGTCATCGAGCAGACCGCCCGGCGCGCGCTGGTGTGGTCGATCATCAACGGAATCGCCGTCGCCTCCGGTCCGGTGCCGGAGTTCGAGCAGGCCAGAGCCCGGGTAGCCAACGGCATCGATCCGGACCTCGCTCCGCACACGCTGCCGACTCATCGGCCGGGCAGTGATCCGGTGCGGACCCGCGCCGAGCTCGAGGATGCCTTCGCCTGACCCCCGCGAGCCCGCGACGCCCCTCCGGAGACGCCGGAACTGTGTTCCGGTCGCCGAAAGTCGAGTGAGGACCTACTGGAATACCGTTCCGGCGGGCGGCCGGACTGTGACCTGGTGCACAGCTTTTTTCACTGACCAGCAGATTTTGAGACACTGCAACCCATGAGCACCACGCGAATGACCAAGCAGACACAGCACCGCGAGGTCGCCAAGCTTGACCGGGTGCCCTTGCCAGTCGAGGCGGCGCGCGTCGGGGTGACGGGATGGCAGGTGACGCGTACCGGGGCCCGCGTCGTCGGCAAGCTCGCCGGACGAGGCTCGCTGCAGCAGAAGATCGTCCAGCAGATCCCCCAGGCCTTCGCCGACCTGGGACCCACCTACGTCAAGTTCGGCCAGATCATCGCGTCCAGCCCGGGCGCCTTCGGCGAGCCGCTGAGCCGCGAGTTCCGCAGCCTGCTCGACCGCGTGCCCGCCGCGGACTCCGACGCCATCCACAAACTGTTCCGCGAGGACCTCGGCGACGAGCCGGCGAACCTGTTCAAGTCCTTCGACGAGAAGCCCTTCGCTTCGGCTTCCATCGCCCAGGTGCACTACGCGACCCTGCACAGCGGCGAGGAGGTCGTGGTCAAGATCCAGCGGCCCGGCATCCGTCGCCGAGTGGCCGCCGACCTGCAGATCCTCAAGCGGGGCGCCCGCCTGGTCGAGTTCGCGAAGCTGGGCCAGCGCCTGTCGGCCCAGGACGTGGTCGCCGACTTCGCCGACAACCTGGCCGAGGAGCTCGACTTCCGGCTGGAGGCCCAGTCGATGGACGCGTGGGTCGCGCACATGCACGCCTCCCCGCTGGGTAAGAACATCCGTGTCCCGCAGGTGTACTGGGATCTGACCAGCGAGCGGGTGCTGACGATGGAGCGGGTCACCGGCGTGCGGATCGACGACGTCGCCGCGATCCGGAAGAAGGGCTTCGACGGCACCGAACTGGTCAAGGCGCTGCTGTTCAGCCTGTTCGAGGGCGGGCTGCGCCACGGCCTGTTCCACGGCGACCTGCACGCGGGCAACCTGTACGTCGACGACGACGGCAAGATCGTGTTCTTCGACTTCGGCATCATGGGCCGCATCGACCCGCGCACCCGCTGGCTGCTGCGCGAACTGGTACACGCACTGCTGGTCAAGAAAGATCACGCGACCGCAGGCAAGATCGTCGTGATGATGGGCGCGGTGGGCACCGTCAAACCCGAGGCGCAGGCCGCCAAGGACCTGGAGAAGTTCGCCACGCCGCTGACGATGACGTCGCTGGGCGACCTGAGCTACGCCGAGATCGGCAAGCAGCTCTCCACGTTGGCCGAGGCCTATGACGTCAAACTGCCCCGCGAGTTGGTCCTGATCGGCAAGCAGTTCCTCTATGTCGAGCGCTACATGAAACTGCTGGCGCCGCGCTGGCAGATGATGAGCGACCCGCAGCTCACCGGCTACTTCGCCAACTTCATGGTCGAGATCAGCCGCGAGCACAACAACGCCGACGAGCGCTTGCGCGAGGAGCCTCCTGAAGACGAGCGCTTGCGCGAGGAGCCTCCTGAAGACGAGCGCTTGCGCGAGGAGCCGACTGAAGACCTGGAGGTCTGACGTCAAGGTGGAGATTCGAGAAGGCAAGGCGCCGTCGGGTGATGTGAAGATCCACTACGAGGACATGGGCGCTCCCGGCGACCCAGCCGTCCTGCTGATCATGGGCCTCGGTGCGCAGCTGCTGTTCTGGCATGACGACTTCTGCCGCAAGCTCGTCGACCGGGGCCTGCGGGTGATCCGATACGACAACCGCGACGTCGGACTGTCGACCTATTTCGAGGGACAGCGCACCAGGGGTTCGCAGATCGGCAACATGGCCCGATCAGTGCTCGGCAGCCGCAGCCCGGCGGTCTACACGCTCGAGGACATGGCCGACGACGCGGCGGCGCTGCTCGACCACCTCGACATCGACCGCGCGCATGTGGTCGGCGCATCGATGGGCGGGATGATCGCGCAGATCGTCGCGGCGCGGCACGCCGAGCGCACCAAGACCCTCGGCGTGATCTTCTCGTCGAACAACCAGGCGCTGCTCCCGCCTCCGGGGCCGCGGCATCTGCTCGCCGTCGTCACCGGGCCGGCGCCCGACTCGCCGCGTGAGGTGATCATCGAGAACTCGGTCCGGGTCAGCCGCATCATCGGCAGCCCCGACTATCCGAAGCCGGTGGAGATGCTGCGCGCCGACGCCATGGCGTTCTACGACCGCGCGTTCAATCCCTACGGCATCGCGCGGCAGTTCAATGCGATCACCGGCAGTGGCAGCCTCCGCAAGTACAACAAGCAGACCACCGCGCCGGCCGTCGTCATCCACGGCAAGGCCGACAAGCTGATGCGGCCCTCCGGCGGTCGCGCGGTCGCCCGGGCGATCCCGGGCGCGCGACTGGTGCTCTTCGACGGCATGGGACACGAGCTGCCGGAGCCGCTGTGGGACGACATCCTCAATGAATTGACGACCACGTTCGCGCAAGCCGTGTGACCTTCACGTCAATTCGCACAGCTCAGAAAGCACGTAGCATTCCCATCGGGCACATGACCGCCGTTTCAGAAGACCCTCTTCGGGCAGTGCCCAAGGAAGACCAACCGCCCATGGCCTCCTCCAAGCGCAAACTGAAACCACACTTCGAAGACGTCCAGGCCCACTACGACCTGTCCGACGAATTCTTCAGGTTGTTCCTGGACCCGTCTCAGACCTACAGCTGCGCATACTTCGAACGCGATGACATGACCCTCGAAGAGGCCCAGCTGGCGAAAGTCGACCTGGCGCTGGGCAAGCTCGGCCTCCAGCCGGGGATGACGCTGCTCGACATCGGCTGTGGCTGGGGCTCCACCATGATGCGGGCCGTCGAGCGCTATGACGTCAACGTGATCGGCCTGACCCTGAGCGAGAACCAGAAGGCGCACGTAGAGAACGTCTTCGCCGCGTCGGACGAGATGGGTAACACCCGCTCCAAGCAGGTGCTGTTGCAGGGCTGGGAGCAGTTCGACCAGCCCGTCGACCGCATCGTCTCGATCGGGGCGTTCGAACACTTCGGCCGGGACCGCTGGGACGACTTCTTCGCGATGGCCTACAGAGCGCTTCCCGACGACGGTGTGATGCTGCTGCACACCATCACCGCGCTGACACTGCCGCAGATGACCGAGCGCGGTATGCCGCTGACCATCTCGGTGGCCAAGTTCGTCAAGTTCATCCTCACCGAGATCTTCCCGGGCGGATACCTGCCGACGATCGAGCTGGTCGGCGAGCACGCCGCCAAGCCTGGCTTCGAGCTGACCCGCACGCAGTCGCTGCAACCGCACTATGCCCGCACGCTGGACCTGTGGGCCGCGGCACTGGAGGCCCACAAGGACGAGGCGATCGCCGTGCAGTCCGAAGAGGTCTACGAGCGGTACATGCACTACCTCACCGGTTGCGCCGAGGGGTTCCGGGTCGGCTACATCGACGTCAACCAGTTCACCCTCGCCAAGTAGTACGGCCCCGGGACGGATTGGATCGGCGCACCGCCCGAACGCTAGGGTTGACGCTTCAGAGCGCGTGTTTGCAGAAAGTCGAGCCGTGCTTTCGGTACGGTCACTCCACATCGTCGGCTAGCGGAGCAAGGAAAACATGTCTGATCAATCCACCGGCACCAAGGATATGACGCCTCACTTCGAGGACATCCAGGCTCACTACGACCTGTCCGACGACTTCTTCGGCGTCTTCCAGGATCCGACCCGTAAGTACAGCTGCGCCTTCTTCACCGGCCCCAATGCGACGCTGTCGGAGGCGCAGGTCGCCAACGTCGACCAGCATCTCGACCGGTTGGACCTCAAGCCCGGGATGACGTTGCTGGAGGTCGGCTGCGGCTGGGGCCTGACGATGCAGCGCGCCATGGAGAAATACGACGTCAACGTCATCGGCCTGACCCTGAGCAAGAACCAGCAGGCCTACTGCAACCAACTGCTGAGCAAGGTCGACTCCGAGCGCACCTTCGACGTGCGACTGGAGGGTTGGGAGCAGTTCCACAGCCCCGTCGACCGGATCGTGTCGATCGAGGCGTTCGAGCACTTCGGCAAGGACCGCTGGGACGACTTCTTCAAGACGTGTTTCGAGATCCTGCCGGAGGACGGCCGGATGACGATCCAGAGCAGCGTCGGCTATCACCCGTACGACCTCGCCGAGCGCGGCAAGAAGCTGACCTTCGAGTTGGCCCGATTCGTCAAGTTCATGATCACCGAGATCTTCCCCGGCGGCCGGGTGCCGACCACGCAGATGATGGTCGAGCACGGCGAGAAGGCCGGCTTCGTGGTGCCCGAGACCATGTCCCTGCGTAACCACTACATCAAGACGTTGGGCATCTGGGCGAGCCGACTCGAGGCCGCCAAGGACGAGGCGATCGCGGCCACCGACGAGGAGAACTACCACCGCTACATGAAGTACCTGACCGGCTGCCAGTATTACTTCATCGACGAGAGCATCGACGTCAGCCTCGTCACCTACCTGAAGCCCGGCCTCGCCGCCTGACGTTCCCTTCCGGCCCCCGCAGCTCAGATTGCCGGATCACGACGTCGCGACGCGACAGCCGAGGAAATACACTGGCGACGGCTCGGAAAGTGTTTGCTATCGGTAGCAACTCGGCTGCGGGAAGGCACCCGGCAACCGGAATTGACCACACCGGGCGGACGACGAAACCGCAGCAACAGCCGGCGACGCAGTAATTTCACCGACGATAATCATCGTTGGCGTCACCAACTGACCCCCAAAATGTTATGTTGCTGCAGGGGTGCTTCTCGGCCACCACGCATCGGGTTCAGATGGGGGATACGAGCGTCGATCCTCTGACCTGATGCTGAACCACTGTTCGTGGGGGGCGGTGGGATCAGCGGGGCCGGAGATATGCGGCGACCGAGAAGCACTCCCGACAACCGCAGCAAAGAGAAACCCCGCACCGTGGGTGCGGGGTTTCTCTATTGCCTGGCTCCGGCTGGCGCCTACGCCTCCGCGAAATTCCGGGTCACCGCCGGGTCCACCGGGATGCCCGGTCCGGTGGTGGTCGAGACGACGACCTTCTTCAGGTAGCGCCCCTTCGACGACGACGGCTTGGCACGCAGGATCTCGTCGAGCGCCGCGCCGTAGTTCTCGACCAGCGACTTCTCGTCGAACGAGGCCTTGCCGATCACGAAGTGCAGGTTGGCCTGCTTGTCGACGCGGAAGTTGATCTTGCCGCCCTTGATGTCCGACACGGCCTTGGCCACATCGGGGGTGACGGTGCCGGTCTTCGGGTTCGGCATCAGCCCGCGGGGGCCGAGGATACGGGCGATCCGTCCGACCTTGGCCATCTGGTCCGGCGTCGCGATCGCGGCGTCGAAGTCCAGGAACCCGCCCTGGATCTTCTCGATCAGGTCGTCGCTGCCGACGATGTCAGCACCCGCGGCTTCGGCGGCCTCGGCCTTGTCACCGACAGCAAACACCGCGACGCGGGCGGTCTTGCCGGTGCCGTGCGGAAGGTTCACGGTGCCGCGCACCATCTGGTCGGCCTTACGCGGATCGACACCGAGCCGGATCGCGACCTCGACGGTGGCGTCCTGCTTCTTCGACGATGTCTCTTTGGCCAGCTTCGCGGCCTCCAGCGGCGTGTACAGCCGGTCCTTGTCGACCTTCTCCTCCGCTTCGCGGAATGCCTTGCTGTTCTTGCTCATCATTGTCTCCTGGTTAGAAGTTGTGGTTGACGGGCCGGAGCTGGCCCTCCCACGGGATCATTGAGTTGAGACTGCGCTCACGACAGTCCACACTCGGACTTTGTGGCCCTCAGTGCAGTCTCAACGGAGATCACCGACTATTCGACGGTGATCCCCATCGACCGGGCGGTGCCGGCGATGATCTTGGCCGCCTGATCGATGTCGTTGGCGTTGAGGTCTTCCTTCTTGGTCTCGGCGATCTCGCGCACCTGATCCCAGGTCACCTTCGCGACCTTGGTCTTGTGCGGCTCACCGGACCCCTTCTGCACACCGGCCGCCTTGAGCAGCAGCTTCGCGGCGGGCGGGGTCTTCAACGCGAACGTGAAGCTGCGGTCCTCGTAGACGGTGATCTCCACGGGGATGACGTTGCCGCGCTGCGACTCGGTCGCGGCGTTGTACGCCTTGCAGAACTCCATGATGTTGACACCGTGCTGGCCGAGCGCAGGACCTACCGGCGGGGCGGGGTTGGCCTGCCCGGCCTGGATCTGCAGCTTGATCAGCCCGGTGACCTTCTTCTTCGGGGCCATGCTCTGTGGTGTTCCTTTTCTGTTCTCGGGTTCTGGAGAAGGGCGCTGTGGCCCGACTAGATCTTGGCGACCTGGGTGAAGGTCAGTTCGACGGGTGTCTCGCGGCCGAAGATGGACACCAGCACCTTGAGCTTCTGCTGTTCGGCGTTGACCTCGCTGATCGATGCCGGCAACGTCGCGAACGGACCGTCCATGACGGTGACCGATTCGCCGACCTCGAAGTCGACCTCGATGGCCGGACGCTCGTCTGCGCCGATCTCGGCGGCGGCCGCGGAGGTCGACGAGACCTTTCCGGGCTTCTTCGCCGCTGCCGGCGGGAGCAGGAATTTCACCACGTCGTCGAGCGACAGCGGCGACGGCCGCGAGGTGGCACCGACGAAGCCCGTCACACCGGGGGTGTTGCGCACCGCGCCCCACGATTCGTCGTTGAGTTCCATGCGGACCAGGATGTAGCCCGGCAGCACCTTGCGGTTGACCTGCTTACGCTGCCCGTTCTTGATCTCGGTGACCTCTTCGGTGGGCACCTCCACCTGGAAGATGTAATCCCCGACGTCGAGGTTCTGCACGCGGGTCTCGAGGTTGGCCTTCACCTTGTTCTCGTAGCCGGCGTAGGAGTGGATGACATACCACTCACCCGGCTTGAGGCGCAGCTCCTTCTTCAGGGCGACGGCCGGGTCCTCGTCCTCCTCCGGGGCCGGAGCCGCGTCGGCGGGCGCGCTCTCGTCGCCGGCACCCTCGGCCCCCGAATCGGGCTCGGCGTCGGCCCCAACGTTGGCCTCGTCGACCTCGATGGTGTCGACGGTGTCACCCGAAGGCGTTTCGCCGTCGAAGCTAGTCACGTGTAGTCCTCTCTCAATTTCACTGTCAGTGCTCGCCGACCCGTCAGGGTCAGCCGAACACCATCATCACGAGCCTGGCCAGCCCCAAGTCGGTGAATCCGATCAGCGCCACCATGAACGCAAGGAACAGCAGCACGACCGTGGTGTAGGTGACCATCTGCTTGCGGTTCGGCCAGATGACCTTGCGCAGCTCGCCGATGACTTCCTGCAGGTAGTTCAGGACGAAGGCGAAGGGGTTGCGTGACGGCCCGTCCTTGGGCCTCCTGGCGGTCTTCTTGGGGCCACCACCCTTGCTGCCACCGTCGTCGCCGCCGCCCGAGCTGTCCGTCTCCGGAGCCTCGTCGGAGTCGGCTTCCTGGGATTCGGTAACCGCACCGCGCCGCGACCGCTTGCCGGTGGGCCGCGGCGGCCGCGTCACGACCGCCGTATGCCCGCTGTCAGGCTCGGCGCCGGTGTCTGCGGAGCCGGCACCTTCGCGCTCGTCGCTCACCGCATGCTTCCTTTTCTGCTCGTGTGGTCTCGTGTGCTCACCTTCCAGTGTGCACTTGTCGACTATTCAGTTGCAGGGGCGACAGGACTTGAACCTGCAACCTGCGGTTTTGGAGACCGCTGCTCTGCCAGTTGAGCTACGCCCCTTCATAGCGGGTCAGGGGCCCACACAATTCGCGCGCTCCCCGTTCGGTCGATCTAGGCCGACGGACAGCGCGCTGGACTGGGAAAACCCCGAGGACCGAGTGTAGCGTGCCCCCGGTCTGAGTTACTAATCCGGTCCAGGCCTGTTTCTGCCCGGCTGGTCCGTTACTCGCCGGCGGCCTTGCGCACGACCTGACCGGTCTCAGGATCCCACTTCACCGAGATCGAGTTGTCGCCTTCGTGGCCCATCAGCGTCGTGTAGGACTCCATCACGACCTCGCCGTCCGGCCGCGCGACGACGTTGCGGGTGGTGACGATGTCGGCGCCGAAGCGTTCGTCCACCGTCTCGATGTACATCGTCCCGGTGAGTTCGTCGCCGGCCTTGATCGGCTGGTGGAACAGGAACTTCTGGTCGACCTGCACGATCTGCATCGTTTCCAGGCCGACGTCGACGTTCTGGAAGAAGTGGTTCTGGATCATCACCGCGAAGATCGACATGAAGGTCGGCGACGCGACGATTCCGTCGTGGCCGAGCGCGGCGGCCGCGTCCTCGTCATGGGATGCCGGGTCGTTGGCCTTGACGGCTTTCGCGTACTGCCGGACCTGTTCACGGCCGACGACGTAGGTGTCGGGGTATTTCCAGACCATTCCCCGGATATCGGTCTTCAGAGCCATGTCGGTACCCGCTCAGGCCAGCTTGGCGTTGGCGATCGCGCGGCCGAAGATCTTCTTGCCGCCGGATGTCGCGCTGATCGCGATCACGATCGTCTTCGTCTCGGGATCAGCGGACTTCACCCGTCCGTTGAAGACGATCTCGGCACCGGTGCCGTCGTTGGGCACCGGCACCACCGCCGTGAAGCGCACGTTGTACTCGGTGACCGCGCCGGGGTCACCGACCCATGACGTGACATAGCCGCCGCCGAGGCCCATCGTGAGCATGCCGTGGGCGATGGCGGTGTCCAGGCCGACCTGCTTGGCGATCTCGTCATCCCAGTGGATCGGGTTGAGGTCACCGGACACTCCTGCATAGTTGACCAGGTCGCCCCTGGTCAACGGGATGATCTTCTCGGGCAGCTGATCGCCGACCTTGACCGAACTGAACTCACGCAGTGCCATCTTTGAAGCCACTCTTTCCGTCTTCTTCGCTACGTCCCGCCAGGGTGGTGTAACTCTCCTGCACGATGTCGCCGTCGGCGTTGCTGATGATGTTCTTGGTGGTGATGATGTCGGTGCCGTGGGCTTTGCGGATCGAATCGATGTACACGTCGCAATACAGCTTGTCGCCGGCCTTGATCGGCTTGAGGTACTTGAGTATCTGGTCGACCTGCACGATCTGGGCGTCGGTGATGCCGATGTTGGCGGCGGCGAACATCGCCGACTGCGCCTGGTACCCGAACACCGAGATGAACGTCAACGGGGCGAGCAGCGCGTCGTAACCGAGCTCTGCGGCGGCCTTCTCGTCGAAAAACGCGGGGTCGTCGTTCTTGACCGCCACGGCGTACTCGCGGATCTTCTCGCGGCCGACGACGTAATGGTCGGGAAAGCGGAAATGCAACCCGACGTAGTCGTCCAGGAAAGACACGAGATGAACCTACCTAGTCGAGCTCAGCGACCGTGAATCGACGGCGGCGAGGCCCGGTGGTCCCGCTCAGCGCGACTCTTTGTGGGCCTGGTGCTTGCCGCAGTTCGGGCAGAACTTCTTGATCTCGAGTCGATCGGGATCGTTGCGACGGTTCTTCTTCGTGATGTAGTTGCGGTGCTTGCACACCTCGCACGCCAAAGTGATCTTCGGCCGTACGTCTGTACTGGACGCCACGTCAGGTGCCTCTTTCTCAAAACTCGGTCGATCTCGTACTGCGTGTAGCGGTGGGGGGGCTCGATCCCCCGACCTCACGATTATGAGTCGTGCGCTCTAACCAGCTGAGCTACACCGCCCCGATGGGCACGGAATCGGCGCACCGCTGGGAGCTTGTCTCCCGTCGCTTCGCTCGCCCGCTGTCCACCGAGCCCCCTAACGGAATCGAACCGTTGACCTTTTCCTTACCATGGAAACGCTCTACCGACTGAGCTAAGGGGGCATTGCTGCCTTGCTTGGTTACTGAAGCTCACCGCCGAGCGATGGGCCTTAAAGAGGGTACATTCTCACCGTTTGCCACGCCAAACCGCTGGTCATCCCCCGCCCACGACGTAGCCTGGGCGCGCAGACGCCCCTGAGCGCCGGACCGACGCCGCCGGGTGCATACGCTGGTCGTCATGGCTGACTCGGACCGCCTCTATTTCAGGCAACTGCTGTCGGGCCGCGATTTCGCGGCCGAAGACATGATCGCCCAGCAGATGCGCAACTTCGCCTACCTGATCGGCGACCGGCAGACCGGCGACACCGTGGTGGTGGATCCCGCCTACGCCGCGCAGGAACTGGTGGACGCGCTGGAGTCGGACGGTATGCACCTGTCGGGCGTGCTGGTCACCCATCACCACCCCGACCACGTCGGGGGGTCGATGATGGGTTTTGAGTTCAAGGGACTCGCTGAGCTGCTGGAACGCGTCAGCGTCCCGGTCCACGTCAACGCGCACGAAGCGGAGTGGGTCTCGCGGATCACCGGGATCGCGCTGAGCGAGCTGACGTCACACCAGCACGGCGACAAGGTCAGCGTCGGCGACATCGACATCGAGCTGCTGCACACGCCGGGCCACACCCCCGGCAGCCAGTGTTTCCTGCTCGNCGGCCGGCTCGTCGCCGGCGACACGCTGTTCCTGGAGGGCTGCGGCCGCACCGACTTCCCCGGCGGCGACGCCGACGAGATGTTCCGCAGCCTGCAGGCGCTCGCGCAGCTGCCCGGCGATCCCACCGTCTTCCCCGGGCACTGGTACTCCGCGGAGCCGAGCGCACAGCTCTCCGAGGTCCGAAGCACCAACTACGTCTACCGGGCGAGCAATCTGGATCAGTGGCGCATGCTGATGGGCGGCTGACCCGTCGCTGCCCTCCCCGGGCTTTTATGAAACCCGGCCGACATCCTGGTGCTGCGATATCCTCCCGATGCTCGGCACCGGCCGGTGCGTGACGGGAGGACGCCCGCGATGACCACGCCGCAAACGCCGCCTGGCTGGTACTCCGATCCGGACGGGTCGGGTGGGCAGCGGTACTGGGACGGCAACGCCTGGACCGAACACCGGACCGATGCACCGCCCCCACCC
>NZ_CACSIP010000037.1 GCF_902705885.1 Mycolicibacterium austroafricanum | reverse complement strand
GCGTCCAGCAGAGTGGTGTACGAGTCGGACCTGATTAGTAGCGCCGGCGTGTCGTAGCCGAATGATTGAAGGTCATCGCGTGATTCTTCGAGAGACCCGTCAAAGTCACTCGAGCAAAGAAAGAACACACGCGATGACCGCTGCCCACAATATCGACCTGCCCGCCGTGCTGGCCGAACGACTCACCACCACCCATCCCGACGTGCTGCGCGAACTGCTCGCCACGTTCATCCACACCCTGATGGGAGCTGAGGCCGACGCCCTGTGCGGAGCGGGCTACGGCGAGCGCAGCACCGAGCGCACCAACTCCCGCAACGGCTACCGTCACCGCCAGTTCGACACCCGCGCAGGGTCTTTGGATCTCGCGATTCCCAAGTTGCGGCAGGGCTCCTACTTCCCGGACTGGCTGCTGGAACGCCGCAAACGCGCCGAGCGGGCCCTGACCACGGTGGTCGCCACCTGCTACCTACTCGGAGTCTCGACGCGGCGGATGGACAAGCTCGTCGAGACGTTGGGCATCACGTCGCTGTCGAAGTCTCAAGTCAGCGTGATGGCCAAGGAGCTCGACATCGCCGTGGAGGCGTTCCGGACCCGACCGCTGGACGCCGGCCCGTACACGTTCGTGGCCGCCGACGCCCTGGTGCTCAAGGTGCGTGAGGGCGGGCGGGTGGTCAATGTGCACGCCCTGATCGCCACGGGTGTCAACGCCGAGGGCTACCGGGAGATCCTCGGCATCGACGTCACCACGGCTGAGGACGGGGCCGGCTGGTTGACGTTCTGGCGGTCGTTGACCGCCCGCGGCCTGTCCGGGGTCAAACTGGTCACCAGCGACGCCCATGCCGGACTCGTCGCCGCGATCGGCGCGACACTACCCGGCGCGGCCTGGCAGCGTTGCCGCACGCACTACACGACGAATCTGATGGCCGTCACTCCGAAGGCGTCGTGGCCGTGGGTGCGGACCCTGTTGCACTCGGTGTTCGACCAACCCGACACTGAATCGGTTGCTGCCCAATACGATCGGATCATCGATGCGCTCGCCGACAAGCTCCCCAAGACCGCCGAGCACTTGGAAGCTGCCCGGCCGGATCTGCTCGCGTTCACCGCGTTTCCCAAGCAGATCTGGCGCCAAATCTGGTCGAACAACCCCCAAGAGCGACTGAACAAGGAGATCCGGCGGCGCACCGACGTCGTCGGCATCTTCCCCGACCGGGGCGCTCTGATCCGCCTCGTCGGTGCCGTGCTGGCCGAACAGCACGACGAATGGGCCGAGTCCCGGCGCTACCTCGGACTCGACGTGCTGAGCAAATCCCGCGCCGTCAACGACACCCCGTCAGAACAGGAGGACACCCCCGCGGCACTGACCGCCTGAACCATCACCACGAAGAATCACACGACGACGTCGTACACCACGTCCATGGACTTGACCGGGCACACCGCTGTCTGGATCGACGCGGCGCACTCGCAGCGCCGCCAGAACGTGTCGTCCCACGGATCGTCGTACCAGCGAATCATCATCGGACACTGTGCCGCGTGACTGCATTCACCAGCTGTGCACTTGCGACATTCGTTCACTTGCTCGCTCCCCTCCGCCGCGCAGGTTCATACCTCGATGACACCGACAGCGAACGCAACCAAGCGCTGCCCCCAATTCGGACCCGAATGGGGGGACGTCTACCCCGTTAAACACCTTCGCCTTCGGCCCGACCGAGCACAAGCGCAGCGATGAACTGAAAGTTCAACCTCGTGCGAAGGAAAGGTAACGATCCACGGCTTGTTTCTACTATCCGTCAAGGGCGGTCTCCGCAACGGTCGTCCCCCGGCGGTCCGGACGTCGGCAGCCAAACGGCCTTCAGGACGCGTCAGCCGACGGTGACGTAGACGACACCGGCGTTGAGTCGAACCGAGAAGATATCCGCCTCGCTCAGGGGCCCGACGGGGCCCTGACAGTCGATGACCACTCGCATGCCGCGGTCCTCGAGCTGATTGATAACGTCCTCGGCGTTGGCGGGGCGGCCCGGGGCGGCCTGCGCCGGGACGGACCAGCCCACAACCGCCGCGGTCAGGGCGACTGCGGCCCGTCCGGCGATTCGGAAAGTGTTCATGGTTGGTCGCCTTTCTCGGATATCTGTTGGTGGCCATCTGGTGTTCGAACCGAGGCGGATCGGGCATATGCCTCGCGCACGGCGGGGACTAGTCGGATGGCGTCAGACGGCGCGGAACATTCCTCGACGAGTTTGAGTATGTTGCCGCTCCGCCGGTCAGTAGGCACGTCGCCTCCGCGCGCGGTGATCAGCGCGTGAAAGTGCCTGTGGTTTTCACCGAACACCATCAGATAGGTGGCGGGGGCGCCAGTGACCTCGGTGACCGCCGCGATTAGGTCGCGAGCGCGCCGTGCAAAGGTGTCGACTTCGGTATCGTCAAGGCCGACAAGGAGTTCGGCGTGCCGGCGGGTGCGCAACACGAACCAGCCGGGCACTTCCATCCCGGTAACGACCTCACCTGCCCACACGTCATCACGAAACACTGTGCGGGACTCATCAGCGTCCTCCATCGCGCACATCAGACAGGGCCGAACAACTGCGTCAGGCATCACGGAGCTCCTAGGGCAAAGCGGGGGCGACAGAGGCGGACTCTCAGGGCATGACGTGATCTGATCTCACGGCCAAGGAGGCTGCGCCGCAGACGCGCAGTCGACGACACGTGGCGGTCGGCGGCATCGATGGTGAATTCGGTCGAACATTGATGGAAGCATCGGTACCGTGGCCGCGTCGATACCAATCGGCCTCCCCGAAGCATTCAGCGGGCGGAACTATTCAGTGCGTACCGACGAGAACGGACATCGGGTCCGGAAGCCGAGCTTTCATAGACCATGCACGGTTGGTGAGTTCTTCGACGGGCATGCCGGCGCGACGGGCGGCAAGCATGACCTCGGGGTCGAAGGCAGGCCCGACTGCGTCTGCGGCGTACTCCGGCCCGAGCATGTAGTCGGTGGCCTGCTGGGGTTCGGCGAAATTGTCGATCTGCATCTCTACGAATGTGCCATCCGGGTCCCGATAGTAGAGCGAGGTCGTCACGCCGTGCGCGATGCAGACCGCGGGCACCAGGCCTTTGTCACGAAGCTGTTCGTACCGCGACAGGAGATCGTCCAAGTGATCGAAGGTGTAGGCGACGTGATGCACGCCTGCAGTGGTGGGTGTCTTACGCTCAGGTGCGTTGGGCGGCCTCAGCAGGGCGACGCGATGATGCTCGTCGTCGAAGGTGATGAAGCACAACGCCTGGTCCTGGTAGACGACATGGCCGTCGAGAACTGAGCAGTACCAATCCCGCATCTGCGCGGGCTGCGCTGTTTCAAATACGACATGTGCGAATTTCGGTGCGGCAGACATAGTGGTTCACTTCCTGGACTGGTGCGCTGGGCACCGGTGAATCTGGTGAGCATCGATGACGCTGTCCGCAACGCAATCGAATCACCAACGAGGTGCAGCCCGTGATTCGACCTCGGTCAGTGCTGTAATCCGGCTCACTCCGGGGCAAGAACGACACTAAAGGGGCGCCGCGAATCTGAATATCCGGATCACGCCGCGCTTCGTCCTGGAGGCGAACTTCCACGCCCGCAAGGCGTGCCGCAACCTCGAGCCGCGGCCCTCGGCTCAGTACCTGTGTTTCTCTCCGAGGCGAACACCGAGCGTTCGAGAAGGCGGTTCGGCGAACCTCTGCTCGTAGTAATGGGCGAACCGGCCGAGGTGATTGAAACCCCATCGGAATGCGACCGCGCTGACCGTGCAGCCGGGTTCGTGTTTGAGCAGATCGGCGCGCACTCCGTCGAGTCGCAGGTTCCGCACATACTCGGTCGGGCTCATCTCGAACCTGTCGAGGAACAGCTTCTGTAGCTGCCGCACTCCCACCCCCGCGGCGCCCGCGAGGTCGCCGACCGTGTATTGAGCACCTGGGGCTGCCTCGAGGAGGCCGAGAACTCTGCGTACCGCTGCGGGATTGTCGGAACCATCGCCACTGTCGCGGATCGCCTGAGTCATCGAATGCCGCTGATTCAGCAGCAGTCCACTGATCAGCGCCCTTTCTAGATGACCGGCCTGCGCGACCTGCGCCGAAGCCGGAATCGGCCCCGGATCGCTGATGGTATCCAGGAGCAGTTGCAGCGTGGACGCCCACCGCTTACCTGCGGTAGTGGTCAAATCAAAACCGATGTCGAAGCGCACTCGACCGTTGACGGGACGTCCGAGTATCTGGCCGAGTTCCTGTTCGACTGCTCCCCGGTCGATCTTGATGGCGAGTTGTGTGTTGTCGGCTTCCCATCGCGAGAGGAACGTGTGCTCGCCGGGAGTGTAAACGGCAGCCAGCTCAGGGGTCGCCACCACAGTCTGGGGGCCGCAGCTCGTGTGCAGTGAACCCGTGAGCGGTACGTCGATGTGATAGCCACTGACAGCGCCCGGATCGATGAGGACATCGGTACCGAACCGGACAACTCCCACCGTCATGTGAGTCAGACGCACCGCCAACATTCGAGCATCCGACAGGCGTTGGGCGCCGCTCACCATCTCGAGCCGAGCGGGATAGAAGGTTTCGTTGACACTGGCCCGATAAGCGTCGAAGTCGTCCGTGGCGCAGTAGATTCCACGCCGACCACGTGTCGTCTGATCTGACCACGCCGCTTCGGGCAGATTAACCATGGTGTCTGCACTTCCTGATGTTCGCGACTCCTAGGTCGAACAGTCGGCGCCTAGAGTCCCCCTTATGCAGTCTACTTCGCAGGGCGGACCACCCAGGGCGCGTACCGGATAGCTCTGTAGTTGTGCCGCCAATTAACTTTCGAGTCAACAGTGATCTGGTTCGAATACTAACGCCGTATTGCAGGCACGTCATGCACCGCAATGGAAAATCGAGGACTTCATGCGCATCGCCAACCTCGTCGACCGCGCCGCTCTTGTGGTCGGCGAGCCTGGAGCAGAGCGGGCAGTCGATCTGGCCATCGCGTCCGGCGGCCGGTTAGGTCCCGCACTTCCAGATATCTATCTGGCCTGGGATGACGTGGTCGCGTGGGTGGCGGACCGAGGATTGGTCAACGACAAGCTAGGTGGTGTCGAGGTGGACAGGAGTGCGCTGGGGGCTCCATCACCGGCTCCGCGGCAAGTGTTCGCTGTGGGGTTGAACTATCACCAACACGCGGCTGAGTCAGGATTTGACTCACCTACGACGCTTCCGCCGATCTTCACCAAGTACGTCTCCAGCTTCTCCGGACCCGACTCTGAAGTCGCCATTCCCGCCGGCGGCAACGTCGACTGGGAGGTGGAGTTGGTTGTCATCATGGGCCGCGAGGCCAGCCGGATCGATGCCCAAGACGCCTGGCTGTACGTGGCGGGTTTAACGGTAGGGCAGGATATTTCGGAGCGCATATCGCAGTTTCGCGGTGCAGCAGCGCAGTTCGGCCTCAGCAAGTCGTTCGCGGGCTTCTCCCCGCAGGGGCCTTGGCTAGTCACACCGGATGAGTTGGCCGATCCCGACGACTTGGAGTTGGGTTGCGCTATCAACGGCGAGGAGCAACAGAAGAGTCGCACGAGCGACCTCATCTTCTCGGTTGCCGCAGTGATAGCAGCGTTGTCGGAAACGGTAACTCTGTATCCAGGAGACGTGATATTCACCGGGACGCCCGCAGGTGTCGGCGTCAGCCACCAGCCGCCGCGCTTCTTGCAACCCGGCGATTCTCTGCACAGCTGGGTCGGCGGGATCGGTGAGCTGAATCAGACGTTCGTCGAGGATTCTGCATAGCAGTAGATCGTGATGCGCCTGCATCACCACGTCAAAGCCGAGCCCGACGCCTTCGGAGGAAGTGACCCTATGACTGTGACTATTCCGTCGATCGACCCGCAGACCGCGAGAAGCAGCATTGCTACCGCCACGCTGCGGGAAATCGAGAGCCGCGTTCTCTGGTTGTCGACCTCGATGATTCATCACGCCAACCGGATTCGGCCCAATCCCACAGGGCTCAAGGTGGGTGGCCATCAGGCGTCGTGTGCGTCGATGGTCTCCATCATGACGTCGCTGTGGTTCGAGCAGCTGCGTCCGGGCGACCGTGTGTCGGTCAAGCCGCATGCTTCACCGGTGCTTCACGGCATCAACTACTTGTTGGGCGAACTGGAGGAGTCGTACTTGACGACCTTGCGCGATTTCGGAGGGTTGCAGTCGTACCCCAGTAGGTCGAAAGATCCTGATCCGGTCGACTATTCGACGGGTTCAGTGGGCATCGGCGCTACCGCCCCGATCTGGGGCGCCATAGCCCGCCGGTATGTTGAAGCCGCGATCGGCGGCGCCGGGACAGGCAGGCAGTACTCACTTGTCGGTGATGCTGAACTGGACGAAGGCGCGGTGTGGGAAGCGGTCCTCGACACTTCTGTTGCTGAGCTCGGCGAGATCGTCTGGATTGTCGATCTCAACCGACAGTCGCTGGACCGGGTGGTGCCGAACATCGCCGCCGGTCGGTTGGAAAGCATGTTCTCGGCTGCCGGTTGGCAGGTGATCACGGTCAAGTTCGGCAACCTGCTGCAGTCCTTGTTCACTCGACCCGACGGGGTAGAACTGCGCAGCAGAATCCTCGAGATGACCAACCCGGAATACCAGCGACTGCTCCGGTGCAGCGCCGACGAAGTGCGGGTTCGGCTGCCCGGCGGCGGCGCCGGTGCCCAAGCTATCGAGAAGCTCATCGAGGAGCTCGACGACGACACTCTGACCGGGGCCATCCGCAACCTGGGTGGACACGACCTCGACGCGCTACGAGCCGCATACGCCCAAATCGATGACACCCGCCCGACGGTCATCATCGCCTATACAATAAAGGGCTGCGGCCTGCCCACCCAGGGGCACCCACAAAACCATTCGTCGCTGCTGACTCCGGCCCAGTACGAGCAATTTGCCGCCGAACTCGGTATGGATCCTGCGAACCCGTGGAAGCGGTTCGACGCCGACAGCGCGGCAGGTGAAACCTGTGATTCCACGGCACGATGGCTAGCTCGGGAAGCGGTCGAACTCAGCACGCCCCCTACGGTGCCGCTAGATATCGGACGCACGCCATCGGGCGTCTCCACAACGCAAGCTGCGTTGGGTCGGACGCTGATGGACCTCACGCGTCAAGCCCCTGAAGCAGCCAAGCGTGTTGTCACCGTCAGTCCCGATGTCAGCTCAACGACCAATCTTGCCGGCTGGCTGAACAAGGTGGGGTCTGGTCACCCAACGAGCGGCACAACTGGTTCGCAGACGATGCCGAGACCATCATGCACTGGCGGGAGAGCCCCGCGGGGCAGCACATGGAGTTGGGGATCGCCGAGACGAACCTGGTCGGGTTGATCGGGGAACTCGGCGCAACATGGAGCCGTTGGGGCGAATCCTTGTTTCCGATCGGGGTGATGTACGACCCGTTCGTCGAACGCGCCCTGGAGCCCTGGTCGTACGGAATCTATGCCGGCGGCCAATCGATCCTCGTCGGTACGCCGTCTGGGGTGACATTGGCGGCCGAGGGTGGCGCGCACCAGTCGATCAAGACACCCTCTATCGGCCTCGAGCAACCCGGCTGCGTCAGTTACGAACCAGCGTTCGCCATAGACGTGGAATGGACTCTGCTCTCGTCCATCGGGCGCCTCGGCCGCCCCGACGGCAATTCGTCCTATCTGCGCTTGTCGACCCGCCCCGTGGACCAAACCCTGGCCGCGATACCCACCGATCCCGCGGCCCGGGAGCGCCGGCGCCGCCAGGTGATCGCGGGGGCGTACACCCTGCGCCACAGCGACACCCCGGTCGTCGCGCTGGTCGGCATGGGGGCGATGATCACCGAAACCATCGCTGCCGGTGACCGTCTCGCCGAGCAGGGCATCGCCGCCGACATCGTGTGCGTCACCAGTCCGGGCCTGCTGTTCGAGGCCTCTCAGGCCCGTCGCGCGCTCTCGAAGCGTACATCGTGGATTCTCGATCAAGTGTTTCCCGCCAATCGGGCAGCCCCGATGGTCACCGTCCTCGACGGCCACCCGCACACGTTGGCGTTCTTGACTGGCATAAACAACGTTCCAGGTGCCGCGCTGGGCATCAGCGAATTCGGCCAAGCCGGATCCCTGCACGACGTCTACCGGTACCACGGTGTTGACACCGACAGCATCGTGCGCGCTGCCCTGGATCTGGTCAGCTGACGTGAGCCGAAACCACCCACGAAGAAGACAACACTGATGTCCCCGATCACTACCCAGGCGGGCACCACGGTGGCGTTACCCGCTCTCGGGGAGGACGTCACAGAAGCCACAGTCATTCGATGGTTGAAGACAGTGGGCGAGAGCGTCGAGGCGGAAGAGCCACTGCTCGAAGTAGCCACCGAGAAGGTCGACACCGAGATCCCCTCTCCGATCGCCGGCATCCTGCTCGCGATCCTGGTCGCGGAGAATTCCCCGATCGAGGTGGGAGGAGCGGTCGCCATCATCGGTGGCAACGCTGCCGAAGAAGCCGATGACACCGAAGTCGTAGTCGAGGGACCCGCGGGGAAAGTCGCCACCGAATTCGCGCCGGTCTCGGTCGCGGGTGCCGATCGCGTGGAGAAGCTGCCGAGGATCCGCCGGACCATAGCCCGGAGGATGGTCGAGTCACTGCACACCGCAGCACAATTGACGACAGTGGTCGAGGTTGATGTCACAGCGATCGCATGCCTGCGGTCCCGGGAGAAGGACGCGTTTCAACAACGAACCGGAATCAAGCTGTCGTTCCTGCCGTTCTTCGTAGCGGCGGCGGTCAAAGCGCTCGAAGCGCATCCTGTGATCAACTCGTCGCTCAACCCGGAGTGCACCGAGGTGACCTACCACGGCGCCGTGCATCTGGGCATAGCAGTCGACAGTGACAAGGGCCTGATGGTCCCCGTGATTCGAGATGCAGCATCGTTGAGTATCACCCAGCTCGCGCAGCAGATCGGCGACTGCGCCGACCGTGTACGCACCGGAAGCATACGCGTCGATGACCTCGGCGGAGGCACCTTCACGGTCACCAACACCGGCAGCCGAGGGGCACTGTTCGATACCCCGATCCTCAATCAGCCACAGTCCGCAATCCTCGGGATCGGAACCGTCATCGAGCGTCTTGCGCCAAAACGCGGTGAAGCCGGCGATCTGCAGATCGACGTCTGCTCGATGGCGTACCTCTCCTTGTCTTACGATCACCGCATCGTGGACGGCGCCGACGCGGCACGCTACCTCGGAACCGTGCGGCAGCGGCTTGCGACCGGATACGACACGGCCGCACTACGGTGAGTTGTTTTTCCCTGTCTGACAGCGTGCTTCACACCATCGAGAACCGTCGAAATAGAGAGATAGTGAAGGAACAGCCATGAAACATGCATTATGGGCAGCTCGACTTCTCACCGGTTCCACCTACGCAATTCTCGGCTGGGATGCGCTGCGTACGCCTGGCGGGCGTACGCAGATGGCCGCTCCCCTACTGGATGCGCTCCGAAGAATCCTTCCGCTACCCGAGGACGAACTGATGGTGCGTGCCAACGCCGCGGTGCAGACCGTCGGTGGGGTCACGCTGGCCGCCGGAGTCTATCCCAGACTCTCTGCATTGATGTTGGCGGCGTCCCTGATGCCTACTACCGCTGCAGGGCACGCCTTTTGGTCGATCAACGATCCGGCGGCGCGCAAATTGCAGCGCGTGCAGTTTCACAAGAACACGGCCATGCTAGGCGGCCTTCTCTTTGCGGCACTCGAATCACCCGTGAAGTGAAACCGCGGCTGAGGGTGAGCCCAATGCCGAGTTGCCGACACGAGCGCTGTCAAGGACAGCGAGCAAGGAAGTAAACGCGTGATCCATCGAGACGAAAAACACACCACCACTAGGCCGCCATACCGTGGATCTTGGATTGTTGCAACGGTTTCCGAGTCGGATCCTCCAGCCACCAACCGGATTGATCCCTTCTCTCCTGAGTCCGAGCGCGAGGTGTCCGCGAGAGTGTTAGGTGACCGCATTCATGGCCTGTGACTGACTGCTTCTGCCGCCAGGCGGACCCAGCTTCCGCCCGTCAATAGGGTGTTCAACGCTAGCGCCGACATTTCCAACACTACATGGCCGACCAGTCCCCCACTGGTGAGATGCCACCGAATGCTTAACCGGTTCGGTGATAGCCAGCGGCTGAGTTCCGCAACTGCCAAATCTGATCAGGGCAGAGGATTCCGACCGCGTTGGAGACTACGTAGTTTGCCGCCTGCTCATCGTTGGGAAAGACGTCACGTTTGGTACCGGTAACCACATCCGCATACGACACTCCTCGGCTGACCTGATTGCAGATCCCCCAGCCATATCCGAGCGCGTCATTGTTCGGGAAGTCGAAGGACCGTCGGACCATCACGTTGTAAACGTATTCGACTTCGGGCGCCGGCACCGCGAACGCCGGAGGAGAACATGTCAGGCCTGCGAAGGCCGCCGCGAAAGCCGCTACCAAGAGTCCGATTCGCCGATCCGTCCGCTGCATCTGATCAGACTGTCAGATGAACCGACAGCACAACAGTCCAACAGCGTTGTACATTGTGGAGTAGGCTCCCCCGGACTCGTCGAAGAGTCGATGCGGTGAGAAGTTCTATCTGACTAGGATCTACAGACTGTCGCGGGACATTCAGCTAGACCCAGGTGGCGCCTGACGACTCAGCACTGGAGGTCGATGTGCTCGCATCTGAAGCACTCCGCTAAGGCATGCGACATGCCCTATCGCCGCGGAGCACCCGTCCGAATTACAGACGTTTGCACCGGCGCTCCCAGCCCTAACCAGGCTCTCCGACGTTGCACCGACGGTCCGAGCCTTTGACACTCGGATTGAGCGCTATGGCGGCGTTTTCGACCCAACGGCTATCTCAGCGTCTGTCCAAGACGTCGTCGTGAACTCCGCTCGCACTCCAGCAATGATCCACTGCACGGTACGAAAGAGGTCGGCGGTCGAAGTGGCAGTCTCGCCGCCACCGAAGGTGTCGTCATGGCTGACGGACCGTGTCGAGCGAAGCGCGTCGCTGACGGTGACGTTGACGAGACAACGGCAGGCTGCGGTCGCGGCACCTTCTGGAAGCCCCTCACGTGTCGCGAGTCTCGCGAGATCCTTACTCTGCCTACTGAGCATCTGGACGTCGTGATCGGTGAGCAGCTCGGTCAGATGCGGGTGTGCGCGAAGCGCTCGATGGAGTTCGGTGCACCATTTCCACGCAGTCGTCTCCCAGGTGTCGAGTTCTCGGACCCTGATGTTCATGCGCGAAACATGGATACGAGCCACACCGCGAAGTAGGACGTGTTGAGAACCGACTCGCTTGTAGAGCGTTCGTGTGGAGATCTTCAGTTCGTCCGCTAGTCGTCGCACCGTGAGCGCGGGCAAGCCTTCAACATCGATGATCTCGCGCGCACGGTCGCAGATGCCGGTGAACGTAATCGACGGCTGGGGCCCGCGATGACTGCGCTGGGAATCGCATGCAGGCAGGTGTTTCGCTACGAATCGCTCGAGCTCAATCTCGGTTTCGCTCAATTCATCAGCCTGTCCGCTCATTCGAGGGTCCTCTGCCGACCAGGATGCGGCCGGTGGGGGCGTCGTCGTCGACGGCGCGGTGGTGGACGGCGGGCTCGCCCCCGAATTCGTGGGCGGCGTACTTNTGGGTGCCTTCGNGGNCGTCGCGGATGGCTTCCTGCGCGGCGGGCGGCAGCGTGTGCATGATCTCGCGGACCCGGGCCTGACGGCGACCGACCGCCTGGCGCTCCGGCATGCCCGGTGTCGCCTGGATCTGCGGCCGTACACCCTCGATCTCACGCTCGGGGCGCAGCAGGCCGATCAGCGACTTGAGGAACACCGACTTACCGGTACCGGACGGGCCGAGCAGAACGCTGACCTCACCCGCGGGGAGGTCAAACGTCACGTCGTCCCAGATTCGCTGGGGACCGAAGGACTTTTCTAGACGCATCCGAGCCCGCACGGGTCCGTTGGAGGCGCGAATTCTGCGTTGGGCGCGGCGGGTAGCTGAGTCGTCAAGTCGACGTCCCCGTCGAGTTCGGGGGCGATCGGCATGAAACGACAAAGAACAGTCACCGCCAGGGCGCAGGGATCCTCCGAAACGTCGGCGCTGGCCGGGACGGCCACGAAAACGGCTGCGCCCCAAATCGCTAACGACGTTGCAGCACCCACCACGGTACCTCGTCTCACGATCACCCCTTTCTTGCGAGCGCCGTCGTCATGTCCTCGGCCATCGCTGCGAGCTGCGGTCCCCACGTCCCCCAGTCGTGTTCACCGGCGGTTGGAATGTCGAAATGACCGTTGTGTCCCTGCGCCGTCCGGTAGCCGGTGTAGAACGTCTTGTTGCTGCCCTGCGCCTGATCGCAGTGGCCGATCATCGCGGCGGGATCACTACACGTCGTCGTTGAGGGACTGAAGATCCACAGCCGGGTATCGTTGTCGATCAGCAGCTGAATGTGCGAGTAGGGGTCGTGCCACTTCCACCGGCCCAGCTGCGGGGCTCCCCACATGTCCTGGGTGTTGATCCCGCCGAACTGAGCCATACCCGCAGCGATCGCGCCGTTCATCGCCGTTGCGGACGGGGTCAGGAAACCCGACAGGGATCCGGCGTACGTGTACCTCTCCGGGTGAAAGGCCGCCAACGTCAACGCCGCAGTGCCGCCTTGAGATGCGCCGACGACTCCGTGGCCTCCTGGAGCCAGCCCCCTGTTCGCCGCCAACCAGTTTGGTAGCTCATCGGAGAGAAACGTCTCCCACTGCTTCGATCCGTCCAGTTCCCAGTTGGTGTACATGCTCCATCCGCCACCCGCTGGTGCAGCCACCGAGAACCCCTTGCCCGCAAGTGTATTAAACGCTCCCGCTCCGACCCAGTTGCTGACGTCCGGCCCGGCGTTGAACGCGTCCAACAGGACTACCATGTGTGGACCGCCAGCCTGAAACGCGACGGGAATGTCGCGCCCCATCGCGAACGACGGGACCATCAGCATCTCGGCGGCTGCGGCCTTGACCTCCGCGGCCGACCACAGACTTACGGCGATGACAACGGCGAACAAAGTCCGCTGCAGAGCAACTAGCTTTCTCATGGAACGACTTTCAGCGCCGATATGATGTGCGACCGCGGCTTCACCGGCGGATATTCGGGAGGCGGGCATACGGCGCGTAACACCCACGAAAACCATGGAATAAATACTCGATCTCGCCACTGGCGACGTAATCGGGGTTGGGATCCATCCCGCCGGCTCCTTCCTCGAAAAGCAGATCATGTGGCACGTGTTCTGCAACAAGTTCGACCGCGGCTCCCACGAGTGGAGTCACCTCGTATCAGGTCGCGACGGCTTCTCTCCTGGGGCGATCATTCAAAGCAACGGCGACGTCGCGCTGACGTCGGATCATGACGCGCGGTTCGATCTGGACGATGCGCGTTGGCCTGTCGCGAGGTGTGGCAACTGTGTCTCCTTGGGCGGCGGATACGACATACGCTACTCCACGATAGTTGGATGTTAGACTATTTGGCAATCACCAATCGCTTCGAGGGGAGCGATACGTCGCCCAGCGCAACGCGCAACGTCAACAAGCCGCGGCAGGACGTCAGTGAACGGTGACCGTGCCCGCCGCGCCGTCGACGGTGACCACGGTCCCGTCGACGATCCGCTTCGTTGCGTTCTTCACTCCTAGCACGCAGGGGATACCGAGCTCCCGACTCACGATCGCCGCGTGACTCATCGCCGAGCCGACGTTCACCACCACCGCTTCCGCAGAGGTGAAGATCGGCGTCCAGCCTGGATCGGTCAACGGTGCGACCAGGACCTCGCCCGGCTCCAAGTCACCCGCGTCCTCGGGATCGTTGATGACGCGGGCCACGCCCGTGGCCACACCCGAGCACGCCGGCAGGCCGGTGAGGACGTCACCGGCAACGGCAACATCGATGACGGGGTCCTTGCGGCGCACCCAGGTGGTGATCGGAGGCACGTTCCCCGTTTCGATGATGAAGGGCGGCTCCACCTCGGAGAGCTCGTCAAACCACGCCCACCGCTCGGCAACGAGATCCGCGAACCCACCCGGATCGGCGATCAGTCCGTCGAGTTCGCCCTCGCGGAACATCACGATGTCGTCGGGGCGGCGAAAGTGACCGAGCGCCGCATAACGACGGCCCAATTCGACCATGGGAAGCCGAGCCTCGTGAAGCACGCGAACCGTATTCGTCTTGCTCTGCTCACGTGCGGTTGAATACAGGACCACGGATCGCACCGCCGCTTCGAGTGCGCGCAGCTGGTCCGGTTCATCCACCAGCTGGGTGCGCACATGCGCCATCGCCTGGTCGCGCTCGGCACGGAGCCGTCGGCCCTGAGCCGCCGGGTTCTTCTCCTCCGGCTGCAGCCGCATCCGGTCGATCATTCCCAGCGGGATTGCCGGGAAGGATTCCCAAGTCTTGGCATTGGCTTCCCATTCCTGAGTGGATCGGGACCCGAACCGGTACAGCAGGTCGTCGAATCCTGTCATGAAAGCCCGTGCCTCAGGAGCGCCCGAATCGCGCAGCCGCATCTCGAGTTCAACTGGCCCGAAATCGAATTCGGCAGTTAGCGTGATCGACTCGCGGATCATTCGGCTCAAGGTCCACATGGCTTCATTGGGCGCCGCCGAAGCGATGCTGCCAAGCCCGCTTGTGAGGGTGACCGCCAACGTGGGGTCCCCCAACGGTATCAACGCCTGGTCGAGAGCGCCGGCCACGACAGAACCTTCGTAAATCATGCGCAGATGCGTGCGCAGGAACGTCGGGGCATACGTCTGACGCATGATGGTGCGCTGCCGCGCGAGTAGTTCGTCATCGCGTAGCGTGCCGAGGTCGGGACGCTCGGCCCGCAACTTTTCGGCGAGTTGGCGGTGCTCTTCGAGGTCTGGTCGGCTCGTCTCCGCCATCACGCGGTCGATGGTGGCCAGTATCCTCTTGGCGAACTCGGGACGGTCGTCGTCGGGATGCGGAACATACGAGGGCGCTTTGACGTCACCCAAATAGGTTCGGTCCATGAGGTCGGGAGTGGCGCCGGGCATCCGCGCGCCGAAGGTCCGCGCGTGCGACAGGTTGAGATAGACGTAGCCATGCACCAAGCCTTGAATATCGATGGCGTCCGGCCGGAATTCGCCGACGTCGAAGGCCCCGAACTCCGCCAGTGCGCGTTGCCACTGCGCTTCGATGGCGGCACCGCCGATCATCGTCCAGAACAATGGCGTAGCCACGGTTCCGGACACCTCTGCAGCGTTGGCCCGTGTGTATACCGGCCAGCGGATGCTCAATTCGTTGTCAACGACCCACGGTTTGGTGACGTCCACGGCGACCCACGTCCCTCCTGGAAGCGATGACTCAATGTACAAGGACGGCGTCCCGAGCTGAGTTCACCGCGAGAGGGGCGCCCTGTCGCACTTGTTACCCGCTTGTGCGGACGTTCGATCGCTGCGATAGTAGTCGAGTACTAAATACTCTACTGCACGACTATCGAGACGGCGGACTCGACGGTGACCGGTGTCCGACATTCAGGAAGCAAATCACTCTGTCGGGTGACCGTGTTGCCGTAGCCATCGAGGCTCCGCACATGGCGCGGTGTATCGATTAGCGCTGCAATCCACTGCGGGGAGGCGCATGTCGGTCGACGAGGAGACCGCCCGGGTGTTCGTTGCCAACGGTCTGACCAGTGTCATCGTCGAGACGAACTTCTGTTCCGAAATCGACTGCCGGCAAGCGTAGCTCGGCGCCTTTACCAACCTCAAGGCACTTGTCGCAGCACACAGGGAAGGCGATTGATGACGACGACGAACGCTCCCACCGACCGATTCACTGTGCAGGTCACCTCGGTTCGCCAGGTAGCCGATGCAGTGCTGGAGGTGACATTCGGCCACCCTGCGAGGCAGTCGCTGCCGCCCTGGCACCCAGGCGCCCACATCGAGATCCAGCTGCCCTCCGGGCTTTCGCGGCAGTACTCGCTGTGCGGCGACGCATCGGATGAAGCGTCCTACACCATCGCCGTCCTGAGGGAGGAGCATGGCAGGGGTGGCTCTCGCGAGCTTCATCGAATCGTCTGCGCTGGATCTCAATTCGACGTCCGCGCCCCCCGTAATGACTTCACCCTGGTCGAGGCGGACTCCTACCTCTTCGTCGGGGGCGGCATCGGGATCACGCCGCTGATCCCGATGATCAACGAGGTCCAGAAGCGCGGCAGTCAGTGGTCACTCGTCTACGGAGGTCGTACCAGAACGTCGATGGCCTATCACGACCGGCTCCAGGCGCTCGGCAAGCAGGTGGACATATGGATAGAGAGCGAGCGCGGCTATCCGGACCTGACGTCGATCCAGGCCGCCGCACGACCGGGCACCATGGTCTACGCCTGCGGGCCGGGCGCGATGATCGACGCCGTCGCGAGGGAGTTCCCGCACCATCCGCACCTTGGTGGGCTGCACTTCGAACGGTTTGCCGCGAGCGGTCCGATCGACACCAGCGGCGGCGCGTTCGAAGTCGAGCTCCGACGGACCGGCGTGACCTTCGCCGTGGGCGAGGGCGGCTCGATCCTGCAGGAAGTCCACAAGGTGCTTCCCGACCACCCGTTCTCATGCGAGGAGGGCTACTGCGGGGAATGCGAGACGAGGGTTCTCGACGGGCAACCAGACCATCGCGACAACTATCTGACGGCCGACGAACAGGACACCGGCGACACCATGATGATCTGTGTCAGCCGCTGTCAGGGAACACGTCTGGTCCTCGATCTGTGAAGGCTACAAAGCAGATTCAGCGGCCGGCAGGTCTGGCGTACGGGCAGTTCGTCGTATGAGCTCGGCGCAGAATCCTGCAGGTGGTGGACACGACTCCGGGACGTCGAATAGTCTATTCCTATACTTTGTAGCGATCATCTAAATCGAGGAGTAACGGTGTCTCAGCCGACTGCGACCGGAACCTGCCCGGCGGCGACCATGGACGACCTTCTCGCCTTAAGGCCCGACGTCGTGCGCTGTCCGTATGCTGTCTACGAAACCGCCCGGCACGACGCGCCCGTCGAGTACAGCGAGCGACTCGGCGGTTGGGTCGTGACCCGCCACGACGATGTGCTCGAGGTTCTGCGCGACGCGACTTCGTACTCGAACCGGCTCGCCAGTGGGCCGAGCTCGGTATCCGGTCTGGCACAAAAGGTGCTCGAAAACGAGTCGCTGCCCGAGCGCACGCGCGTGGCGGCCGCCCGCCGCATAGAACTCAGCAAGTCGCGCGTGCTGCTGTTCTCCGACCCGCCGCTGCACAAACGCCAGCGCTCGCTCGTCAATGCCGGATTCACCCCGCGACGCGTAGCCGAACTGCACGACTCGGTCGAAGAGCTGGCTCACAGCCTTGTCGACAAAATGCCGGAAACCACAGCCGGTTTCGATATCGTTCCCGCATTCAGCACTCCGATTCCCATGACGGTGATCGCCACGCTGCTCGGCGTACCGCCGGAATTGATGGGCATGTTCAAGGACTGGTCCAACGCGTTCACCCGCGGTGTCGGGGCGCTGGAGCACGACAACGACGCAGTCGTCGAGATCTTCGATCAGGTCAACGCCTTCTACGACTACTTCACCGAAGAGATCTCCAAACGCCAGGAGAATCCAGTTGACGACCTGCTCAGTGACCTGATAGCCGCGCGCCTCGACGGCGAAGAGCCGCTGACCCTCGACGAGATGCTGCAGATGCTCGTCCAGTTTCTGGTCGCCGGCAACGAAACCACGACGAATCTGCTGACCTCGGCAGTGTGGAAGTTGGCGGACGACGCCGTGCTGCAGCAGCGGTTGCGCGAAGACCCCGCGAATCTCCCGCTGTTCGTCGACGAGGTGCTCCGCCTCGAAGCTCCCGTGCAGGGTGTGTGGCGGGTCGCGGTTGCCGACACGGAGATCGGTGGTGTCAGAATCCCCGCCGACGGTCTGATCTACCTGGTGACCGGCTCCGCCAATCGCGACTCCACGGCGTTCGAGCATCCGAACGAACTCGACATCGATAACGCGGGCAGTCGCCATCTCACGTTCGGCCGCGGCGAACACGTCTGCCTGGGAATGAATCTCGCCAAGCTGGAGGCCAAGATCGCACTCGGCGTCCTGCTGTCGCGAACCAAGGAGGTCCGCATCGCAAAACCCGATACCGACATCCCCTTCCACCGCAGCTTCGTGCTGCACGGTATTGGCTCGCTGCCGGTGACAATCACGCGGAGCTGACGTCCACGCTTCAGCCGCTTACCGTCAGCAGGATCGGAAGTCCGGGCTGCGCTTCTCGAAGAATTCGCGCGCTCCTTCGCGAGACTCCTGGGAGCGGAAGGCGAACGACTGACTGAGGGCTTCCGCTCCGATCGACTCGGTGAACGACCGGTCGAACGAGGCGTTGAGCTGTTGCTTAATCATCGAAAGAGCTCCCCGCGGGCCGTCGGCGAGTCGGTGCGACCACGCGTCCACGGCGTCATCCAGATCGGCTTCCGGCACGCAGCGGTTGATCAGCCCCATCGCCGCCGCTTCCGCCGCAGGTACCCGCGCGGCAGAGCTGACCCACACGGCGCATGAACGTCACCTCATCCGGAGCAATGGGCTCCGACAGATCCATTCCGGAACAGAACGCCCTTCCCGCGCCGGTGAGGACGAGCACTCGGCAGTCGGTGCCCGCCCCCAGCAGTTGCAACGCGTCAATGGCCTCGTCGACAAGCGTCTTGGTGATGCCGTTCTTACGGTGCGGCCGGTTCAACGTCAGCGTCGCCACGCCTCCGTCGCTGAGGTCGATGAGGACTTCAGGCATTCACGGCGTCTTCGAGCAGCATGGTGCTGAACCGGCGACGGTGAGCGTCAGGGGTGCCGAGGAGCACTTCGAGGGTTTTGGCGCGCCGAAAGTACAGGTGTGCATCGTGTTCCCAGGTGAATCCAATACCGCCGAGGATGTGCAGGGACTCGTCGGCTACGAGCATGGCTGCGTCCCCGCAGCGTGCCTTCGCCACGCTGGCTGCCACGCCGAGCGCGCGTGCGGCAGCAGGGGTCGGCGTCTTGAGGTACTGGTCTGCCGACTCGATGGCAACCTCCAAGCTGGAGCGAGCGAGTTCGAGTTCCATCAGAAGGCTCACCAGCTGATGCTTGATCGCCTGAAACTGTCCGATCGGTCGGTCGAACTGAACGCGCTCCTTCGCCCATGCGGTTGCGGCGTCATGGCACTGCTGTCCGATCCCGATCTGTTCGGCGGCGATCAGCACCAGGGCAAGGTCGAGGGCGACCTGCACCGGGATCTTGGAGCCGAGTACCGTCCCCGGTGCCTCAGTGAACTCGACGACGGACAATCCGCGCGTCAAGTCGAGGGAGTTCATGGTCGTGCGCTGCACCCAGGCATCGCTCGCATCGATGCTGACGACGACGTCGACGTCATCGCACCGCGCCGGCGCCAGGAGGATGTCGGCGTCCAGGCCGTCGACGACGAACTCTGCGCGCCCGCTGACGGCGACTCTGCGCCCGGGCGTGCAGGAACCGATCGCTGCGAGCGACGGGGTGACGTCGTATCCCTCCGGGGCGGGCCACGCCACCGCCGCGGTGACGGCCCCCGCCGCCAGTTCGCCCAGCAGGGAATGGGCCTCAGGCGTGTCGACCACGCGGAGTAACGCGGTCGCCATGCCCATGGACGACAGCGACGGGACCACCGCGAGTTGGCGTGCGAGTTCTTCGAGTACCACTGCGGCTTCGGCGATCCCGGCTCCCGCGCCGCCGTGTTCCTCGGCGACGAGCAGACCCGTCAGCCCCATCTGATCCGTCAGCACCTTCCAAAGTCCACCGTCCCGGCGGGGTGCATCGCCTTCGGTCAGGTGTCCCCGTGGCCCCGTCGCGGCGGCCTCGCGCACAGCCTCGGCGAGCGCGGCCCGCTCCCGTGCGTCAATCGCCATCACCGCCGCCTACACGTGCCGCGCGCGACGGGCGACCGGCGACTGCTCATCCCGGACGGGAAGGGCGACGGTTGCGGTCCCGGGCATCACATCGGCCCCGCGCTGGTTGCGCGCGAAGGTCGTCAGATCGATGACATGCTCGCCCTCGGGTGTTACGGACTTCCCGACGACCTCGCCACCAAGCGTCACCACATCCGATAGGTAGACGAATCCGCGGTATTGCGAACTGCATTCACGCAGCCAGCCGCTGTCACCCGACCAGTGCGTGAGGAGTTGAGTCTGCCAGCACTGGCGCTGGAACCCTACGTCGTACTGGAACGCCACTCCCATCGCGTTGGCCGCCGCCTTGTTGTAGTGCACAGCGTAGATGGGCTCACTGGAGCCCATCACCGGGTCGCGGAACGACCACGCGGGATGCGCCTGGTAGTCGGCGAGTGCTGCCGCGTGCGCCTTGAGCCGAGGGATGGGTGTACCACCGCCGGCGATGAAGGCCACCTCGTCGGTCAGGCCGATCGGCCCCTTGGTCAGAGTCTGGATCTGCTCGCCGACCTCGACATCCTCCCAGTAGCGGAACTCGGAGCCGCGAGGCTGCTCACGAAGCACCTGCTGCTCGACGGCGACAATCTCGTCCTCGGTCCACGGATGTGGAAGGATCAACTCAGGTTTCGACATGTCCACCGCGACGTTCTTGGACCGTGCTTTCGCCGAACCTCGTTCAAAATTTACTACTTGCCAATTGATTTCAGCGACAAGCTCGCCGCGCTGGTTGCGGTAGCTGTTGACGAAGTGATCGGTCACCATGCGACCCGCAAACTTGCTCGGGCGAGGCCCCGTGAAACCGTCGTATCGACAGGTCGCGGTGATCTTGTCGCCCCAGTAGACGGGCTGGTGAAAGTGTGCCTGGGTGGCGTTGTGGAACGCACCCAGTCCCGGCCACCCGAACTGGATGCCCGAGAAGCAGCCGATGACAAAGGACGGCGGCGCCACGGGGGCGCCGTAGTCCGACGCGGTGGCCTGGTCGGCGTCCGTCCACAGCGTGTTGACGTCGCCGATACCACCCGCGAACTTGACGACGGCGATGCGCGTCGCCTCCTCGTTGTTGATCGAGTGGTCGATGCGTAGGTCGACACCCGCCCGGGCCTTCATCGACTCGACCATCGCGTCGTCGATGACCGCCTCGGGCATCCGCGCTTCGGTGGTCTTGTCGACCTCGCCCGCTGCCCCCTTCGTGGTTGTCACTTCGACGCCTTACCGGGGTTCGCGGTCCAGGCGTTGCCGCCGCTGGGGATTCCCGCATCGGCAACGGCGCTGGCGAGTTCGTCTAGCGTCCAACGGCGTTCGGTCATCAGTTTCCACTCCGGATCCTTGTGCCACGGCGCAATGCGTTGCACACGTGATCCACCGACCAGGAACACCTCGCCGGTCAACGGGCACGACGGCGTCAGCAGGTAGCCGACGAACGGCGAAACGTTGCCGGGGGCCATCCGGTCGAACTCACCTTCTTTTGCCGCCAGGGCATCCCCGAACGCCCCTTCCGTCAGCCGGGTGCGCGCCTGCGGCAGAATCGCATTGACACGAACACCGTAGCGGTGCAGTTCCTTGCTGGACACCTGAGTCATCGAGGCGATCGCGGCCTTCGCCGCCGCGTAGTTGGCCTGGCCGGGGTTACCGAAGACTCCGGATTCACTGCTGGTGTTGACCACCGAGCCGGCGACATCTGCGCCCGCCTTGCTCTGCGCCCGCCAGTAACGCGCCACCTCACGCGTCATGAGGAAGCTGCCCCTCAGGTTGACCCGGACCACCAGATCCCAGTCGTCGTCCTCGATGTTGACGAGGACTCGGTCGCGGAGGATACCGGCATTGTTCACCAGGCCGTCGACTCGTCCGAAGGCGTCCAGTGCGGTCGCGACGATGCGCTTGGCTCCGTCAGAATCGGCGACGTCGTCGCCGTTCGCAACGGCTTTGCCTCCGGCCGCGATGATCTCGTCGGCCACGTGCTGCGCCGGTCCGGCGGCGGCTCCGCTGCCGTCCTGCGCACCGCCGAGGTCGTTGACCACGACGCTGGCGCCCTCAGCAGCGAACATCAGTGCGTGTTCGCGGCCGATCCCGCGGCCCGCGCCGGTGACGATCACCGTCCTGCCGTCAAGGTGTCCCATGGACCTCTTCTTTCGTAGTTGTTCACCGACACGAGATCGGCCGGGTTCATTCATTCCCGTTGCTGTACAGCGGTACTCAGGTTCGGCTCGACTTGTCCTTGGGTAACCCCAGCGAGCGCTCGGCAACGGTATTGCGGTGAATCTCGTCCGTTCCGCCGCCGATGCGCATCCCCGGGACGCTGAGCACCAGTTCGGACCAGGCGTACGACTGGGGTAATCCGGTGTCACCGACCAGTTTCGGGCCAAGTACCACGCTGACGAGATTGCTGAGCGCTTGGAGGTTCGCGGTCAATGCGAGCTTTCCCAGCGACATCTCCGGTCCGGGAACGCCGTTGGCTTTCAGATTGCGATCGGCTCTAGCTCGCATCGACTTCGCCGAGGTTACCCCGGAGTAAACCCGCGCAAACGCCTCGATGACGCCGGGGTCCTCTTCTCGTCCGAGGTCCACGATCCACGCCGCGAGGTCGTCCATTCGAAACAAGCCGCTACCGCCGCTAGAAGATCCACCGATGGCGCCGCGTTCGTACATGAGCATCGCGATGGCGACCGACCAGCCCTGCCCGATGTCACCAAGCCTGAATGCGTCCGGGACGTGGACGTCTTCGAGGAACACCTCGTTGAAGTCTGCGGCTCCGGTGATCTGGCGCAGCGGCCTAACGTCGACACCCGGTGTGCTCATGTCGACGACGAACGCGGTGAGGTTACGGTGGCGAGGTCCATCGGAGGTGCGCGTCAGCGCGATCCCGATATCCGAATAGTGAGCACCCGACGTCCAGACCTTCTGCCCATTGAGCGTCCAGGTCTGGCCGTCGCCGGACGCCACCGCCCGCGCCCGGACGGCTGCCAGATCCGAGCCCGCCGCCGGTTCGCTGAAGAGCTGACAGCCGATTGCATCCGCTCGCCGAAGCGCCCTCAGCCATCGACGTTTGGCGTCATCGGAACCGAATTGCGCCAACGTCGGCGCCACCATCCCGAGGCTCACGGACAAGGGCCCCTTCGAGGGAATCGTGAACTCGCGTTCCAGTACCGCGAAGGCCCGCTCATAGCTCACAGGCAGTCCCCCACCACCGAACTCCAGTGGACCCGTGATCCATCCGTAGCCGGCGTCGAACGCGGCCCGCTGATAGTCGACTGCCGACGCGATCTCCTCGTCCGTCGACCCGGAGAACAGGGCATATCGGGACTTGCCGGAGTTTGCGCGAGACGCAGCCCGTCCACCACACGCATCCTCCAGAAAGGTGCGAGCCCCACACAGGAAGTCCTCCAGCGTCGGAGTTGCCTTCGCAGTCACCATGTTCTCCACAGATAGTCTAGTCCTGTACGGTATATCACTAGACTATATAGGAATCAATAACAGTCGCGCTTATGAGGTCGGAGACGCCGGGCGCCGTCAGACGACGTCGATGAGGCGCTGCAACCGTGCCTGCGCTTCGAGATCCTCCGGATGCTCGTCCAGGTGGGTTCTCAAGCGGTCCATGACGTCGATCGCCACCGCACCGAGTCGATCGCGGTACTCGACATAACCGGCGAGTGTCTCGGTCGCCGGAGGCTGAGGAAGCGCTTCAGGCACCCAGGAGCCTGATTCGGTCAGGCAGGCAGCTAGGGCTGCCGCCTGCGATTTGAGGGCGAATGCACCGTCATCCCAGTCGATCTGGGCGAGCACGGCACGGATTTCCGCCAGACGTGCGCGGGTGTGATCGCTGGACAGTTCGGGGGCGATCGTGTCGGCCAGAATCTTTCGGATGCCCGCGATCAGTTCCGACGGTAGCGGCCTCATCGGGCACTCCTCAGGGGACGCGGACTCGAACTGGTGAGCCCCGTCTCACGCAACGCCGCCGCAATCACTCTTGTTGCGGGCGCAGCAGGGCGGTCCGTCGCCCCCTCGCAAAACGCCTTGACACCGGTGAGGGCGATCACCGCCAGCCGGAACACCGACATCACCTGCCAGAAATGCAACCGGCGAGGGTCCACCGTTTCACCTGTCGCCGCGGACCACACGCGCAGGAACTCGCCGACGTCCCATTGACCACTCAGAAAGTGCTCGCGCCGGTACAGCGAGCAGGTGTACCAGCCGAGATCGTCGTGTGTGTCGCCGAGATGCGCGAGTTCCCAGTCAAGTAGAGCGCTGATCCGACCCTCGTCGATCAGGATGTTCGCCGGACGAAAGTCGCCGTGCACCAGACACACTCGGTCCGGCGGCGGAGGCAGGTGTCGGCTGAGCCAGCTGATGGTCGTGCGCAACGCCGGATGCGGGCCGAGTTCCACGGCATCCAGTTCGGCTACCCACCGCCGTAGCTCCTCGCGGGCGGGGTCGTGCGACGGGTCGGGAAGTACCCTGTCGATCGCCAGGCCGGTCACGTCCACACTGTGAACGCCCGCCAGCAGTACCGGGAGCGTCCTCGCGAGCGTGAGCCGCCCGGCTGTTCCCAGTTCGAGCGGGTCGGATTCTCGCAGTACACCCCGATGGGCGCGACCGGGCAGTCGGTCGACGATCATTGCCGGCCGCGTCAATCGGCTGCCGTCATCGGAGACGTACACGTGTGCCACCGGCAGGTCGGTGACACTCAGCGCACGAAGCAACTCGAACTCCACGTCGCGATCGGTATCGACGACACCGCCCTGCGGAACACGCCGCATGAGCAGGGGCCGCCACACGGTGCCGGCATCGGTAGCCATCTCGGCGTCGAACGCCCAGTTCTCCTGCGAACTGCCGCCACCGAGCCGTTGCGGCTCGGTGATCTCTCGAACCCCGAACTCCGCCAGCGTGTCCTGCAAAGCACTGCGCATGCCGGTCACGTTTGCGAGGATCGCGGGGGTGGAAGTGCTTCCCGATACTTGCCGTACCCAGGTAGGACCATGTATTCGATCACGCCGTAACCCGTCTGACCTTCGTGGCGGACCTCGACGAGGTGGTCGGAACCGGCCTTGGCGTAACGGTAGAAGTTCGTTGCGTCGGTGAGGTCCCAACGATCGTGTTCGGTGGTCGAATCACCGCGCCACTGGCCCTGTTTCCACCCGTTCCAGCCCTCGTAGCCACCCCCGCGTAGGTGGGCCCTGCCTGGACGGGCCGTCAACTCGAGGTCGATCCGGTCGCCGCCGTGCAGCAGCAGCGACAGCGCACCACCGATCAGTGTCGGGGCGGGCGCGCCCTTCTCCCACTTCAGGTCGTGCTCGATACCGACTATCAATGGCGCCGCGCCGTCATGGCCGAACGGGTAGGCCAGCCCGGCGGACACGTGCACCGACCGACCGGGCTCGGACTCTTGCAGATAGATGTGCACGCCGAAGTCGGGCAGCTGCAACGGCGCGAACAGCAGAAGCTTCCACTCCGGCCGCTCCCCCGGCGGCTGCCCGTCCGCGCGCGGCAGCGGCCGAGTGCCCCAGGAGTGGTCGCGCTCGGCCCACCATCGGTCGGGGGTCACCGTCAACACGGTGCCATCGGGAGTGCGGATAGTGCCTGATGCACGACCGTGTTGCACGTAGCGAATCGCGTCGTACGTCGTCCGCGCCCGGCTGACCTGAAAGAACTTGCCCTCCAGAATCGGTTCGAAACTGCCTGCGAACTCGAGATCGAACGAGAGCCCGGAGTCGTTGTCGTCGAGCCGGAAACGCAGAGCGTGAAGTGGCCGTGTCACCTCGCACGACCACGGCCCCACGTTCATGGCATGCGACTCCGGCAGCAGGGAGCGCGACAGTCGCACGTTCGTCTGCTCACCACCGCGCGACAAACAGGCGAAGGCCTCCATGACGTCCTGATTCGGATATCGACCGAGGCCGAGCGTCAGCACCGTGTCACCGTCGCGGGTGTCCTGGAAACTGACCCAGTATCGCTCCCGCCACGACGGATCACTGGTCTCGACCATCGCATGTGGTAACGCGCTCTGATGGGTGAAGTATTCGTCAGCGCCGCTGAGGTGCATCGGCTCAACCCTTCTCGCACGAGGCCACGTAATCGGCTTTGATCGCCTTCTTGTTCAGTTTCTCGCCGGCGAGTGTCGGCAGTGCTGTGTCCGAGATCTGCCACAGCGTGGGAATCTCGAAGTACGCGAGAGCGCCGACGCTGTGTGCCCGCAGCGCTTCGGCATCCACGGGTTCGCCGACCCGGTGGGTGACGGCGGCCGCCAGTTCCTCGCCGAGGTCGTCGTGAGGCACGCCGAACACGGCCGCCTCGATCACTGACGGGTGGCTGAGCAGGTGCTGTTCGACGTGTGCACACGCGATGTTCTCGCCACCGCGAATGACGATGTCCTTGCTCCGGCCGTCGAGGAAGAGATAGCCGTCATCATCGAGGTGACCGAGATCGCCGGTATGCAACCACCCTTCGGCGTCGACGGCGCCGTCGTCGACGCCGATGTAGCGGAGCATCACCGTAGGAGCGCGTACCTGTACTTCACCGGAACCGGCGGCATTGGGGTCGGCGATGCGTACCTCGACGACGGGATACGGCCTGCCGACGGTGCCGGGCCGCGACTGCAGGTCGGCGTTGCCCGCTACCGTCATGAACCCGCCGGTCTCGGTCATACCCCAGGTGTTGGCCAGGCCGCGTTTCTCCAGTTGGGGCAACTTGGCGGTCATGCGCTTGAGGAGGGCGGGAGGAAGCGGGGCACCACCCAACGGGAAACTACGCAAGCTGCTGAGATCATGTGACCCGAATTCGGGATGCTCCAGTATGCGGATCGCCATGGTGGGGACTCCGCCCCATGTCTGCACGCGTTCGGTCTCGATGAGGCGCAGAATCTCGGCGGCGTCGAACCGGCCCGCCGTGAGCACCAGCCTGCCCCCGGTGATCAAGTTGGTCAGGAGATTCGACACCCCGCCGATATGGAACAGCGGTGTGCACAGGAGCGAAACCGACTGAGCATTCTCGGGATTCGCGTGCTGTGGCAGACGCCGCGAACGCGCCAGCAGATTGTGCTGGTTGGCGATCAGTGACCGGATCGACAGTTCCACGGCCTTCGGAGGGCCTGAGCTCCCCGAGGTGAACAACACCAGGCCCGGTGCGTCGACGTCGATGTCATCGACCGCCGCCGGTCCGCTCGCTACGCCATCGAACGCCCCGCCGAGATCCGCGATCGACGTCACCGTGCAGCCCGCCTGGAGCTGTTCGGGGGCATCGCTCAGCACCACCACCGGTGTGGTCACCTGCAGCGCGTGGTCGATTTCGGCAGCGCTCCACCACCGGTTGGCGTAGACCGGCACCGCACCAAGCCACCACGTAGCCCAGGTCGCGAGCACGAACTCCAATCGGTTGTGGCTGTGCAGCACCACCCGATCGCCGCGGCGCACCCTCGCTGCGGCCAGCTGCGCCGCGGCGCTGGGGACCGCGTCGCGGAATGCGCGGTGGGTTACGCGGCGGTCGCCCTGCACGAGGTAGTCACGACCGTCCCAGGTGTCGCTGCCGATCAGGAGCGACGGCAGCGAGGTAGGTGCCATCTCGTACACCAGGCCCGCGTGCCCGGCGTACCGGCCCTCAACAACCCGTTCGCCCCACACATGCGTATCGACCGGAGCCTCCATACGATTCAACGTCCCGTCCATCGTCCCTCTCGTTTCTCCATGAACGCCTGGACCGCCTCGACCGCGTCGGTGCTTCGGTTGGACAGAGCCTCGAGGTAGAACCCCGTGTCGAGCACCTGTTCGGTCGAGGCGGCAAGCGCCTTGTTCAGCGTGCGCTTCGTCAACTGCGTAGCGATGGGCGGCAACGCCGCCACTCGCTCCGCCAGCTCGAAAGCGGTGCTTGCTACGTCGTCAGCGGTGTCGACGAGGTCCGTCACCAGGCCTAGGTCGAATGCCTCCTGACCGGTGAGCGGTTCCCCCCAGAGCAGTCGCCGCTTCGCACGCAGCAGGCCCGCGCTGGGCGGCCAGGCGACACATCCACCGTCCCCGGCCACCAGACCCATGTGGACGTGCGGATCGCTCAACTTCGTCGTGGGAGTCGTCACCACGGCGTCCGCGGTGAAGACGAGGCTCGTCGACACTCCGAAGGAGTGTCCGTGCACGGCCGCCACCAGGGGTTTGGGAAAGTCTGCGAAAGAACGGAACAGCCGACGACCGTCGTCGACGTTGCGGATCAACGCGTTGAGGTCGGCGTGACCGTCAAGGATCGTCTGCATGTCGCCGCCCGCCGAGAAGTACTTGCCCGTCGATGTGAACACCGCGGCGCGGACATCGGTGTTGCGCGCTAGGTCGATGAGCGCACCCGGTAACTCGTTGACCAGTGTTTCGTCGAACGCGTTCAGTATGTCGGGACGGCTCAACCTCAGTTCCGCAACGTGACCACGCAGGTGGATGTCGACCGCGGTACGACTCATGGGGATTCTCCGTTCGAGATCATCGGGGCTAGACCCGTTCGATGATTGTCGCCGTTGCCATCCCGCCACCGGTGCACATCGTGACCAACCCGGTGCTCAGATCTCGTCGTTCGAGTTCGTCCAACACGGTCTGAAACAGCATGGCTCCGGTGGCACCGATCGGGTGGCCCAGCGCGATGGCGCCGCCGTTGACGTTGACCTTGTCCGGATCGATGGCCAGGTCGCGGATCACCTTCAGCGGCACCGCCGCGAACGCTTCGTTGATCTCCCAGAGGTCGATGTCGGTCGCGGCCATCCCGGCTTTGTCCAAGCAGACCCGCGCGGCCGGTCCGGGCGCTGTCAGCATGATGACCGGTTCCGCGCCGCGAACCGCGCCGGTCACAAGACGCGCCCGCGGCCTCAGTCCGTTCGCCGTGGCGTAGTCGCTGGAGGCAACCACCATCGCCGCGGCCCCGTCGACGACGCCCGACGAGTTGCCGGCATGGTGCACGTGCTGGAGGACGCCTGCTTCCGGGTAAGTGACCACGCACATCTCGTCGTAGCTGCGCCCGTCCTCACGGGGTTTGCCACCCGAACGCTCGAACGACGCGGGCAGTCCCGACAGCGACTCGACCGTAGTTCCGGGACGTAGGTGCTCGTCACGATCCAGGAGAACGTCGCCTTCGGAGTACACGGCGACCAGGCTGTGGTTGAACCGACCTTCCTTGGCCGCGACGGCAGCGCGTTCCTGGCTGGTGACCGCGAACTGATCCACGGTAGTGCGATCGAACCCCTCCAAGGTCGCGATCAGGTCGGCCGCGATGCCCTGGGGGACGAGCGGATACCGTTCCCGCAGTTTGCCATTGCCTGCGTCGAGTGGCCGTCCGTACGTGTGGCGCGACATCGACTCCACGCCTCCGGCCACGACGAGATCCTGCCATCCTGCGAGAACGCCAGTAGCTGCCGCCATCACGGCCTGCTGACCGCCTCCACAGAATCGGTTCACGGTCAGTCCCGGCACGGTCACCGGCCAACCCGCGGTGAGCACCGCGGATCGGGCGATGTCATTGGCGTGATCGCCCGCGTGTTCGCCGTTGCCCATGACAACGTCGTCGACGTCGTCAGCGGACAGGCCCCGTTCGACGAGAGCGCGTAGCACGGTTGCCAGCAGTTCCTGCGGGTGCACGGAGTGCAGCGCACCCGAAGCCTTCCCCTTGCCTCGCGGCGTGCGTACCCCGTCGATGATCCATGCTTCGCGCACGGTTCCTCCTCAGCTGATGGATTCGTTGTCGTCCGGTGAAAGCCGTCGCGTCACAGCGCGACCAGAGATTCACTCAAGTCTCCGGACCGCAACACCGCACCCAACTCGGCGTGCAGCTCGGCAGCGCCGCCCAGAAGCGGCTCTAGCGTGAGCGCACGCCGCAGATAGCGGTGGAAGTCATGCTCCCAGGTGAAGCCCATGCCTCCGAGGAGTTGTTGGCACACCGCGCGCGCCGAACGCGACGAGCGGATCGCCGCGGCTTTGGCGAGTGCCGCGCTTGGTCCGTCGGCGTTCTCCCACGCGGCGCCGGCGGACAACTCTGCGATCTGATGCCACAGATGGACATCGGCGAGTTGATGCTTGACAGCCTGAAAGGATCCCAGCGGCTGATTGAACTGCTCGCGGCTGCCGACGTGTTCGACGGTCATCCGCATCATCGCCGACCCCACGCCGACGAGTTCGTGTGAGAGCGCGCGGCGGCCGGCGGCCACCATCGCAGCCCACGCGGCCGTCGCGTCGGCGACGTCCACAGTCGTGCTCACCGACGCCGTCGCGGTGGCCCGCACCCACCCAGCAGCCGTGTCGAGGGGATCGCCCGGCGCATCGTCCGGAGCGTCACACATCACCAACGAGTGCCTGCCGTCGTCGTCGCGTAGCGCGACCAGGATCGGTGTCGTGCCTGCCTGCACGACGCCCGCGAGTTCGACGGTGTGCGCGTCCACGCGCGACCCGGCAGGCCGGCTGGTACCCGGCGGCGGTAGTACCACCCTGGCATCGATGCCGCCGAACTCTTCGCCCGCAGCGGCCAGCAGCACGGAGTCGAGTTGCGACCTAGGCAGCAGCAGCTCGCCGGCGAGGGTGAACAGCGACGAAACAGCCACTTCGGGCTCCTCGGCCATCAGTTCGTACCAGCCGAACTCGGCGACGACATCGCGCGCTCTCCCCGGCTGCGCACTCAGCGCGTCGCGAAGCGCATCGGTAATCTGGGCGGCGTCGGCGGCGTCCATGGGAGTGTCCTTCCGGTTCAGCGCGGTAGGCCGAGCAATCGCTCAGCGATGATGTTGCGTTGGATCTCCGCCGCACCGCCGTAAATCGACGAGGCGCGGCTGTAGAGGTAGTCGGTGCGCCACTCCTCGGCGATGTCACCACCGCCGAAGACGACGTCCGCGCCGAGAGCGGCTAAGACGCTGTCGAAGAGGAATTTCTCGGCGGTCGACATCGCGAGCTTGTCCAGCGATGTGGTGGCACCCACGGGACGACCGTCGGACAGCGCCCGGACCGTCCGGCGTGACAGCAGCCGCAACCCGACGAGCAGTTCGAGTGCTTCGCCGACTACGGCGGCACCGGTGGCGCCGCCGTCAGCGATGGCGAGGTCGTTGAGCCTGGTACGCAACCAGATTTGACGCTGCCAGGCGGCCGCGCCCCGCTCCCCCGCCAGCACGTGCATCGCGACGGACCAGCCCCCGTCGACCTCGCCCAGGAGCCGATTGTGCGGAATGAGGGCGTCGCCGAAGTAGAGCGAACAGAACTCCTCGTCGCCGTTCATGCTCCGCAGCGGGCTGATCTCGATGCCGGGGGTGTCCATATCGAGGAGGAACGCGGAGATACCGCGATGGGCCGAGTCTGGTGCACCGGTCCTTGCGAGGAGGACACATCGGTCCGCGAACTGCGCCCAACTGGTCCATATCTTCTCGCCGGTAACGCGCCACCCGTCGTCGACGCGCACGGCTTTCAGCCGTAGCGATGCGAGGTCGCTGCCCGCTCCGGGTTCCGAAAAACCCTGGCACCACGTTTCATCACCGCGCAGCAGTCGCGGCAGTACCAACGATGCGAGTTCCGGGCGTGCGAAGGCCGCCACGGCAGGGCCCAGCACCTCCTGAGTGGCGAAGGAGAACGGCGGCGGATAGCCGGCGAGTGCCAGTTCCTCACCGACGATGCTGCGCAGGATCGGTTTGCCGCCCAGACCGCCTACCTCCTCAGGCCAACCGAGCCGAATCCAGCCGGACTCGAACAACATTCGCTGCAGTGCACGAAGCCGTTCGAACACATGGGTGATGTCGCCGCCGTTGGTGCGGAACTGTTCGAGGTCCTCGCGTTGGTCGGCGAGCCAAGAGCGGAACGCGGTCCGCGATTCGTCGACCGTGGTGGGCAGTGTGTCCATCGTCGTTGGTGCGCTCATGAGCTCGCCACCTTGTCCGGAGCTCCGTTCGCACCCGTCTCCGCGCTGCTCCAGTCGGCCAGTACCGCTTCGGTGTCCTCACCCGCGAGCCGCGGTGGCGTGGGGGCTGCTGCCGGAGTGCGACTGAACCGCGGCGCGGGAGCAGGTTGGCTGACCCCTCCGACGTCGAGGAACCCGCTCCTAGCGCTGGTGTGGTCCGCATCGGCGACCTCCCAGGGCGCTAGCACCGGCGAGACGCACGCATCGAGTTCGGCGAATATCCGGGTCCATTCGGCACGGGTCCGAGTCGAGAACACCTCGGTGAACTTGGCGCGCATGGCATCCCAACCGTCACGGTCCAGTTGAGCGGGGATGCTCTCGTCACCGTGCAGCCCGAGGCCGATGAGCAACTGCTCGTAGAACCGGCGTTCCAGCGCACCTACCGCCATGTGCTCGCCGTCCGAGGTCGGATAGGTGTCGTAGAAGGGGGCGCCACCGTCCAGCAGATTCGTGCCACGATCGTCGGACCAATGGCCCTCGGCGCGGACACCGTGGATGAACGCCGTGAGGAGCGCGGCCCCGTCGACCATGGCCGCATCCACGACCTGACCGCGCCCTGAGTTGGAGCGCTCGTGAAGCGCGGCGAGAATCCCGACGGCGAGCAGCATTCCGCCACCGCCGAAGTCGCCGACGAGGTTGAGCGGCGGAAGTGGACGTTCTCCACTGCGGCCAATCGGTTCCAGCGCTCCGGCCACCGCGATGTAGTTGATGTCGTGGCCGGCCTTGGCGGCTAGCGGACCGTCCTGACCGTAACCCGTCATCCTCGCGTAAACCATGCCGGGATGTTCAGCGAGCAGCTCGTCGGGTCCGAGGCCGAGCCGTTCCATGACCCCCGGCCGGAATCCTTCGACGAGGACGTCGGCGGACCGCGCCAGCCGCCGTACGAGTGAAACCCCCTGCGGTGTCTTCAGATCGGTGGCAATCGACCGCCGGCCGCGCTTCAACGGGTCGACGGGCCGGCGCGGCGTAGGGCCGGGGCGGGCGGGGCGATCGACAGTGACGACATCGGCACCGAAGTCGGCGAGCATCATGCACGCAAAAGGTGCCGGCGCGGCGCTGGCGATCTCAAGTACGCGCACCCCGTGCAACGGACCCACGCTCACGCGGCACGCGCTTCGAGAATGTGCACCGCGCACGCGGATGCCAACCCGATCACATGCGTCAATCCCACTTTGGCACCGGCGATTTGACGGTCGCCGGCCTCGCCTCGGAGGTGTGTCGCCACCTCGTAGAGATTCGCGATGCCGGTCGCACCGATCGGGTGCCCCTTGGACAGCAAGCCGCCCGACACGTTGACCGGAATCGTGCCATCCCGAGTGGGTGCGCCCGAGTCGATGAACTCGCCCGCGCCGCCGGGACTGCAGAGCCGGAGATTGTCGTAGTGGATCAGCTCGGCCGTAGCGAAGCAGTCGTGCAGTTCGACCAGGTCGAGATCACCGGGCCCGATGCCTGCCGCCTCGTACGCCTGGTCCGCGGCCAACCGGGTGAGCGTGTTGACGTCCGGTTGGACCTGCCCGCTCGGGGTCCAGGGGTCGGACGTCATCACCGATGCGGACACTTTCACCGCACGGCGGCGCACATCTGGATCGAGCGTTTTCAGCTTGGCGTCGGACACCAGGACGACCGCGGCGGCGCCATCGCCCGTCGGGCAGCACATCGGGAGCGTGTTGGGGTAGCTGATGACCTCGGCGCCGAGCACCTCCTCAATCGCGAACGGCTTCTGGTACTGCGCAAGGGGGTTCAGCGTGGAGTGCTGATGGTTCTTCACCGCAACCTTCGCGAACTGCTCGGCGGTCACCCCATGCGCCAAGGCGTATTCGGTGCCCGCCTGAGCGAACACACCGGGCATTAGGCCGGTACCGAGCATGCCCTCGGTTTTCACGACGGCGCCGTAGCGCCCCTTCGGTGTGAACACCTTCTTGGCGTCGGCCTTCTTGGCGGCGCCGCCCAGCATGCCCATCTTGCCCATCTTCTCGACGCCCACGGCCATGGCGATGTCACACTCGCCGGACTTGAGGCCCATCATCGCCACACGTACGGCGGTGGCGCCCGTCGCGCACGCGTTGACGACGTTGTACACGGGGATGCCGGTCTGCCCGATCTGCTTCTGCAACCGCTGGCCGTTGTGGGAGTTCGCCTCGTAGACGTTCCCGAGCGCCAGCAACCCGATGTCGGCCATCTGCTGCCCGGAGTCGGCGAGCGCGCCGAGGGCTGCCGACGACGCGAGGTCGAGCAGGTCGCGGTCGGGGAATCGTCCGAACTTGGTCATCGACGTGCCGATGATCCACACGGATTCGCTCACCTCAAGCTCCAATCGGTTCGTAGCCGAACGCGACTGCGACGGTGCCGTCGTCGTCGGTACCCACGTCGTAGACGACCAGTCGCACCTTGGTCTCGGGATGGATCGTGGCCGGGTCGCTGACCCCGAGGAGATTGGCCTTGACCACACCGCCGCCGGTGAGTTCGACGACCACGGAGGTGAAGGGCCCGGACTTCGCACCGCGCTGGACGATCGTGTATGCCCTGACCACGCCCTCGTTGGACAATCGGCGTGACGTGAACTCCGACGACGAGCACCTGGCGCAGGCGTTGCGGCGATCGAAGTACAGCGCTGCGCACTGCTGACACTCGTGGGCCTCCAGATGAGGATCCTCCCCGAGCACCAAATAGTCGACTGCCGGAATGTTCTCTGCCATTGGGCCTCCGCACTTTCTCGGCAACGCTGCCGTTGGTCGCCAACACAATGGTAGATTACTCGACTATCGATATCCCGACAATCTTAACGTCGGGGACAACCCGCGTCGTGTTGTGAGGAGGCCCCGTGCCCGAGTCCAGTCCCTTCGACCCCAGCGTCGTCGGCGCTCGCTCCGCGCCAAAGACGGTGACGTGGAGTTCGCGAGACTGCATGCTGTACGCACTCGGCGTCGGCGCCGGAGTCGACGACCTCGCATACACCACCAACAACACGCACAACGTTGACCAGAAAATGGTTCCCACGATGCCGGTGACGCTGGGGGTCGACTTCAGCGTCATCAAACGCGCCGGCCGAATCGATTGGACCAAGGTGCTGCACGCCGAGCAGCGGGTCGATCTTCTCGGCACCATTCCGACAGAGGGCGAAGCGGAGGCGGTTACCGAGATCACCGAGCTGTGGGATAAGGGCAAGGCGGCACTGATCGTCGCTCGCACCACCGGCTCGATCGCGGGAGAACCGCTGTGGCACAGCTCTGCAAGCCTGTTCATCCGAGGCGCCGGCGGCTGGGGCGGAGAACGCGGGCCGGTGTCCTCGGCGCCGACGCCTGAAGCCGACGGACCCGTGAAGACGATCACCTATCAAACCCGTCCGGACCAGGCTCTGATCTATCGGCTGTCCGGCGACTACAACCCGCTGCACTCGGACCCGGCGTTCGCCGCACGCGCAGGGCTGGATCGACCAATCCTGCACGGGCTCTGCACGTTCGGTTTTGCTGGTCGGGCGGTGCTCGAGGTGCTCGGTGACGACGCGGTGATCACCTCGATGGCAGCCCGGTTTGCCGCACCCGTATGGCCGGGCGACAGCCTCAGCATCGACATCGCACAGCCGGACGACACCACCGTCGTCTTCGGCATGCGCGGCCGGGACGGCGGCGAGGTACTCACCGGTGGCCGTGCCACGTACCGGATGTGAGCCTACGATGAGGACCCCCGGGTGGCAGCCACTTCTCGACCGCATCGAGGCCGAACAGGATCCGACACGCAAGGCGAACTTGCAAATCGTCGCGCGGCACGTCGTCGAAGAGGTGGCCGGGAACACCGAGGCGCTGATGGCCACGCTGGTGGCCGACCCCCATTACTCGGTGTGGGGCGCTTCCGACAGCAAAGGACCCACCGGATACGAGGCCGTTATCGATTGGTATAGACGTCTGCAAGCCGCGGGCCGTAATCGACTCGACTACGTTATCCACCGAGTGGTGGCAGACGAGCATTGCGTGGTCACCGAGGGCGATTTCCAGTACGCCATCCCCGGACGCGAGCTGGAGGCCACCGACACCGAGGCGGGTGACCCCGTCGTCGCCGGCGAGTACTACCTCGTCACACACCGCACTGCGGTCATCTGGCCGATAAGTCGCGACGGGCTGATCGAAGGCGAGGACATCTACGCCGGCGAACGCCATCGCGTCAGAAGACATCTCGCTCCCGGCGAACTCCCTCACCTGGGACCTCCGGAAAGGCCTCACGGATGACGGAAACTTCCGCTTCAGAGGCCCCGCTTCCCGACTCGATCGGGCTTCTGGTGGGAGACGAGCCCGGCGAGTTGACCCCGACGCGGTCCGCCACGGAGCGCGGTCTCATCGCGATCGGCGCCGCCGGTGCGCTCATTTTCCGACATTCAGGGAGCCGATTATGACCTCACTGCCACAGTCGATCTCGTGCTTCTTCTCCGCCGTCAACGCGCGTGATGCGGATGCGCTCGGTGCCGTCGTCACCGCGGACGTAAAGTATCACCTCATCGTGCCTCATCCACCGGTGTGCGGGCGCACCGCGGTCGTCGAAGCCCTGCGGAAGTCGCTGCAGGAAGCCGACCGGGTCGACTGGGAGGTACTGTCATGGTCGGCAACAGACGACTTGGTGTTCATCGAACGCCTCGACCGCTTCTGGTTCGGAGACCGCGAAGCGGCGATCGAGTGCACCGGGGTGTTCGTGCTTCGCGACGGATTAATCTCGGAAATACGGGATTACGCGGACCTGGGAACGTGGCGAACCCGTAAGTCGGCCGCGCTCAATCGGTGAGCCGGCGGCCAACCTTCATCGTCACGGGTGTCAACTCAGCCCTGCCGACTGCCGTCACGCCAACGCCGACTACGTTCAGCGCGACGCCGGATTGGTGACGAGTCGGTGGGCGTTGCGCGGCGCCATGATCCACCCGCAGAGGTGCAGGTCGGCGTCGAACTTATCCCCCGCGAGCCAGTGACCGTCGGCGGCGTAGAAGCCGACCCCGCCGTCGGCGCGGGTGATGCGCACCCGGTCTTCGTCCCGCTCGTAGAGATCATTGCTGTACGGGTGCACGATCCCGTTCACGGCGCTGCCTCACCCAGGTACCGGTCCAGCAAGCGGTGCATCCACTTGAGATTGTCCTCCTGGTAGGAGGCGAACGTCACCGTGGGATTCACCGCGCTCTCCAGCCCGCGCTGCACGCGCTCCATGTTGCCGCAGTCCTGATCCAGGACGTTACCCAGCATCCCCAAAGGGGAACTACTGAAAGGAGTTTCGGCGTCAAGCACGACTTCCTCTGCGGGGGGCTGTCGCTCACCCACCACGGGAGCGATCAGGAAGACCTCCATGATGCACGTGCGGTGGTCGTCGCCGTTGGGCCGGAAGCGGTACACAATCTTGTGCACCCCGCCCCACGGCAACATGTTCGGAAACACCGTGTAGGTGAAGTTGTCGACCAACTCGGCGTCGCACCAGTTCTCAACCCCGTCGCCGAGCAGCCCGCGCCATTTCTCCCGCGTCGTCCGCACGATGAACGATCGCGCCGTTTCCCCCGGCAACGGTGTCACCGGCAGCGGCTCATCGACACGAACGTCCATGGTGGACCGCAGCATCTCCTCGGTGGACGGATCCCACGGCATCATCGGACCGACCACCTCGGAAGGGGTGATGAATCGCGCGAAGTTGTCGTAGACGTCGACCTGGCACGCGCCGAAAGCCGCGTAGGGCACCGTCTGCGGGTGAGTGGCGGGCGCATGCCAGCACTCCATGAAGGCTTCCTGCGCAACCTTCCAGTTGGCCCGGATGACCTTCGACACGTGCGCCTCGACATAGCGGTCGTGGCCGTACCAGGTGGCAAACTGCTCGACGACGTCGCCCAGGAACGATTCGAGGGGTTCGGCATCGGGATCGGGGTTGATGAACACGAACCCCGCCCAGACGCCGACGCGGCACTGCGACAACGCGAATGACTCCGGAGCTACGTGTTCGAACTCCCACGGCGCGGGGATCCGCTTCAGCTCACCGTCGAGCGTCCACGCGATACCGTGGAACGCGCATCGGATCTCCGAGCACCGGCCCGCATAGTCTTTCAGAGCACGGCCGCGGTGTGGGCAGGTATTCGGAAAGGCCCGGATCGTGTCTGGCGCCGTTCTGATGACGAGGTAAGACCGACCCGCGATGTCGTACACGATGTGGTCGCCGATCTCCGGAATGTGCTCTTCGCGGCAGGCGAACTGCCACACACGAGTCCAGAGCTTCGCCTTCTCCCGTTCATGCCAATCGCGGGATACGTAACGGTCTGTCGAGGCCTTGTGGAAGTCAAAGTTTCCCGGCGACGCCTGCAGCAGATGTTTGGGCACCTCGCGGGTATCGAGCGCCAGCACGTCCTGGTAGGTGACGCGGCGGTCGCCGACGTCGAGCCGTTCCCCCATGACCGCCTCCGTTGAAGTCCTCTCGGTGTCGCTATCGCTCGTCCGGCTCACGCTACTCGTTTCTCTTCAAGTATCCGGAATCATCGACCTGACCTTTTCGACGATGCGGTCCACAGTCGGATAACCCGAGAGCGACTTCGAGAACGGCACCGGGGTGTACGCCGAACCGACCCGAAGCACGGGAGCGAGCAATTCGCCGAACAGGCGCTCGTTAAGGCGCGCCGCGATCTCCGCACCGGGCCCGACGAACTCGGTGGCCTCGTGAACCACGACGGCGCGGCGGGTGCGCTCGATCGACGCCTCGATCGCGGCCAAGTCCAGCGGGACGAGGGTTCGCAGGTCGATGACCTCGGCCTCGATGCCGACCTCGGCAAGCGCCTCGGCGGCGTGAAGGCATACCGACACCTGCGTCCCGTACGTGATCAGCGTGACGTGGTGGCCGGCGCGAAGGGTGCGGGCCCTGCCGAACGGTATCGCGTGCCTGCCCGCTGGGACCTCCTCCTTGGTGCTGTACAGGAGCCCGGAATGCTGTATCAGGAGGCTGGGATCGGGCGCTTCGAGGGCGGTCGTCAACAGTCCCTTTGCGTCCGCCGGGCTCGAGGGGTACAGCACGTTGATCCCCGGCGTGTGCATGAACCACGCCTCCAGCGATTGCGCGTGCTGTGCGCCGAAGTGACTGCTGCCGATGGTCGTCGTCACGACGATGGGGGACGGTGTCGTGCCACCCGTCATGTACCGGAACTTCGCGGCGTGGTTGACGATCTGATCCATGGCGAGAGTGATGAAGTCGAAGAACATGATCTCGGCGACGGGACGGTAGCCGCCGAGCGCCAGCCCGACCGCGGCTCCGGCGATCGCCTGTTCGGATATCGGCGTTGCCCTGACTCGGTGCTCGCCGAATTTCGTGGACAAGCCCTTGCTGGTCTTGAACACACCGCCGATCGGGTCGGCGACGTCTTCGCCGAGAACCACGATCTTGTCGTTGCCCTCCATCGCGACGTGAAACCCGGAGTTCAGGGCCGCGGCCATCGTCATGGTCTCGAAGCTAACCGGTTCGTCGGTGTTCGCGCGCTCAGTCATGATGCAGACTCCTCACCCATGTGTCATCGGCGAACACGTCGGTGTACAGGTCGGACGTCGCGGGCAGCTCGCACGCCGCGGCGTAGGAGAAGGCGTCCTCTACGACGTCGCGGGCACGCGTCTCGATCCTCACCACCTGCTCCTCTGTGAGGTGGCCGTGTTCTATCAGCCACGCGCGGAAGGTCGGAGCGGGATCGCGTTCCATGGCGCTCTTGAGCTCCCCTTCCGGCACGTAGCTGAAGTCGGCCGTGCCGGTGTGCCCGGTCAGGCGGTAGTGAATGAACTCGAGGAACGTCGGACCGTCGGCCGCGCGTGCTCGCGCCACGGCTTCGGTGAGTGCAGCGTGCGCCGCCATCGGATCGAAGCCGTCAACTTTCTGCGCGCGAATGGAATACGCGGCCGCGCGTGCAGCCAAATCGGTGTTGGCGGCGTACGACGCCAAGGGCGTGTGCTCGCCCCACTGGTTGTTCTGGCAGACGAAGACCAGCGGCAGCTTCCATAGGCCGGCGAAGTTCATCGCCTCGTGGAAGGCACCGATAGACGTAGCGCCGTCACCGAACGTCACGACCGTGGCTCCGCCCGCGTCGTCGAGTTGGGCGGCCATTGCCAACCCGGCCGCTATAGGGAGGCCAGAACCGACGATTCCAGTGGTCGCCGTGAACCCGATGGCGGGATCCTGCAGGTGCATAGGACCGCCTTTGCCCCTCGACAGGCCGGCCCGACGGCCGTACATCTCGGCCATGATGGCGCGCAACGGTGTGCCCTTGGCAAGGGCATCACCGAGATTGCGGTACGTCGATACCAGTCGGTCGCGAGGGGTGAGCACCTCGCCGAGAGCGGCGCACACCGCCTCCATGCCCCGCACCGGATAGAAGGCTGCCTGCAGCCGCCCAGCTTTGGATTCGGCGACCGACTTCTGGTCGGCCAACGCCGTGGTCAGCATGAGCGAATACATTCGGCTCAGCGACTCGGCATCGACGACGGTTGCCTCGCTCAAGTCCGCACCTCCTGGCTTCGGCGCATGTTCGTTGACCTACGCGCTGCCTCGTCACCGGCGATACGGCCGAAGCCACAGGCGTTCGCCAGTGAATTGCCGCTTCCGATATAGGTTTTGATGATTCCGCCCGTGCATTCTCCGGCGGCATACAATCCGGCGATCGGCTGACCGTCGGCGCCGACGACCCGCGCTCGGTCATCGATGCGGAGGCCACATGCGGTGAGATTCACGGTGAGTGCACGAACCTCCACCGCGTAGTACGGCGCGGTGGTCAACGGCAGCAGGAACTTGCCGGCTTTGCCGTGGTCGTCGTCGGAGCCAGCCGATGCGAAGCCGTTGTAGCGTCCGATCTCGCCGGCCAGCACGCCCTCCGTCATACCAATCGCCCGCTCGAGCCCCCCGACGGTGTCCGCTCGATGCACCTTCCGACCGCCCTCCGCGAGATGGGCGTCAATGACGTCGGCGTTGTAGTTCTTCGTGCGGAAGGGGGGATGGTTGGGCCAGACCTGTTTGTAGGAATCGCGGTAGCGGCTCGTGAGCTCGGCAGGCGGTCGCAACGCGGCGTCGTCGAAGACCACGTATCCGCGATCCCCGTGCGCACGTAGCACCTGGTCCATCAGCCCATAGGGGGCCGTCTCGTCGACCATTCGCCGACCGTCCGTTCCCACCAGAACCGCCCACCCCGGCAGGAACGCCTCGTTGAGCCGGGCGAGCCCGGGGTCAAGTGTTCGCAGCCCGCGATCGAAGCCGGTGACCTGGGCTCCGATCGCGTCGGCGAAGCCGAAGTGGTCGCCGCGCGAGGAGTCCGCGCCGATGTACCAGCTCCAGCCGGGTTCGTACGCTGAGGGGAAGTACTTCGCGAGCAGGTCGTCGTTCGCGCCGAACCCACCCGTGGCGACGATGACGGCCGCCGCCGTCAGCGTCTCCAGTCCTGCCTGGACACCAACCACGCCGCCGTGGTCGCCCTGCACGAGCCGCTCGACCCGCTGGCCGAGTGCGAACTCGACGCCTGCGGACCGGGCGGCGGACTGCAGTGCGCCGATCAAGGCTTGGCCACCGCCGTCGACACAGTGCGAACGCGCCTTGCGCTCGTCGCCGCCGAAGATGAGTCGATCGAAGAAGGGCACGTCGTGAGCGGCGAGCCAGTCGATGGTCTCTCCGGTGCGCAGCGCCCAACGTTCGACCGGTCCCCTGGCCACGTCCCAGCCGTTCAGGGACAGGTACTCGTGGACGAGGTCCACGGGATTGTCCTCGATTCCGGCGGCGCGCTGCAACGAGCTTCCGCTGCCCATGATCACGCCACCCGACAGGCGGCTGGATCCGCCGACAACGGCTTCGGCGTCCACGACCAGAACCGAAGCCGCGCCGGCCTCGACGGCGGTCACCGCCGCACACAGTCCCGCAGCTCCCGATCCGATGACGATCACCTCGAAGTCGGTCATCGAGTCACATTCCTTCCACAGTGGCCGGCGTGCGATCGCCGGTGGTTAGGTGCATGGTGTCGTTGAGGCACAGCACGCTGCGCGCGCCCGAGCGGCTGGCCCGGACAATGGTCAACGAAAGCTGTCGCGGGAGTGGTAGGGCCCTCTCGGGCACGTCCAACACGTCAGCCACCAATTCGCGCACCGAGCCGGCGTCGCAGAGCACCGCCACGTTCGTCCCCGCCCGATTGCGGATGAGGCTGTCGAAGTCGATCACGGGCACGGTGCAGGCCTTGATGCCGAGTCGGTCGGCGACCAGATGTGCTTCGCGAGAGTTCGACTCGATCGACACCGCCTCCGCGCAACGCCGTGCGGCCAACCTGTCCGTGACGCCCTCCATTTCACGGCGCGGCGGAACCCGACGCCCGTCGATGCTCACGACAGCCAACTCCACGGTGCTCCTTCAGACGCGTACCCCAACGCAGATACTCTATTACTGAACTATTTATCTGTCGAGATCGACCGGAGCCGTCTCGTTGAGACTCTGCAGTCGCCACCGGCCGCCGTCGAGGTCATATCGGTGCAGTGACGCGTACGACGGGTCCATGACCTGGATGCGTTCCGGTGTTCCGAGTACCTGGCAAGTCCAGGCATTGATCACCCCGCCGTGGCAGACCGCGAGCACGCGTTCGCCGGGATGGTGCTGCGCCAGTCGGTCGATTGTGTTCCGGATGCGGGCATGGAACGCCTCCGCTGTCAGGCCCCACGGCGAGAGGTCACCCGCGTCGTAGTGCCGCCACACGGACGCCTGCCCGTCGTCGTAGTGCACGTACGGCGTGCCGTGATCGAACTCCACGAGGCCGTCGTTCTCGATCGGCGCAAGGCCGAGGGCATCGCCGATGACCTGTGCCGTTTCGCGGGCGCGCCGCTGCGGGCTGCAGTACAGGCGATCGACGCCTCTTGCGAGGACGAATGGGGCGGTTCGTCGAGCCTGCGCCCAGCCGCCGTCGGCCAGGCCGGGATCCAGCGCATCGAGATCGCCACGTATGGGTTCGCCGTGGCGCATCAAGGTCAGGTGCACCCGTCCACATCCTCACTAGAGTTGTGACCCGTCTCTCAAGTAGACTACTTTAGTCTACTACTGAATCATCGGACACTAGATTAATGTTGCGCAGCGTGCCAACTGAAGGAAACCGACGTGACTACTGAACTCGCCGTTCTGCAGGCCGCTCGATTGAAAGGGCGGCTTTCGCCCGAACTCGCCGCGGCGTCCGCCGGTGTCGACCTCGCCAACGCGACGGAGACCTTGTCGGCCTTGCGAGATGCCGGCCTGGTCAAAGGTGAGCCCTCGGTGCGGCTGACACCCGAGGGCCGACAACGCCTTGCCGAGCTCGTCGAGGCGGAACGAGCCAAGGTTGATAAAAAGGCTCTCACGGTCCTCTATGACGAGTTCGACCACCACAACACCGACCTCAAGCAGATCATCAGTGACTGGCAGCTCAGAGACGGCGAACCGAACGCCCACGCCGACGAGCAGTACGACCAAGCGGTCTTGGATCGTCTTGCGACGCTCGACTCAGGCTTTCAGGGTTTGGTTGCGCGAATCGCCGACATGGCGCCGAGACTCCACACCTTTCAGGCGCGTTTCACGAACGCGCTCAACCGAATTCAAGCCGGTGACGTCAGCTTTGTAGCGCGCCCCATCACCGACAGCTATCACACCGTTTGGTTCGAGTTCCACGAGGAGCTCATCGGCCTGCTCGGCCTGAGCCGAGAGCAAGAGGCGGCCGCCGGCCGCGCCGTTTGAAGAAAGCTGACGCAATGACCCTGATCTGGCTGGGAGATGCCGCCGACCTCGATCCCGCCCTCGTGGGAGGAAAGGCCCGCAGCATCAACAGGATGCTCTCCCTCGGGATGCCAGTGCCACCGGCGTTCGTGTTATCCACGCAGTACTGCCCCTCGGTCAACGCCAACGACGGGAAACTCACCGACGACGCGCTGGCATCACTCCGTGACGGCCTGCACCGGCTCGAGCGGGACACACAGCGCCGGCTGGGCGATGCGCGGCGCCCGCTGCTGGTGTCGGTCCGATCGGGTGGAGCGATCAGTATGCCCGGAATGATGGACACGGTGCTCAACCTCGGTATCACTGACACGGTCGAGAATCGGTTGGCCGAACTCACCGGGGACCCGGCGTTTGCAGCGGACACCCATCGCCGTTTCGCGGAGCAGTTCGAACGCGTGGTCGGAGCGCCCCCCACAGGCGACCCGTGGAAGGACCTGGCTCTCGCCGCCGAGGCGGTGTTCGCCTCGTGGGACTCGTCCCGAGCGAAGTCGTACCGCACCCACCACGGCATCAGCCACGAGGGCGGCACCGCGGTCACTGTGCAGGCCATGGTGTTCGGCAACTTCGACGATGCGTCGGGTACGGGCGTGCTGTTCACCCGCAATCCCCTGACGGGGGAGCCCGATCCGTACGGCGAGTGGCTGCCGCGTGGACAGGGCGAGGATGTGGTGTCGGGACGGTTCGACGCACTGCGCCTCACCGAGCTGGAGCGCCAACTCCCCGACGTTCACAACCAACTTCTCAGCGCTGCAACAACTCTCGAGCAGTACGGACGCAACGCACAGGACATCGAGTTCACCGTGGAAGCAGGCAAGCTATGGCTGCTGCAGACCCGAGCCGCCAAGCGATCCCCACAAGCCGCCGTGCGCATCGCCGTGCGGCTAGCGGAGGAGGGCGTGATCGACCGCGCCGAAGCCGTGGCGATGGTGACACCGTCGCAGCTCATGGCCGCAACTGCACCGCATGTGGACCCCGTCGCCAAGCTGGATGCAACGATTCTGGCCGCGGGGCTGCCTGCGTGTCCCGGCGTGGCGACCGGCAGGGTGGTCGGCGACTGCGAGGAAGCCGAGGATTTCAGCGACGACGGGGTGGACGTGGTGTTGGCCCGACCGACGACTGATCCTGACGATGTCAGCGGCATGGTGGTGGCCGTAGCCGTCATCACCGAGATCGGCGGTTCGACGAGCCACGCAGCGGTGGTCAGCCGGGAGCTGGGCAAGCCGTGCGTGGTCGGCTGCGGCCAGGGCACGTTGACCGACCTGCTGGGACGCACGGTTACGGTAGACGGTACGAGTGGTGAGATCTTCGACGGCGTGCTACCGCTCGCCGACTCACACAGCCCCGAGCGCGACGCCGCTCAGACCCTCCGCGAATGGGCCAAGGATGCGACCAACCGGGTGAGGCAATGACATTCGCGGCTCAGATCGCGCGCGAACGTCGCACCGAGATCGCCGTCCGCGACCGGACGCGATCACTGAGCTGGGCTGAAGCCGACGACCATCTCCGCCGCACCACTCGCGCATTGCAAAAGGCGGACCTTGGCGAGCGGAAGCGCGTGGCCGTACTCGCGGGCAACTCCGTCGACACGCTCCTGGCGTACGTCGCCTGCACCCTCGCGGGCGCATCGGCGGTTGCAGTGAACTCGCACCTCACAGCGTCCGAAACCGCCTACATCCTCCGTGATTCCGGCGCCGCGCTGGTGTTCTGCGACACCGCCACCGCGCACGTCGCGGCGGAGGCCGCCGAACTCTCAAGCATCGACGCCGTCATCTGTTGGGGTGAGGGTTCGGTACCGGGACGAGTGACCAGGTGGTCGGACTGGGCCGATGACCTCACCGAGCCCCGCACGGATGTGACGCCGAGGCGCACCGTGGTCTACACCTCGGGCACCACGGGTCGGCCCAAAGGAGTGGAACTACCCCTGACCTCCTGGGTCGGCGGCGAAGACATCGCCGCCCATCTGGCTGGCTTGGCGCGCAACCGCATGGTCGACTACGGTCGCCATCTCATCGTCGGTCCCATGTATCACTCGGGTCCACTGAGCGGCACGAGACTGTTCGCGGCCGGCGTCCCCGTGACCGTGGTGAAAAAATTCGATGTCGACGAGATTCTGGCCGCGATCGAACGCGACCGGATCGGCTCGACCATCATGGTGCCCACGCACTTTCAGCGTCTGTTGGCCGCTCCCGAAGAACACCGCAGTGCGACGGACACCTCATCGTTGCGGTACGTGCTTCAGGTCGGCGCGAAGTGCCCGGTCGCCGTGAAGCAGGCGATGATCGACTGGCTGGGACCCATCGTCTGGGAGAGTTACGGCGCAAGTGAGGTCGGCACCACGTGCATCATCAGCGCCGAGGAGTGGCTGCAGAGGCCAGGGTCCGTCGGTCGCGCGGTCGCACCATTCGCCGCGTACATCCGCGGCGATGACGGCCTCCCGCTACCACCGAACACCGAAGGGCCGCTGTGGTTCCGCGATACGACGGGGCACGGCGTCAACTACCTGTCCGGCGCCGGTAGCGGATCCGATTTCACTCTCGGCGAGATCGGTCGCATGGACGAGGACGGGTACGTCTGGATCACCGACCGGTTATCCGACATGGTGGTATCGGGAGGTGTGAACATCTACCCGGCCGAGGTCGAGCAGGCCCTGCTACGGCACCCTGATATCGCCGACATCGCCTGCGTCGGTGTTCCTCACGACGAGATGGGCGAACAGTTGGTCGCTCTGGTCGTTCCGGCGGCCGATCGACAACCTTCGTACGCCGATCTCGTCGATTTCGCCCGAACGCTGTTGGCCGGGTACAAGCTTCCCAGATTGATATATCTCATTCAAAGCTTGCCGCACACGGCCGTTGGCAAGGTGGACAAGCGCGAGCTCCGACGGCTCCTCGCGATCTCTGCCGCTGAGCTCTCGCCTCTAACCAAGAAAGTGGGTGCGACACGATGACGACGCACGGACGGACAGCAGTAGTGACCGGCGCCGGGCGTGGTATCGGTGCTGCCATCGCCAGGAGACTGGCCAGCGATGGATTTCACGTCGTTGCAGTTGATCTCGACGGCGAGCTGGCCGAACAGACCGCTCAGGCGGTGGCTGGAACGTCGGCCCAACTCGACGTCACCGACAAGGACGCCGCGGTCGCGTTCGCGTCGACGTTGTTCCGGGTAGATGCGCTGGTGAACAACGCGGGGATCTTTCCGCCTGCGCCGATCGCCGATGTGGACCCCGCCCAGTTCCGAAAGGTGATGGACGTCAACGTATTGGGCCCGTTGATCATGACCCAGGCGTTGCTACCGTTACTCACCGAGGCCGCCGGCGCAGCCATCGTGAACATCGCGTCGATCGCCGCCAAGTTGGTCACCCCTGGCACTGCGGCGTACTCGCCGTCGAAGTCCGCGGTGGTATCGCTGACCAAGTTGTGTGCAGTGGAGCTCGCGAACCGCGGAATACGGGTGAACGCGATCGCCCCCGGTGGAGTACGCACCGAGGGTACGGCGACGGTGTCGACCGATGTCGAGCGGGAGGCGCGTTTCAACGCCCTCGTCCCCGCCGGACGACGTGCAGCCCCCGACGACATCGCGGATGCGGTGCCCTTCTTCCTGAGCAGCGATTCCCGCTACGTGACAGGCCAAGTGCTCTACGTCGACGGTGGATTGAGCGAGGCCACGATCAACTACCTTCGCGCGGCCCAGAGCGCCCATTGACCCCCGGGCAGCGAGTCTGAGCCCGGCCGGAAGGGACGATGGACACACGGCTGGTCGGCTGCGGAATCCGGAGGAGTTCGTCGCTTGATGCGCCGTGAACGCATCGAGGTATCCGGTGGTGCGTTGCTGTGACTGGACCCGCGGGCCCGTCGGGCACACGTCAACTCTCTCCCCCGCCAGGTAAGTAGCGCGGCGTTGACTTAGACCGCAGCTGGCCGCTCCGCAGTGTCGGCAGCCCGATGCAGCACCCGCACCAGATTGTTGCCGCCGTCGACCAGAATTCGATCGCCCTCGTGCACAGTGCGGGTGCCCTTTTCCGTGCCGATCACATAGGGAATCCCCAACTCTCGCGCGACAACCGCGCCGTGGCTTGCGGATCCGCCGATGTCGATCACCAACGCCTCGGCGAGCGTCATCAGCGGCGCCCAGCTGGGATCGGTGAAACGACACACCAGGATGTCACCCTCCTCGAGCTCAACGTCCTCAGCGGGATCGAGCACCAGTCGCGCCCGTCCCTCGACGGCGGCACCACCGCTGGCGGCACCGCTGAACTCGATACCGACCCCGGACTGCTCGGACTCCCGCTCAACGGGGATCGGCATACCGGTGAACGCCAGCGGCAACACCATCGCCTTGTACTCGGCGCGATTGGCCCGACGGACCTCGACGATCTCGCGCGGATTGGGCACTGCACCCCGTACGAGCGCCTGGCATTCTTCGATGGTGAACATGAACACGTCGTCGACGCTGTGGAGCACACCGTTCTCGACCAATTGCGCTCCGACCTCACGGGCAGCGTGGCGCGTCAAGTCCAAGGCCATCAGATAGCCGGCTTTACCGATCTGGAGGGTCCTGACGATGTTTCGCATGCGCGCCACCAGCCACCTCACCGCGGGTCGCTGCACAGCCGGTGTCGCGGCGAGCAACCGCTGCTCGGCCCGCAGTCCTGCCGCTTGCGCCTGCGCGGCACGATCAGATGGACGTTCGCCGCGCTGCGCCGTCGCAGCCGCTAGCGCTCGAATCGGAGCGGGGTTCTCCCGCCACACCGTGGTGAATGGGTTACCTTCGTTGGGGCCGTGATAGCCCCAGCTCCGCATGAACAATTCTTCGGTGAGTTGCCCCTGCCCGAGCCGCCAGAGATCGTCTGCCATCCGCGTTTCGTTGACATCGCCTACACCGGAGAGCAATTCAACAGCGAGAGCCTGGCCGCCCGCTTTCTCCGCCACACCGGTCACCGCGCTCTGCCCGCCTTGGAAGATGAAGCGGACAACGCAGTGCACCTTGAAGATCTGCTTGAAGGCCTCTCGTCCCGCGACCAGGCGGTCGATCGGCTGATCGCGCAGTGCGCCCGGCGGCCCGAAGACCGTCGCCGTCCACTTCTTGTAGATCACGTCGTGGCGATCACGCAACCGCTTACCCGTGCGCAGCAACGCATACGGTGCGCGCACGAGTAGCGCGGGCACCCGCGTCAGCGATCCCTTGTACTGCGGCGCATCCGGGCGGACACTGCCCATCAGGTCGCGCTCGAAGTCGTCGCCGTCCACTCCGGGCAGGTCGGCCATGATGCGCCTGATGGCATCGACATTGAGAGCCTGTCTCCCGTAGAAGCACGACAGGCCGCGGTCGTTGACGTCGGGTGACACGGTGACTCGCCGTTTCGGGATGACTCCGAGCGCGTACATCGAATACAGCCAGCCCAACTCGGCGGACTCCTCCCAGACGCTCCAGCACATCGGCGACATCACGTCAGGACACGCCTCGCCGAGGTTGGTCGTCGTCCAGTACCGATCAGGCTCCGAAGTGCCGCGGATCGGGTCTGTCACGGTGGTGTTCAGGGTCGTTCTCCTTCTAGCGGCAGGACGGCGGTCCGCTGAGTGACCGTAGGGCTGGGTTCTGTCCTCGGACACGTACAAACTCTGCGTCCTCGGTCGGCTTGTAGTCGAGCTTCAAGGGGTCGCGATTGAGGACGAGCTTCAGCACGCCCCTGGGTGGCGCCGCTCACCGGCGCTGGTGCCGATCCGGTGAGTGTCATTGCTCGTCCTTCATTCATAGTGACCTGAGCCACATACAAGGAAAGAGGCCCGGTACTAAAAAGTCAAGTACTCATTAGATGAGAATGCGATTAAATAGGACCTGACAGCTGCAAGCGTGACGATCTAGGAAGTTGCGAGGTAAACTTTTGGGCACTAGACAACCAAGCAGGGAGGGCCGTCGTGGCGGTTGCGCCGAAAGCGCCTGACACCATTACTGATCCGGTGGACTGGGCGAAGCACTACTGGGAACAGCAGGAACTCGACGGCGACGAGCATCGCTTTCTGGCCATGACGTCCCTGCTGCGGTACCAGCGGATAGTCACCGATGCCGTGGACACGGAACTTAAGGCCCACGGATTGAACATGACGGACTACCTACTCCTCATGACCCTTCAGCTTTCCGAAACCGGCACCCGGCTGATCTCCAGCCTGGCGCGGAACCTCCTCGTCCACGCTACGACGGCCACCTTGGCGACGGATCGTTTGGAACAGCGGTACATGTTGGCCAGAAGTCCGCACCCCACGGACCGGCGCGCCACGTGTGTCACCATCACCGAACTCGGGCGAGAGACGGCCAACAACGCGACGCGCGCACTCACTGCCATCGACTTCGGGATGACGGGCAGCACCGCCAAGGACGTGGCGCAATTGCGTGCGGCACTGAAGGCGATGCGTCAGTCCGCTGGAGACGCCTAGAATTCAAGTCTGTTGATCGCCAACTGATTGTATTGCGAGCGCAATATGGGCGCGTTGGCGCGCGCAGCGAGGCGGCAGGTTCTCGACCGAAGCCTCCTGCCACAGACTGAGGCAGTTCCGGATGCAATGCGTGGCGCGGAGCCGCCGGCAGCAGCGCAGCCGAAGACGTTAGCGCTCCCAGTTGGGTCGATGCTGCGGACGTTGAGCTACGCCGGCTTGCCGTAGACCGCAACGACGACCGAGCGGTCGAGGCTGTTCTCCGACCACACTCCGATCTGACTATTCGCGCAGTCCGACATGATCGCCATGTACTCGGGCCTGTAGTACCACTGATTCAGGATCTCGATGCCGCTGATTGCCAAGGCGGGATTGATGGCCACCGTCAGCGCGGCGATTCCGCGGAACCCGGCTGCTTCCGCGCGGCTTTGGGCAGTCGATCCGTCAGAGCCCAGATCGCCGGCGAGGGCCCGATTTGTCAGCACATCATTCGTATGCCACTGCGCGGCTAACCTCAGCTGGGGATTGACTTTGATATCGGTGCTACAGCCATGCTGCCGCTGGATGGTGTAGACATTCGCGACCACGCTTTGGTTCAACCGCTTGTTATCCGCCGCCGCGGGAGCGGCAGCCACACTGGAGCTCAGCGTCAACACACCGATCACCACCGGCAGGTAGTGCCCGGGGCTTTGAGTCAGTCGCATTGGTCCTCCATGGTGGGTGCACTCTAGACGGGGTCGAAAGCCGAGATCAGCCATCGACCGCCCATCCGGTCAAGTGAGACTTTGACGCTCGATGCGGTGCTGGTGGGTGCACTATCGCCGACGGTCACCGTCTGATTGATGAACAGCAACACCTGCGCATGGGTCGAACTCACTAGTTCAGCACCGCGGGCGACCACATTGGCAATCGAGGCAATGCGCTGCTCCCTCGCACCCGGTATCACCACGTCGCGGATCAGCGTGTCGTAGCTGTTACGGAAGTCGCCGGTCAATCGATCACGTGCGGCATTCAGATCGTTGTCCACCGTGTCTGGCTTGTACGACAGCAGAGCAACACCACCGTCGGCGGCCGCCTGCACTGCGGCTGCCCTCGCGCTACCCGCGGCGTCAGCCTCGCCCACTTGCCATTTCAAGAATCCGCATACCAGACTCAGCAGCAGAACCAGCGTCGGTAACAGCCCGAACACTAGGATCCGCGCCCCCGCGCATCTTCCCTTCGGGGAAGCGTCCACGGTCGCGTCGTCGGCCGCGCTCGACGTGATGTCGACCTCATCCACGAGGTCCTCGCCCTGACTAACCACCACGGCTTCGCCTTTCACTCTGAGCGTGCAAGCTAGTTAAGAAAAACACTGTCAGGCAACAAATTCCACGTTCCCCACCTTGGCGGTATCCCCGATTCTCTGTACTGTCACCCGCATTCGCCATGCGCGCGGCTGAGGATCCTCGGCGCCCGCGACGGTGGTCTTGACCTGTACCGCAACGACGACCTGTGCGTGATCACCGTCGACGGATTCGAGCCCAGCGGCTGTCACGGTCCCCTCGCTGGTAGACCTAGCCTTTCGGACGGCATCGCGAAACGCGTCGGCTCGCACGCTGAAATCGTCGTAGAAGGTGCCGGTCGAAGAGTCGAGAATGCGTTGAACGTCGCCGTCGACCGAGTTGTAGTCAATCGTGGAAAGATTCGTCGCTGCCTGGCGTCCGACTTGTACGAACATCTCGTCGACGTGTTGCGCGTTGCGCTCGACATCAATCTGATGGACTAAGTAGCTCGCCAGAGCGGCGAGCGCAATAGCCGCCGCCGTCAGGGCGACGGCGGCCAGCCGAACCGTCGTCGCGGATTTCAAGATCGGTTCTTCGGCGACCTCGGCGAGTTGGCCTACGGGTTGTTCGGTATCAGCATCGACTGCCACGTCTGTTCCTTCGGTTGCTGAGCTAGGTCGGATTGTGTGTACACCCGGCCGTCGGCCCCGACATAGGTACCGGTAGCGGGGTCATACGTGGCGACCGCTATTGGGGCCGGTGGTGAACTCGGCGGAGGCGGCGCCGGCACCGCTGCAGCGGCCGGCGCCTCACCCGGAGCCATCTGAGGAATGCCCTGATCGGTGTACGTCGCGTTCGGATCGCCCTTCCAAGCGGTTCCCTGGTTGAGAGGAACGAACTGCTCGTTGCTTTCGCACATCTCAACCGTCGGTGCGCGCTTGCCCGGGAACCTCAGGCAGGGATAGTTGCGTGCTCCGCGCACAGCCACGGGTGAATCCTGGGGGATCCGGCAGTACAGGTCGCCGGCGATGCGGTCGGGTGAGTCCTGAAAGTTCGGGGTCCGCATCTGCTGCGCGGGCAGGAATCCCGTAGTGCAGGGCCGCGGCAGATTCAGGTTCAGGTTGAAGTCCAGATAAGTACCCCGGTAGTCCTGCTTGGTGTTCATGTTCGCGACCACGCCGGCGGAATCGGCGGCGGTTCCAGCCGGCAACAACACCAGTAGCTGCTCGATGGCAGGTTGATACGCCACCGCGACGTCGCCCACGCTGACGAGATTTGCCAGCAGAACAGGCAGCGTCGGTTTGAGCCGCTGCATGAGCTGGCGAGCCTGTTCGGCAGCTCCTGGGCCGTGACTGAGCAACCCAGACAGCGAGTTGTCCGCGTCACGGACCTGTCCAGATACCTCGGCGAGGCTCTGGGCCCACGCCTTGATCGCGTCGGTACTCTCGGCCTGAGTGTCCAAAACCGGTTTCGCGTTGTCGATCAGGCCAGTGAGTGCCTCAAGGTTTTTCGCCGCATCGATCGACAGCGTCGTGCTGCCCCGGACCAGTCTCGCCAAATCGGGACCGAGGCCACCAAAAGCCGCGTAGCTCTCGTCGACGACGGTCTGCAAATCGTGTCGCGGAATCGCCTCGAGACCGCGATTGCTCGCGTCGAGCAGCGAGTTGATGTCAGGCGGCACCGTCGTGTCCGCGACGGCGATGACGTCGCCGTCCTTCAGCGGCGCCGCTGTTCCGTTTCGCGGCAGCAGCGCGATGTACTGCTCACCGATCGCCGACTGACTGTGCACTTCCGCGACGAGGTCCGAAGGGATCGACACATCTGAATCCAGCGACAGCACAGCCTCGGCGCCGTTATCGGTCAGTCCGACAGACTTGATTCGGCCGACCTCCGTTCCGCGATACGTCACGTTCCCGTCCGGATACAGACCACCGGTCTTGTCCAGTTCCACCGTGACCGTGTAATGCCCGATGCCCAACAACAATTCGGGAAGCCTGATGATGTTCGTGACAACGATGAAACCCGTCATCGCGGTGATCATCGCCACCAAAGCCAACTGCCACTTGATCTTGCGAGTCAGGTGCATGTCAGCGTCCCTGATCGAAGTGGTACGGCGCCGTCAGCGGATTCGCGGCGGTGTACGGACTCGGCATCTGCCCGATGGTGCGCCCCCACTGGATCTCCAGTTCGGTCAGATCGCCCTCCCAGCGGGTACCGGTGAAAAAGCCCGAATCGATCCGGCTCAAGGTGAGGTCTATGATCGCGGTGAGGTTGGCGTAGTCGCCGCGGATCCAGTTCGCAATCGTCCCCTTAGGCCACGGGTAGGTACTCAGATAGCCCAGAGAGCGCGTGAGGGCGGGTCCAGCGTCAGCAAGCGACTTCAGCACCGGTGCGAGGTCCTTGAGCTCCTGAACCAACGACTCCTTGGTCTGGTTCGAAATGTCCGCCGCCAGGGCGCTGAACTTGCCGAATGAGTCGAGCGCAGTGACGAGATTCCCCCGCTGCTCGGCTACGACGGCGAGCGCATCGGGGATCGTCCGGAAAGCTCGATCCAGGACGGGCTCGTCCTCGGCGAACTGCCGCACGAGGGCGTTGACGCTCTCGTTCGCCGCGATGATGTCCTCCGTCTGGTCGTTGATACGCGTGACGAAGGTGTCGAGCTGTTCGATCAAGCTGCGCAGGTCGTCTTCCCGTCCCGCGAAGGCGACGCTGAGTTCGCGTGTGATGTCCTGGATCTGGCCCACGCCACCCCCGTTGAGCAACAAGGACAACGCGGAGAGCGTCTGTTCAGTGGTGGGAAAGTATCCAGCGGAGCTCAGTGGTATCAGCGACCCTTCGTGCAGACGACCCTCCGCCGGCACGTCGGCCGGCGGGGTGAGCTCGACGTGCAATGAACCCAGCAGGCTGGTCTGGCCGATGCGCACGGACGCGTTGGCTGGCACAACAACATCGCCGTTGAGGCGCATCGTGACCAGCGCGTGCCATCCCTGGCGCTCGATATTGGTCACCGTCCCCACATTGACGTCACCGACACGCACGCGGGAATTCTCTTGGATGTAAGCCACATCCGGCATCTGGGCCTGGATGGTAAAGGCCCCGTTGCCGCCGCCCTCGGTGCCGGGTAGAGGCAGGGAGTTCAAGCCCTGCCATCCACACCCGGACGCCGTGACCATCACACAGAATGTGAGGACGCTCAACCCGGTATGCCGCGTCACGGCTGCGTACCTCCGGGAATCATCAGGCCGGGCAGGCCGGCAGCGGGGTCATTGGAAACCGGAGTCGGTGGAGTCGGTGCGGCTTCAGCGGGCAGCAGCGGCTCCGTCATGGCGGGACTCCCAGTAGGTGGTGCCTGCGCCGGGGGCGGCGTCTGCGGCGGCGCGGGTGGAACGAAATCGGGACGCATCCAGTCCTCGCTGTAGGTCACTTCGTTCGGTCGAGCTTGAGTTCCCACAATGGGATTCAGTCCGACCGGCAGGAAGTTGTACTGACGGTTCTTGATGATGGGCGCCAGGTATTGAGCGCACAGCCGCGCCGACTGCTCGGCGCCCTGACGCGACGCCGCCTGAATTGCGCCACACAGGAAGGAAATCGGATTGGCAAAGTTATTGAGCACGAGCGCGCCCGTCTTCGCGCCGGCGGCGGGTTGGTAGATATTCAGGAAATTCTGAAAGGCGTTCGGAGCCACGTGCAGCGTCTGCTTGATGTCGCCGAGACTGTCGGACACAGCAGTCGTGACCGATGCCAGTCGGTCGGTGGTAACACCCACCGCTTCGCGATTGTCTGCGAGGAAGCCCTGTACCTCAGTGACCGCGCCGTTCAGGTCGCTAATCGCACGTCCGACCTCGTCCGGGTCATCGGCGAGCAGCGACGTGACCGCGGCCAGATTGCGGTTGAGCGCGACCATTAGATCGGTGCTGTTGCGCAGTGCACTCACCAGCACCGAGAGGTTCTTGATGGTGGAGAACAAGTCGCCGCTGTGATCGCCCAACGCTGAGAAGGCTTGAGCCAGCTGAACGACCATCTCGTGAATATTCTGGCCTTCACCACGCAGGTTTCCCGCCGAAGTGTTGATGAATGCACCCAGCGTGCTGACACCGCCAGGCTCGGTGGGCTGCAGTGTGTCGGTGAGCTTCTCCAACTGCTCACGCAGGTCGTCCCATTCCATAGGCACAACGGTGCGATCCTGCGGGATCACTGCACCATCGGTCATCGCCGGCCCCGAGGTGTAGGCCGGTGTCAACTGGATGGCACGCGCCGTGACGAGCGCCGGAGACAGAACCGCCGCACTCGCGCCAGCAGGGACCTTGAACTCGTTGTCGACCCAGAACGCGATCTTGACTTTGTCGGGTTGCGCTTCGATCGAATCGATCTCGCCGACTCGCACACCGAGAATCCGCACATCATCCCCGACGAATAGGCCGTTGCTATTGGCGAAGTAGGCCTCGATGTGGGTCCGCGCGACACCGATATGCCCCTGCAGGACAAGGACACTCGCGGCGGCCAACGCCACGATGAGGGTCGCGGCGATTGCGATGCGTGTACCGCGGGGGGTGGTCACGGGTACTCCTCTGCGGGCGTGGTGCCGGAAGCCGGCGCGGGATCATGGGGATCATGTGAATAGATCGGGGCAGGTGTCGGCTCCGGCGAAGGTTGCGGACCAACTGGCTCCGCCGGCGGGCCAGGCGGAGGGCCGCCGGGCGTGGGTGCGGGGGCCGGGTCGCGGTACGGGTAGCACCCCGTGGGACCCGGCAGCGGTACCCCTGGCGGCCCGCACCCCAGGTCACCGGGATTTCCGGTGATGGCGTCGGGCAGGTTCCGTCTCGGCTCACCGCCTTGCCCGGTGCGGGGAAACGGCACCGGAAGTGGTGGCGTCGCCGCCTGACCGACCTCTGGGTCGGTCCGCTCCGACGGCAACAACACGTTGGGGTCGACACCCAGATCGGAGAACGCCGCATCGATGAAGGGTTGCACGAATTGCCCCGGCAGGAGGTTGGCAATATAGGCCTTGAAAAAGGGTCCCGAGGCCACCGATTCTCCGAGCGACATCGCATAGGAGTTCAGGTACTTGATGGACTGCTGCAGACCGGCCCGACGGTTGTCCACGATGGTCAACACGGCGTTCAGCTTGTCCAGCGCCGGGCGCAAGGTGGTCTTGTTGTCGGCAACGAACTCCGAAACCTGCTGCGCAAGAGCGGAAATGTTCCCGGAGAGTTGATCCAGGCTGTTGCTCTGCTCCCGTAGCGCCGCCAGTAGATTGTTCGTGTCGTTGATCAGCGCGACGACCTTGTCGGTGCGTTCCGCGAGCACCGTGGTGGCCTTGTTCGCATTGGCCAGCAGACTTCGCAGTTCGTCGTCGCGTTCGGCGAGCACCTGAGAGAACCGACTCAGGCCGTCCACTGCGGCCTTCAGTTGCGGGGGGGTGTCCTTGAACGTCTCCGATACTGTCGCAAGCGCATCCGAAACACCGGTCGTGTCGAGGTTCTGCACCGTCCTGGACAAGTCGCCGAGTGCATCGGGAAGTTGATAGGGCGGTGTCGTGCGGTCTGCAGGTATCGGTCCGGACAGGTCGCCGTCCCCGCGGGGCATGATCTCAAGCACCTTCGCGCCGAGAAGGCTCTTCGTCTTGATGGCCGCCTCGGTGCGGTCCCCCAGGTGCACGTCTTCATCGAGATCGAAGGTGATCAGAACCTGCGCACCTTCGAGCTTGATATCGGAGACCTTGCCAGATTTGAAGCCAGCCACTTGAACGGCCGCTCCTGTTTGAAGGCCTCCGGCCTCGCTGAAGTAGGCGCTGTGCGACCGCTCGCCCTGGATGAGCGGAATCTTGTCGTATTGCAAGGCCGTCACGGCAATTATCGCGCAGGTGCCGACACCGAAGGCGCCGATCTTGATTGGATTGCGTTCTGCGAAGGACTTCACTTAGGTGCACACCTTCCGGTGTTCTGGCCGGCCACTTTGACGTAGACGGGCTGCCCACCTTTGCCATTGAGTTTCAAAACCGCGTCGCACAAATAGAAGCTGAAGAAGTCCCCGTACATGCCCTGCCTGCTCAGGATCTTGTAGGTCTCGGGCAGCGTGTTCAACAAGTCGTCGAAGTACTCATGGTCGGCGACGATGATCGAAGTGGCTCGGTCTGATTGCGCGACAGCCTCCTTAAGCGGCGGTCGAGCCTGCGCAAGAAGATCGGCGATACTGCCGGCGGCCTCGTCGGAGTACGCGATCGCATTGGTGACGTCACCTCGGCGATCTGCGAGAGTCTCAACCACCTGTGCGATCGAGTCCACTGCTTTGCCGAATTGACCGCTCTGCTCGTTGAGGGATGAAAGCACGGTGTTGAGGTTCGTGATCAGTTCACCGATTAGCTCGTCACGGTCAGCGAGCGTGCTCGTCGCCGTTGCGGCTTGAGCCAGGAAGGAGCTTATGGTGGTGCCTTCACCCTGCAACGCCTGGATCAACTGCGCCGACAGCGCGTTGACCTGGTCGGGGTCGAGCGCCCTGAACAGTGGGCGGAAGCCACCCAGCAAGGTGTCGAGGTCGAGTGAGGGCTCGGTGCGATCGGTTGGAATCATCTCTCCAACCGATAGTTTGGCGAGGCCGCCAGCCCCCTCCCCGAGTGACATGTATCGATCGCCGAGCAGGTTCTCCCATCGAATGCCCGCGCGCGTCCCTTCGGTCAGCACCACCGATTGGTCAGTGGAGAACTCCACCATGGCCGTCGCCTCGGGGGTGACGGAAATGCTTTTCACCTTGCCGACCTCGACACCGGCGATGCGAACGAAGTCGCCTTCCTCGAGGCCCGTTACGTTGGTGAACTCGGCTCGGTACCTAACCTCGCTGTGGAAACGCAACGATGCGAACACCATCATGACCGCAAAGGTTGCTGCAAGGCACACCACGGCAAAGATTCCAAAGCTCACCAGTGCGCCGCGAATGTTGTTTCTCACGGCTGGGNCTCCTGAGCAGTTGCGGGCGGTGCCGGGGCNGNGGGCTGNNNTACACATCTGCCGATGCACACGATACA
>NZ_CACSIP010000036.1 GCF_902705885.1 Mycolicibacterium austroafricanum | reverse complement strand
CGGGCGAACCTACACGACCAAACCCGGCAGTCGACTGTTCTTCCCGTCCTGCGACCTCACCACCGCGAACCTGCCACCACCGGGCACAGGTCCGCCTGCCCATCCGGCCCGCACCGCGATGATGCCCCGCCGACGACGCACCCGCGCCGCCGACGAAGCCACACGCATCAAAGCCGAACGCGCACAAAACAACCCGGTGCTGCCGAGGTCACCGACATGAAGTCCGTGGCCATGCTGGCCACGGAACCGGCGCATCACGCGACCTGCCCCTGCACCACTGGCAGGCCAGGGTCGCTGGCCACGTCCAGCGGGGACGCCGACGCCCCGGCCGCGATCAGGTGTGCGGCGAAGGACGCGATCATCGCTCCATTGTCGGTACACAGCCGCGGCCGCGGAATGCGCAACGTCAGACCCGCTGCGGCGCAGCGCTCCCCGGCCAGCTCCCGCAGTCGCGAGTTCGCCGCGACCCCACCGGCGATCAACAGGGTCGACACGCCGAGCTCGCCGGCCGCGCGCACTGCCTTCGCTGTCAGCACGTCCGCGACGGCTTCCTGGAATCCCGCTGCCACATCGGCCTGGGCTGCATCGGGATGGCTTTCGACGTAGCGGGCTACCGCGGTCTTCAAACCCGAGAAGCTGAACGAGTACGGGGCATCGCGCGGGCCGGTCATACCGCGGGGGAAGGCGATCGCGCCGGGATCGCCTGTGCGGGCGAGCTCGTCGAGCACCCTGCCGCCCGGATAGCCCAACCCCAGCAGCCTGGCCACTTTGTCGTAGGCCTCGCCGGCGGCATCGTCGACGGTGGAGCCCAGCTCGACGATCGGCTCCCCCAGCGAGCGCACGTGCAACAGGTTGGTGTGTCCGCCGGACACCAGCAGGCCGATGCACTCCGGCAGCGGACCGTGGTCGAACACGTCGGCTGCCAGGTGCCCACCGAGATGGTTGACCGCATAGAAGGGCACCTGCCAGGCCGCTGAATACGCCTTGGCCGCAGCCACACCGACCAGCAACGCACCGGCCAGACCCGGACCGATGGTGGCCGCGACGACATCCGGCCTGGTGACGCCGGCGACCTGCAGCGCACGACGCATCGTCGGCCCCAGCGCCTCCAAGTGCGCGCGGGACGCGATCTCGGGTACCACACCGCCGAAGCGGGCGTGCTCATCCACACTGGACGCCACCTCGTCGGCCAGCAGCGTCACCGTCCCGTCGTCGCCGAGTTCTGCGACGCCGACACCGGTCTCGTCGCAGGAACTCTCGATGGCCAGAACGATCATCGGCGCTCCCGTTTCATCGTGTAGGCGTCAGCCCCGCTGACGCGGTAGTAGCGTTTGCGAATCCCCACCCTGGTGAACCCCGCACTCTCATACAGTGCGATCGCCGCCGAGTTGTCGGTGCGCACCTCGAGAAAGATCGTTCCCCCGTCGGCGAATTCGAACAACCGGTTGAGCAGCTGCCTGCCGATACCCTGCCCCTGGTACGCGGGGTCGACACCGATGGTGTGGATCTCGTACTCGTAGGGGCGGATTCGGCCCAACCGGGCGATTCCTGCATAACCGACGAGCTTGTCGTCGACCCGTGCAGCCTCGTAGTGGTTGTGTTTGGCGGCGAGCTCCGACAGGAACGCCCGCTCGGGCCACGGATCGTCGCCGTCGAACAACTGCGCTTCCAGCTCCGCGCAGCGCACGGCGTCACCGGGTTTCAGCGGACCGAACTGCGCGGTACTCACCGCGCAGCCGCCTGCGGTTTGGCATCGGGTCTGCGCAGATACATCGGCACCAGCGGCTCAGGCTCGACTTCCCAATTCGACACGGCGCGAACCAGACCCGTCGCACTCGGATAGACCGGCGCCAACCGCGGCAGCTCGAACAAGGCCGCATGCTCGGGCGACCCTGCGACCGCGTCGGCGCCGGCCGGCACGTCGCCCGCCGCGTTGACGGCCGGGCCGTCGATCCGCACGCCGTCACGGTACCGGGCCCAATACACCTCGCGGCGGCGCGCATCGGTGACCACCAGCACTTCCCCGGTGGTGCCGACCGCGATGGCATCCAGGCTGCACACCCCCCGCACCGAGACACCGAGGGCATGACCGAACGCGGCCGCTGTCGCCATGCCCACCCGCAGCCCGGTGAACGGACCGGGGCCGCAACCCACCACGACGGCGTCGAGTTGACCAACGGTGACCTCGGCGTCGCCGAGCGCGCCGACGATGTTGGGTGTGAGGCGCTCAGCGTGCGCCCGGGGATCGAAGATCACCTGCTCGGCAAGAAGTTCGGTGGCATCACCGTCGAGTCGGACCACGCCGGCCGTGACGGCGGGCGTGGCGGTGTCTATCGCCAACACCAGGATGCTCATGTCCGGCTCCACTGCCAGATGGCGGTGCGCACATCGGTTTCCGGCGCGCGTTCCAGCCGGATGTCGAGATGACTGTCCGACAACCGTTCGGCGACACCCTCACCCCACTCCACGACCACGACGGCATCCTCGAGGTCGGTGTCCAGATCCAGTGAATCCAGTTCGGCGAGCAGGTCGACCGATGTCTGGTCGAGCAGTCGGTACAGGTCGACGTGCACCATCGCCGGGGTGTCCGCACGGCGCGCCCGGTGCACCCGGGCCAGGACGAAAGTCGGCGAGATCACCGGCCCGTCCACGTCCATGGCTTGCGCGATCCCCTTGGCGAGAACGGTTTTTCCGGCGCCGAGGGGCCCGGACAACACGACCACGTCGCCGGCGCGCAGCTCGCGTCCCAGCCGGACCCCCAGCGCGATGGTGTCGTCAGCGGTCAACAGTTCCGCGGTGCCCGAACTCTCATCCATTGGCCCGTACCCGCTCCCGCACCCGACGGGTCAGCGCGACGAGTTTGGACGGTGTGGCCCGTTCCACCAGCCGGACCAGCGCATCGTCGATCACCTCCGGGCGCTCGAGCTGAACCAGATGCCCTGCACCGCAGACGATCACGAGCTCGGCTTTGGCCAAAGCGCCAGCCATTTCCTCCGAGTACTCCATCGGCGTCAACAGGTCACGGTCACCGCAGGCGACCAGGGTCGGAACCTTGCTCAGCGTCTCCAACCCCTCGGTCTCGTCGTGCACCTCCAAGGCGTGCAGGAACTCCACCAGGGTGGCGATCGGGGTGTCGTGCATCATCTCCTCGGAGAACGCCACCACGCTGGGGCTGATCTTCTGGTCCCCGTAGGAGGCCGCACGCAGGATGGGCCCGATCACCCGGCGCGCGGCGCCGCGGCCCCGGTGCACCAGCTTCGGGGCGTAGCGCGCCGTGAAGCGCACCGCCTCGAGCGCCGGGTTCCGCAGTATCTCCCCGAGCGGGGACCGCGAAACCCCTTCCGCGGCAGACGCGATCAGTGCGGCCCCCACGATCCGGGTCGGGTAACGCTGCGGGTACTGCCGGGCGTGGGAGAGCACGGTCATACCACCCATCGAGTGACCGACCAGGACCACAGGGCCGCGCGGCGCCATCACGGCCAGCACGCTCTCGAGGTCCTGTCCGAGTTGTTCGACGGTGTAGGTGTCCGGCGGCGCCTCACCCGACTGACCGTGACCGCGCTGGTCGTAGAAGACCATGCGGACCTGGGCTCCCCACTGGTCGCTGAGCCGTGCGCGCTGGAAATGAAACGACCCCATCCGCAGACAGAACCCATGGGCGAACACCACGGTCAGCGGGGCGTCCTTCGGGCCGACCTCGCGCACCGTCAGCGGCACCCCGTCGGGTGTGGTCACCACACAGCCGCGGTCGGCGTCGAGCAACTCGAAGTCCTCGTCGACATGCGGATCTTCACTGGTGACGCGGCGCCGCAGCGACCGGGCCATCGAAACCCCTGCGGCGGTGCCGACGGCGGACATCCCCGCCGCGCCGGCGAACCATCCCGCGCGTGCGCTCACCGTGGACCACCCTGATAGCTGCGCACGATGCGTCCCCGTGGGCTGGTGACGACCTCGTAGTTGATGGTGCCGAGCAGGTCCGCCCAGTCCTGTGCGGTCGGTTCGCCGTCGGTGCCCGGGCCGAACAGGATGGCGTCGTCACCCTCCGCGACGCCGGTCGGGTCGGGACCGAGATCCACCACGAACTGATCCATGCAGACACGGCCGACGTTCGGGTACCGCCTGCCGTTGATCAACACCTCGAAGCGATTGCTCAGCGGCCGGAAGACCCCGTCGGCGTACCCGACGGGGAGCAGCGCAACCGTGGTGTCGCGGTCCGCGGTCCAGGTGTGCCCGTAGGACACGCCGTCGCCCGCCCTGAGCGACCGGACCATTGCCACCGGGCATTTCACCGTCATCGCCCCACGCAGCCCGAAGTCACCGAGGTGTGGGACCGGGTTCTGGCCGTAGACCGCGATGCCGGGACGCACCATGTCGAACGCGAGATCGGGACGCGTCAGGACCGCCGGGGAGTTGCACAGGTGCACCGCGTCGAACCGCAGGCCGAGGGCGCGGGCCGTCGCCGCGAGATCGGTGAGCCGCTGCGCCTGCACGTCGTTGAAGGGGTTCTGCGGGTCGTCGCCGTGCGCCAGGTGCGACATGATCCCGCGGACCCGCACCGTGTCCTCGGCCTGGGCACGCCGCAGTGCGTCGAGTAACGCGGGAACGGCGTCCGGCCCGACCCCGTTGCGGTTCAGGCCGGTGTCGGCCTTGACGGTGACCGTCGCGGTGACGCCGGTGCGACGGACGGCGGCGACGACGTCGTCGACCTGTCGTTCGGAGGACACCGCCACCTGGATGTCGGCCTGAAGCGCGGGCGCGAAATCGGCCTGCGGGGTGTGCAACCAGGCAAGGACGGGTGCGGTGATGCCGGCCCGGCGCAGCGCGAGCGCCTCGTCGAGCGTCGCGACGCCCAGCTCCGAGGCACCGGCGGCGAGCGCCGCCCGGGCCACCGGGGCGGCGCCGTGACCGTAGCCGTCGGCCTTGACGACAGCCATCACCGCCGCGGCACCCGCGTGCTCGCGCAGCGTGGCCACGTTGTGGGCGATGGCGTCGAGGTCGACGACCGCGGTGGGGGTGTTGACGGTGGTGATCACTGCCCCCGATTGTCCCAGGCTCGCCCCGTCGCCGGCTCAGTGGGCGAAGTGGGCCTCGTCGGCGAAGCCGCCGAGCTCCACCTGGTCCAGCTTGGCCAGCACTTTGCGCAGGTCATCGCGCAGTGCGCGGGCGAGGTTCGCCGAGAAACCCTCGCGCACCACCACGCGCAGCACCGCGACATCGGTGGCGTCGTCCGGCATCGTGTAGGCGGGCACCTGCCAGCCGTAGCTGCGGAGCAGCGCCGAGACATCGAACACCGTGTACTTGGTGCCCTTCACCAGCTTGAATGACACCACCGGGATGGCCGACCCGTCGGAGATCACCTCGAATTCGGGCATGCCGGCCAGTTCCCGGGCGAACCACTGCGCGGTGTCGGACAGGCAGCGCATCACCTGGATGAACCCCTCCCGGCCCAGGCGCAGGAAGTTGTAGTACTGACCGACCACCTGGTTGCCGGGACGGGAGAAATTCAACGTGAAGGTGGGCATGTCGCCGCCCAGATAGTTCACCCGGAAGACCAGGTCTTCCGGTAGGTGTTCGGCGTTGCGCCACACCACGAAGCCGATGCCCGGATACGTCAGGCCGTACTTGTGCCCGCTGACGTTGATCGACACCACCCGGGGCAGCCGGAAGTCCCACACCACGTCGGGGTGCAGGAACGGCACCACAAAACCGCCGCTGGCGGCGTCGACGTGCACCGGCACATCCGGTTTTCCCTTCTGGGAGGCGAGATCGTCGAGCGCCGCGCAGATCTCGGCGACGGGTTCGAGCTCGCCGGTGAACGTGGTGCCCAGGATGGCCACCACGCCGATGGTGTCCTCGTCGACCGCGGCGAGCACCTGCTCGGGGGTGATGACGTAGCGCCCCTCCTCCATCGGCAGATAGCGGGCCTCGACGTCGAAGTACCGGCAGAACTTCTCCCACACCACCTGGACGTTGGAGCCCATCACCATGTTGGGGGTGCGTGTCTTCCAGCCATCACCGTTCTGCCCGCCGACCCGGTCGCGCCACCGCCATTTCATCGCCAGCCCCGCCAGCATCACCGCTTCGCTGGACCCGACCGTGGACACCCCGACCGCGGTGGCCGGGTCGTCGTCGCGCAGATCCTCGGCGTGGAACAGGTCGGCGACCATGCACACGCAGCGTTGCTCGATGGCTGCGGTGACCGGGTACTCGTCCTTGTCGATCATGTTCTTGTCGAACGTCTCCGACATCAGCCGGCCGGCCTCGGGATCCATCCAGGTCGTCACGAAGGTGGCCAGATTGAGCCGAGAGCTGCCGTCGAGCATCAGCTCGTCGTGGATGAACTGGTAGGTCTGGTCGGGATCCATCGACTCGTCGGGCAGACGAAGCGCCGGCAGTGGCGAGGTGGACAGCCGGCCGGTGTAGGCAGGGGTCAGCGACGAATGACGGGAAACGTTGGGCATGGGGTTCTTTCTAGAGGATCGAACCCAACGCCGGGCGCAGATGGGCAAGGATCCGCGACGACGACGTCGGAACCGGCGCCGGTCCGGGGTCGCGGGCGGACATCTCGGCGGCGCGGGAGTGGACGAACGCGGCGGCGGCGGCGGCCTCACCTGACGGCAATCCCGCCGCCAGAAGTGCGCCCATGATCCCGGACAGCACGTCGCCGGAACCGGCGGTGGCGGCCCACGACTGGCCGGCGACGTTCAGGTACACCGGGCCCCCGGGTTCGGCGATGACGGTGACATTGCCCTTGAGCAACACCGTGACACCCAGCCGATCGGCCAGCCTGCGGGTGTCGGCGATGCGGTCCTGCCCGGGCGGAGATCCGGCCAGCCGGGCGAACTCGCCCGCGTGCGGTGTCAGGACGGTCGCGGCCCGGCGGTCCGCAACCAGGTCGGTGTGCGCGGCCAGCATCGTCAGCCCGTCGGCGTCGACGAGGACGGGAACGTCGGTCTCCAGCGCGAAACACAGAGCGGCCGCGGCGGTCTCGTCGGTGCCCAGACCGGGCCCGACCACCCAGGCCTGGACCCGGCCGGCGGTGGCGTGTCCGGGTGTGGCGATCACTTCGGGCCATTGCGAAAGCACCTGCTGCGCAGCACTGCCCGCGTAACGGACCATACCGGAGGTGACGGCCACCGCGGCGCCGGTGCACAGCACCGCGGCGCCCGGGTAGGTCGCCGAACCCGCCATCACACCGGTGACGCCCTGGCTGTACTTGTCGTCATCGGGGCCCGGCACCGGCCAGCGGGCGGCCACGTCGCGGGCCTCGAATGCCGCCAGCGGGCTGGGCGGCAGATCCAGCCCGATGTCGACCAACTCGACGCGGCCGCAGTCCCGCAGCGCGTGGACCGGCTTGAGCCCGCCGAACGTGACCGTCACCGCCGGGGTCACGTGCGGCCCGTCGGCGGTGCCGGTCCCGCCGTCGACCCCGCTGGGCAGGTCGACGGCGACCACCGGGATGCCCGCCTTGTCGACGGCGTCGAAGACTTCGGCGGCGTTCGGCCGCAGCGGCCCGGAGCCGGAGATGCCGACGACCCCGTCGATGACCAGATCGGTTGCCGCAGGAACTGTTTCGACGATGCGCCCACCGGCGCGCAGGAACGCGGCGAGCGCTTTGCGGTGCGCCTTGTCCGGGTTCAGCAGGACCGCAGACGCGCCTGCGCCGCGGCGACGCAGGAATGTCGCGGCCCACAGTGCGTCGCCGCCGTTGTCGCCCGAGCCGACGACCGCGCAGACGTTCTTGCCGGCCACGGCGCCCAACTCCCGCGCGATCGCGGTGGCCAGACCGTAGGCGGCGCGGCGCATCAGCACACCCTCGGGAAGCGCAGCGAGCAACGGCTCCTCGGCAGCCCTGATCGCCTCGGCGGAGTAGTAGTACCGCATGGCCCCCACGCTAGTGCCCAGTGATTGTGGTGCGCTCACATCTTTGACATCGCAAGGTCATTTTCGTGTGATCAATGTGAACCACTCACAGGTTTCACGATAGGCTCAGCACCGTGCCCTCGCTGGATGCCCACGCGCGGCGCGCCGCGATCGCCGCGCGCATCCACTCCGACCGTGAGGTGGATTTCACCTCGCTCGCCGCGGAGTACGACGTCTCGGCGATGACGATTCGCCGCGACATCGAACGTCTCGAGGAACAGGGGATCGCGCGGCGGGTCCTCGGTGGCGCCATCGCGTTCGGCGGTAAAGCCACCGAACCGTCGTTCGACGCCCGCGCGGCTGTGGCCGCCGGCGGCAAGGCCCACATCGCCCGTGCTGTCGCCGATCTACTGGCACCGCAGGAAACCGTGATCCTGGACAGCGGCAGCACGGTGCTCGCCGTGGCGCGGGCGCTGAAGGGCCGGGCACTCGGCCTGACGGTGATCACACCGAGCGTTCTGGTCGCGGTGGAGCTCGCCGCCGAACCGGACACCACGATCCTGCTCACCGGCGGAAAGGTCCGCCCCGGCGAGCTGAGCCTGATCGGCGCCGAGGCCGAGGACTTCTATCTGCGCTACAACTGCGACACCTACGTGATGGGCATCGCCGGGGTACACGGCCGTCGCGGGGCCTCGGAGTACCACCGCGAGGAAGGCAACGTCAAACAGGCGGCCATGCGTTCGGCGGACCGGGTGATCGTGGCGGCGGACGCGTCCAAACTCGGTCGGGTGCAACTGATCAACGTGGCTCCGGTGTCCGCGATATCGGTGTTGGTGACCGATGGTTCGCCCAGCCATCCGACCGTGGCGCAGCTGCGCACGGCGGGCGTGGACGTGCGCTGCGTGGACGCCTGAGCCGGGTCTCAGCGCCAGTGCGCCGACATGGTGGCGTCGCGATCAGTGGGCCGGTGAACCTGTGCGCCGGCCTCCTCGGCGATCAGCGCGCCCGCCGCCCAGTCATGCACGCCGAGATCGTCCTCGACGAACGCGTCCAGGCTGCCCTGTGCCACCAGGCACAGGTCGATGGCCGCCGCGCCGAACCGGCGCATGTCGGTGTAGTCGACCATCAGCCAGCCCAGCTCGCGCAGCTGGCGGCGCCGATGAGTGGCGTCGTAGGACAGCCCGGTGCCGAGCACGGACGCCGATGAGGTCGCCAGTGCGAGCGGCAGATCCTCACGACCCGAGGCGGTTTCGACCTGCGCGCCGGTTCCGCGCGCCGCGCTCCAGGTGGTGTCCAGGACCGGAGCGCAGACCGCCGCGGCCAACCACACCCCGTCGCCGTCGCGCACCCCGACCGAGGTGCCGTAGAACGGGATCCGCCGGGTGAAGTTGGTGGTGCCGTCGAGTGGGTCGATCACCCACTGCAGCCCGGAGCTTCCCGGGTGCGCCGGGAGTTCCTCACCGAGCAGCGCATCGTCGGGCCGCGCGTCCAGCAGCACCTGGCGCACCGCTTCCTCGGCCGCACGGTCCACCGCGGTGACGAGGTCTCCGGCGGCGCCTTTGGTGACGACGTCGCCGCCTTCGGTCGACCGCCGCAGACATACGCCGGCCCCGTACCGCGCAGCGGTGACCGCGAGTTCACGCAGCCCGGCGGCGGTGCTCACAGCGTGCTGCGGAAGTCTCTGACCGCCCCCATCAGCTCGGTGACGCGCGACGCGACCGCCCGATTTTCGAACACCCCGTCCTGCTTGAAATAGGTGCCGACGATGGCGCCATCGGCGACCGTGAGCTGTTCGGCGGCGTTGTCCGCCCGAACGCCGGTGTTGACGAACACCGGAACGGATCCGGCCGAATCCTTGACCACTCCCAGAGCCTGCGCATCGGTCGGGGCGCCCGCCGTCAGGCCGGATACGCAGATGGCGTCCGGCTTGGTGGCGAACACCGTCGTCGCGGTGATCGAGGCCAGGTCTCGGTGGGCCAGGTAGACCGCCGACTCGGGCACGATGTTGAAGAGCAACTTGACCTCGGAGCCGCCGATGCGGTGCCGGTGGCGCGCCACCTCCCCGATATTGGTGTCCCAGAGCCCGAAATCACTGGCGTAGACCCCGGTGAAGATCTCCCGCACCCACTGCGCACCGGTCGCCACGGCCAGATCGATCGAGGCCCGGCCGTCCCACAGCACATTGACGCCATAGGGCATCGACAGCTCGGAGAGCAGCTCACCGATCACCCGCGCCATGGTCACGGCGGTGATCGGCTCGGTCTTGGTCAGGTACGGCAGGCTGAACTCGTTGGAGATCATCACCCCGTCCACGCCGCCCTCGTGCAGCTGCGCCAGTTCGGCCTTGGCCCGGTCGACAACGGCGCGGACGCCGCCGGCCGAATCGAAACCCGGATCGCCCGGCAGGGCGAGCAGGTGCAGCATCGCGATCACGGGTTTGCGCACGCCGAATACGTCGTCCAGCCAGGTGGTCATCGGAGCCTCTCGGGTTGTCATCGCATCCTCATGTGTTATTTGATAACAGCTTCTGGGGGGTATTCCGCCACGATAACGTGATTGTTACACAGAACGTGTGAGAATCTAACAGGCGGATTGGTATCGTCTAACCAACCCAGCGGAGGAGACGGCATGCCGGAGTTCACGATCGGTGTCGATGTCGGCACCACGGGAACTAAAACCGTGCTGATCGACGTCACTGCGGGCCGCATCGCCGCCCAGGCATCCCGTGAGACGCGACTGTTCGCCGAGCAACCCGGTCGGGCCGAGGCCGACCCCGCCGAGTGGATCGCCAACGTGCACGCGACGATTCGCGACGTACTGGCCGCGTCCGGCGCCACCCCCGGTGACATCGGCGCGCTGGCGACCACCGGGATGGTCCCCGCCGTGGTGGCGATCGACCGGGCCGGGTCGCCGGTCCGCCCGGCGATCCTGCAGAACGATTCACGCGCCACCACCGAGATCACCCGTCTGCAGGCCGCGATGGACGCCGCCGACGTGCTCGCCGCGACCGGTTCGGCCATCACCCAGCAGTCGGTGGCGCCGACGGCAATGTGGCTGCGCACCAACGAACCCGGCAACTGGCGCCGGACCGCACGCCTGGTGGGCTCCTACGACTGGGTGCTGATGGCGCTCGGCGCGGCACCGCACGTGGAACTGAACTGGTCCATCGAATCCGGGCTGGGCAGCCTGGCCGGGCAGCCCTACCAGCCCATGTTCGACGCGGCAGACCTGGCCGACGACCTCCAGCCCGACATCCTCGTCCCCGGGGAACAGGCCGGGGTGCTCAGCGACGACGCGGCGGCGGCCACGGGTCTGCGCGCCGGCCTGCCACTGATCGTCGGCGGCGCCGATCACGTGCTGTCGGCGTACGCCGCCGGGGTCAACGCGGCGGGCGACTGGTTGGTCAAGCTCGGCGGTGCCGGTGACGTGCTTGCCGCCAGCGACGCACCGGTGGCCGACGCCCGGCTGTACCTCGATGCGCACCCGGTGCCGGGCCGCTGGCTCCCGAACGGCTGCATGGCGACCAGCGGTAGCCTGATCCGCTGGTTCCAGACACTGTCGGGCGGACTCGATCTGCTCGACCTCGACGCCGAGGCGGTGCAGCGCAACCCGGCAGAAATCCTCTGCCTGCCTTACTTTCTCGGTGAGAAGAGTCCGCTGCACGATCCCGACCTGCGGGGGGCGTTCGTGGGACTGGACCTCGCCCACACCCGAGCGGACCTGTACCGCTCGGTGCTCGAAGCCGTCGCATTCGGCTTCAAACACCACACCGAGGTCTTCGCCGAGATCGGCGTGCCACTGCAGCGTGCCATGGTCACCAACGGCGGCAGCAAGTCCACGCTGTGGAAACAGATCCTGGCCGATGTCCTGGACACCGAGTTGTGGCCGATCATCGGGCATCCGGGCGCGTCGCTGGGTGCGGCCATCATCGCCGGGGTCGGCGTCGGGATGATCGACGACTGGGAAGACACCGACCGCTTCCGCACGCTGGGTGAGCCCGTCGTCCCCGACACCCGCCACGTGCAGCGCTACGCGGACGCGTACACCGACTGGCGCGCTCTCGGCGACGCTCTCACCCCGTTCTCCCACCGACTCGCACGAAAGGCCCGGCCATGACCGCCCCGAACACCTCCCTGCGCACCGCCGTCGTGACCGGCGCCGGCTCCGGCATCGGCCGGGCGATCGCCACCACCCTGGCCGAGCGGGGCTGGCGGGTGGTGGTCACCGACATCGACGGCGAGGGCGCCGCCCAGACCGCGGCCGGCCTGACCGGCGGCGGTGAGCGTGGCCACGAGTACCTGCGATTCGACGTCACCGACGGGGAGGCGGCGGTCGCGCTCGCCGACGACGTCGCCGACCGACTGGGGCTGGACGCCTGGATCAACAACGCCGGGGTGTCGGCGATGCAGAGGTTTGTCGACGTCTCCCCCGAACAGTACGACCGGTCGCTGGAGATCAACCTCAAGGCGGTGTTCTTCTGCGGCCAGGCCGCCGCGCGGGCCATGATCCGCACCGGCCGCCAGGGCAGCATCGTCAACACCGCGTCGATGGCGGCCAAGCAGGGCCGGGTGCCGTTCCTGGCCGACTACGTGGCTTCCAAGTTCGGCGTGCTGGGGCTGACCCAGGCGATGGCCTTCGAGCTGGCCGAGCACCGGATCACCGTCAACTGCGTGTGCCCCGGGTTCGTCGCCACCCCGATGCAGTCACGTGAATTAGACTGGGAAGCAGCACTTTCCGAATCCACTCCGGAACAGGTCCGGCAATCATGGATCGACGCCACCCCGCTGGGACGGCTGCAGACCCCCGAGGATGTGGCCCGCGCGGTGGCGTTCCTGGTCTCCGATGACGCCGGGTTCATCACCGGTGAAGCACTTTCGGTCAACGGCGGTGCCTATATGGATTGAGCTCCGAGCGTGACGACACGAACATCCTGGATCAACCCACCGAAAACCGGAAGTGAGAACGCATGATGAAGATTCCCAAGGCGTGGCCGGCGCTGGTGCTGGCCACGAGCCTGACCCTCGCCGGATGCGCGGGCAGCGGCGGTTCGGGCGAGCAGGAGTCCTCCGGGCTCGGCGACATCCCGACCGACACATCGGGCACCGTGCGGGTGCTGATGGAGAACGTGCCCGACACCGACATCGTCCAGGGGCTGGTCGGTGAGTTCAACGAGAACTACCCGGATATCGAGATCAACATCGAGACGATGACTTTCGACCAGATGCGGGATCGCCTGGTGTCGTCGTTCCAGTCGGCCGAACCGGCCTACGACCTGATCGTGGTGGACAACCCCTGGATGGACGACTTCGCCGACGCTGGGTTCCTGGAGCCGCTGAACGAGCGGATCGACTCGACGCCCGACTACAACCCCGGTGACTTCTTCGCGTCACTGACGGACATCACCGATGTCGACGGCACCACCTACGGCGTGCCGTTCTACAACTATGCGCTGGGCTACATCTACAACACCGTCGACATGGACGCCGCCGGCCAGTCGGTGCCCACCGATCTGGACGCACTGGTGAGCACGTCGCAGCAGCTCAACACCGGCGCGCACGCCGGCATCGCGATGCAGCCGCAACGCGGGTACAAGATCTTCGAGGAGTGGGCCAACTGGCTGTTCGCCGCGGGCGGGTCCATCTACGACGCCGACGGCAAGCCGACGCTGAACACCGAGCAGGCCGCCCGCGCGCTGGACGCCTACATCGAGACCTACAACACCGCGGCACCGCCCAATAGCCTCAACTGGGCCTTCGACGAGGCATTCCGTTCGGTGTCGAGCGGTCAGGCCGCCTCGATGGTCGGATACAACTGGAACCTGCCCGCGCTCAACGATCCGGCGGGCGCCTCCGGCGAACGCGCCGGGCAGTTCGCGCTGGCGCCCATTCCCGGAGGCAAGTCCGCACTGGGGTCGTGGAGCTGGGCGATTCCGGCCAACTCGGCGACACCCGACGCCGCGTGGGCCTTCATCTCGTGGATCACCTCCCCCGACATCGATGCCGAACGTGTCGCCGAGGGCGGTGCGGTGATCCGGGAGAGTTCACTGACCAACGAGATGGTGCTGGCCGACGGATACGGAGCCGACTACTACGAAGCCGTCGGTGAGATCCTGGCCGATGCGGCCCCGCTGTCGCAGGGCCCCGGCGGTGAGGAGATGATCCAGGCGGTCGGCACCGAACTCAACGAGGCGGCGGCCGGCAGCAAGAGCGTCGCCGACGCGTTGCGCGACGCACAGGCGGCCGTGGAGCGGATCCAGGGTTGAGCAACGGGAATCCGGCGGTCGCGCCGGAAGGTATGCGCCGATGAGGTTCAAGTACGGCATGCTGGCGCCGCTGCTGACGCTGTTCGCCGTGGCCGTCGGATTCCCACTCTGTTATGCGCTGTACCTGTCGGTCACCGACTACGAGCTGACCGACCGGGGCACGCCGGACATCGTCGGTGTCGCCAACTTCTCTGACGCTCTGGACAATTCGGCGTTCTGGGATGCCTTCGCGACCACCGCGATCTACGTCGTGGTGGCGGTGAGCCTGGAACTCGTCCTCGGTTTCGCGGTGGCGCTGGCGCTGTACCGGCAGCGCTGGGCCAAGGACCTGGCACGCGCGATCGTGCTGGCGCCGATGTTCATCACGCCGATCGCGGTCGGGTTGATCTTCCGGTTCCTGCTCAACGACCAGATCGGCGCGGTGCCCGCTCTGTTGCACGCCGTGGGTGCCGGCTACGACTTCTTCGGCCCCGGACGGGCACTGCTGACGTTGGCGTTCATCGACGTGTGGCAGTGGACGCCGTTCATGGTGCTGCTCATCCTGGCGGGGCTCGAATCGATGCCCAAGCAGCCGCTGGAAGCCGCCCGGGTGGACGGCGCCGGCCCGGTCTACCAGCTGCGCCGGGTGCTGATCCCGATGCTGGCACCGGTGCTGACCGTGGCCGTGCTGCTGCGCGGCCTCGATGCGCTGCGGGTGTTCGAGTACGTCTACGCGACCACCCGCGGCGGGCCGGGCACCGAGACCGAAACCCTGCAGTACTTCATGTATCTGGAGGGCATCCAGTTCTTCCGGCTCGCCGCGGCCAGCGCGATGGCGTTCATCGTGCTGGTGCTGGTGCTGGCCGTGATCGTGGTGGCGTTCCGGACCATGGAGAGAAGCAAGGCACGATGACCCGACCACGCTGGCTGGAGATCATCCGGATCGCTGTACTGACGGCGACGTTCGTGTTCGTGTTGTTCCCCATCGTCTGGGTGGCGCTGGCGAGCTTCAAGACCTCGGGCCAGATGGCCGAGCCGTTCCTGCTGGCGTTCAGTCCGACGCTGGAGAACTGGCGCTCGGTGCTGGACTCGGGGATCTTCGCGGCCGCGGGACGCAGCCTGATCGTCGGTGTCGTCACCGTGTCGGTGAGTCTGGTCGTCGGGAGCATGGGCGCCTACGTGATCGCCAAGTACCGCGCCGGCGGATCGTTGACCCGTTTCGGGATGCTCGCCGCCCAGGTCGTCCCGCCGGCCGTCATGGTGTTTCCGTTCCTGACCATGGCGCAGGCGCTGCGGATGACCGACACGCTGCTGCCGGTGATCTTTGCGCACCTGAGTTTTGTTCTGCCGCTTGTGACCTGGTTCCTGATCGGCTTCTTCGAGGCCGTACCGTCCTCGCTGGAGGAACAGGCCCGCGTCGACGGGTTCACCCGGTGGCAGGCGTTCCGGTTGGTGGTGTTGCCACAGGTGTTCCCGGGCATCGGTGCCGCCGGGATCTTCGGCTTCACCCTGTCCTGGAACGACATGTTCTACGGACTGATCCTCGCCCCAGGCAACGCCGCCATCTTGCCCGTCGCGATCTCGAGCTTCAACACGTTCCGCGGCGTGCAGATCGGTGCGATGAGCGCCGCGATCATGATCGCCATCATCCCGGTGGTGGTGGCGAGCTTCTTCATCCAGCGACGTCTGGTGCAGGGCATCAGCGGCGGCGCGGTCAAGTACTGATAAGCGAGGTCTCATACATGGCAACAGTCAGCTTCTCCGGGGTCACCAAGTCCTACGGCGCCACCACCGTGGTGTCCGGCCTCGACCTGGAACTCGCCGACGGCAGCATGACGGTGCTGGTCGGCCCCTCGGGTTGCGGCAAGACGACCTCACTGCGCATGCTGGCCGGCCTGGAAGAGGTGACCTCGGGCAACATCCGCATCGGTGGCCAGGACGTCACCCGTCTGGAACCCAAACAACGCGACATCGCGATGGTGTTCCAGAACTATGCGCTCTATCCGCATCTCACGGTCCGGGAGAACATCGCCTTCCCGTTGCGCGCCAAGAAAACTCCGCGACCCGAGGCGTTGCGACGGGCCGACGACATCGCTGCCTCGCTGGGGCTGGGCCACCTGGTGGGCCGCAAGCCCAAAGACCTCTCCGGCGGTCAGCAGCAGCGGGTGGCGATCGGCCGCGCGATCATCCGCGAACCGGCGGTGTTCCTGTTCGACGAGCCGCTGAGCAACCTCGACGCCAAGCTGCGGGTGGAGACTCGCACCGAGCTGCTACGGCTGCAGCGCCGCCTCGGTGTCACGTCGCTGTACGTCACCCACGACCAGGAGGAGGCGATGACGCTGTCAGACCGCATCGTGGTGATGCGGGACGGCCACATCGCACAGGCCGGCCCGCCTGAAGACGTCTACCGTCACCCGGCGGACACGTTCGTCGCGGCCTTCGTCGGCAGCCCGAAGATGAACCTGATCGACGGTGCGGTCGCCGCGGGTGAACTGCGCACCCAGTCGGGTCTGCGGATCGCGGTCGGCGGACCCCAGGCAACGGCGGTGACGATCGGGATCCGCCCGGACGACCTCGAGCTCTCGCCGGACCAGGACGGTTCGGCGACCGTCGAGCTGGTCGAATTGCTCGGACCGCGCGCGATCGTCACCGTGCGGGCCGGCGAACACATCCTCACCAGCGTCGTCAGCGCGGCTGCCCTGCCCGAGCTCCCGGTGGGCGCCACGGTGGCGCTCTCGGCCGCCGCGTCGGAGGTACACCGCTTCGATACCGACAGCGGGCTGCGGCTGCCCGCGTAGCGGATTCGGGTCAGCTCTCGCGGCCGCGCACCGCGTCGTCGACGAGCACAGGCCTCATCCATCCCGGGGACTTCCATGGAAAGAACAACCGGGCGCAGCCGCAGCGGAGGTGCAACTCTATTTAGACGCCGCTTTTTCGACACAGCCCGGACACCGTCACTGCAGCCTCAGCTGTCCACCGTGTCCCAGAAACGGTGCGCCCGCTCGGCGATCTGCTCGGCGTACTCGCCGTTGATCGCGTGAGAGGCGTCTTGATACACCTCGACCTGGGCGTGCGGCACCAGCGACCGCGCCCGGTGGGCGGCGCTGTCAGCGTCGAGCATCACGCTGCGTCCGCCGAAAAATGCCAACACCGGCACATCCAGGCCGCGCAACTGTGCGTCGGTGATGCTTGCCGGCGGCGGCAGTCGCAGCACGAAGTCCGCCATCGCCGCGGCGATGAGCCGCGCTTCGGGCAATGAATCGTCGACGGCCTCCCCGCCGGAGATCCAACTCAGGAACCACCTGCGTGCTTTCTCCGGCACTGCGGGCAACGCCATCACCGCCGAGAACGCGAGAGTGCGAAAAGGAATGCGCGCGAAGGTGCACACCGGATCGAGCAGCGTCACCGACGCCACCCGGTCCGGGAACCGGCATGCGTGGTTGGTGACGGCCCAACCACCGATCGACGCCCCGAGCATGTGGACACGCGGGAGGTCGAGGCCGGCGAGCGCCTCCTCGAGCCACCGGGCCTGATCCTGGGCGGTGGTGATCGGTGCGGTCTGCACACTGCAGCCCGCCTCCCCGAGCAGGTCGAGCGAGTAGACCGTGCGACGGGTCACCAGTCCGGGCAGGTTGGCGCGCCACATCGGGGTGGCGGCGTTGCGTCCCGGCAACAGCACCACCGGCGTCGACCCGGACCTGTCACCGAACCGGTACGCACGTACCGTTCCGAACGACGTGGCAATGTCGAACTCGGCGTCGAAGGCGGGCAACCGAGCCATGCCGGCGTCGTACGCGGTCAGGAAGTGCGCGCGCGCAACACTGCTGCGGAAGTACCCGACGTCGGCCACGGGCACTATTCGACGGTGACCGACTTCGCCAGGTTCCGCGGCTTGTCGACGTCGTATCCCCGGGCCTGGGCGACACCGGCGGCGAACACCTGCAGCGGGATCGTCGACAGCAGAGGCTGATAGAGCGTTGGCACGGAAGGGATTTCGATCAGATGATCGGCGTACGGTCGCACCGTCTCGTCGCCTTCCTCGGCGATGACGATCGTGACGGCGCCGCGCGCCTGGATCTCCCGGATGTTGGACAGCAGCTTCGAGTGCAGCATCGCCGCGTTCTTCGGCGACGGCATCACGACGATGACCGGCAGGTCGTCCTCGATCAGCGCGATCGGGCCGTGCTTGAGCTCACCGGCGGCGAATCCCTCGGCGTGCATGTAGGCCAGTTCCTTGAGCTTTAACGCACCTTCGAGGGCGACCGGGTATCCCACATGGCGACCGAGGAACAGCACGGTCTGCGACGGGGCGAAACGGTGAGCGAGCGCCACGACGGGATCTGTGGTGGCCAGCACCCGCGAGATCAAGTCCGGCATCGCCTCCAGATCGTGATACTCACGGGCCACCTCATCCGGGTACTTGGTGCCGCGAGCCTGCGCAAGTGCCAGTCCGACAAGATAACTGGCGGCGATCTGCGCCAGGAACGTCTTCGTCGACGCCACGCCGATCTCCGGACCCGCACGGGTGTAGAGCACCGCATCACATTCCCGCGGGATCTGGCTGCCGTTGGTGTTGCAGATCGCGAGCACCTTGGCCTTCTGCTCCTTGGCGTGCCGCACCGCCTCGAGCGTGTCGGCCGTCTCGCCGGACTGCGAAATGGCCACCACCAGTGTGTGGCTGTCCAGAACCGGGTCGCGGTAACGGAACTCGCTGGCGAGCTCGACCTCCACGGGCAGCCGGGTCCAGTGTTCGATCGCGTACTTGGCCAGCAGCCCGGAGTGGAACGCAGTTCCGCAGGCGACGATGAAGACCTTGTCGATCTCGCGCAGTTCCTGGTCGGACAGGCGCTGCTCGTCGAGGACGATGCGGTTGTCGATGAAGTGACCGAGCAGGGTGTCGGACACCGCGGCGGGCTGCTCGGCGATCTCCTTGAGCATGAAGTACTCGTAGCCGCCCTTTTCGGCGGCCGACGTGTCCCAGTCGATGTGGAAGGTTCGGTAGTCGGTCACGGGATCCGCCGGCACACCCTCGAAGTTCGTGATGCGGTAACCGTCGGCGGTGACCACGACCGCCTGATCCTGGCCGAGTTCGACGGCCTCGCGGGTGTGCTCGATGAACGCCGAGACGTCCGAGCCGACGAACATCTCACCGTCGCCGACGCCGAGAACCAGCGGCGTCGACCGGCGGGCGGCCACGATCGTGCCCGGCTCGTCGGCGTGCGCGAACACCAGCGTGAAATGCCCTTCGAGCCGGCGAAGCACCGCCAGCGCCGATGCGGCGAAGTCCCCGGCGTGCTCACCACCGGCGAATTCACGCGCGACCATGTGGACCGCCACCTCGGTGTCGGTGTCGCTGGCGAACTCCACCCCGTAGCCCTCGAGCTCGGCACGCAGCGCGGCGTGGTTCTCGATGATGCCGTTGTGCACCACGGCGACCTTGCCTGAGGCATCCCGATGCGGGTGCGCATTGCGATCGGTCGGCCTGCCGTGGGTGGCCCACCGGGTGTGGCCGAGACCGGTGGCACCGACGAGCTGATCGGCCCCGGCCTCGCCGAGAGCACCTTCGAGGTTGGCCAGGCGGCCCGCCTTGCGACGGACGGTGAGACCCCCGTGGCCGTCGAGGAGCGCGACGCCGGCCGAGTCGTAGCCCCGGTACTCCATGCGCCGTAGCGCGTCGACGACGATGGCGCAGGCAGGACGCTGCCCGACGTAGCCGACGATTCCGCACATAGCCGTCCAGGGTAGTGCAGGAACGCCGCTCCCCCCGGTGGGATACGGTCATCGGGTGGCCCGCACGAAGAAGCTCTTTGGCGCGTTGACCCGCCGTGGCCCACACCGCGTCATGCGCGGTGACCTGGCCTTTGCCGGACTCCCGGGCGTCGTGTACACCCCGGTTGCCGGCAAGAATCTGCCCGGGGTCGCGTTCGGGCACGACTGGATCACATCGGCTGATCGGTACCACGGAACGCTGGAACATCTGGCGTCGTGGGGAATCGTGGCCGCCGCGCCCAACACCGAGACCGGGCTGGTGCCGTCGGTGCTCAACCTGGCCTATGACCTCGGCACCGCGCTGGACATCATTGCCGGTGTGCGACTGGGCACCGGCGAGATCAGCGTGCACCCAGCGAAGCTGGGCGTCGCGGGCCACGGGTTCGGCGCCTCGGCTGCGGTGTTCGCCGCCGCGGGCATGGCCGCCAAACCCCGCGCGGTGTTCGCGGCGTATCCGCTGCTCACCAAACCGTCCGCGGAGGAGCCTGCGGCGGGGTTGGCGGTTCCGGGGCTGATCCTGGTGGACCCCAGCGACCCGATGTCACTGCGTTCCAACGCCGTCGAACTGGCCCGTTCGTGGAAGACAGCCACTCTGCGCACCACCTCCAAGACCAAGGCCGGTGGCCTCGTCGAAGGCCGCCGCCTTGCCCCGGCGGTCGGACTGCCGGGCGCCGACAGAGGGACGCAGAAGATTGTCCGCGCGCTGATGACCGGCTACCTGCTTCACATGCTGACCGACGACAAGGACTACAAGTCCTTCGCCGATCCCGAGGCCGACCTGCCGAAGACGCAGGTGATGGACCCGTTCGCCGACGACCCCGTCGACCTCGAGAACAAGGTCGTCGCGCTGCTGAAGCCCTGAGCCAGCCCGGGGCCCGCTGCGCCCAACCGGTTGGTTGGGTGTATACCTGACAAATGCAGAAGGCAATGCGGACGGGCATCTTTCTCAGTTACGCCGGCGGCTTCCTCGATGCGGTCGACGAGGTGGTCGAGCTCGAGAAGATCGGTGTGGACATCGCCCTGGTCGCCGAGGCGTACTCCTACGACGCGGTCAGCCAACTGGGCTTTCTGGCGGCCCGAACCTCGCGGATCGAGCTGGGCACGGGCGTCGTCCCGATCTACTCACGCACGCCCGCGTTGATGGCGATGACGGCCGCCGGACTCGACTACGTCTCCGACGGCCGGTTCCGGCTCGGGCTCGGAACGTCGGGCCCGCAGGTCGTGGAGGGCTTCCACGGAGTGCCGTTCGACGCGCCGCTGGGCCGCACCCGCGAGGTCGTCGAGATCTGCCGGCAGGTGTGGCGGCGCGAGCGGGTCACCTACGACGGCAGGTACTACCAGGTTCCGCTGCCGGCCGAGCGCGGCACCGGACTGGGAAAGCCCCTCAAGCTGATCAACCATCCGGTGCGGGAACGGATCCCGATCACCATCGCCGCGCTGGGCCCGAAGAACGTCGAGCTCACCGCCGAGATCGCCGAGGGCTGGCAGCCGGTGTTCTTCTACCCCGAGAAAGCCGACGAGGTCTGGGGCGCGGCGCTGCGCGCAGGCGCCGCCAAACGCGACCCCGCGCTGGGCCCGCTGGACGTCATGGTGAGCGCGAGTCTGGCGATCGGCGACGATGTGGACGACCGATTGGCTTGGGCGAAACCACAATTGGCGCTCTACATCGGCGGGATGGGTGCCCGAGGGCGAAACTTCTATCACAACCTCGCGACGCGCTACGGCTTCGGCGAGGTTGCCGACCACATTCAGGATCTGTACCTGGCGGGCAAGAAGGCCGAAGCGATCGACGCGGTACCTGATGAGCTCGTTCGCCAGGTGTCGTTGGTGGGGCCGCGTGGCTTCGTCAAGGAACGGGTCGCGGCGTTCGCCGAGGCCGGGGTGACAACGCTGCTGGTCCATCCGCTTTCAGGGGACCGACGCGAGACCGTGGCGTTCGTGGAGGAATTACAGTCGCTGCTATGACCGAGTTCACCGACGACGTCGCGTTCGTCTCGGTGCCTATTTAAGGCACCCGTACCAAGCCAAGCTGGGACACGTCGCGTTTGGACGACCGCGCGCCGTTCTCGTTCAACGTCGCCGACTGACGGCGCGGGCGAGTGAATCGCCTTCGCCGCGCCCCACCGTCATATGTGACGACCGCCATTTCCTGTCAACGAAGTGATTGACGCCACAGCATCTGCTGTATACAGTTCAGTCATTCGGTAGACAAGGAGAGAAGATGGCATACCAAAATGCCGCCGGTCGGGTCGCCTCCGAGCTGCGCAGCGGGATTCTCCACGGTGAGATCGCCCCCGGATCGCGGCTGTCCCAGTTGCGCCTCGCAGAGCGCTTCGGCGTCAGCCGGATCCCGGTGCGCGATGCCCTTCAACTGCTCGCGGGCGAAGGGCTGGTGCACCCGACGTCGAACGCCACGGCAGTCGTCACCGGCATGTCGGTGCCCGAACTGCAGGAGCTCTATGAACTCCGGGAGGCCGTCGAACCGGTCGCCACCCAGATCGCGGTGCCCAACGTCGGCCGTGCCGACATCCTCACCATGCGCAAGCAATTGGTGATCATGGAAGAGAACGTCGACGCCCGCGCCTGGTTGGCCGCCAACGCGGACTTCCACGCCGCCGTGTACATGCGGGCCAACAGACCACGGATGATCGAGCTCGTTGAGCAGCTTCGCCGGCTCACCGACCGGTACCTGTACGTCCATCTCGAGGTCATCGGCCATACCGAGCACCTGCATGCCGAGCACGTCGCCATCATGGCCGCCGTCGAGGGTGGCGATGCCGCCCTCGCTGCCCGGCTCACCCGCGAGCACCTCGCGACCTCACACGACTACATCCTCACCTATCTTCTCGAAAATCCCACTGCCACAGGCGGAGACGATTTCGTCACGCTGCACGATGCAGTGCCATTGTCCGCGTCAGAGGCATCGGCGCCTCACGCTCAGTTGAAGGGAACGAACCAGTGAACGGTCTCGCACGACGACTCACAGCCGCAGTCCTGGCGGCGACCACCGCGGTGGCCCTCTCGGCCTGTGTCTCCAGACCCGACCAGAACGCCGGCGGTGACGGTGGCACCATTCGATTCACCTTCGCGCCGGATCCGGTGTGGGACTACATCACCGACCAGGGGATCCTCAACGAGATGGAGGCCGAGTCGGGCATCAACATCGAGGCGTCGTCGACCTGGGACGAGTTCGGCGTATTCGCCGGCGGCCACGCCGACATCGTATCGTCCGCGAGCTACGAGGTGCCCGTCATCGAGGAGGAGACCGGGCGCAACACCGTGGTGATCGGCAAGTACAACATGGACCGCAGCGTGATCATCGCCCGGGCCGACAATCCCGCCAACACCTTGGCCGACCTGCAGGGCGAGGACATCTCGGCCTTCACCTCGGTGTCGGCGACGCTGGTATGGGGCGCCTACGCGAAAAAGCTCCATGATGTCGACTTCCGCGCCGGCGGAGGGGATTACAACATCATCGTGGCCGACCCGCAGCAGCAGGCCGACCTGGTCCAACGCGGTGAGGTCGCAGCGTGCGTGTGCCTCCCCGAATTCGCCACCCCGGGCCTGCGCTCCGGCGAGCTCAAGGTGCTCTACGACGGCAAGGCCTCCAAGGACATGTATGCCGACCTGGTCGTCGAAGGCCACGAAGGTCCGATGATCAACGTGTTCCTCGCCGGCGCCGAATGGGCCGAGGAGAATCCTGAGCAGGTGGAGTTCTTCCTCGACGTCTGGCAGCGCGGACTGCAGGAGTGGGAGCAGAACAAGACCGAGATCATCGAGACCTATCCGCAGCACTTCGCCGTCGAGGCACCCGAGGACGTCGCTTTCGTCCAGGAGTACGTCGACGAAAACGACTGGTTCGTCCGCAACGTGCGTTTCGACCAACAGTGGGCCGACGGTGAATCCCAGGTCTTCCCGCTGCTGAAGGAGACGGGCTTCATGGAGCAGGACCAGGCGCTGCCCAACTTCCGGGTTTCTGAGGGTGGCAACGGGTCATGACCGCCACCACCGCCGAGCGCGCCGAGGGAGGTGCACCCCCGGCCGCCGGGGATGCACCCCCCGGCGCGATCAGCAGAAACCTGCGACGTACCGGCCTGGCACTGACTGGATACGTCGCCCTGTTCGCCGTCTGGTCGGCGTGCTCGCTGTTCTTCTTCACCCCGTACGTGCTGCCGGCGCCCTGGACGGTCGGCGCCGAGATGTGGCACCTCGCCGCTGACGGCACCGCGTTCGTCCAGTTCGGCTCCAGCATCGTCAAGATCGCCGTGGGCTTCGCCATCGGCACAGTGGTGGGCGTCCCCCTGGGACTTCTGATGGGGCGCATGCGGTATTGGAATTACTTCTTTCAACAACCGCTGCTCGTCCTGGGCAACGTGCCCGGTCTGGCGTTCGCGGTGTTCGCCCTGATCCTGTTCGGGATCGGCGCCATCGGTCCGATCGTCGTCGTGGCCTTCGTCGCACTCCCCTACGTGGCGCTCAACGTGGCGCAGGGCGTCGAGGAGGTCGACCGGAACCTGATCGACATGAGCGCGGTATACGGCCTGAACCGCGGCGCCATCCTGCGCTCGGTGTTCCTGCCCTCGATCATGCCGTTCCTGTTCGCCGCGCTGCGGTACGGCTTCGCGATGGCGTGGAAGGTGGAGGCGCTCACCGAGGTGTTCGGCGGGCGAAGCGGGATCGGATTCATGATTCGCCAGTCCTACCAGGAGTTCTCGGTCGCCGGCGTGTTGGCGTGGACCGGATTCTTCGTCCTGTTCATCCTGCTGATCGAGCGGGTGTTCCTCGCCGGCCTCGAACGCCGGTTCTTCGCATGGAGAGGGGGTCGCTGACATGACCGCACCCACCACCGAGCGCACCACACCTGATCGCGCGTCGCAGACGCACTGGCTCACCGGACCGTTCGGCGCCAGCGTGGCCGCCGCAGTCGTCTTCCTGCTGCTGTGGCAGGTGGCCGGCATGTACGGCGACCGCATCCCGGGGCCCGCGCCCGTCATCGCGGCCGCGATCAGAGAGGTCGAGCGCGGGGAGTTCTTCTTCAACTTCGCGATCAGCATGCAGCGCTTCGGGATCGGCATGGCCATCTCGATCGCCATCGGCATCGCCATCGGCCTCGCCATCGGGTCATCGCGGCTCTTCGACGACATGTTCGGCGACGTCAACTTGGTCGGCCTGGCGATCCCAGCGGTGATCTGGGCGCTGCTGTGCGCCATGTGGTTCGGCTTCTCCGACACCGCACCGATCGTCACCGTGGTGCTCTCGGCGGTACCGTTCGTGGTCGTCAACGTGGCAGCCGGAGCACGCTCCATACCGCCCGCGCTGCTGGACATGTCGAACTCCTACGGCGTGACGCCGGCCCGGCGGCTGCGCCACGTGGTCCTTCCGGCGGTCACCGGATACACCGTCGCCGGCATCCGATTCGGCGTCATGTCCGGCTGGAACGGGCTGCTGCTGTCGGAGTGGTTCGGGTCGGCGGACGGTGTCGGTCATCAGGCCAGGTACTGGTACGACGCCAATCAGATGCCAGGCTTCGTCGCCTGGATCGCCTTCTTCATCCTCTTCATGGTCCTCACCGACCGGGTTGTGCTCGAGCGATTGTCACGCCGCGCGTTCCGTTGGCGTGACGCCGAATCCGCGAATACCACCCCCGCTGCGGCACCGGCCGCCTGACACCCGAACAGAAAAGAGCCTCATCATGGCCACAGTCCACGTGAAGAATCTGGTCAAGGTGTTCACCACCCCGACCGGACCCCAGACCGTCATCGACGGCATCGACTTCGAGATCGCCGACCGTTCGTTCGTCTCTCTGGTCGGCCCATCGGGTTGCGGGAAGACCACTCTGCTCAACATCATCGCGGGAATCGAGACGGCGTCCGGAGGTTCGGTGTCGATCGGGTCCTCCGATCGGCCGGGCAAGCTGGCCTACGTGTTCCAGGAGCCCCGACTGCTCCCCTGGCGTTCGATCTTCGACAACCTGATGTATGTCCAACGCACCCACGACGATGCGGCCAAAGAGCGGGTGCACGAGGCACTGCGGCGCGTCGGCCTCGGCCACGCCGAGAAGAAGTGGCCGGGTCAGCTCTCGGGCGGCCAGCAACAGCGGGTCGGCATCGCCCGAGCGCTCTCGGTCGAACCCGACGTGCTCCTGATGGACGAGCCGTTCAGCCACCTCGACGCCCTCACCGCCCGGGGCCTGCGCGGACATTTGCAGGAACTCTGGGCAGCGACACGCAAGACGGTTGTGTTCGTCACGCACGACGTCAGTGAGGCCGCCGAATTGTCCGACCGCATCCTGATGCTCGCTCCCGGCGGGACCATCCACGAGGACATCCCGGTCGATCTGCCCAGACCGCGCAAGGCCTCCAACGAGAAGGTCGCAGTACTGGAGTCATCGATCCTGCGGCGATTCGAGGACCTCGAGTCCGCCGCGAAGCCGGTTCCCGCCCCCGCACACGCCTGACCCTCAACGAAGAAGAGGCCACCTCATGCCTGAACAGTCCACGTCCTCGGCAGCACCGATGCTTCTGGGCACAAACGGTGAATCGGCACACGCACTGCTGATCAACGGCGAACACCGGTCCGGCGGTGGCGACCTACTCGAACTGATCAATCCCGCCACCGCGAAGGTGTTTGCACGCTGCCACAGCGCCAGCGTCGAGGACACCGACGACGCGGTGTCCTCGGCGCGGTCAGCCTTCGACGCCGGCGTCTGGTCCCAGTTGTCGATTCAGGAGCGGTCGCGGATCCTGCACCGGTTCGGTGACCTGCTCGAGCGCGACATGCAGGAGCTGTACCGGCTGGAGACGGTCAACAACGGGAGGCCGATCACCGAGACGAAAGCTCAGATCACCCGGCTGCCGGAGTGGTACCGGTACAACGCCGCTCTGCTCCTCGCCTCGCGCACTGCCGTGGTACCGATGTCCGGCGAATACCATTCCTACACTTCACGCTTCCCGCTGGGCGTCGTCGCCACGCTGTCGTCGTTCAACCATCCCCTGATGATTGCGTCAAAGAGCGTGGCACCGGCGCTGGCGACCGGGAACAGCGTCGTCCTCAAGCCGTCGGAGCAGACGCCACTGACCGCACTGCTCGTGGGTTCGCTGGCCCTGGAAGCCGGTATCCCACCCGGGGTGCTCAACGTGGTACCGGGTCTGGGCCCGGTCACCGGCGCGAGGCTGGCCGAGCATCCGCTGGTCGACAAGGTGGTATTCACGGGCGGCACCGAGGTCGGCAGATCGATTTCGATGGCGACCGCCCGCCGCTTCGCGAAATCGACAGTTGAACTGGGCGGCAAGACACCGGTTCTGGTGTTCGACGACGTCCCCGTTTCGGTGGCTGCGCGGGGCGCCGCGTTCGGCGGTTTCATCGGAGCCGGCCAGACATGTATTGCCGGCACCCGTATCCTGGTCCAGGAGACGATCTACGACGAGTTCGTCGCGGCACTCGTCGAGCAGGCCGAGCGCATTCGCATCGGTGACCCGAGCCAGCCCGGAACTCAACTCGGGCCGGTGATCTCGGATCGGGCGCGGACCCGCATCCTCGACTATGTGGAGATCGGCCGCTCCGAGGGCGCCACCGTGGCCACCGGTGGGTACGCGCCTGAGATCGAAGACCTCGACGGCTATTTTGTTGCCCCGACCGTACTTTCCGGTGTCAACAACCAGATGCGGGTTGCCCGTGAGGAGATCTTCGGACCGGTGCTGGTGGTGATCCCCTTCAGCGACGAGTCCGAGGCGGTGAGCATCGCGAACGACTCTCCGTATGGACTCGGCTCATCGATCTGGACGCGCGACGTGGCCAGAGCGCACCGCGTGGCCTCCAAGCTCGAGCAGGGCATCGTGTGGGTCAACGACCACCACCGGCTGGATCCGTGCTCCCCGTGGGGAGGCGTGCGGGAAAGCGGTCACGGCCGGGAAGGCGGCTGGGAATCCTTCGATGACTTCACCCATGTGCGGGCGGTGACGATACGCACTGCCGACAGCGATGTGGACTGGTATGGCGACGTGGCATTGGAGCGGTTGAACTGATGACGATCTCACTCACGGATCTACCCGTCGCCGACGGACTGTCCTTCGAGCACGACGGTGCGGTATTGACAGCAATGCTCGACGCGCCTGACGGCAACCTGATGACCATGGCCATGTGCGACGCCCTCGCGGCGGTCTTGGCCGACCCGCCTCCGGAAGTGCACGTGCTGGTGTTGAGCGCTGCCGGCGAGCACTTCTGCCTCGGCCGCGAACGCACGGCCGCGACACCAGACGACCTCCCGGTAGAGGTTCAGCGCCTGATCGCGCTCAACGAGGCACTCGCCGCCACCCGACTTGTGACGGTGGCGCGCGTCCACGGCGACGCCGCCGGTTTTGGTGTCGGCCTCGCAGCGCTGTGCGATGTGGCGGTGGCCACGCGAGCTGCCCGGCTGAACTTTCCGGAGGTGCGGATCGACCTGGCACCCGCACTGGTGTTGGCCTGGCTACCCGCCATCGTGGGACGCCGGGAAGCGTTCTGGCTCACCGCGACCGGCGAGCCGGTGTCGGGAGACGAGGCGGTACGACTCGGGCTGCTCAACGAGGTCACCGACGACGTCGCGGCGCTGGACGAGGCGATTGGGCGGCGGGTGCAGTCGCTGGTGCGAGCACAGCCGCGCGTCCACACCGAGATCCGGAAGATGCTGCGGTCGGTGGAGTCCCTGACCCCGGGGCAGGCCTACGAGTTGGCGGCCGACCGCCTGGTGCTGGGATCGATGCGCAGAACCAAATAGCGGCTCAGGCCTCGATCCCGCCGGTGAGGATCGCGGCCAGCTCCCGGTAGGCGTCCGCGTCGTCGAGTCCGGTGTTCTCCCGCACCGCACGCTGCTGGATCCGCACCATCACGGTGGCCACCAAGTCGGCGGCGAACGCTGCGTGCACGTCCCGGAAATCGCCTGCCACAACACCTTCGGCGATCAACTCCTGCACCCGGCCCGCGGCGGCACTGGTGTTGCGCTCGTACACCGCGCGCGCCGGGGCGAAGGCATTGAGGTCGACCATGAACTGGTCGGACGCGGGATCGAGCGCAGTCCCGACCGCCGACAGGTAAGCGGCGATGCGGGCGCGGGCCCCCGATGCCTCAGCGACCTGTGCCTCGACGAACTCGGTCGCCGAACGGAAGAAATGCACGGTGGCCGCCTGCACCAACTGCTCTTTGCTCCCGGCCAGCGTGTAGAGCGTGGACTTCGAACAACGCAGCCTCGCCGCAATGTCGTCGAGCGTCAGATGCGCAAACCCCTCGGCCAGCAGCAGCGCCACCAGCGAGTCGAACAGCTCGGTGCGCCGCCTGGTAGCGAACGTCGGCCTGGCCATGACCGAATAGTACTGCAAATAATCCTGTAGTACTGTTCCTGGTATGGCCGTGGACCGCCTGCTCCCCACCGACGAATCACATGAGCTGATCGAGCTCGCTCGGCAGATCGCCGACAAGGCGCTCGAACCGGTCGTCGATCAGCATGAGAAGGAAGAAACGTACCCGGTCGGCGTCTTCAGCACGCTCGGTGCTGCCGGGCTGCTGAGCCTGCCGTACCCCGAACAGTGGGGCGGCGGCGGTCAACCCTACGAGGTGTACCTGCAGGTGCTCGAGGAGCTCGCGGCACGCTGGGCGGCGGTCGCGGTCGCGGTCAGTGTGCACAGCCTGTCGTGTCATCCGCTCTTCGCCTTCGGCAGCGACGAACAACAGCAACGCTGGCTGCCCGACATGCTCGGCGGGTCCACGGTCGGCGCCTACAGTCTGTCCGAACCCCAGGCGGGTTCTGATGCCGCCGCTCTCTCCTGCAAAGCCACCGGGGTCGAGGACGGCTACCGCATCACCGGGGCCAAGGCCTGGATCACCCACGGCGGAATCGCAGACTTCTACAACCTGTTCGCCCGCACCGGAGAAGGGTCCGCAGGCATTTCCTGCTTCCTGGTCCCGAAGGACACCCCGGGTCTGACGTTCGGCAAACCCGAGGAGAAGATGGGGCTGCACGCGGTCCCGACCACCACGGCACACTACGAAGATGCATTCGTCGCCGCCGACAGGCGCATCGGCGCGGAGGGCCAAGGTCTCCAGATCGCCTTCAGTGCATTGGATTCCGGTCGCCTCGGGATCGCCGCGGTGGCCACCGGCCTCGCCCAGGCAGCCCTCGACGAGGCGGTGAACTACAGCCAGGAACGAACCACCTTCGGTCGCAAGATCATCGACCATCAGGGGCTGGCGTTCGTGCTTGCCGACATGGCCGCGGCCGTGGACTCCGCGCGGGCCACCTATCTCGACGCCGCCCGCCGACGCGACGCGGGCATGCCGTACTCGCGCCAGGCATCGGTTGCCAAGCTGGTCGCCACCGACGCGGCCATGAAGGTGACCACCGATGCGGTTCAGGTGTTCGGTGGCGCCGGCTACACCCGCGACTACCGCGTCGAGCGCTACATGAGGGAAGCCAAGATCATGCAGATCTTCGAGGGCACCAACCAGATTCAGCGGTTGGTGATCAGCCGGCACCTGGCTCGTTGACCGTCGCAGCCGAAGCCCTGCGCCGGGCCTCACGTCGGGCAGGCTACTCCGGCGGATCTCCGACCTGGGGCAGTTCGTCTGCGGCGATGGCACACGGTGTCTGCTCGGAGGCCACCGGGTCGGCCGGCGCGATGTCGACCGGTGGCAATGGTTCCGCAGGCGGCGGCGCAGGTGTCGGGGCCGGCGCCGGTTCGGCGGGTATCAGTTCGGGTTCGGCGCATTCGTCCGCCGCGAGTTCAACCGTGGCGTCCCCTTCGGCTTCCACTTCAGGCTCCTCGTCAGGCTCCTCGTCGGGCTCCTCCTCCTCGGGCTTCTCGTGGGGAGCCTCGTCTTCGACGGTGTCATCGAGCTCAGGGACGTCGAGTTCCGGCGGTTCCGGGACAGCGCCGTCCAGCCCGCCACCTCCCACCAGCCCGCCGAGCATGTCGGCGAATGGCTGCCCGAGCCCCGACAGACCACCGCCGAGGTCCGGCATGCCGGAGCCCATGCCGCCCAGCGACGGCGCCTGCGGCAGCGACGGAACTGGTTGTTCTGCAGCAGCGTCCGGCGCCGGGATGGCCGAGGCGGGCACGGTAGCAGGGGACGGTCCGGTCCATGCGGCGGGAGCAGGCGGCACTGCGGCCACGGGGCCTGGTCCGGGGCCGGCGACCACGCTGGGGGAACCGCTCTCCTCACATCGGGCCTCGTCCTCACATCGGGCCTCGTCCTCGCAGACGGCCGCGGGCGGTGCACTCCACCCTGGACCGAGGTCTCCCGGCACTTCGAACACCGGCCGAAGCTGCGCTGCGATCTCGGCGGCCGCACGCTGGTAGGCGTCGGTGACCGAGGACATCGCGGCACGCATCGCAGTGAGCGCTTCAACGCGAACGCCGTTGTCCACGAACGGCCTGACGGCCTGATCGATCAACTCGGTGGCTGCTGCCCGGTCCCCCGCGCCGGTTGTCACAGTGCTGGCGGCTGCCAGCCAATCCGCACGCTGGGCCTGGACGGAACCCTCGATCGCGACAACGGCCTGCACCTTCGTGTCGACCGCTCGCCACAAGCTCTCTCGCAGCGCCCCCACGGCTTCGGCGGCGGTGCGCACCGCCGCCGCCGCGGCCGCGGCCGCTTCGCGGTGGCGACGCAGAAAATCACGAGAGGCTTGCGCGCCGCTACCCTGCCACGCTGCCGCGAGCGCCGTGAGCTGCCGGTCCTGAACCGTCAGCGCGTCCTGCGAGGCCCCGGCAGCCGCCTCGAGTGCCAGCCAGTCTCCCTGCAGCACAACAAGGTCCATGCCGTCCTCGGTGCTGTACCAGTCCCGTAGCTGGCCGGGGTGCAGCGTCAGGTCGGGATGCTGGTAGCCGAGCTGCCGGCAGGCCCACACGTAGTGCTGCAGGTTCTCGACGGCAGGTCTGCCGTCGGCCAGCCGTGACGCGACATCGAACACCTCGGCCATCGCTGCCGCCTACCCCACCCGTCCGGCGACCCGCGCGTCCGCGTCCCGGTAGCGGTCTGCCGACGAGCGCAACGCCGCGGCGATCTCTTCGGCTGCCCGTGACCACTGCCGCAGCGCCGTGACCAGGTCGGCGAGGGCCGTGCGGAGCGTGTCCCCATGGGCCAGATGAGCACGTCCCGCGGAGGCCGCGCCGAAAGCGAGTTCGCCGAGATGTGTTCGCACGGCCGCATCGACGATCGCCGCGGCTGTCTCGTATTCGCGCGCGATCGCGTGCACCGCCTCCACGTCGACGCGCGTCGCGTCTGCATAGCCCATATGGGTTTGGACGTCGGTGAGGCCCAGTCGGTTCCCCCGGATTCGGCGGACTACCCCTGCGCGCTGACCGATTCCGCGACACGCACCGCCATCTGTCGGGCGGTGTCCTCGTCGACGGCTTCCACCATGACGCGGACCACCTGTTCGGTTCCGGACGGGCGCAACAGGATCCGCCCTGTGTCGCCGAGTTCGGCGGTCACCCGGGCGACGGCTTCCCGGACCGCCGGAGCGTCGGCAACCGTGGCCTTGTCCGTCACGCCGACGTTGATCAGCACCTGCGGCAACGTCTTCATCGGCGCCGCGAGGTCGGCCAGGCTGCGACGGGTCTGCGCCATCCGCGACATCAACCGCAGGCCGGTGACGATGCCGTCTCCGGTGGTGCCGAACGCCGGCATCACCAGATGGCCGGACTGCTCCCCGCCGATCGAGTATTGACCCGCCCGCAGTTCTTCGAGCACGTAGCGGTCACCGACACCGGTGGTGCGGACGTGGATACCCGCGGAGCGCATCGCCATGTGCAGGCCGAGGTTGCTCATCACGGTGGCAACCAGGGTGTCGGAGGCGAGTTCCCCCGCCTCGTGCATGGCCAGCGCCAGCACCACCATGATCGCGTCGCCGTCGATGACACGACCGTGGCTGTCGACGGCAAGGCAGCGGTCGGCGTCACCGTCGTGGGCCAGGCCCAGGTCGGCGCCGTAGGACACCACGGCAGAGCGCAGCGCCTCCATGTGGGTGGACCCGCATCCGTCGTTGATGTTCAGGCCATCGGGCTCGGCATGGATCGGGATCACGTTGGCGCCGGCGGCCCGGTAGGCACGCGGCGCCGCGTCCCACGCCGCGCCGTGGGCACAGTCGACGACGACGGTGAGCTCCTCGAGCCGGGTGGTCGCGGCCTTGCCGGCGTGGCGCAAGTACCGCTCCAACGCGTCATCAGCCCTGACGACGCGGCCGATACCGGCGCCGGTCGGTCGCGTTCCGGGCCCCTGACGGACCAGGTCCTCGATGCGGTCCTCGGTCGCGTCGTCGAGCTTGTGCCCGCCGGGGCCGAAGATCTTGATGCCGTTGTCGGGCATCGGGTTGTGCGACGCGGAGATCATGACCCCGAAATCGGCGTCGTAAGCGCTGGTCAGATACGCCACCGCCGGTGTCGGCAGCACGCCGACCCGCAGTGCGTCCACGCCCTCGCTCGTCAGACCGGCGATCACCGCCGCCTCGAGCATCTCACCGCTGGCACGCGGATCACGTCCGACCACGGCGACCCGTCTGCGGGTCTCGCCGGTTCGGAGCAGCCGACGAGCCGCTGCGCCACCCAGTGCCACCGCCAACTCGGCGGTCAGTTCCTGGTTGGCGACCCCGCGCACTCCATCGGTGCCGAACAGTCGAGCCATGGGAGACAACCTCTCACAAATAGTGGTTTGAGGGCCAACCGCGGCTGTCGACGTCCGTGCCGGCGCCGAATCGATATCCGGGCGAGACCTCACACCGTGACGGCGGGGACCCACACCGTGACGGCGGGGACCCTACTCACCTTCTCCTTCGGCATGGCCGCGGCATTCTTGACCACGTTCATCATCGGTGTCTCCTTCCGTCCAGGCGAGTACCCACCCCGGAGACGAATGACGCCCGGCCACTCGCAGTGCGAGTTGGCCGGGCGCCATACCGTGGATCGATCAGCGCTTGCTGTACTGAGGCGCCTTACGGGCCTTCTTGAGTCCGTACTTCTTGCGCTCGATGGCACGCGGATCACGGGTGAGGAATCCGGCCTTCTTCAGCGCCGGCCGGTCCTCAGGCTGCACGATGATGAGTGCGCGGGCGATCGCCAGGCGCAGCGCGCCGGCCTGCCCGGACGGACCGCCACCATCGAGGTGGGCGTAGACGTCGAAGCTCTCCAACCGGTCGACGGTCACCAGCGGGGCCTTGATCAGCTGCTGATGCACCTTGTTGGGGAAATAGTTCTCCAACGAACGGCCGTCGAGGTTGAACTGGCCGGTGCCGGGCACCAGGCGCACCCGCACCACGGCTTCCTTGCGGCGGCCGACGGTCTGGATCGGACGATCCATCACGACGGGCTCGCGGGGAGCCGCCTCGGCTCCGGCGGCCACCTCGGTCTCGCTGGTCGCGGCGATGTCAGAGGTCATCTCGGGGGTCTCGGTCACTGGGCCACCTGCTTGATCTCGTACGGAACCGGCTGCTGAGCGGTGTGCGGATGATCGGCACCGACGTAGACCTTCAACTTCTTCTGAATCTGACGTCCGAGCTTGGTGTGCGGGATCATGCCGACGATGGCCCGCTCGACGACGCGGTCGGCGTGCTTTTCCATCTCGTCGCCGAGGGCCCGCCTGCGCAGCCCACCCGGATAGCCCGAGTGACGGTAAGCGAACTTCTTCTGGAGCTTGTCGCCGCTGATGGCGACCTTGTCTGCGTTGATGACGATGACGAAGTCACCGCCGTCGACATTGGGCGTGAACGTCGGCTTGTGCTTGCCGCGCAGCAGCTTCGCTGCTTCGACGGCGAGCCGGCCGAGCACCACGTCCGTGGCGTCGATGACATACCACGTGCGTGTGGTGTCACCCGCCTTCGGCGTGTACGTAGGCACAGCGCTTACCTTCTTCTCTAGGGTTGGATCCCCGGTGACCCGGAGTGCCGGTCAAGCGTGGGCTGTGGACTGCCTCGGCGACCGGCGGGGACCCGAGGCGACCGGCGGCCCGAAGGCCAGCGCACGCCAACGACGGAGCTTACCCGCGAGCGTCACCGCAGGTCAAAACGCCATCTCCAGACCAAAGGGCGACCAGCTCAACCCAAGTCCAAATCCAGCCCGAGCAGATGCCCGCGGGCCTGTGCCCGGCCGACCGACCCGACCTGGGCGCGGTCGTGCAGAAGGCGCCAGCCGTCGCGGTCGTCGCGTCCTTCCGGCAGCTCCAGCCAGCGTCGAAGCAACGACACGTCACCCGTCGCCATGACGGCGCCACGCACACTGGCGCTCAGTTCGGCGCGGAGGCGGCCTATCGCGGGGGACATCGACTGTGGCAGCAGAGACCCCGCGTAGCTGTTCAGAGCCGCCTCGACATCGCCGGCATGCAGATGGCTGAACACCGAACCCAGATCGCTGTCGACCGGCTGCAACAATCGGTACGGCCGAGACAACACCACCGCGGGATCGATGACGCGCCGCAGCCGTGACATCTCCGCGCGGACGGTGACGACGTCGAGTTCCTTGTCGTCGAGCAGCAACGCGAGGTGGTCGGCAGTCAGGCCTTCGGGGTGACGGTGCAGCAACACCAGGATGTCGGCGTGGCGCGGGGTGAGGGTCGCGGTGCGCAGACTGCCGTTCTGGTCGGTGAACTGCCACCGGGCTCGTCGCGCTCCGAGCACCCGCAGCTGTGCCCTCCCGGCGGCACCATCGGCACGGCCATCCGGCTCGGTCACCCGTAGCAGGGCGAGGTGGTTCTCCACCGCGACCGCCGTGGCCCGCACCAGCGCAAGGGTCTGCGGGGTGGCGGCGTCGGCACCGCCGGTGAGGTCGATGCAACCGAGAAGAACACCGGTCGTCGGATCGTGGACCGGCACAGCACTGCAACTCCAGGGCTGGACGATCCGGGAAAAGTGCTCAGAGCTACGGATCTGCAGCTCACGGTCGAGTGCCAGCGCAGTGCCCGGTGCGTTGGTGCCCGCATTGCGTTCACTCCAGTCGGCGCCGGGCACAAAATCCATTGCCTCGGCCTTGCGAACCGCCTTCCGATCGCCCTCGACCCACAGCACGGTGCCGTCGGCTGCGGTGACGGCGACCAACACGCCGGAGTCGACGGCGTCATCCACGAGCAGCCGCCGGATCAAGGGAAGCGCCGGGGCCAGCGGGTGCGTCTCGCGCATCCGCGCCAGGCTCAGTGTCATCGCGGAGCACAACGCTCCGTCACGATCCGGGTCGACGCCGGTAGCGAGGCTGCGTCGCCAGCTCTCGGCCACCACCGGTCGGATCGGAGCGGAGTCGAGGTAGGACGCGTCGACGTGCCCGGCGACAAAGAGTTCGTGAAGGGCGCGCACAGCCGAAGATCCCGCCCGGGCCGACGCCCGGCTACTGATGGTCTTCGGCGCTCCCACTCGCGATCACACTCCTCGCGCAGCAGCCTCGGCTAGAGCCGAACTGTCGGCCCGCTGCTATTACCGCCACACTAGCCCAAGCAGCCCTGTGGCGGCGGAACCTCGTCGCGGGGGCCGCCGCGACGCCGCCCCGGACATCGCTGCGTCCCCACGCTACGAGTTTGATCATGTTGCGCTAGCGGACTTTCCGGTGCGCGACTCACGGAAATTCTTCGGTGCGCAGCGGGATACCCACCACGAGGCGGGCCGCATTGTGGCCGAGGGTGCGGGCGGCCTGCGGATCCGTGACCTCGTCGGTGGACAGCCCGGACGGCGACTCGGCCAACTTCTGGTGCCGGACCGAGACGCGGCCGTGGCCGTCGATGCCCACTCCGACGCCGAGCGTGGAACGGCCGGCGGCGCGCCGGCCGAGAATGTTCGCGTCCTCAGCACCGCCGCAACGCTCGACCACGAACGGCACCCCCTCCTCCTCGATTCCGGCCAGCACCTCGCGTTCGACCGGCCCACGGGTGCAACTGAGCACCAGGATGGCCGGCCTGTCCGGCTGACCCCCGTCAGCCATGGACTCGGACACCGTCATTGCTCAGCGCTGAAACGTGGGCCGCAACAAGGCCGGACGCCACCGCATTGCGCGGCCCTTCGGTGCCCCGGACATTCCCGGTGCCGCAGACTATGCCGAAGGGCGCCACCGCGTCGGCGATGAGCTCGGGTATCTCGAAATCGAGCGCGGAACCGCCGAGCAGCACCACGAAGCCGATCTGTCGCAGGTCCGCGCCCGGTGTGATGGCGCGCAACGCCCGCAGCGCGTTCACCACGAACACCCGCGTTTTGGCCGTCCGGCGTACCGTCCTGATCCGGTCCATCGAATGCCGGGTGGGTATCGGGGTCATCCCGGATTCGCCCAGCGCGACGACCCGCGCGAACGCCGTCGACGGCAACGGCGTGTCGAAGAACTGGGCGGTGCCGTTCTCCAGCCGGATATGAAAGAAGCTCTCCGCCTTGCCCAGTGGGCAGCGCTTGATCTCTTCGGCCAGCTCCAGGTTGTCGAGCCCCAACTCGGCGTCGATGAGCTTGGTGACCAGATCACCCGCGCCCGCCAGATGGCTGGCGCCGGTGTGGTCGTCGGCCTCCAGCACCGCCGCATCGGTGGACCCACCGCCGAGATCGAGAACCACCAGCGGCTTGTCGGTGCCCGGCGTGGTGAGCGCGCCGCGCACCGCCATCTCTGCCTCGACACCGCCGACGACTACCTCGACCCGGGTGGCCCCCGCGTGGCGCAGCTCGGTGGCAACAGCGTCCGCGACGGCCTGCATTCCGCTTTCCCTGGTGCGGACCATCGCCGCCAGTGCGACGGCGTTCTCCAGTGCGACCTCGCCCGCGACTCCACCTCGGACCTCCTGCGGCACCATCGTGTCGATGGCCAGCAGGTCGCCGATGTGCACATCGGCAGGGGCGTGCTCGGTCAGGTCGGCCATGCTCTGGCGGACAGTGGCGATCATCCCGCCGGTGTTGGTGCCGGACTCCCCGACGACGTCTCGCAGCGGGCCCACCCGGGCCACCTCGGTCATGATGTCGGCGGCGCCCCGTGACACATCCACCCTCGCGCGCCTGTTCTCACCGAGCAGGTCCAGCGAGCCGGCCGGGATGACGCGGTCCTCGACGTCACCGGACGGGGTTCGTACAACGACGGCCGACCTGTTGCCGGTCAGTGCCCGTGCGACGGGCGACACCGCTTTGGTCTGGCCGGGGTCGAGTCCGAAGATGGTGGCCAGCCCGTACGCATTCGACAACGTGCGGATGGACTGACCGGGACCGGCGACCTCGACGGCGGCGACCATCCCCACCGGTACCAGGTCGATGCGCGAGACCTCGTCGACGATCGGGATCGCGGCAGTCAGACGGTTGGCCACCAGCACGGCGTCGTCGTTGCCCAGGATCGCTGCAGTCACGTCCACTCCGCGTCCGACCGCGGTGTTGATTGCCGCGGCGGTGGCGTCGAAGTCGGCGCCCGCGGACACCAGGACTATCACCGGTTTCCCGGGTCCGGTGTCGGCCAGGGCCCCGACGCCGACAATGGTGCCGACTCCCAGTCCCCGCCCTCCGGGCGTCCGCGGATCGTGACCGATCATGGTCGACTCGGTGATGATCGTCTCGGTGATGGTCTCCATGGAAAGCCCACTGATCACCGGTGTGGCCTCGTTGAGGAGCACCAGGTCGAGTTCGGCCGGCGGGATCCGCGCAGTCGCCAGGGACCGCATCACCGATGTGGCGACGCCCTCGACGTTGTTGACCGTGCCTTTGACGCCCGTGGTGCGGGTCAGTGCCGCGCCGACGTATTCGACGGAGCCGGCCGCACCTATCGTGGCAAGACTCGCCTCGGTGGTCGAGTTGCCGATGTCGACCCCCACGACCGTCCGATGCACCAAGGCTGCTCCTACTGAGCGATCGTCGCCGCGGAGAACTCCGGGACCACCTCGACCGGACGCGCACCCTTACGTATCAGCTCGGTCTCCTTGAGGTGAAGCAGCGCCGCCTTCGCCTGCCAGCGTGGCCGGGCCATCTGGTCGTTGAGGGTCGGAACCGGCTCCGGTGATTCACCTTTGGCGTATTGAGCGGCATTGGAGCCGATATTGCGGTAGGTCTCGAGGGTCAGCAGCGGGCACTGCGGAAACAGTTCCAGGCTGGACAGCCGGGGCAAGTCACGCTGGTGGATCATCGAGGTGCCACGGGCCAGTATGCCGATGCCGATGCCCGAACCCGACAGCTTGGCAGCGGTGTGCGCCATCTGCGCGAGGTCAGAACTGCTCTGCACCCGGATGATTCGCGCGCTCACTTCCTGTTCCTCGATACCGGCGAGAATCTGACGGATCACCTCGGCGTGCGGCAGTCCGATGATCGTCTGGGTGAACAAGCTGCCGAAGGCCGGCGAGATCGCCAGCACCACCTCGTCGGGACGGTCGCCCCGCTCGGCCGGACCGATCTCGCTGAACGAGATCGTCCGCTGCCCTTCCTGCAGATCGGTTGGTACGGTCATTCCACCTCCATTTCGGGGTTGGATGCGCTGGTCACGTGGCGCAACTTCTTCATTTCTTCCCAGCGCGCGCCAGTCGGTCGATATCCCGTCCCGGGCCCGGCGTAGTCATTGGCATCGTTGACCGCAGAGAGCGGTTCCAGAGACGGGGTCATGATCGCCGATGTCTGCAGCAGATCACCTGACACCCGCTGCCGCAGAACGGCCAGCAGATTCTCGGCCATGTCGGTGAAGCCCGTCGACTCCAGGGCCTTCACCAGATCCAGACCGGTGATGTTGCGGTCCATCACCCGCTGAGCGCCCTTGAGATCCTCGAGCACGTCACGCGGAACCAGATCACGACTTCCGTTGGCGTACACCGCTGCCTCGATCTCCGCGTCGGTGATCGGCGGGAGGTCCAGATAGCCGAACACTGCCTGCAGCGCTTTGGCCGCCCGGGTGCGCACCGCGAGGATGTCGGATTCCTTCACATGACGCAGTCCACCGTCGATCTGGAGATCTCGCTGGATGGTGTTGAAATCGTCGAAATCGTCGCTGTCGACGTTCGACCCCGCGAACATGTTGTCGTAGTTGGGGGTCGCGGAGTAGCCGGAGCACACGAAGTCGGTCCCCGGCATCATCTGCGGCATCAACCGGGCGGTCCTGCGCATCGCCGAATGAGAGAACGACTGATCATTGCCTGAGGCACACTCGAGGTCGACCGCAGAGGCGATCAGGTTCTCGGCGGCGACCGCACGGATGCCGGCAGGCACCGCGCCCGGGACACCGATACAGGAGATCGAGCCGTTCTGCAGCCCCTGCACGCCGGCGCCCTTCGCGACCAGAATGCAGCGAATCTCCAGGTACAGCATGGACTTTCCCTGCGCGTTACCCATCTGCACCTCCGATCCCGTGCCAGAGGTGAAGCGCATCTTGATACCGCGTGAAGCGTAGGCCGCGGCCAGAAACGCCTTCGACCACGGGGTGTCGTCGCCGTCGACGAAGACCGGTTCGGTGCCGTACACCGAGATGGTCTCCGCGTAGCCGGTGATACCCCGCATCCCGAGCTCGAGCTCCGTCGCCTCCTCCAGCGCACACTGGGTCAGCGGGCCACCCGGGCTGACCTGGCTGCCGATCTGCAGCGCCATGGCGACCAGCGGTGCGTATCGAACGACACCCAAAGTCGTTTCCACCTCTGCGAATCCGCGGATGGCGGCTTCAGCGGCCTCGCATGCCACCTGCAGCGGATTGTCTCGGGCGCTGGTGCAGTGCGCCTGGTTGGCGGGGGTACGCCGGGCACGCATCTTCTGCATGCCCATCATGATCTCGACGATGTTGAGCTTCTTAGCCACCTCGAGCAGCTTCGCCGGCGTCAGTCCGTTGGTGACAGCGATGACCTCTTTACGGGACACGCTCGGGTCCACGAGCATGCGGGCGATCTCGTCGGTGGGCAACGCCATCGACTCCTCGGTGGTCTCGACGTCGAGCGCCTTGTCGGCGATGAACTGGTCGATGAAGTCGAAGTCGGCGCGGGAGACGCCATCCATCTCCACGATCACGCCGTTGTGAACCCTGACGCCGGGTTCGGGATCGAAGGCGCTGTCCATGGCGACCATGCCCACTTCGGGCCACTCCTCGACGAAGCCGTCGAGATTGACCGGGCGGCCTTCGAGAACCTCGGTTCGTGCGGAATGCCGGACGCCGTCTCCGCTGCCGGCCGGCTGGTGGATTGTCTCTGCCGTCATCCTCGTGTCCTATTCTCCGGTGGCCAGAATGTCGCGACGCTCGTACACGTCGGCTGCCTCGCGGACCAGTTCCGCGAGAAATGTCGCGTGGTACTCGGTGTGAAGTTCCTCGGCGATGGCTTCGAGTTCGGCTTTCGTCGACGCATTCGGACGCAACGCGTTGTAGATCTCCAACACGCGCTCGTCGCTGATCGCGGTCATCTCGGCGGCGCGATGCAGGTTGGCTCCCAATTGCCTGCGGCCGTCCTTCTCGGCGATCTGCGCCTGCAACCGCAGCGTGTCAGGGGTGATGCGCAGATCGGCGGCCTGGACGTCGCCGGACACCACCGAGTCGATGGTGATGTCATCGATCGTTTTGCCGGTGGGGGTGAACAGCAGATCCCTGCGGTGGAGGCTGAGCGGGTAGTCCACCGCGGGGTCGAGGGTCGGTTGCGTCATGCACTTCTCCAAAGGGTGAGTTCGGTCGCGCGTGGACCAATTGTGGCTCGCATCACGTTGCAGCAACGTTGCAGTGCTTCAGGCGGTTAGCGTGGGACCCCATGAACGCCCCTGCCCGCGATCCGGCCGACCGCGCGGCACTGCGCGCGGAGATCGCTGGGCTCGGGGAGTACTTCGTGTTGCCTGCGCAGGACGACGGTGAATGGCGGGCTCTGCCAAAGTTGCTCGATGAGACCGTGTTGCGCGACTTGGTGGAGCGGACCCGCGCGGCCATCGCGGACTCGGTGGGTTGCGGACGCAGCGAGATCCCCGTCAAATCGGCCGCGTCATCGTTTCAGCTGGGTATCACCGCGCGACTGCTGTCCCCGGCCGTCGGGGCCGCGAGCTGTTTCGGGGTGGTGCCGTCGCTCGGTCCCGAGTCGCTGACCTGGCGACCCACACCGAAGCACGTTCCGCACTTCGCCGCCACCGATATCGATTGGGTCGACGCCGCCACACCAGCACGTGCGGCGACGCTGATCGCAGACTCACTGGTGCGTGGCGTCCTCGGCCCGCTCAATGCCGCACTGGACGGCCTGGTGTCGCTGCCGCCGCAAGTGAGCTGGGGAAATGTGATCTCGGCAGCCAACGGCGCGGTGACCGTGCTGTCGATGTCGCAACCGCACCGCGAGAGCGCAGGTCGCGACCTGGTGCGGGCACTACTCGATACCGAACTGCTCACCGGGACCGCCACGTATGCCCACGGCCGGTTCGTCCGGCGAAGCTGCTGCCTGTTCTATCTGGCGCCTCGATCCGGACTCTGCGGCGACTGCGTGCTCGCCGAATAGGACACTTTGCAACGTTGGTGCAACGAAACCCGCGATAACATTGCGCCCCGCTGACCGGCAGGACGGAGTCAATCATGGGTTGGCCGCAGACGCGCCACCCGCGCGGAATCACCGATGCGCGTGCTGGTTTCGCTGATCCTGCACGACTGCGCACGGTGTTCGTGATGAACGACGAGCTGCTGCGTCACGGGCTGATGCACGTGGTGGCGCAGGCCCGCGGCGCCGAATTCGCCGGCGAGTTGCGGTATGGGCCCGGGTTGCTGGACCACTTACGCTCATTGCGACCGGACCTACTCGTGGTGGGTGTCGATCCTGGCCTACCCCTTTCAGCGCTGCTGGCAGAGCTGGAGCCGGTGCCGAAGGTCGTCGTCATCATCGACGGTGACGGCACGTCTACCCAGGCGCTGGATCTGATCAAAGCCGGCGCCGATGCTCTGGTGCATCGCACATCACCCTCGACGGAGTTGCTCCACACGGTGCTGCGAGTGATCAACGGTCAGAGGGCGCTCGACGCACACAGCGCCGACGCGCTCATCTCGGAACTGCGCTCCCAGCGCGCCGATTCTGCGACCGACTACTCACCGATCCTGACGCGACGAGAACGAGAGGTGCTGGGCCTGCTCACCGAGGGACTCGACAACCGGGCGATAGCGACCAAGCTGTTCATCTCGGAGGCAACCGTGAAGTTCCACCTGCACAACATCATGGACAAGTTCGGGGTGCGCAGGCGCGCCGCGCTGGTCGCCACCGTTCTTCGGGGCAATCACCGGGGAACCGCCGACTACCTCTCCGCTGTACACGATGGGTGATGCTGCGGCGCTGACCATGTCGGTGGACCTGCCGGTCGCCGGCCGCCGAGTGGCGGTAGTCGGTTCGTCCGGGCAGGCGATGACGGCGACGGCATCGTCGATTCGGGCAGGTGCGGTGGTGACCGTGACCTGCCCCGCACCGACCGCCTATCTGTGCGACCTGGCGGACCGGGAGATGATCACCCTCCGTCGTCGGGACTTCACCCCGGCCGATATCGGTTCGGCTGACCTGATTTTCGCATGCACCGGGGAACGTGCGGTGGATGCCTGGATCGCCGAAACAGCCGGCGATCACGGGGTGTTCTGCATTCACCACGATCAGCCGCGCGCCCACGCCACCGACGCCGGCAGCGTGACCCTGGTCGGAGGTGGCCCCGGAGACCCAGGGTTGTTGACCGTGGCGGGCCGGGACGCGATCGCCGGTGCGGACGTCATCGTCACCGACCGGCTTGCCCCGGTGGCCGCACTCACCGAACTCGCGCCGCATGCACACATCATCGACGTCTCGAAGATTCCCGGGGGACACCGCACCGAGCAGCGTCAGATCAACGCGTTGCTGATCGACCACGCGCTGGAAGGCAGAACGGTGGTACGCCTCAAAGGTGGCGACGGCTTCGTCTTCGGTCGCGGTGGCGAGGAGGTCGACGAATGCGTGCGGGCCGGTGTGCCCGTCGACGTGATACCCGGGGTCAGTTCCGCGATCGCGGCGCCGGCCTCGGCGATGATCCCCGCCACCCACCGCGGCCTCACCCAGGGATTCACGGTGATTTCAGGCCACGTCCCGCCCGGGCATCCGCAGTCGGCGGTGAACTATGCCGCACTGGCACAGGCGAACACGACAATCATCTTGATGATGGCCGTCGCGAACCTGGACGCGATCGCCCAGGCGTTGGTCTGCGGCGGTCTGGACGCCCGAACGCCGGCAGCCGTGGTCGCCGACGGAAGCCTGCCCCACCAGCGCGTGGTCCGCGGCAGCCTGGACACGATCGCCGCTGCGGCCCACGCAGCCGGTATCGGTCCCCCGGCGACGACGGTGATCGGCGCGGTGGCGGGCTTTGTCCCCGGTCATGCCGCACCGCAGCAGCCGACGACGGCCAGATCCGGTTGATCATGGCAACCCCAGCGCCAATCCTGCGGCCAACGTCGCGCCGATCAGCGGCCCGACGACCGGCACCCAGGAATACCCCCAGTCGGGGCCGGCTTTGCCCTTGATCGGCAGCAGCGCGTAGGCGATCCTCGGTCCGAGGTCGCGAGCGGGGTTGATGGCATAGCCGGTCGGTCCGCCGAGCGCGAAGCCGATGGTGATCACCACGAAAGCCACCGCCGCAAAGCCGAGCGTCGAGTTCGCCTCCGGGTTCGTCAGCACCCATATGATCAACACGAACGTGGCGATGGCCTCGGTCACCAAGTTCCACGGTGTGTGCGGCACGGCCGGCGAGGTACAGAAAATCGCGCGGGTTCCGGCGTTGTCCTCACTCTTGTCGAACTGCAATTTGAACGCCGCCCAAGCCAGCCACGCACCCACGAATGCCCCGAGCAGCTGACCCGCCCAGAACACCGGCACCGACATCCACGGCACGCCACCGGAGATGGCCACTGCCAGAGTCACAGCCGGATTGATGTGCCCACCCGCGGGGGCAGCGACGCTCGCGCCGGCGAAGACACCGAAGCCCCAGCCCAGCACGATGATCAACCAGTCACCGCCACCCCCGTGGGAGAACGAGTTCTTCAGCGCCACCGACGCCACCGAACCGCTGCCGAGCAGGCACAGAATCGCAGTGCCCAGGAACTCCCAGACGAAGATGTCGATGTTCGACACTGGCCACAACCTCTCTGACGGGTACTCGTCAAGTGTTTTCCATGACGAGCAGCGGTGTGCCGTTCCGAGGACGTCCCCGCTACTTACTCCCCAGAAGATCGGTGAAAACTGGTCCAGAGGTGAGCTTTTGGCTAGGCTCGAGCGGCACGAAGCGGCGGCTGAGAGGAAACCCCGTCGAGGTCCCGCCCGCGGGCACTATCATGGTGGTACGCAAGAGATCGCGAAAAATGTTGCCTCTAACCCTATTCGAAAGGTCCGACCATGAGTGCCATCTCCCTGTCCGTCGCCTCGGACGTGATCGACGCCGCGACCGCGAAGGCCGGTGAGATCGCACAGCCGATGAATATCGCCGTGGTCGATGACGGTGGCCATCTGGTGGCGTTCGTCCGGATGGATGGTGCGATCAAGGCCAGCATCGACATCTCGATCCGCAAGGCCCGCACCTCGATCCTGATGAATGCCCCTACCAGCGCACTGATGCCGCTGGTGCAGCCGGGCGCCGAGTTGTACGGCCTGGAACAGACATCCGGCGGCATGGTGATCTTCGGCGGCGGCATCCCGTTGACGGTCGACGGTGTCGTGATCGGGGCGATCGGGGTCAGCGCGGGTAGCGTCGAGCAGGATGTATCTGTCGCCGAGGCCGGCGCCGCAGCGCTCTGATCAGGACACGTCGACCCAATCCAGGGTGCGTTGCACAGCCTTTTTCCAGCCCGCGTATCCATCGGCGCGCTGATCCTCGGACCACTGGGGTGACCAGCGCTTGTCCTCCTGCCAGTTCTCCCGCAACTCGTCTGGATCCGACCAGAACCCCACGGCCAGACCTGCCGCGTACGCCGCGCCCAGTGCGGTCGTCTCCGCCACAACAGGTTTCACGACATCAACACCGAGCACATCGGCTTGAATCTGCATACACAGGTCGTTGGCCGTGATCCCGCCGTCGACCTTGAGCACCTCCAGATGCACCCCGGAGTCGGCTTCCATCGCATCGACGACATCACGGCTCTGGTAGCAGATCGCCTCCAGTGTCGCCCGGGCCACGTGGGCGTTGGTGTTGAAGCGCGACAACCCGACGATCGCACCCCGGGCATCGGAGCGCCAGTACGGCGCGAACAGTCCGGAGAACGCCGGCACGAAGTACACCCCACCGTTGTCCTCGACCTGACGGGCCAGTGCCTCACTCTGTGCAGCCCCGCTGATGATTCCCAGCTGATCTCGCAGCCATTGCACCGCAGAACCGGTCACGGCGATCGAACCCTCAAGGGCGTAAACCGGTTTCGCGTCGCCGAACTGGTAGCACAGCGTGGTCAGCAAGCCGTTCTCCGAACGCACGATCTTCTCGCCGGTGTTCAGCAGCAGGAAATTGCCGGTGCCATAGGTGTTCTTGGCCTCCCCGGGTGCCAGACATACCTGCCCGACCATCGCAGCCTGCTGGTCGCCGAGGATCCCCGACACCGAGACCTCGCCACCGAGCGGTCCGGTGGCCAACGTCATCCCGTACGGCTCCGGCGAGGACGAAGGCGCGATACGGGGAAGCATCTGGCGCGGAATACCGAAGAACGACAACAGTTCGTCGTCCCAGTCCAGCGTCTCGAGATCCATCAGCATCGTGCGGCTGGCATTGGTGACATCGGTGACGTGCACCCCGCCGCGCGGACCCCCGGTGAGGTTCCAAACCACCCAGGTGTCGCTGTTGCCGAAGATCGCGTCACCTTTCTCCGCGGCCTCGCGGACCCCGTCGACATTCTCCAGGATCCACTGCACCTTGCCGGCGGAGAAGTACGTGGCCGGCGGCAGGCCGGCCTTTCGGCGAATGACATCACCCCTGCCGTCCCGGTCCAACGCGGTCGCGATCCGATCGGTACGGGTGTCCTGCCAGACGATCGCGTTGTAGTAGGGCCGCCCGGTGCGCTTGTTCCACACCAGAGCCGTCTCACGCTGATTGGTGATACCCAGTGCCGCAAGGTCGCTCGGCTGCAGGTTGGTGTTGTTGAGCACCGAGGTCAGCACCGACGCGGTGCGCTCCCAGATCTCGACCGGATTGTGCTCCACCCAGCCCGCCCGCGGCAGGATCTGCTCGTGTTCGAGCTGATGACGGCCGACTTCCGCGCCGGCGTGGTCGAAGACCATTGCCCGAGTACTGGTGGTGCCCTGGTCAATGGACACGACGAATTCGGCCACGCTGCTCCTCTACTTCGATTCGGGTCCCGCGGGGGTCAGGGGTCAGAAAAATCCCTGGGCCTTGTCGCTGTAGCTCACCAGCAGGTTCTTCGTCTGCTGGTAATGGTCGAGCATCATCTTGTGATTCTCGCGGCCGATGCCGGACTGCTTGTATCCGCCGAACGCGGCGTGCGCGGGGTACTGGTGGTAGCAGTTGGTCCACACGCGGCCGGCCTTGATGTCACGGCCGGCGCGGTAGGCGGTGTTGCCGTCACGGCTCCACACACCGGCACCGAGACCGTACAGGGTGTCGTTGGCGATGCCGATCGCGTCTTCGTAGTCGGTGAACGACGTCACCGCCACCACCGGTCCGAAGATCTCCTCCTGGAACACCCGCATCTTGTTGTTGCCGGTGAAGATCGTCGGGGCGACGTAGTAACCGCCGTTGAGGTCACCGCCGAGCTGTGCGCGCTCACCACCGGTGACCACCTTGGCGCCCTCACTCTTGCCGATCTCGATGTAGGACAGGATCTTCTCGAGCTGATCATTGGACGCCTGGGCGCCGATCATCGTCTCGGTGTCCAGCGGGTCGCCCTGGCGCACCGCCTTGGTGCGGATCGCCGCCAGCTCGAGGAACTCGTCGTAGATGTCGGCCTGGATCAGCGAACGCGACGGGCAGGTGCACACCTCGCCCTGGTTGAGGGCGAACATCGTGAAGCCCTCGAGCGCCTTGTCCTGATAGTTGTCGGCCGCAGCCAGCACGTCGTTGAAGAAGATGTTCGGGCTCTTGCCGCCCAGCTCCAGCGTGACCGGGATCAGGTTCTGGGATGCGTACTGCATGATCAGCCGGCCGGTGGTGGTCTCGCCGGTGAACGCGATCTTGGCGATGCGGTTGCTCGACGCCAGCGGCTTGCCCGTTTCGACGCCGAATCCGTTGACCACGTTGAGCACACCTGCGGGCAGCAGGTCACCGATCACCTCGAGCAGATACAGGATGGAAGCCGGGGTCTGCTCGGCGGGCTTGAGCACGATCGCATTGCCCGCGGCCAGCGCCGGCGCCAGCTTCCAGACGGCCATCAGGATCGGGAAGTTCCACGGGATGATCTGCCCGACCACGCCGAGCGGCTCGTGGAAGTGGTAGGCGACGGTGTCGCCGTCGATCTCCGACAGCGAACCTTCCTGCGCCCGGATCGCCCCGGCGAAGTACCGGAAGTGATCCACTGCCAACGGGATGTCGGCGTTGAGCGTCTCGCGGATCGGCTTGCCGTTGTCCCAGGCCTCGGCGAGCGCGATCGATTCGAGGTTCTCCTCGATGCGGTCGGCGATCTTGTTGAGCATCACCGCACGCTCGGCGGCCGACGTCTTGCCCCAGGCCGGGGCGGCGGCGTGGGCGGCGTCGAGGGCCTTCTCGACATCGGATTCGTCGGAGCGCGGGATCTCGCAGAACGTCTGGCCGGTGATCGGTGTCGGGTTCTCGAAGTACCGTCCGGCGGTCGGCGCCACCCACTCGCCGCCGATGAAGTTCTCGTAGCGGGGCTTGAACGACATCAGTGAGCCCTCGGCGCCGGGGCGTGCGTACACGGTCATGGTGAATCTCCCTGGTTTTGGTCGATGTCTTCGTCGACGTGTCCGGTCGTCACACACAGTGTGTGTCGTGTGTCACTGAACCTACGCCGACAACCGTTGCACCACGGTTGCATCGTCGAGCAGAATTCGAGGTATCGCCGAACCACGCCGCAAGCCCCGCCAGCAGCGCTCTCGGGAAACCGTGAACACGCTCGTGGAGGCGGCCGCGCAGGTGTTCTCGCGGGAAGGCTTGGCGGCGACGACCAACCGGATCGCCGAGCGTGCAGGAATGTCGATCGGGACGCTCTACCAGTACTTTCCCGACAAGCTCTCGCTGTTGCACGCGGTGGCCGAGCGTCATGTGCGCGACGCGGACCGCCGCTTGACCGAGGTGTTCGCACAGCTTCGTGACGACGCCGGCCCATTCGACGCCACCATGCGCACGTTGCTCGAGACGATTGTCGGACTACACAGCGAGCGGCCCCGGCTGCACGCCCTACTGCACCGCATGGCGCCGCAGACCGCCGGTCAACTCGAGCAGCTACGCGTCTTCGAGGACCGGATCGCTGACGAGGTGGCGTTCCATCTGAAGCGCTGCGACCGCGGAGGCGACGACGTGGAGGGCACGGCCCGGATGCTGGTCCACACGATCGACGCGCAGGTGCATCGGGTGATGACCCGGCACGGTTTCGACGTCGAGGCGCTGGTGCTCACGGTCGATCGGCTTGCGCCGCCACCGCGGTGACCGTTTCCGACATCGTGGCGCGCAGCTGTGCCAGGCCCGGTTCTTCGATCGGGAAGTGTCCGCAGTTGTCCAGCATGACCAACCGGGTCGGTGCGCCGATGCGGCGCAGGAAGCGGATGCTCAGCGCCGGCGGGGTCCAGGTATCCGCGGCGGGCGCGACCAGCGTGACCGGCGCCGCGTCGAACGACTCCGGGGTGGTGTGCGGGTAGTTCATCCAGCTGGACAGAAAGCCCAGTGGAACGCTCACCCCGCCACCGCGTGGATCCGTCGCACACAGCCGCGACAGCCGCGGGTCGGTGCTCATGGCGGCCATGTCGGCCAGCCATCGGATGGGTAGCCGGACCCGACCGAGCAGGGGATCGATCGTGCGCAGCAAAGCCGGCGCCGAGCGTCCCATCCAGGGGAACCGGGTGGCGGCGGCACGTGCTCGCGCGTCGGACAAGTCGAGCAGACAGGTCGCCACCACCGCGGCCACCTCCCGGGTTCGCGCCGCGACCTCGTAGGCGAGCATCCCGCCCATGCTGGCGCCGAACAGGATCAGCGGCCGGGGGTCGGCAGCGCGTTCGGCGCGCACCAGATCGCAGAGCAGGTCGATCCAGTCGTCGTATCGGACCCGGGCCGGGTCGGGTTCGATGGTGTCGCCGTAGAGCGGCAGGTCCGGGGCGAGGACGTCGACGCCGGCGCCGGCCGCGACCGCTGCCGCGGGCCAGAGGGCGCCGCTGTACCCGCCGCCCCCGTGGATCACCATCGCGCGCACCGCCGCCCCGGGCACCGCGGCCCGGGCGATGTGCACCCGCGTCTGGCGCCACTGCCACCAGGTGCTGGCCGGCGCCGTCATGTCGGCGGTGTAGGCCGACGGGAGGAACTCGGCATAGGTCCGGAAGTCCATACTCCGATCCTCGAACAGGTTGTCGCTCTTGACAACTCGCGTTTACACCCGGAGTGTTCGCAGCTCACGGGCGCCGTACCGGGAGTTGCTCAGGTTCCGCCCAGCTCGAAGTCCAGGCCTGCGAGATGCCCGTCGGCCTGGGCCCGGGCCAACGCGTCGAGTCCGGCGTTGTCGCACAGCGCCTGCCAGCCGTCCCGGTCGTCGCGGCCTTCGGGGAGATCGAGCCAGCGCCGCAGCAGGTCCGCACGCCCCCGGGCGCTCTCGGCGAGCACCGCGCCGCGCAGCGTCGCCGACAGCTGGGTGCGCAGCCGCGCGATCGCCGGAGACACCGAGTGCGCCAGCAACGGACCGGGGTAGCGGGTCAGCGCCGACTCCACGTCGCCGCCGTCGAGCGCGTCGAAGACCTCGGCGACATCGCTGGTGATGGGCGCCAGCAGCCGGTAGGGGCGGGAGCCGAGATTCTCGGCTCCGATGACCTTGCGCAACCGCGACATCTCGGCACGCACCGTGACGACGTCGAGGTCCTTGTCGTCGAGCAGCACAGCCAGATGGTCGGCGGACAGTCCTTCCGGATGCCTGCTGAGCAGGACCAGGATGTCGGCGTGGCGGCCGGTGAGCGGGCTGGTCCGCAGGTGTCCGTAGCTGTCGGTGGTCACCCAGCGCGGCCGATCACCACCGAGGACGACGAGATGTGGCCTACGGGCCGCGGTTTGGGCGCCGGCGCCGGCCAGCCGCAGCAGTCCGAGGTGGTTCTCGACGGCCACCGCCGTCGCGCGCACCAGCGCCAGCGTCTGCGAGGTCGCCACCGCGGGACCTCCGGTCAGGTCGATGGCGCCCAGCAGCGCGCCGGTCGTGGGGTCGTGCACCGGCGCGGCAGTGCAACTCCAGGTCTGCACGACGCGCGAGAAATGCTCTGAACCCCGGATCTGCAGTTCGGTGTCCAGAGCCAGCGCCGTCCCCGGAGCGTTGGTGCCGGTGCCCGATTCACTCCAGTCGGCGCCGGGCACGAAGTTCATCGCCTCGGCCCTGCGACAGGCGGTCGGGTCTCCCTCGACCCACAACAGCGTCCCGTCGGCGCCGCTGACGGCCACCACAACACCGGAGTCGACGGCTTCGTCGACGAGTAACCGGCGGATGACCGGGATCGCGGGTGCCAGCGGGTGCGTCTCGCGTAACCGGTCCACCGCGGTGACGGCGGGCGACGGGCGCGCTCCGCCGAGATCGGGATCGACACCCCCGGCCAGACTGCGCTGCCAGCTCTGGGCAACGATCGGCCGCACCGCGTTCGAGTTCAGGTAGCTCGCGTCGACCTCACCGGCGACGAACAACTCGTGGACCGCACGCAGCCGCGACGGCGAAGGCGTCAGCCTCGCGCCGGTCTGTTCGTGCGCCGTGTCCGGAGTTGCCACCGGCGTCCACGCTCCTCACCGTCGGCTGTGCCGCCACCATAGTCCACACCGGCCGCCGGCAGTACTGTGCGGCCCCCGACCGGCTCTCCTCCGCCCGGGGGCCGCACAGAAATCCGTGGCCGGACTCAGATGCCCCAGGCCCTGGCCGCACTGCGATCGACGGCGGCCACCTCGTCGGCGCCGTCGCGTACTGCATTGCCCAGACTCAGCAGGATGTCGTTGAGCGCCGCCGCGGCCTGCTCCCAGCGTCCCTGCTCGATGCGGTAGGCGTCAGCCGCCTCCCGCGTCCAGGTGGCCTGCAGCGGCGCGATCTGGGCACGTAGGTCGTCGAGCGCCGCGTTCAGTCGGGCCGAGGTGGAGTGGATCTCCTGGCGGACGGTGTATTCGATCTCGCCGAAGTCATAGGACAGCATCGGGTTCACAGGGATGCTCCTCAGAGGTTTCCGGCGACGGCGCCGATGCGCTGCGCGTGACTGTCGGTGGCCTCCCGCAGCAGCCGCTCGTTGTCCCGGATGGTCTCCGAGATCCGCTGCAGCGCCGTGTGCAGCCGAAGTGACTCGGCGTCCCAACGCTGGATCACGTCATGGAAGCGGCCGGCGGCGACACCGCCCCACACCGACGGCGGCACGCTGTTCATCCTGCCGATGAAGGACTTCAGCATGGCCCGGATCTCCTCGTTGCGGGCATCGGTCTTGCCGGCAACCGAGACCATCAGGTCGAAGTCGGTGGTGAGCGCGGAACCCGAGGTACTCGAGGGGCCTGAGAGGCTGGTCATGGCGGTCCTTTCGTGATGTGACGAACGGTATGTAGTTACGACGCGACGGAGGCCGGTTCGGTTCCCGCGTTCTCAGGGCAACACCCGTGCGGACTCGACGGCCTGGACGCACACGGTGTCGATCACGTCGCGCTGCGCCGGAGATCCCTGGCATCCGATGGCGATACGGGTCGCGCCGTCGATCACCACCGACCAGGCGGTCTCACTGCCCACTCGCCGTTCGCGATACGTCACCGCCGGCCTGCTGCCGACACTGCCGTCCGGATCGAAGTCGGTGAACACCCCGGGTGTCTCGTATTGCACTGCCCGACTCAGCGATTCGGCCAGATCGTGCAGTGTCTCGGACACCTGGCCGACAGACTGGGTGATGTGCAGGGCGGTCGGGTCACCGGTGGGTGCCGCCACCCGTACCCGGGCCGACCCGGGGCCGGAAGTGATGCGTTCGACTGTCCACCGTGCGGGCACCCGAACCGCTACCCGGCCCTCGACAATCAGCGCGGTGGCGGAGCCGGCGGGCTGCTGACCCGACAGCGCCTGCGCTGCCCATCCCCCGCCGGCCGCGGCCACCGACACGGCGGCCCCGGCCAGCACCGCGACGAGTCGCCGCCTGTGGTGGAGCGTCATGCCCACCGGGCGGTCCGGGGCAGGATGTGGCACTGCGGTATTCGCCGCGGCCAGTACACGCTGTCGGTCGCTGTGTTCCACCGTGACCGCCGCGGTATGCAGGCACGCGGTGAACACCGGCTCCGGCGGTGCCACGCCCGCGGGCACATCGAACACAACCGCACTCGACGCGCGAAGGTAAGGCGCGACGTCGCTCCCGGCGCGCGGCAACACCGTGGTGGTTGCGCCGGAGGTGATCACCACGAAGTCCTCGGCGAACTCGACTACGGCTGCACCGTCCAGCGCCAGAATCGAAGACCGTTTCAACACCACCACTTCGGTCGCACCGCGGGATGCCGAATCAGTGACGAGTTCGATGCGCGCCGAGGACCACCAGGTCGGGAAGATCAGCACCAGTGTCCCGGTGCACTCGGCGGCGACGACGTCGAGCACCTGCGACCACAGCGACCGGACCTCGACGAGGCGCTCGCCGAGCAGCGCCAACCGGTCGTCGATGCACTCGATAGCGACCGTGGCCCATTCCTGCGGTGCGTCGGCGTCGGACCCGCGGACGGTCTGCGGACCGATCTCGATCACGGTCGTCGTCATGGTGGCGGCACCCAGCCCACCTGGAGCAGTTCCTCGGGTCTGCCGCGGGCGGTGACCGTGCCACGTCCCGGGGGCAGCGGGCCGGGCCGGGAGGTGCCGAGCAGCACCCCCTCGTCGGGCGCGGCGCTCATCATCAGCCCGGAGCATCCCATGTCGCGTAGCCGGGCCAGGACGGGATCGAACATCGCCCGAGCGGCCCCACCGGAACGGCGGGCGACGACGACGTGCAGACCGAGATCCTTTGCGTGCGGCAAGAAGTCGGCCAGCGGCGTCAACGGGTTGCCGGTGGCACCCGCGACCAGGTCGTAGTCGTCGACGACGACGTAGATCTCCGGTCCGGCCCACCAGGAGCGGTCCCGCAGCTGTTGCTGCGTGACGTGCTCGTCGGGCATCCGCTCGGTCAGTTGGTCGGTCAGCGCCGTCATCCGCGACGTCAGCGCCGTGCTCGACACCGAATAACCGCGCAGGTGTTCCGACTCGATGACCCCGAGCAGGGTGCGACGGAAATCGACGATCTCGAGCTGCATCTGGCTCGGGGTACGGGTGCGGACCAGCTCGGTGCACAGCAGTCGCAGCACCGCCGTCTTGCCACATTCCCCTTCGCCGAGCACGAGCAGATGGGGGTGTTCGGCGAAGTCCAGCAGCACCGGCGCGAGGTCGCGTTCGCCGACTCCCAGCAGAACTTCCAGCGCCCGGTGCGGGGCCGCTGCGCCGACCAGGCTGCGGTGCTCCACCAGTGTGGGCAGCAGTTCGACCGGCGGGGCGGCCCCGCCGGCCCGGCAACCGACCGGGTCGAGGTGCGGCAGCGCGATCGCGAACTCACGTCCCTCACGGGTGATCCCCCGCCCCGGCGCGCGCTCGGCCAGCTCGCGGGCGCGCCGGCGATCCATCTCGGATTCTGCGGGATCACCGAGCCGCAGCTCGATCCGCGTCGCGATCTGGTCCTTCAACGCCGGCCGTAGGTCCGCCCAGCGGCCCGCGGCGATCATCACATGCAGGCCGTACGACAACCCCTGTGCGGCAAGGGCGGTGACCGGCGCCTCCAGCGCGTCGAACTCCTGACGCACCACAGCCCACCCGTCGATCACCAGGAACACCTCGCCGTAGGGGTCGTCGGCCGATTCGCGGGTCCGGCGGTACTCGGCGTATGAGTCGACACCCAGACGCTGGAAAGCCGCCTCCCGGCGGCGCAGCACCGCCTCCAACGCGGCCACCGTGCGCCGGCACCGGTCGGGCTCACGACGGCCGGCGACCGAACCGACGTGCGGAAGTCCGGCGAGCGCAGCCAGCGCCCCGCCACCGAAGTCCAGGCAGTAGAACTGAACGTCGCCGGCGTCATGGGTGGCGGCCAGCGCACTGAGCACAGTCCGCAGCGTCGTCGACTTGCCCGACCGTGGCGCACCGACGACCGCGACGTTGCCTGCCGCGCCCGAGAGGTCGACGACCAGTTGCTCGTGGCGCTGTTCGTACGGGCGGTCCACCAACCCGATCGGTACCCGCAGGTGCGCCGCGGGTGCGCACTGCAACAGTTCCCCGAGACGGGGAGACCGGCCGAGCGGCGGCAACCACACCTGGTGCGCGGCGGGGCCCTGACCGGCCAGCCCGCACAGCACCGTGTCCAGTACCGACCGCTGCGGGAGCGCGGTGTCCGCAGGCGTGGCCGGGTGGCGCGGAGGCGCCGCGGTCGACGGCGTGAAGAGCACCGCCGCCGGCCGGTCGACGGTCCCGCCCGGTGGACGCCGGGGTGTGTACCCTCCTGATACGAACGCGGCCTGGAACCGGGTCACCGCCCCGGAGGCGGTTTTCAGGTACGCCGCTCCCGGCTGCGACGGCAGATGGTAGGCGTCGGCCACACCGAGGACCGCGCGGGATTCGCTCGCCGAGAACGTCTTCAGGCACACCCGGTAGGACAGGTGAGTTTCCAGTCCGCGCAGCCTGCCCTCGTCGAGACGCTGGCTCGCCAGCAACAGATGCATGCCCAGCGATCGGCCCAACCGACCGATCGCCACGAACAGCTCTGCGAAATCCGGGTGCTGGCTGAGCAGTTCGGAGAACTCGTCGACCACGACGAACAAGGCGGGCAGCGCGGGCAGGCCCCGGTTCCGGGCGCGGGCGTTGTCGTACTCGCTGATGTTGGCGAGATTTCCGGCAGCCCTGAGTATCTCCTGGCGACGATGGACCTCACCGGAGAGCGCCTCGCGCATCCGGGACACCAGTGGCGCCTCGTCGGCGAGATTGGTGATCACCGCAGAGACGTGCCGGGCCTGCTCCATGCCGAGGAAGGTGGCGCCACCCTTGAAGTCGACCAGAACGAGGTTGAGCACCTCTGGAGAGTGCGTGGCGATCATGCCCAGCGTCAGGGTGCGCAAGAACTCCGACTTGCCCGAGCCGGTAGCGCCCACGCACAGCCCATGTGGTCCGACTCCACCCGCGGCCGCCTCCCTGATGTCCAACTCGACGACGGTGCCGTCCTCCGCGGTGCCGATGGGCACGCGCAGTGGCGGCTGCCCACGGGCGGCGGACCACATCCGGTCCGCATCGATCCGCTCGGCGTCGTCGATGCCGAGCAATCCCAACCAGTCTGCCGCGCCCCGTTGATGGTGCGCGGTGGCTGTCGACGGGAGGTGACGCGCCAACCGCCGGGCACACGCCAGCGCATCCGGAAGGGACAACACGTCACATGCGACGGCCAGTCCGTCGGCATCCGCAGTCATGGCGACCGCCGCCCCGCCGTCGTCGGCGTCGATCTCGACGACGGTCAGCCCGTCGGCCGGTGCCGGCGCCTCACAACCGTCGACGACCACCACGCGATGCCTGCCGGTGGCGGTCGCGCTGTGGTGCGGGAGCCACTTCAGCCAGTCCCAGGCTGCGCGCGCCCCCGGTCCGGACATCACGGCGATGCCGATCAGGCACGGGTGGTGCAGCACCGCGACCTGGCACACCAGGGCACGCACCACCGCACGGGCGTGCGCGGCCGGACCCGCGACGGCGACGACGGCGGTCGACCGCAGCTGCACCGTGACAGGGACCCCACCGACGGTCGCTCGGCGGCTCACCAACCGGCGAGCCGCGCCGGTGGTGACCGGGTCTGCACTGTCATCGGAGTCGAGTTCGGGTGCCACCACGGTGGTGGCCGACGGTTGCTCTCCCACCCCGACCCGCACCGAACCGAACTGCGGGTGCTCTGGGGTCCGTTCCCACATCCGCTCGGTGCCGGCCAGCGTCCACAGCGCCCCGGGGTCGGGGTGGATTCGGTACAGAGTCAGGTGTTGATGCTGCGCGCAGTCCGCCAAGGTGTCATCGAGGGTGACCAGGTAACGCAGGTACTGGGCGCGCTGGACGTTGATCTCGGTGATACGACCCGTCCCACGGGCACTGTAGGCGAGGGTGCCGATCACCGAGACGAGCATCATCGCCGGAAAGAACAGGAACATCGGATTGCGCGCCGCGGAGTGGCCGGATGTCAGGTACAGCACGCTCATCCCCGCCATCGCTGCGAGCATCACCACGGGCATCAGCCGCGCCATCGGGCTCACCGGTGTCGGGTTCGGCAGCTCCGGAGGTGCGTCCAGGACGATCTGACCTCCCGGCATGACCGGAGGCCGCGGAGGCGACGTGGCGTGCGGATCCATTGACGAATAGACGCACCGGGTGACGACTTCGTTCCATCCACAGGCGACGAAGTTCTGCGCAGCCGCGGCCGCGGACCGGGTTACGTTGACGGTGTGCCGGATACGTTGTGCAGGTTGGCCGTCCACGTCACGGGACTGCAGCAACCGACGACGGTCGACCTGATGCTGCCCGCCGACTGCCCGGTCGGCGTGTTGCTCCCGTCGATCGTCGACGCCGCTGTCGGCGAGAAGGTCGCGACGACGGACGCAGCGCACTGGTATCTGACCCGCATAGGAGGCACCCGGGTCGATACTTCGATGTCCCTGCAGCAGAACGCCGTTGAGGACGGCGACTTGATCCTGCTCAGCACCGAGGCACCGCCTGCGCCCTGCAGGACCGTGGGTGATCCCGGCGGCGTCGTGGCCCGGATGGCCGTCGAGAACGCCGCGGCGGATTCGCCCATCACGTCCTGGGCGGTCACCGTGTTGAGCCCGGGCGTGGTTGCGCTGGCGGTGACGTCCGGATTTCTCGCGGTGCCCGACGCGCCATGGCCGGCCGCAGTGCTGCTCGCCGCGTCCTGTGGATTCGCCGCCTCGATCCTGCTGCTGCGCCTGGCGTGTGGCGACATCGCCGTGCTGACGGCACTCGCGGCGGCGACGGCGACGGTCGCCGCGGTCGGGGCGATCACCCTGGCCACTGCGGCCACGCTGGCGGAGGGTGGCGTCGCGCTGACCGTGCTGTCGCTGGCCGGCCTGTCCCTCGCGCCGAAGCTGACGATCGTGGCGGCCGGCCTGGGCCCGGCGCGCTCGGATGTCACCGCCTCGCGGGCGGCACTCGCACACCTCGTCCTGACCGGCCTGGTCGCGGGGTGGTCTTGCGCAGCCGCCACCGGGGTCGCCGCGGTCACCGCTCAGCCACAGACCTCGCCCGCCGTAGTTGTCGCGTTCGCCGCCGACGTCGGAATCCTGCTGCTGCTGCGTCAACGGTCCCACGTCGATCCCAGACGACGGGTGGTATCCAGTGCCGCCGGGCTGTGCGCACTGCTCGCCGCCCACATTGTGGCACTGCGTACCGTGACCGAGCACACCTATTGGCTCGGCGCGGCCGCCGTCATCGCCGGCGTGACCGTACTGTACTGCCAGGTGGGCCGTGCGCCATCGAATCCCATTGTTCGACAGGGTGTTCAGGTTGCGGAATACCTGGCGCTTGTCGCGGTGGTGCCCCTGGCCGCCTGGTTGACCGGCGTGTACAGCATGGTCCGGGGGCTGAGCTTGTCATGAGCGCCACCGCACGGGTCTGCCGTCTGCTGACCGTGGCGGCGCTGACCTTCGCCCCTGTGCACGCCGCGCCCGTCGCAGCCGCGGTGACCCCACCGCCACCTGATGCCTGTCGGTGTTTCACATCGCCGAG
>NZ_CACSIP010000035.1 GCF_902705885.1 Mycolicibacterium austroafricanum | reverse complement strand
GTGTTGTCATTGGGGGTGGGTTTCGGGCTGGGTGGTGTCGGTTGGGGTGCGTTTGGCTTTGAGTTGGGCGATGCAGGCGGCTTTTCCGCGTTTGGCGGCGGCTGCGTGGTCGGTGTGGTGGCAGGGGAATCCGCCTCGGATGCCTTCGGTGTCGCAGAGCGGGCAGGCTTGGATGGCTTGGGGGTGGCGGTGGTCGGGTGGTTGGGGGTCGAGGATGACGCGGCTGTTTTCGTCGAGTCGCATTTCGTCAGGCATCGTCGATGGTCTTTCCGATTCCGGCGGCGAGTTGGGCGAGGCGTGTTCGGTTGGCGGCGAGTTCTTGTGTGTCTGCGCCTTTGGATTCGCAGAGTGCTTGGTATTCGGGGGTGGGGCCGGTGCGGTCGTTGCGTTCGCGTCGGATGGCTCGGGCGTAGGTGATGATTTCGGCGGGTTCGGGCGCGTCGACGTGGCCTTCGGCGGCGCGCTTTTCGACGGCGGCGAGTAGGTCGGGCTGCTCGAGGTGGTGATGGTTGAACAGGCGTGCCCAGATGGTGGCGGTGACGAGTGCGGCTTCTTCGTCGTCCATGCGGGGGGCGGTGCGGTGGTGGCAGGCCGCTACTTCGGTCATGACGTCGAGTGCGTCGGCTGTGGTGATCATTCGAGTTCCTTCGGTGGGTTGGTTGTGTGGGCGTTTTCGCGTGCGCGTTGGGTGGCGGCGAGGGTGGCGGTGGCGCGGAGTTTGTTGGGTGGGCGGCCGTTGTTGCCGGGTTGTGCGCGTTCGGCTTTGACGAGGTCTGCGAGGACGGTGGGGAGGTATTCGGGTNTGGTGCAGTCGTCGCGGTGGTCCCACTCTTTGAGTGCTTGGCGGATGCGGGTGTCGGTTTGGTTTTCGCGGATGAGGGTTTCGACTTGGAGTGCGAGTCGGATGTGGGTGGTTCGGGGGTATGGGTTTCCGATGTCGCCGAGTTCTTGGCGTACGAGGGTTTGGGCGGCGTTGCTGGGTGTGCGGCGGGGTCGGGTGTTGGGGGTGTCGATGTGTTCGGGGGCTTGGACGGCGACGGCGTTTTGTGGTGGTTCGGCGTCGGGGTCGTAGGGCGGTTCGGGGGGTGGTGGTTCGTCGGTTTCGCGCGCGGGGTCGTCGTAGACGACATCCCTATCCCTATCCCTATCCCTATCCCTATCTAACGGCGGATCTCGGCGGCTAAGCGCCGAATTTCGGCTACTGTGCGCCCGAAGTTCGGCGGGTGGGGTTGTCGGGGTTGGTGTGTGGGTGCTGTATTCGCTGGCCAGGTCCCATATTTGGCCGTCGGCGGGGCCGGGTAGTGATGACTCTGATTTGAAGTGCTTGCTCTGGTGGATGCGGAATGAGCTAATTTCGTAGTATCGGCGGCCTGCGACCTCGTAGAGGGTCACTCCGTAGGCCGAAACGGTCTCGGAAAACAGCTCGGCAAAGTTCGGCCACACTGCCGCCGAATTTCGGCAACTCCGCCTCGGGAGCTGTGTCACGTCGTCGTTGGGGAACGCGAACGCCTCGAGTTCTTTGAGGTTCGCGGTGCCGCGTCCGGCGTCGTCGGCCCAATTCCACATCGCCATGAACAGCAGCCGGCACGCCAGATCCGCGCGGGCGGTGGACGGCGAATCCCAGAACTGCGGCTTCAGAGTGCGGATGCGTGGCATTACTCGGCCACCTCCCGCGCAGCAGCCGTTGTGGTGCTCATGGCGTCGATCTCGGCGAGGTCGTAGCGCACCAGCCGGGGCCCGAGCTTGTAGGCCCGGATCAAACCGGCGGCGACCCAGTTGTCGATCGTGTTCGGGTGGACAACGGCGTACTGTGCCGCTTGGGGTTTCGTCGCCCATCGCCGCTCACGCATCACACACTCCCTGTTGGGTTTCCATTGCCGTCCTGTTGTGTAGTCGTTGGGGGTGCACCGGGTTATCCGGCGTCGAGTCGGCGCCGGATCAGAACGGTGCCCCTCGTCGGGTCGGCGATGACTTCGTAGGCGAAGAACGCTTCGCGGCCGAGGAGCATGGTGTCTTCGGGGTAGTCGAACCACACGCCGGGTTGGGCTTTCATCTGGGCCGCGAGAGTGTCCAGTGGTGAGGGTTTGCGGTTGCGGCGGAACAGTTTCATGGACGTTCTTTCTCTGGTTGGGTCGGGCAGTCGGGGTGGTGATCTTGTGTCGGTGGATGGAATCCGCAGTCCGGGCACCGCCCGAATGATCGGAGTTGGCTGGGGGTGAACAGCAACCGGATCCGCGGATCAGTCATCGGCGGGCCTCATCGCGACGATGTACAGCGTGCCGCCCATATCATCGTCGGGGTCTTCGTAGTCGAAGTCGTAGACGCCGGGCGGCAACGACTGGGGGTTGTCGAACTCAATTCCCCAGTGGGGCATCCAGCAGCCGGAATCGCGGATGCAGAGCATGTCGCTGACGTAGCGGTGTTCCTGGCCGTGGAGTTCTTCGTCGTTCCACAACCACTCGTCGCACTCGAGCGAATGATCCTCGTCGCAGTCGGGGGCGCAGTGCTGATCGTGGGGGTGGGGGCCGCAGTTGCAGGGGTGTGCCTCTTGGCATTCGATCCAGCATTCGCAGTTCTGGCCGCCGTCGGGGCAGATGATGCGCCAGCGGCGGTCGTCGCCGATCCCGATGGCCTGTAGGCGGTGCCGGTGGCCGGTCACAACGTGGATCTCACGCATCGTCGGCCTCGGCCCATCGGTGTCCGCAGGCGCATTCGTGGGCGCCCTGGTGGTCCTGGTCGTTGTCGCAGTGGTGGTGGGGTGCGACACGGTAGGGGCCGATGAGGTCGCAGCGGTTGAGGTTTTCTGCGGGGCACACGTACAACTCCCGGTCCAACGCGGCGCTCACGTTTCGTCTTCTCGGGTGGCGGTGAGGAACCGTGGGACGTCGCCGTCGACCTGGAGGCGCTGGTACGGGGTGAGCTGGGACTGCCACACCATGTCGGCGATGTGTTGGCGCAGTTCCGGTGACCCCAGAGGGTAGGGCGGGCCGATCTTGTTGCCCCGGTGGTCGAATGTCCGGCTGCCGATGGTGTAGGTGCCGCCGGTGGGGGCGCTCATCGGGCGTCGATCAATCCGGTGAATCCCCACAGGATCCGGTGCCGGACGAGCCGCCAACCGGTGAGGCGGGTCAGGTCGCGGCGGCGGTACCAGTGGCCCGCGGGCAGCCAGTGCGTGTCGGCGTCGACCTCGACACGCCTGTACACGCGGATCGTTTTCAGGAAGAACTGCGGGACGGTGACGTGGTGGCTCATTGGTCGAACGTTCCTCTCAGGGTGGGTGGTTCGCCGCCGGGCCAGGGCGACATGCCGGGCTGCCACGCGTAGTTCGATGACTGCTTCTGCGGATCGTCGAGGCGGTGCCCGCACACGACGGGGGGGAGGACACCGAACGGGTCGCGGGTTTCCCGGAGCCGGCAAAGGCTGCACAGTTCGTGGCTGTTGCCGCGGCGGTGCCGGCCGTAGTAGTCGCTGGGGTCGCGTGTCAGGCACCGGTTGTCACGGGCCAGCGCGGCGTGGCTGAACGAGGCGCGGGTCCGCCGGTGCAGGTACGTCAACGTGGGTGGCAGGCTCATCGGCGGGCCAGCCGAGAGACCGCGACGACGAGGCTGACGGCGACATGCTCGGCGCCGCCAGGCTGATCCATGATGCCCTTCAGCGCCAAGGCCATGCTAGCCAACGTGACGGCTTCGTCCTGACCCTCGGTAGCCGCTTTCGCCATCGCGGTGCGGTAGTTCACGATGAGAGTTGGCCGGTGCCGCCGACCCAGCACACCGAGCCGGCGCCGACCGCCTGGTTGATCAACTCACGGGCATCGTTCACATTTTCGAACATCAGACACCCTGCCGTTTCTTCAGTTCGGCGATGAACATGTCGTTGAAGTGGTCGACGCGCGCCTTTTTGACGGGGTCACCCTGGTGCGCCTGCTCGCCCACCTCGTCGACGTAGGCGCGTAGGTCGCGCCACTGCTCGGCTGAGTGCCGGTCAGCGAGGGTTCTCACCTTGGCTTTCATGTAACCCTCGACGACCAGGTCCGGCATCCCGGAGCGTAGCAACTTCTCTATCTCAGAACGGAATTCGTCATTGAGTGCTTCACGGTCAATGGTCATGGGTGGCTCCAGTTCACTAGTCGGGTTGCGAGGGTGAGTAGTTCGGTGCGTTCAGCGTCGGTGAGCGCGGCGGGATCAAACCGCTCCGCCGCGTCGGGGTCGGCGCGGTCATGATGTGAGCTCCATCTGCTGCCCGGGCACGGCCCGCAGGTTCACGATCGCCCGCTCGAGCTGATCGACCGCGCGGCGGACGTTGCCGATCGTGTATCCGGCGGTCAGGTCGTCGATGGCCTTGCGGAGGTTGCGGTGCTCCCGGCACAACTCCCCGATGGCCGCCAGTTCAGGGAGGCCGATCTCGCGGCCGTAGTAGTAGCCGCGGGGCCGGTCGTCGAACAAGATCTGCCCACCCAACGCCTCGGTGATCTGGCGCATCTGCTCCCGCAGCAGCTCGGCGTCGGGCGCGTTGCGCATGCGGCGCGAAACCTCATCTTCGACGCGTTGCCTCAACTCCCGGCCGGCTTCCTCACGCGCGCCGTTCCGAACATTGGCGATGGCCTGCGACCGCAGGGTGTCTTGGCGGGCCATGATCGACCGGACCGCCTGCCACGACGGGCAGTGCGTCGTCGGATCCTTCCGCACCGCGCGGGTGTGGATCTTCATGCGAGTCTTCGACGTGCCGGGCACCATAAGCCCCCAGTGCGCCGGTAACTCGCCCGGGTGGACGATCGCCGGATCGTTGACGACAAGCCACCATTCGTGACACTGATCGGCCCACGGATCGGACTTCCCGGGCTTGTTGAGCTCGTTGAGCCAGTCAGCACGGCTGACTTTCAGTTCGTGGCCGACAAGGATGCGACCGCTGGTGGTGGTGAACCCCACGTAGATGGCGTCACAGCCGCCACCCGCGCCGCCGTTCCAGCCGACCTCGGGCAGAAATATGCCGCCCGGCAGCGACAGCCCGGGCTTGATGTAGTGCCGCTGCAGACGCCCCAACAGCTCCGGTGTTGACATCGCCGCGCTCACTGGACGGCCTGCAGGTTGGGCCACCACGCGACGGTGACGGTGCGATCCTCGGCCTCGATGTACTCCAACACCTCATGCCGCCCGTGGTGTCCGGCGCTGAGGTTGCACTGGTAGGCGCCCTGCTGGTGCCCACAGTCGCGGTCCTCGGCCTGGAACGCGGTGCACTCGAACAGCGCGTGCGCGAGCAGCGCCTCACACACGGCCTGCCCGGTGCGTTCGAACCACGCCCGTTCCTGCGGGTTCGGATACGGGGAGCGCCGGTCAGGGTCCGGGACCTGCGGTAGCGGTTCGAGGTCGGGGCGCACCACACTGATCGACTGGTCGCAGCCACGGGGGCACACGATCCGCAACACCGTCCGCGGCCGGGCCGCCTGAACGCGGGCCGCGATCCGCGCCTGCTCGGCGGGCGTCTGGTGCGTCAAATGCCAACTACCGCACACACATTCGTACGGCCACAACCGGTCCTTACCCGGCCCGTTATAGTTGCGGCGTTGAAACCGGCACGCCGCAGCCTTCGACCGGAACGCCTTCTTCGCCGGCGTCGGACACTCAGGCATGGCCACTCAACTCCTCGACCGAGCAACCCGCGGCCCGCGCGGCGCCGTACAGGAACGTGCACCGATCACGTATTCGCCGCTCTTCATCAAGGCAGTTACGTGCCCAGTGACGCGCACTCTCAGCGGCTTCTATCTCGCGGTCTCGGTAGCACTCGGCCACCCGCTGCCGCTCCTGGGCCTGCCGGTACGACTTCTCGCGCAACACCACGAATCCGTACGACTCCAACAGGTTTCGCGCGTCGGCGATAGCGTCGAGCTCGTTCTGAGTAAGGTCAGGCATCAGGGTCTCCCGGGGTGTCGACGTTGGTCGCGTCAGGGTCGGCGATTTGCAGGGCCAGTAGCCGGATTTCGTCGCGGGCGTTCTCCAACGCCGCCTCCGAAATACCCGACCGCTCGCCAGCGAGGTCGTTGCACAGCGACGCCGCCAACTCCAGGCCGTTGCGCATCCCCTCCGCGTGCGCCGACAACCACAACTCACCAACATTCACCGCATCAACATCAGTGCCGTTATCGTCGTGGTCCCGGGTGATCTCCACCGCCTCCACCAGATCGCTGTTGATCCGCAAACGCACATGCAAACTCATCAGAAGCACCTCCCGGCGTGCACCAGGTTGCAGTCACGACAAGGCGTCTCCGCCACATCGATGTTCGCGCAGCCGACGTGCACCAGTTCGCCGTCCTCGTACACCACCTGGTCGCCCGGCTCGATCCGATCCCCGTAACCACACGCGCCGTGATACGCAGCAGTGAAACTCATGACAGCGCCTTCAGGTGACGCAGCATCGCCATATTCCAGCGGGCATCGGCGAGCGCGTCGTGCACATTCTCTGGTTTCGGCACCACATCGGACCGCACCCCCAGACGGTCCATCTCCTGCTTCAGATCGTGGGTGTACATCGGGATCCCGTCCGGCAGATCAGACATCGGTCCCCACAACTGCGCCAGAGCCACGTGGTCGTAGGCGGCGAAGTACGCCCACAGATCCGGTTTCACGGTGCGACGCAAGATCAGGTCGCGCACCTCATTCGCGATCACCCACTTGGGCTTCACGCACGCAGCGCGGCGGTCCAGCCTCGTGACTAGACGGCCGTGATTCGGGTCCGTCCAGTCCGTCTTTGTTGTCGGCAGGTGCGGAACCACATTGACCCACAACCAATCGTGATCACGGATGCGCTCGAAATCGCACTCAGCGTTGACCGCGTAGTACCCTTCGCCCCTGGCTTGGTCGGTCACGATCCCGATCGAGATCAGCTCGATAGTGTGGCCATCATCGAGGAACTCGGTGTCGTAGCAAACATTGGTCATCGAGTCAGCTCCTCGAGTTGAGCGGTGATATCGGCGGGCGGGGTCCACAACCCCAGCAGCCCCTTGCATGGGATCGGCTCAGGCAGCAGACGGGGGCGCTCCAGCACCAAGTGGGTGATGCGGCGACGCTCACGGCCGCCGTGCTCGACGTAGGCCTGCTCACCCCACGGGGCGCAGCAGCCAGCGTCGGGGTGACAGTCGACCAGATCCACAACCCCAAGCACGACGCCGTACTCCAGCGCGTCACGCAGCAGCGGCGTAGCGCCCCCGTGTGCCACAACGCCGCGCTGCCAATGCCGCACCGCCCGGTGGATGCGCTCGTCCCCCATGCCGCGATCAGAGAGACGCTGCCCCGCGTGGATCGCAAGCGGACCGCGATAGCGCCACAGCTGGGTGCGGTTCTCGATCCTCTTACCGTTGAAGATCGCCCACGCCCACGGCTGCTGAACAGTCAACGCGCGCATCAGAACATCGCCTCCATCTGAGCTTCGAGCGCCGCCGTGCGCGTGCGTTGCGCCGTCTGGGCGTGGTGCTCACGGTCGTAGTGCAAATGGCAGCCGTTGCACATCGCGCGGAGGTTGGCGTCGCCGCAGTCCTCCGGTGTGTGGTTCAGGTGCGCGACGGTGAGCACAACCTTGCTGCCGGTGCCGTAAGCGGACAACCCGTGAACATTCGGGCAGCGACCCTCATGGGTGCCGCGCCCACACTCCCCCTCACACTCACAGCGTCCACCAGCGCGCTCAAACCGGATCCGCTCACTGATCTGCTTCCAGTCCGGCGGATACCGGTGCTTGTTCTCAGGACGGATGGGCATCAGTCGTCCATGTCCTGTAGTTCATGGTTCTCGATCCGCAGCCGGTCGTAGGCGGCGCGATGGTCGGCGCGCCACGCCTCCGACTCACGATCCGGGATCACACTGGGCGGCAACCCCGCCCGTACACGCGCACCCGAATCGGCCGACTCGACGGCTGCCTTCGCACGGATCAACTCCGCACCCTGCAAACGGGCGCTAGCGCCGACAACCCGGGATTCATCGATCACGATGTAGATGTCCATCAGACCCCCAGCGATTCAGCCACGACGCCAACAAGATCCCTCGCGGCGGGAGGTGTGACCGCGTTCCCGGCTAGGCGCACCTGTTCGCGCCGGTTGCCGAGCATCACGTAGGCAGTGGGGAAGTCCATGGCTGCGGTGATCTCGCGCGGTTCGAGCATCCGGAACAGGACTTCGTCGACGTCGATGGTCGGTCGCTCGGCGGCCAGTAGTGACTGGTAGCCCGTGGTGGTTATCGTGCGGGCCGGTTCCCTGGCTGGGGTGACCATCTCGGAGCCGTCACCGCTCCTCGATGAGTTGTTCCGCATGAGCAGCGCGTGCCGCTCGGTCGCTGTCACAGTCGCCAGTGCTTCGTCGACCGGGCGGGTGCCGCCGTTGCCGTAGTACGTGGTGACGAGGCCGTGGTGGTTGCCGTTCGCGACGACAGTGCACAGCGGATCGGAGACCGGGCGGTGCTTCGATCCACCACCCCGCAGCTCCGCGATGAACGCCCCGGATGGCTCCACCAGGCCGTGATTCGCGCCGTCTGCCACCACGGTGGTCAGGGGATCGCGGTGAGGGTCGAGGTCGCGCACCCGATCGCGGAACTGGGTCAGGAACGCCATGCCCGTCTCGTTCCTGGTGGTCATAGTTCGTGCGGCCTGGTCGATCGGAACGGCAGCCTTCCCGTCGCGGCCCTCGACTGGCACCAGCAGCGGTGCCCAATAGCGTTCGATCCCAGCGCGGATCCGCGCGAGCGTCTTGTCCGCCAGCGGCCGAGCACGGTCACCGATGCGCTGTCCGCGTAGCGCCCAGTCGATGATCTCGGCGGCAGGCCGGAACGACGGCTCGACGATCTGATTCCGGCACTTAATGTTCGGGCAGCGGAACACGTACTGCGACCGGTACCGGCCCCACGGTGCGCGGTCGTGATTCTTGAACACCTGCCTAGCCCGCACCGCGCCACAGTCAGGGCAGATCGCGGCGGGGCTGGTGACGCGCACGAAGTCGGGCATCGGGTTGCCCTTGCGCCAAAACACCACGTACATGCGATCGCGGGACTGCGGCGCGCCCAGCCCGAACGTCTGCGCGTGCATCGAGTTCAGGAACACCACGTGGTGCTCGTAGCCCAGAGAGTCCATCGCCATCAGCCACGCCCGGAACGGTTCCCAGTTCCAAGCGTCGACAACGTTCTCGACGATGACCGCCTGGTAGCGGTGGTGCTCGGCGAACCGCGGAACATCCCACATCGTGGCCCTGGACCGCTCGGCCGCCGCATCGGGCAACACCTCCCCGAACAGATCCGGCTGCGCGTCAGCGCGTTTCTTCCCGCGGGCCACGCTGTGGTTCGTGCACTCCGGTGACGCCCATAGAATGTCAGTGCGTGGGAAGTATCGCGGGCTGATCTGCGACAGGTCGGCGCACAGGTGGTCAGCGTCGGGATGGTTGGAGTTGTGAGTTTCGACGGCGAGATCCCAGTGATTCGAGGCGATCCGAACCGAGACGCCGGGAATCGCGATCGCACCCGTCGAACTGCCACCCGCACCGCAGAACAGATCAGTGAGCGTGATCACCGGATCCGCTCCGTGACCTGTCGCCGTGCTGTCGGGGACGGCGCGTGCCAGCCAGCGAGGGTTACGGGTGTCAACCCTGTCCAGTACGTGAACCGCACCGGCACCGGATCGATCGACGCGATGTAGCGGCGGGCCGCCCGAATTGCGTTCGACCGCGTCGGATACATCTCCGACGTCAACAGATTCGCCCCGTTCCCGCCCCGCACCGTGTACCAAAACTGGCCGGTAGCGTTCTCCTTCTGGTCAACCAGATGTGGTCGTTTCAATCCCATAACGGCAGAGCACCTTTCGGCTTCTTCGGGACGGAGTAGTCCCGGGTCAGATTGGTGTCGTGCACACCGACCGCGACGACGGTTCGGGGCTCGTTCCGGTCGAGGAACAGCAGACCGGCTTGCGCGGTGCACTGGCAGTCATCGGCCCACAGCACACCCAGTGCGCCGCGCGCCGGCGGATTACCTGCATCGGCCACATGCTTCAAAAGGTTGTCGACGTCCACGACGCCGCGGGTAGGCCGGTAGAACAGGCACGCCAACGCCACATTCCCGGTGAACGGCTCCCGCACCGTGGCCCGCAGATACACGGCAGTCGTGCGTTCGGCGGCCACGTCCGCGGGGTCGTGGTAGACCCGCCGGTTCCTCATATCCGAACGCGGCCGCGACTTCGAATACGGCACACCAGGAATCGTCAACGTGAACGTCGGCTCGCCCGCCACCAGGCCGAGCGCGGCGAGCAGCGCACCGACACGCGCCGCGTCCGCCACGGTCGTGACCGGCCGCTCACCCAGACGAGTCGGCATCAGTCGCCCGGCTGCTCGTCGTCGATCGTGGTCTGCCCAGCTGCCGACTCCCCGCCGTCGAGCACGGGTTCGATCGATGGGGCGTCTTTCGGCTCACCCGGCAGCGGCGGCGACGGGTAGGCGGCCCCGATCCACGTGTCACCGATCTGCACCAGCTGCGTCCGCTGATCCGATGACCGGAACAGTCGGATCGTGCCTCCGCGGCGTTTCGCGACCTTCACCAAAGGCCCCATCACGCCCGCCGACCACAACGTCAAAGGTGTAGCGGCGTAATCCTCCTCGTCGTCGTCGGCCTTCAAAATCTGGCCGCGCAACAACATCCCGGCGCGGCGCAGCGGAAACTTCGACGCATCATGGGCGTGGAACTGAAACTCCGTGTCCGAATCAAACAACGCCGATGTTTCCGCGATCGTCACAATCCACCCCGGGTGCTCACCCTCTTTCAAGTTCTCCGGCGGATCCGCCTGATACATGTCGATGTCGACGGAATGGTTGTCGCCCTTCTTCGCCAGCCGGCGCAACACACCGAGCGCCGTCGTGGTCGACCCGACCGGCCACACCGCCGACGTCAAATTCCCTTCGACGGGAATCCACATGTGTCCCACCACCGACCCGGTCGTCGACGTCGCCGCCAACAAATCCACGTCGCCCGGTTCTTCTTTCCACGGCGCCCGATGCGACGACAAGTGCACACCACCCGTGTGCGGCGCTGCGGTGTGCAGCGCATCGGTCAGCAGGTCCACCAGCGACGCTGTCGCAACCGAGATCGTCACTTCGCGGCCTCCTCAGCGAACAGATCGATCACGGTCTGCGCCTGCTCCGGCGTCAACCTGTCGATCGCCTCCACCCGGTCCTGCTGGATCGTGGCGGCCACGAAGTCCCGCCACCCGTCGTCGTCGTACTTCTCCATGTCCTGGATCTGCTTGAGCTTCGCCAACTGGTCCGCGGTGGCGAACACCTCATCCGCCGGCGGCTCCGCTGCCTTGCTGCGCGTCTTGCCCTTCGCAGGCTGCTTCGGCGCCTCCACGGCCGGCTGATCGTCCGGCATCACCTCACCGTCGACGTCGTAATCCGGGGCCACATCGATCACCTGCGACTTCAAATCCGTGCGGACAGCGCCGTCCAACACCGACGCGGCGTTGAACTCCGCCGACAACGGCAGCCACTTCGACAGCTGCTTCACCGCCGTCTTACGCGCCATCGCCGCCCAATCCGTCACCCACGGCCCGTTGCTGCTCGCGCGGGACCGTTTACGGATCGCATCCACCTCCGCGGTCGTCATCACCACGAACGGATGCCCGCCGTCCTTCAACTCCGCCGCCGCGTACACATGCGTCGGCTCACCCCGATCACCCTTCGCCGGGACATGCTTCAAATCGCGATGCAAACCCAACGTGTAGTCGAACTCGTCGTTGCTGTAGACGATCTCAGCCCAAATGTCGACGAGCTGCCCGGAGTTGCGGGCCAACTTGATCAGGCCGCGATAGCCGGGGATGAACGTGACGTCGCGGCCGAACGGCACAAAGTACGACTCGCCGATCGGGCCCGGCTCGAGGCCGAGCTGCGACGCCGTCAGCAGCGCCCCCAGAAAGCTCTCGGGTGTGCACCGCGCCAACGCCGGCGTCTGCCGCAACACCGTCGTCGCGATCCGCGCCATCCGCTCCGGCTTCATATGCGACGGCAACGCCTTCGCGATCTCCGGCTCCATCTGCTTGATCAGCTGCGCCAACGTCGGCTGCTTCTGCTCGTTCGTGGCGACCTCGGTCGTGGTGGTCACTGATAGATCCCTTCCAATTCGTTGATGAGTGATTCGGCCTCCGCCTGGTCGGCGAAGTCCTGTGCTTCACGCAACGCCCAGCCCGGAAGGCTCAGCGTCACAGTCGTATCCGGTGCATAACCGGGCCAGACACCGCTGTCGCGGCACCGCCGATACGTGTCGATCGCCTGCCGGTTCAGCCGGCGGCCCTCCGCGATCGCGTCGTCGTCGTAACGCACCACCACCACCTCGAACGGTGGTTCCTTCTCCTGCACGACGAACAGAAAGTCGGGGTTATCGGACAGGCCCAGCGCGATCAACAGGTCCCGATACCAGGCGGCCTGCATGAAGTAGCCCAGCTGCCAAAACTTGCGGACCAAGGCGTCAGGGTTGGCCGTCACCGACGTTTTGTAGTCCACACACACGAGCTGGTCATCGACGGTGGTGAGCCAGTCGGTGCGGCCACGCAGCCGCACCCCGTCACCATCAGTCCAGTACATCGACCGCTCCGCATGCCCACGCTCGAACAGCGGACCCGCCTCCGCATGGTTGCGCACCTGCTCGGCCATCTGTTCGGCCAGCTCCCACTCCGGCAACCCCACCGGCGTCGCACCCGCCGCGCGGGCCTCCGCCTCCGCCTTCTTCCAGCCGGCCGTCGAACGTGGGCTGTCAGCGACGGTGCCGTCCTTCTTCACCCCCACGATCGCCGGATCCAAGATGACGAACTCGCCGCCCTCACCCAACACCATCAGATGCGCCAGATGCCCGAAGTCGTACACCCGCTTCGGTTTCTGCGGATGGTCCTGCGACCACCGGAACTTCGCCGGGCAACTCGGGGGTAGCAGCAGCTTCGCCCCCGACACCGACAGTGAGCTGCGGTCTGCGTGGTACGCCTCCTCCGCGACCCCGGCGAACACGCCATCCGGCTCGGCCTGCACCGCGGTCACCGCGCTGCCTCCGCAACAATCGCGGCGCGGCGGCCACGCTCATGCCGCGCAACCCGACCCCGCGCCCTCAGATACAGGTCCTCGGCGGTGCCATCGCACTCCCGCATCGCCGCGCACACCTCCGTCATCGCAGCGTCGATCCCCGCCTGATACACCTCGCCGTAGCTATCGCCGGTCATGCCTCGTCCCTTGTGACTAGTTGCTCACCGCACTGCCGGCACGCACCCGAGCGGCCCACCTGATGGCGGCACGACCGGGCGCGTTCCATCTCCGACATCCCGAAACGGGCCGACCGGGCCTCGTCACGCTCCGCCGCGTACACGGTGTCCTCGCGGGCGGCGTCGTTGTCGCAGCACCTCACGCACACACACACCGCACCGTGACGGGCAGTCGTGGGCGCGGTCATTCCGGTGCCCCCGAATCCGAGGGCCACAGGCCGCGCAGATCACCCAAGCGGGCGGCCACGATCCGGTCGAACTCGATGCGGGTTGCGTTCCCGGATCACCGCGATCGCCGACGCCACATGGGTGTCCCAGTCGTCGACCTCCCGCAGGGCCGCGGCTTCGGCGTGTGCCTGGCGAACGTGCGCGACCGCATCACCGGCCAGGAACGCCGCCGCCGAAGCCGCCAACAACAGCCCGAACGCGGGCAGGCTGAACCACACCGCCCACCACGCTGCGCAAAACAGCACAGCGGCGGGCAACACCAACGGATTACGGCTCATGACAGCGACTTCCGTAGCGAATCGGCAAAGTTTTCCATTTGTGCCGCCATCCTGGCTACGGACGCCGAAAGCTTCACGAATGACTTCCCGAATCCCAGGTAGGGATTCGCGGGACGCCTAATCTCAAACCCGGGGAGTTCACCCCCGTCGATGAACTCGTATACCGTGATGGTCTCGTTCACAGCCAGCTCCGCTCGAGCGCGGGCCAACAGTTCGTCGAGGCTGCGGCGGTTCGACATCATCCGTCAACCCCCCTGGCTGCGGGCAAGTCCAGTACCCAGCCAAATATTTCGGTGATCGTCGCGTCCGACGGAACCATCGCGAGCGCCACTATCGCAAACTCGACGAGCTGTCGATGAGTCAGTCGGCGCAACGCCTCGTAGACCACGACCGGATCCTCATCACGCAACATGCCCGCCCACTCAAATGCGGTCTGCGCCAGGCCCTCCACCTCGGCCGCCCGCTCCGCCGTGATCGACTCCGGGTCCGGCAGGTGCGGCGGCTCCACCGGCAACGCCTTCGACCGCAGACGCACCACATGCCGATCCGACAACTCCACCGCCTCAGCGATTTCCGCCGCCGACCTGCCGCACGCCGTCAACCGCCGCACCCGCTGCTGCCGCTCCCACGTGTCGCGGTGAACGTCCTGCGAAGACACAAACGCCTGCGCCTCACCGAGCACCGCATCCAAGTCCACCATCGCCGTCATGCCGCGAAATCCTCTGCGGTGCGGCGACAATCACACGACGACAACACTGACCGGGACGAGCCGCGCCGCTTCTTCAAACAGCCGACCTCGCCGTGCAGCCACTGCGGGCAGCCGCAGTCCGGGCACGCAGCGTCCAACCTGTGCGACACAAACCGGAACGCCATCACGCACCTCCCGTCTCGTCGTCCTGGTCGAGGCACGCGTCGTGAACATCCGGCAGGAACGGAAGCCGCGCCAACGCTTCCGGGAAGCGTCTTGCCAACTCCACGACGGCCGCCTGGTCAAGCTCGAGCCGCAGCCCGCCGGCGAACCGCACATCTACATGTGGGCGATGCCCTTGTCCCTCAATGCAGATAGGTGTCACCGACTGCACCGGGCCGAAGTGGGTGCCGACGGTGACGTCGCCCGTCATGCACAGCCGGTTCGGTGTGGCGTTCACGTTGAGCGTCACTCCGCACCCCCATCGCTGCCGTCACTGCCGTCACTGCCGTCGCCGCCGTCGCCGCTCTTGTCGCGGCCCGGTTTGTCGCCCGGGTCGGTGGTGTCAGGGCGCCCGGTGTCGTCCCCGGTACTGTCCGGGGTCGCGTGTGACGACCTCGCCGCGGCGCGGCCACTGGTTGTGCCGCCCGACCCGCTGGAGGGTGCTGTCTCGGTGACAGATTCGGCAGACAGGGTTTCGACATCGCTCGTCGTCGTGTCCCACTCGGCCTCCCCACGCAACGCCTCGGGCTCGACACCGTTGCCCCAGTCAGCACCCGCACCCTGTGGCACGTAGTCGGGCCGGTCGTAGTCACGCTCCACCAGCGGCCGATACTTTGCGTCCAGCTCCGCCATCCGCTCATCGGACAGCAGCCAGTCCCACTTCTTGAGCATGGGAAGCACGTCGGCCTCGATGAGCATGCGGGTCGTCTGCCCGTCCCGATAGACGAGGTGGCGGGGGTCATCAATGTCGACGTCGAAGTACGAGAAGTGCTGCGACGACGCCGTGTTGATCATCGAGTACCAGCCCCAACGGTCCGGTTTGTCGGCGATCTTGTCGTACTGCGCGACCACGTCGAGTTGTTCGTAGCGCGGCGCGGTGGCTGGGATAGCGGCGGCGCGGTCACGATCCCGGCCAGTCGGCTCCGGCGCCCCGAACGTCACCACCCGCACCCGGTCAACAGCCGGCGCGCTTTCGGGGTTGTCGGCCCACTCTCGTAGCTGCCGCTCGATAGATGCAGCTCCGAGGCTCCACCCGATCACCATGACCGGCCCCTTAGTCGCACCCACCGCGGCCGCGACCATCGCCGCGCCCCTCGGCACGTTCGTGAACGCCGTGAACAGCCCGGTCGGGTTGTTCACCGACTGGCAGGTGTGGTGCTCGCAGAACACGCCACCGAACGCCGTCTGCGTCTTGCCGGGGCGCTGCATGAGGCCCTCGGCTGCGAGGACGGTATCGGCCTTCGCAACCCCGGCAGTGATCGACCCGGCCGCGAGCATCCCACCGATGCCGACCAGCAGCAGACGCCGCCGCAGCACACGGGGCCGGATGCCCATCATCGCCCGAGCTCCGTTTCCATCAGTTCAGCCAGGCGGGGCGACCGGCCCAACACCACCGGCTCCAGCTCGGCGGTCCGCGCCAAATCGGCGCGCAGCCGGAGCGCCGCAGCATCGGTCGGCGTCCACACCGGCCTAGCAGAGGGCGGGATTATGATTCGGTGTGACATCGGGATTCCTTTCATCGATTCCGTTGTCGATAGACGGCCCCTCGTGACAGCGGGGGGCCGTCGCTTATGGGTTGGGATCAGCAGATCCGGCATCGAATAGCCGGTTGGCGAGCGAGCGCAGCCGATACTCCTCGGCACTGTCCGTCTGGAATTCAGCCCGAGTGCTCAATATCCGCGCCGCGTCGATGAGATCGCTGTGCGTGACTCCCGCTGGCGGTGTGGACTTCTTGATGCGATGGGAGCGCATAGCGCGGGCGCGTAGCGCGCCGACCAACTGCTCATGCTTCGGCCACTCCAGACAATTGGCGGCGTGCATCATCACCAGCCAGTCAGGCCACAACGGCATCTCGGCGGGATCGGGGGACTTCAGGTTTGGAGACTCGGCCGTGACGGAATCGGGGGGGAGGTCCGCCACGGCCGAGCCGGTATCGCCCACCGGGGATGTGATGGGCGACAGTTCCGCGGCCGCGCTGGCTGCGGAGTCTTGGTGTGGGCCAACGGAGCCACTACGAGCGTTCCCGTTGCTTTGTCCCGGCGTCCCGGTTGGCGCGGCCACACCCGCGGAATCATGGAGCCGGACCCACCGAATATCTAGTGGGCCAGCAGATTCAGCCTTCCAGCAGGTACCGCAGACGGGGCATACGTGAAGATCGCCCGCGGAACCCTGCCAGTATTCGGCATCCCCCACGCCGCACTCGTGAGGTTCGGACACCTCGACCTCAGCCTCAGCATCCGCCAACCCGTCGGCCGCCGCGTACATGCAGGTTGTGCACGGCTGCACACCCCGCCGCGTCGACACACCGCAATCCGTGCACGGCTCAATATGATTCGCCGGCATCAAAGCGTCGAGGAACCCGCCGATCGAATCAGTCGCCCACACGGCCAAACGCAGAGGCAGCGGCAAGACGCTCATCGGCGGAACCTCTCCACACGCGGATCAGTCCACGGCGCGTTATTGCGACGCACCAACCACAAACCGACAACCACAGCGGCCGCGAACACGGCAGGGACAGCGATGGCGATCACTGGTACACCACCACTTCCCACCGGACGACCAGCGAGAACACGCGCATCGCGAGCCAGATCGCCCACATGACAGCGAATCCGACCCAGATACCCATCCAAGCGAACCGGCGGTGTGAATACGCCCGACCGGCCATCAGACACGACAGGATGAGCATCACCGTGTTGATGAGCAACCAGTTCATGACGACCTCCTCGGAACGCCGGAACGATACGACTCCAGCTCCGCGCTCAACACCCGGATCTCGTCGCTGTACGTCGCGCACAACGCCGCAGCGTCAGCAGCTTTCGCCGTCAACTGCCGAACCTGGCGACGCAACAACGCGTTCTCAACGCGCAGCCGATCCAACTCACCCGCCACGCTGTCAGCCGCCGACAACACCGCCTCAACACCCGAACGCACACCGGAAAGCTGCTCGAGGCTGCGGAACACCGGGGCCGTCACGACGCCACCCGCGCCGCCAGGCGCTCACCAGCAGCCCGCAACTCCTCCGGCGCCGACGACTCCCGCAGACACGCCAACGCCAACGCCAACGCATCCGTCTGACCATCCAAAAAATCGACGTTCTTCGTCGACGGCGGAAACGGCTGCCCGTCATACGCCTCGCGGAACTCCCGCAACGACGAATCCAGCAGCCGCTCCAAAGCGCGCAACTTCTGAACCGGATCGATGATCGTCATGACACGACCGCCATCAACTCCAGCTGCCCACTGCCACCGAGCTTCTGATGCAAAGCCGCCAACCCCTTCGGCGTGACCCGCACGACAGGATCAGCGGCCACCACCTCATCGCGGCCAGCGTGGTAATACGGCTTACCGACCTTCTCAACCAGGCGGCCGCTATCCAACTGATCCTGATAGGCGCGCCAACGACCACCACGCGGCCGATAAATCCAGTGCATACCGTGCATCGCGTCGAACAGACGCCGCTCACCGATGCTGATCTTCGGATCCCGGCACAACACCTTCGCCGCGTCAGCGACCGAGTAGTCACCGGCCGCGTCGGCCAACTCGTTCCACGCAGCAGCTGGCGGCTCCAACTCGCGGGCCCGGGCTTCGGCGAGCTCGGCGCGTTCCTCAGCCTCGACGACCCACTGCGCCAGTTCCTTCTTCGACGGGAGCTGCACCGGGGCCGCAGGCATCTCGCTGTAACTGCCAGTGCGACGGATCTCGGGCAGCACCTTGTGCGTCACCCAGCGGCGGAACCTCGCCGCCTCCTTCTTGTCTGAGCGCAGCACCAGCGAGTAGAGGCCCGACTCCGCAATCGTGGCCATTTGCTGCTGGCCACCGGGGGTGTCAATCTGACTGACCCCCTTCTCGTCGTCATCGATACGAGACAGCGCCATTGAGAGGTTCGTCAGGCCGATCGCGGTGCAGACGTCGCGGGCGACAAACCACGGGTCACCGTCGACCAACACGACGCGCACGGGCTGGTGCTCGAATTTGAACAGCTGGAGATCGACGGCGGTCATGCGACCATCCCCAGCTCTACCGCTTCACGAGCGACCCGCTGGACGGCCTGCTCCATCTTCGGCGGCAAGTTCAGGTGGAGTGGCGCTCGCCAGCCGACGCTCGGCCAGCGCGTCATCGTGATGATCCCGCTCCGGCCGTCTGTGCACTCGGCCTTGATGTCCAACTGGCCGACGACGCCGCCCCGGTAGTCGACAGCCTGGAGAGTCCAGGTCTCGGTAGCGGTCATACCGATGCCTTCGCTTCACGCTTGGCGATCCACTTCTCGACGTCGCGGTGCTGGATGACGTAGGCGCCGGTCCGGCCGGGGAGTTTTTCGGCCTTGAGGTCGCCTCGCTCGATGGCGGCGATGACGGTGCGCTTGGCGATGCCGTGCTCAGTTACGATCGCGGCGACCGAAGTCGGTGGGGTGGTCTTGGGCATATGCACAAGTTAGACGCAGAGGAACACTTGTGCAAGAGCCAAACAACCGCGTGTTGCACAACTGTTTGCGTATGAGACATATCGCAGCGGTTGCGTGGTGTGCACAGTTGTGCTTAATGTGTTGCCTATGACCACCGCATATGAGTCAGGGAGCGTGCCTCAGATCGAGGTCCGCCATCGTCTACGTATCGCTCGGGAACACGCTGGCCTCGAACAGGACCAGTTGGCCGAGCTGATCGGCGTGTCCCGCAACACCGTGGGTAACGCCGAGAAGGGTCGGGTCCAGCCCCGCCGCATCACGATCAACGCCTGGGCGCTCGCGTGCGGGGTTCCCGCCAGCTGGATCTCCACTGGCAAAGTTGGCGACGGACCAGGGAATGGACCGAACCCTGGGAATAGGGATTAAAAGTCCGTAGCTCTACCAACTGAGCTATAGGGGCGTGCCGGTGGATGTGAAACCGGCTCTGCAAAGGATAGCGGCGGGCTGCTCGTTTGAGGATTTGGGTGTCGGTACCCTAAGCTATCGAAGCTCCCAACGATGTGTTGTTGTGAGTACCCCGAAGAGATTCGGCCGGCCCCCTTCGTCTAGCGGCCTAGGACGCCGCCCTTTCAAGGCGGTAGCGCGGGTTCGAATCCCGTAGGGGGTACACGCGGCGACCGTTCAGACGGAAGCTGCACAAGCAAGGCCCTGTGGCGCAGTTGGTTAGCGCGCCGCCCTGTCACGGCGGAGGTCGCGGGTTCGAGTCCCGTCAGGGTCGCCATTGCGGCGAGGCGCTTCGTTGGACGAAGTGGTCGGGCCGTCCGGCCAGGTAGCTCAGTTGGTACGAGCGTCCGCCTGAAAAGCGGAAGGTCGCCGGTTCGATCCCGGCCCTGGCCACCATGATCAACCCGGGTTTGCGCGCAGCCACGTTCTGCGCCACCGCCGCTCTGGCATTGCTCGTCGTCCCTGTTGCCCACGGCCAACCCGAGAACCCGTTGGTTCCGCTTGTGGACGCCGCCGCGCAACGACTGCAGGTCGCCGAGCCGGTGGCCGCCTCCAAACTGCTGACCGGCGGGCTCATCGAGGATCCGGCGCGGGAACAGCAGGTCCTCGATTCCGTGGCCGCCGACGCGACAGACCGCCAGATCGATCCGGCGTACGTCACGTCCGCCTTCCGGGATCAGATCGACGCCACCGTCGCCATCGAGTACACCCGGCTCGCCCAATGGAAGTTCGATCCCGCCTCGGCGCCCGTGCAGGCTCCGGATCTGGCGTCCTCGCGGGCCACCATCGACGGGCTCAACCGGACGATGGTCACCGAGATGGCAGCCGAGTGGGCGGTGTTGCACTCGTCGACGTGCCCGGCCGATCTCGACGCGGCGAAAACGGCGGTGACCGAGGCCCGGTCGCTGGATCCGGTCTACCGGCAGGCCATCGACTTCGCCACCCGCCACTACTGCCGCTGAGCGTGAAATCATGTCGGTGACATGAAACAGACGGACACCACCGGTTTGGGCGTAGCGCGCAGGGACACCGACGCGGACAGAAGCGATTTCAGGCAGCGGTTGCTCGATGCGCTGGAGGCCTCGATCGCCGAGGTCGGCTATGCCAAGACGACGGTGGCCGAGATCGTCCGCCGCGCCAGAACCTCCCGGCGCACGTTCTACGAGCATTTCGACAGCCGGGAAGCCTGTTTCGTCGCGTTGCTGTCCGACGCCAACATCGATCAGATCAGACAGATCTCGGACGCGGTCGATCCCAGCGCGCCCTGGCAGAAGCAGGTCCGACAGGCCATCGAGGCGTGGATCTCCTCGGGGGAGGAGCGGTCGGCACTGATGTTGAGCTGGATACGCGACGTCCCGGCGCTGGGCGCCGCGGCGCGGGGTCTGCAGCGGGACGCGATGGAGAGCTTCATCGACATGGTGGGCACTCTGGGGGCCACCGACGAATTCCGGGCGGCGGGCGTGGGTCCGGTATCCCGGCGGCGGATCATCATGCTGCTCGGTGGCCTGCGTGAATTGACGGCGATCACCGTTGAGGAGGGCGGCCGGATGGGCGATGTCACCGACGAGGCGGTCGACGCGTCGATCTCGCTGCTGATCCCCAACCGCGCCTGATCCCTCAGCGGTAGCGGTACTTTACGGGCATGGTCCGCCCTGCTCAGACTGCGCGCAGCGAGCGCACCCGGGAAGCGCTCAGGCGGGCGGCGGTGGTGAGGTTCCTGGCCCAGGGGGTCGAGGACACCTCAGCCGAACAGATCGCCGCCGATGCGGGGGTCTCGCTGCGGACCTTCTACCGGCACTTCGCCTCCAAACATGACCTGTTGTTCGCCGACTATGACGCCGGGCTGCACTGGTTCCGTGCCGCGTTGGCAGCGCGCTCGCCGGACGAGTCGATCATCGAGTCGGTGCAGTCGGCGATCATGGCGTCGCCGTACGACGACTGGGCGGTCACGAAGATCGCCTCGATGCGCGCCCAGGAACTGGACCCGGGCCGGATCGTGCGGCATCTGCGCCAGGTCGAGGCGGACTTCGCGGAGGCTGTCGAGGCGCACCTGGCCGGACCCGACCCGGCCGCGCCGGGGAGTGACGACCGGATGCGGGTCACCGTCACCGCTCGGTGCATCGCGGCCGCAGTGTTCGGGGCGATGGAGGTGTGGATGCTCGGCGAGGACCGCTCGCTGCCCGAGTTGGACCGGTTGTGCCGACACGCCCTGCAACTGCTGCGGACGGGCATCGAGGATCCGCTCTGACCCGCCGGAACGGTATTCCAGCAGGCGCGCACGCAATTTTTCGCTGCTGGAATACCGTTCCGGCGGGGAAAAGTTTCGTCAATATTGACAAAACCTGAGGGTGCGTGTCAGCCTCGGGCGATGACGGACTTCGATGCCATCGTCGTGGGCGCCGGACACAACGGCCTCACTGCCGCGGCCCTCATGCAGCAGGCGGGGCTGCGGACCCTGTGTCTGGACGCCAAGCTCTACCCGGGCGGCATGGCCTCCACTGTCGAGCTGTTCGACGGCTTCCGGTTCGAGATCGCCGGCTCGGTGCAGGTGCCCACGTCCGCGGTCGTCAGCGCGGCGCTCGGGTTGGACGAGCTGCCCACCGTGGACCTCGACGTCATGTCGGTGCAACTTCGCGGTGTCGGCGACGACCCCGTCATCTACTACACCGACCCGATGAAGCTGCTGACGCACCTCAACGAGGTGCACGGGGCCGAGGCCGTCAACGGGATGGCCGGCCTGATGGCCTGGTGCCAGGCTCCGACCAGAGCGCTCGGCCGGTTCGACGCGGCGCAGCCGCCGAAGACGCTGGACGAGATGTATGCCTGTGCGACAAACGAATTCGAACGGCAAGCGATCAACGACATGCTGTTCGGCTCGGTCAGCGACGTGCTGGACCGGTACCTACCGGACCGGGAGAAACACGGCGCGTTGCGTGGGATGCTGGCTTTCTTGGCGGTCAACACCACCTACCGGGGCCCCGCCACCCCCGGCAGCGCCGCCGCACTGGCTTTCGGGCTGGCGGTGCCCGACGAGAACGCGACGTTGATCAAGAAGTTCCGTGGCGGCATGGGGGCTGTCACCGAGCACCTGCTGCAGTTGTTCACCGCCGCTGGCGGCGAGTTGCGCCTGCGCAGCAAGGTCGACGAGATCCTCGTCAGCGACGGCCGCGTCGGCGGTGTGCGGCTGGACGACGGCTCGACGGTGAACGCCGCAATAGTCGTCTCCGCGGTCGCACCGGACCTCACTGTCAACGGCCTGATCGACCCCGGTGCGGTGCCGGCGGACATCCGAGAACGGTTCTCGCACATCGATCACCGCGGGAGTTACCTGCAGATGCACTTCGCGCTGGACGGACCGCCGACGTTCGCCGAGCCGTACCAGGTGCTCAACGACCCCGACTACCAGTCGGCCATCGGGATATTCAGCACGCCCGAGGAGTTGCAGCGGCAATGGGAGGATTCGGGCCGCGGGATCGTTCCCGCCGATCCCGCCATCGCGCTGCAGATCCCGTCGGCGAACGATCCCGGTCTGGCGCCGCCCGGTAAGCACGCGGCCTCAGCGTTCTCGCTGTGGTTCCCGATCGAGCAGAGCGAATCGAGTTACGGGGACATGAAGGCCGAGATGGGTCGTCGGGTGATCGAGAAGATCACCCGACTGGCCCCTGACTTCGAGAGCCTCATCACCCGCCACACCACGTTCACCCCCAAACACATGGGCACGATGTTCGGCGCCCCGGGCGGAGATTACTGCCACGGGCTGATCCATCCCGAGCAGATGGGGCCCAACCGTCCCGGCCCGAAAGGCTATGGCGACCAACCGATCCCGACCAAGGGGCTGTACCTGGGCAGTGCCGGCTGCCACGGTGGGCCGGGCATCACGTTCATCCCGGGCTACAACGCTGCTCAGCAGGCGCTCGCCGACCACGGTTGACCGAGTTGGCCCCGCCGGGTCCGTCCGTGGACTCTTCGGCCGGGGCTCCTGGGCGCCCATCCCGAAGTGTCCAGCTACCACAATTCTCGAGAGGGACGGCTCCGTCGGTTGACTGACGCAGGACGACGTGGAGGCCTGCGGAGCGTCTCTGGCTAACTCGACCCGGGCCGTCAAGAAGTATTTGCCCGCCCCTGGGGCGCGGCGCCGTCCTGCGCCGGCGTCGAGGACCGCGCCATTGGTCAATGGCAAAGTCGAGGACGCTGCCAACAACGCCATGCGCGGGAAAACGGCGGTGCGTGCGGTGTTTCAGCGAAGTAACGGGTGAGCTCCGGCAATTGCCGGAATGCGGAGTCGGGTCAACCGAAAATGAATTTTGCCCACGCGACGCAATAACATCCACAACGCTCGCTATTCAGCAAATTAGGTACGCATCGCAACTACGGTGATCAGGCATTTGTGCGAATGCATAGCCTCGATCGCATATTTCCAAAGCGCCCACAAAAGCGCCTTACTCGGGAGTAAATTACGCTGTGGCACAAATCACGTTCACGTAAAGGAGACAAGATGAACCGTGCTGCGAAGTCCTACCTCACCTCGGGTGTCGCACTGGCGGGCGCGAGTGTCATAGCCGTGTCGCCGATGGTGGCGGCACCGCTCGGTCCTCCAGGCGTGAACACGCAATCCGCCGTCACCGTGTCAACCGCTGAGCTGCAACTCGCCACCACGGTGAACCCCATCACGGCCTGGGCGGAGGTCGTCACATCCGCCTACAGCAACGTGGCCGCGCTGGGCGAAGAGGCGCTTTCCGACCCAGCACCCGTTCTCCGCCAGTTCATCCTGAATCAGATCGGCTACGGTGAGTCCGTCGTCTCGGCGGGTGCTGGCGCCATCAACGGTTTGATCGAGTACATCTCCCCGGATAATCCGTTCGGGCTGGGAGCCCAGCTCCAGACTGCCGCCGAAGAGCTGGCCTCGGGCAACATCGCTGGTGCCATCGAGACCGCAACGCAGGCAGTGTTCCTGGCGCCGTTGCTGAGCGCGGCGTTCCCTGTGCTGGAAAGCGGGGTACTGGACGTCCCGGGCACAATGGCGCAGAACTTCGCAAACGTCGTCAACGCCGTGACTGACGCGGCCACGGTGCTGCCCATTGCCCTGGGAGCGCTCGGAACGGTGTTGGCGCCGGTCAACGCGTTCGGCGACAGCCTGCAGGAGACGTTCGATTCGCTGGGTGACGGCGACCTCGGCGCAGCGTTCAACGCGATCATCAACATTCCCGCCGCTCTCACCGGCGCGGTGCTCAACGGCTACACCAATCTGGCCGGAACCGAATTCCCCGGCCTGTTCTCCGAAGACGGACTCGTTCATGCCCTCGTCGTGACCTTGCCGAGGGCAATCGCGGACGCGATCACCCCGGAGGAGGCGAGCTCGGAGTCGGTGACCACCGGCCCGACGGACACGCCTCCGGCGGTCTTGGCCAGCGCGGACACCGAAGGCGAGCAAGCATCTGACGCAGACACCGCGTCGGAGAGCGCCGACGGAGATTCGGGCGCCGTGGACGCCGTCGACGCCTCGGTGACCGAGGAGACCGGCGATGCGTCCGAGGCCTCGACCGAGCAGCCGGCAGCCGATAAGCGAGAGGTCGCCGACGAGGCCGAAGCCGTGGACGCCGACGATGTTTCCGGGTCGCAGGACGGTCTGGCTGAAGAGTCCGACGGTGTTGAGGAGGCTTCGGCGTCCGAGGAGACCGACGGGACCGGGGACTCATCCGCGTTGGAGGAGAGCCTCGCCGACGAGGTCGACGCCTCCGAAGATGGCTCCGGCGGTGACGACACCGGCGATAAGCGCAGTAGCGGGGCCGAAGGCGGCGACTCCGGCAATGCGAGCTCCGACTCAGCTAGCTCCGATACCGACTCCGGCTCGGGCGACTCCGACTCCGGTTCCGACTCGGACTCCGGTTCCGACTCGGGCGACTCCGACTAGACAAGGCGCACCGTTCGGCCCCCTCTGATGAGGGGGCCGAACGCTGCTCAGGTGGGTGACTTAAGCGGCCCGCCTGACGGTCAGGTCGCCGGCCCGCTGGGGGTGGCACCACCCTCGTCGGACCAGTCGGCACCTTCCTCAGCGCCCTTGGACGGATCGCTGAGCACATCGTCGTCGGCCTCGCCCGAGCCCGCGTCCGACTCGGTGGTATTCGGCTTGTCTTTGTTCACCGGTGAGTATTACCCCGCGGGCGCCCTGTTGACTCAGCCGCGGGCCTGTCGTTGCGCCATCCAGTCGGCGGGAATCCTGCCGCGCGGGCCGGTCCCCTCATCTCGATCCGAACGAGTTGCCGCGTGGTCTATCGTTCGCGCCATGGCAACCAAGGACTCCCGCGAAGTCGTGATCGAAGCAACACCCGAGCAGATCCTCGACGTGATCGCCGACGTGGAGGCGACACCGACCTGGTCGCCGCAGTACCAGAAGGCGGAGGTCCTCGAGAGCTACGACAACGGCAGGCCCAAGCGGGTCAAGATGACCGTCAAGGCAGCCGGACTGACCGACGAGCAGGTGATCGAATACACCTGGGCGGCCGACAAAGTCACCTGGACGCTGGTGTCGGCCGGCCAGCTCAAGGCCCAGGACGCCGGCTACACGCTGACCCCGGAGGGCGACAAGACCCGGGTGAAATTCGACATCGCGATCGACCTGTCCGTGCCGATGCCCGGCTTCATTCTCAAGCGCACGATGAAGGGCGGCGTCGAGACCGCCACCGAGGGCCTGCGCAAGCAGGTGCTCAAGGTCGTCAAGGGGTGAGGGCTGGGCCCCTCGCCGGGGTCAGGGTCGTCGAACTCGGTGGTATCGGCCCGGGCCCGCATGCCGCGATGGTGCTGGCCGATCTGGGCGCCGACGTGGTCCGGGTGCGCCGTCCCGGCGGCCTGCAGATGCCGCCCGAGGACGTCGACCTGATGCATCGCGGTAAGCGGGTGATCGACCTGGACCTGAAGGCGGACCATGAGGCGCTGCTCGCGCTGGTGGCCAAGGCCGATGTGTTGATCGACGGCTTCCGGCCCGGTACCTGCGAGCGCCTCGGCATCGGGCCGCAGGACTGTGAGGCCGTCAACCCGCGGTTGGTCTTCGCCCGGATCACCGGGTGGGGTCAGCACGGTCCGCTGGCGATGTCCGCAGGTCACGACATCAACTACCTGTCACAGACGGGGGTGCTAGCGGCGATCGGCTACCGCGACAGGCCGCCGGTGGCACCGCTGAATCTGGTAGCCGACTTCGGAGGCGGGTCGATGCTGGCGTTGGTGGGCATCATCGCCGCGCTGTACGAACGTGCGCAGTCCGGAAAGGGCCAAGTGATCGACGCGGCCATGGTCGACGGCGTCAGTGTGCTGGCGCAGATGGCGTGGACGATGAAGTCGACCGGCACGCTCAAAGACGAGCGAGAGTCCTTCCTACTCGACGGCGGGGCGCCGTTCTATCGCACCTACGAGACCGCCGACGGCGGCTACATGGCCGTTGGCGCGATCGAGCCGCAGTTCTATGCGCGGCTTCTCACGGGCCTCGGTCTGGCAGCCGAGGCCCTGCCGTCGCAGATGGACCGCTCGGCCTTCCCCGACATGCAGAGGCTGTTCGCCGAACGGTTCGCCACCAAGACCCGAGACGAGTGGGCCGAGATCTTCGCCGGGACCGATGCCTGTGTCACCCCGGTCCTCAACTGGACCGAAGCCGCACACAGCGAACACCTGCGCGCCCGCGAGACCATCGTCACCCGGCACGGCGCAGACCAGGCCGCGCCGGCGCCGCGGTTCTCGCGTACCCCACCGAACCCGGTCGCCGCGCCGCCGAGTGGCGCCACCCCCGTCGACCGGATCGGATGGTGACCGAGGTTAGCTGCGGAATCCTCTGCGCATGGCCGATCACCTGACTAGGATTTGCCAGTATGGCGGTACGCGCTTCCAGTGAAGTCGTGATCGAAGCCCCGCCTGCGGCGATTCTGGATGCGTTGGCCGACATCGACGCGGTGGCTTCGTGGTCGTCGCTGCACAAGGACGCCGAGGTGCTCGACCGCTATCCCGACGGGCGTCCCCACCACGTCAGGGCGACGGTCAAGATCATGGGGATCTCCGACCGGGAGATCCTCGAGTACCACTGGGGCGACGACTGGGTGGTCTGGGATGCGGCGGAGACGTTCCAGCAACGGGGTCAGCACGGCGAGTACAACCTGGTGCCGGTCGGCGAGGACAAGACCCGGGTGCGGTTCGACCTGATCCTCGACCTGGCCGCGCCGTACCCGAATTTCCTGGTCCGGCGGGCCAGGCAGATGGTTCTCGACGTCGCGCTGGAGAACCTCCGCGAACGGGTGATGCGGCCGACGGCCCAGTAGCACTCAGCGGCGCCGCAGCGTCTGCAGTCTCCGGATCGCTTCGTCAAGGGTGTCGTCGCGTTTACAGAAGGCGAAGCGCACCAGGTGATTCCACTGATCGGCGTGCTGGGAAGCGGGATCGCAGAACGCGGACATCGGGATGGCGGCCACCCCCACCCGCTCCGGCAGTTCCGCGCAGAACCCGGTGCTGTCCTCGTATCCGAGCGGCCGCGGGTCGGCGCACAGGAAGTACGTCCCGACGCTGTCATGGACGTCGAAACCGATGTCCGCGAGGGCATCCCCAAGCCTGTCGCGTCGCGCCTGCAGGGAATCGCGCAGCGCATCCACCCACGCGTCCTCGGTGGCGAGCGCCTGCGCCACCGCTGGCTGGAACGGGGCGCCGCCGACGTAGCTGAGGTACTGCTTGGCCGCCCGCACCCCGGCGATGAGTTCGGCCGGTCCGCAGGCCCACCCGATCTTCCAGCCGGTGACGTTGAACATCTTGGCCGCACTTGAAATGGTGATGGTGCGCTCGGCCATACCCGGGTAGCCGGCCAGCGGCAGATGGCGCCTGTTGTCGAAAACGAGGTGCTCGTATACCTCGTCGGCGATCACCAGCAGGTCGGCGGAGACGGCGAGCTCGGCCAGCGCCCGCAACTCGTCGTCGGAGGCGACCATGCCGGTCGGATTGTGTGGTGAGTTGACGATGATCGCCTTGGTCTTCGCCGTCACGGCGGCGCGCAGACCGTCGATGTCGATGGCGAAGCCCCGACCGGCGGGCCGCATCGGGACCGCGCGCCGATGACAGCCGGCCATCGCGATCACGGGGGAGTACGAGTCGTAGAACGGCTCGACCAGCAGGACTTCGGAACCGGGTTCGACGAGTCCCAGTACCGACGCGGCGATGGCCTCGGTGGCGCCGACGGTCACCAGAACCTCGGTGTTCGGGTCGTACTCGGTGCCGTAACGACGACGGCGCTGATCGGCGATGGCCTGCCGGAGTGCGGGGATGCCCAGGCCGGGCGGGTACTGGTTGACGCCTTCGGCGATCGCTCGTTGCGCGGCCTCGAGCATCGCCGGCGGGCCATCCTCGTCGGGGAAACCCTGCCCGAGGTTGACGGCTCCGATCCGCGCCGCCAGCGCCGACATCTCGGCGAAGATCGTCACCGTATAGGGCGCCAGCCTGTGAACCGTCATCAGGTTCGAAGCCTAGCGGTGCCGCCGGCCGCAGAGCTCGACGACCGCTATGTCAGGTCTGAGGGCCTGATCTTCAGCTTGGCCGCGATGCGCGCCAGTGCCTGCTGGTCGGTGGCGCTGAGTGGGTCAAGCACAAAATCGCGTACTGCCTGCACGTGGATCGGTGCGGCATCGACGACGAGGCGATACCCCACATCGGTGAGTGCGGCGATGGTGTAGCGCCCGTCGGTGGGGTCGGGGAAGCGCACCACCCAGTCGCGCTGTTCGAAACGTTTGACCACGTTCGACAACCGTGACAGCGACCCGTTGGTCAGGTACGCCAGTTCACTCATCCGGAGCTGGCGGCCCTCGGCCTCTGAAATATGGCTCAACGTCAAGTATTCGAACAGAGTCAGGTCGACCTTGCGCAGAGGCGCCTCGAGCCGGCCGGGCATCAGCAGGATCAGGGAGACCAACCCCGTCCACGCCTCTTTCTCCGTCGCGGACAGCCACAACGAATCATCTGCTGGAGCAGCGTCTTGCTTCTTGGCTCGAGCCATGTCGGCACCCTATCCCCACACCGTGACTTTACGCGTGAAGTCAACGCGTGTTAGGTTGACTTCACGCATGAAGTAAAACGAAGGGGATCGGGAATGTCCGAGGTCGAGCTCTCCATAACGCCGGGATACGGCGAAAAGCTCTACGAATTACTGCATTACAGTCAAGCGCTGCGAGTCGGGAACCGAGTCGAGATCTCCGGGCAGGGAGGCTGGGACGATGACATCACGTTCCCGGACTCCCTTGAAGAGGAGATCGTACGAGCATTCGACAACGTCGAGCGCACCTTGGCGACGGCGGGTGCGGGCTGGCGTGATGTCGTGACGGTGGACTCGTTCCACATCCCGGCCGAGGATGACACGATCGGTGACGCACACAATCGCGTCATGGTCGAACAGTTCCGCAAGCGGATGGGGGACCGCTCTCCGATCTGGACACAGATCGGTGTCGCCGCGTTGGGCGCACCGAAGATGCGGGTCGAGATCAAGGTCAGCGCGATCGTCGGGCGGGACGACTGATCGAACGCCCGCGGCGCACAGCTATGTGGCGAACAGCCGAGACGTGCGGGTTTCGTGGCGCATCCCGCTGATCTCCAGCGCGGGAGAGACGCTCCACAGATCATCGATGGCGCGGCGGCAGGCGTCGTGCGCGAGATCGGCCACCAGGGACGCGCGGCCCGCCTGGATCCGTTGGCTGCTCAGTGGCCCGAGCCGGCCGAGCCGGACCGTCGCGCTCAGCATCGACGCCATCACCGATCGGATCGACCCGAGCACCGCGTGGTGAACCGGAATTCCGAGCGCGGCCTGCAGCGCTCCCTCGACCACCGCGCAGTGGCCGGGTGTCGTTCCTTCGACGACGACATCCAGGTATCGGCTTTGCCCCACGATCCCGGTGTGCCGTGCCGCGGCAGCCAGTTGCCGTCCCGCGGATTCCGATGCGGTGCGGGCGTTGTCGAACAGTTTGTATGTGGCCAGAAGATCGTCGAGTTGGCACAGCGAGTCATGATGCGGGGCCGCTCGCCACGCCGCCGCGGTGACCGTGGCGTCCAGCGGCGCATAACAGTGCGTCAGGAATTCGGTGACCACCGCCGCGATCTCGTCGTCGCCTGCCTCGGGGCGCTCAGCCAGCCACTGTTCGAGCCCCTGACTATGGACCATCCGGCCAGCAGGAAAGGCGCTGTCCTGCAGCTGCATCCACAGCAGGAGCGCGACTTCTGGCTCAGTGGTGATGGCCGACATGTGAATCCGAAGACGTTCGTGACCATCCGTCGCTCGCCAGCGCAATCATTGCGACCTCACCGATCACACCCAGTTCCGCCAGCACATCCTCCGCAGCTTGCCTGCTGGTGAACAGCGGCGCGGCCACGCGATCCTCGCTGACGTCGACGGGGGCGTGTTGGTTTCCGAGGAGGTAGCCCAGCAGCAGCATCCGGCGGGCGCCGACCGCACCGAGGTTGTCTGCGAACCGCACGGTGACCGCCTCCTCGGCCGGCCGCCGGACCACCACGACCTCGTTGCCGTCGTCGGCGATCACCGCGCCGGCGCGCAAAAAGGTGCCACGCGGGAGGGCGACGTACACGACACGGCCGGTGTCGGTGGTGACGACCTGACGATGTTTGGCGGCGTCTCCCCAGCCGATGTCGACGTGGTGACGCCGGCGCCCGGTGAAGGTGACGTCGGCGATGTCACCAACGATGTGGTCGGCCTTCACGTCGCACCTGCTCGCGTCAGCACCTCGGTGCGCGCCGCATCGAACAGGTACCCCCGAGTGCGGTGCAGGTCCGGCGCGGACCCCGCCGTCAGACGGACGAACAACCCGGCCGCGCCGGGCAGCCGTCCAGCACCACCGGAGCAGCGGTCAAGGTTGTCGAGGATCAGCCGCACGCGTTCCAGCAGGGGGTCGACGACCCGGCCGGGGGTCACCGCGACGAACGTCGCCAGGTAGTCGTCCTCGGTCGGGCACTTGCCGACGCGCGGGCGGAGTACCTGACGGTCCCGGGCCACAGCATGGCCGGCGACGCGGACGACGATGGCGCTGTCGTAGCAGACATACCCGAACCGTTCTCCGTGGGCGATCCGGCCCGCCGCCACAGCCTCCCAACCAAGATAGGTGCCGCCGGGTTCGACATCGACGTCGAGCCGTTGAAGGAAGCTGGAATCCGCATGCGGGATCACAGTTCCGGGGTAGTACTCCAAGACGGCTCCGGCATGCACGGTGAAGGCGAGTCGGTGCCGAGCACCTGGGCCGTCACCGGCGAACACCTGGGTCGCGGCCTGGGTGGTCAGGTGCAGGTGGGTGCCCGGGTGGCACCGCACCGAGGTGTGCAGTTCGTCATCGGAGAAGGCGCCGCCGCTGGGGCTCTGCACACACAGTGAGGCCGCCCCGGGATGCTCGGGGTCGGAATGCATCGCCATGGTGACGCGCTGCGGGTAGCGCTGGCGCAGCGACGCCGTCCGGGTGCGCCCCGTCGTGTCGGCGACCACATCGATACCGAGCTCGCCGGGGCTGATGGCCGGGGCGGTCACCGGTTGCTCGTTGTGAGCATGGCTCTCTCGAGCAGTTGCGCGGTGAGTTCGGTCAACCCGAACCCCGACCGCAGGTCGGTGAACACGGTCGGCTTGGTGGGGCGGGCCACCGTACAGTCGCGGCGCATCACGTCCAGGTCGGCGCCGACGAGCGGCGCGAGGTCGATCTTGTTGACCACCAACAGATCTGCTTGGAGCAGACCGATCCCCTTCTTGCGGGGGATGTCGTCGCCCGCGGCGGTGTCGATGACGAAGATCCAGTAGTCGACCAGATCCGAGGTGAAGGTGGCGGCCAGATTGTCGCCACCCGATTCGATCAGGATCACGTCGAGGTCGGTGAACCGACGGCTCAGGAGATCGGCGGCGGCGAGGTTGGCCGAGGGGTCCTCCCGGATCGCGGTATGCGGGCAGGCGCCGGTCTCCACGGCCAACACCCGCTCGGGGTCGATGACACCGCTGCGCCGGACGCGCTGTGCGTCCTCGTCGGTGACCAGATCGTTGGTGATCACCGCGACGCTGAACCCGGCGCAGGACAGGTGCGGCACCAGGGTTTCCACCAGCCGGGTCTTTCCGGAACCGACCGGGCCTCCGATACCGATGCGCACTACATCAGCCACGTTGTCCTCCTGGTTATTTGAGCGTGTAGCGCCGGCCGAGCGGCACGCTGGTCATCGGTGTACTCACGCAGAGTTCGCCGTCGACGGTGACGCGATAGGTATCAGGTTCGATCGTGATGTCCGGCAGGTAGTCGTTGTGCAGCAAGTCGGCTTTGGTCAATGCCCGCGCGCCACGGCAGGCCACCAACCGGGTGTCCAAACCGAGTCGCTCGCCCAACCCGGCGTCGACGGCCGCGCCCGCAACGAAGTTGACCGACACATCGGCGGGGGTGCGACCGAATGCCGCCCATTGCGGGCGGTACCGCAGTGGTTCGCACGTCATCAGCGAGGCGTTTGCCTCACCCATCACCGACCACGCCGGGAATCCGCCCTTGAACACCACTTCGGGCCGGATGCCGAAGAACTTCGGCTCCCACAGCACGATGTCGGCCAGCTTGCCCGGCTCCAGAGATCCGACCTCATGGTCGATCCCGAAGAGCCTCGCCGGGTTGATCGTGAGTTTGGCGACGTAACGCAGGATGCGGGCGTTGTCGGATCCGGTGCCCTCGTCGGCGGGCAACACACCCCGAGTAGCGCGCATGTGTGACGCAAGTTGCCACGTCCGCGCGACGGTTTCGCCGATTCTGCCCATGCCCTGCGAATCCGACCCCATCGCCGAGATCGCACCCAGGTCGTGCAGGACGTCCTCGGCGGCGATGGTTTCGCGCCGGATCCTCGACTCGGCGAACGCGACGTCCTCGGGGATCCGGGGGTTGAGGTGGTGGCAGACCATCACCATGTCGAGGTGTTCGTCGAAGGTGTTGAGCGTGTAAGGGTTTGTCGGGTTGGTCGATGAGGGCAGACAGTACGGTTCGCCGACCACACGCATGATGTCGGGGGCGTGGCCACCGCCCGCGCCCTCGGCGTGGTAGGTGTGGATCGGCCTGCCGCCGATCGCGGCCATCGTGTCTTCGAAGAACCCGGACTCGTTGAGGGTGTCGGTATGGATCTGCACCTGCAGGTCGAGTTCATCGCCGGCGTCCAGCGATGCGCGGATGGCCGCGGGGGTGGCGCCCCAGTCTTCGTGGATCTTGAAGCCGATCGCTCCCGCGAGACCCTGCTCGATCAACGGGGGGGTGCTCGACGCGCTGCCGTTTCCGATGAACCCGAAGTTCATCGGGAATCCTTCGGCGGCGCGCAGCATCCGCGCGAGGTTGTTCGGACCCGAGGAGGTGATGCCCACGGTGACGGGACCCAGACCGCCGCCGATCATCGTGGTGACCCCGCTGGAGATGGCCTCTTCGACGAGGCCGGCGCTGTCGAAGTGCACGTGCACGTCGATGGCGCCGGCCGTGGCGATCATGCCCTCGCCGGCGCGGATGTCGGTTCCGGCGCCGATGACCAGGTCCGGATGCACACCGTCCATCGTGCGTGGGTTCCCGGACTTGCCGACCGCGGCGATGCGGCCATCCCGTATTCCGATGTCGGCCTTACGAATTCCCAAGACAGCATCGATGACGAGGACGTTCGTGATGACGAAGTCCAACGCTCCGGCGGCGTTGGTGAGATCTCCGTGCACCGCCATGCCCTCGCGCATGGTCTTGCCTCCGCCGAACACCGACTCGTCGCCGTAGACAGTCGCGTCGTGCTCGACCCTGGCGAGAAGTTCGGTGTCGGCCAGCCGGACCCGATCCCCGGTGGTGGGGCCGTACAGTTCCGCGTAGTGCCTGCGGGAGATACGGTGCGCCATCAGGGCCTGCTCGAGTCTAGGAATCCCGCTGCATGCATCCGGTCCATGAGGTCGGTCGGCGCCGCACCCGTCGTCACGGCGTTGGTGACGTCGTTCTGGCCGATCACCGTGCGCTCACCGCCGTAGCTCGTGATCGAGACCGCCTGCGCTTCACCGGGTTCAAATCGGACCGCCGTCCCGGACGGGATGTCCAGCCGCATGCCGAAGGCGGCCGTCCGGTCGAAACGCAGGGCCCGGTTGACCTCGAAGAAGTGGAAGTGCGATCCGACCTGGATGGGGCGGTCTCCGGTGTTCTCCACGGTCAGGGTGGTCCCAGGGCGGCCCGAGTTGAGCTCGAGTTCGCCCTCGCAGGGCAGGATCTCGCCCGGCGTCACCCCGGGCTCCGCAGCCCCGGCGCCGGGACCAATCGCCTCGTGCACGGTCACCAGCTTCTGGCCGTCTTCGAAGAACGCCTCGACCTGAACCGAGCCCAGAAGCGTCGACACGCCGGCCATCACGTCGTCGTCGGTCAACACTGTCGCTCCGTAGGCGGCAGCCTCGGCGACCGTCGCACCGGCGCGAGCGGCCTCGACGACCTCGTCGGCGATCAACGCGCGCGCCTCGGCGTAGCTGAGCGCCAGACCTGCGGAACGGTGCTTGCGTGCGAGTTCGGCTGCCAGGAACAAGAGCAGTCGGTCCTCGTCTTTGGGCGTCAGATGCATGGTGTCAGCCCGTGATTCCCTCGGCCCACGGGTACCCGTCCAGATAGGGGTCGGGCTCGATCGGTGCTGGGGACGCCCAGATCTGGTAGATCAGCCCGTCGTCGGCGACACGGCCGATCCGCGCGGTCTTGGTGACGTGATGGTTCTCGGCGTCGATGGTCACGGTGCCCTCGGGTGCATCGAGCGTGACACCGTCGGCGGTCGCCTGAATGTCGGCGACCCCGAACGAGTTCGCCTTCTCGACGTTCGCCTTCCACAGCATGACTGCCGTGTACGCCGATTCCATCGGGTCAGAGGTCACCCGATCGGCGCCGAACCTCGCCTTGAAGTCGGCGACGAACTGCGTGTTCTGTGGCGTGTCGAGGGTCTGGTAGTAGTTCCACGACGACAATTGGCCGACGAGTGTGTCGGGGCCGATGCTGCGGACCTCCTCCTCCCCGACGCACATGGACATCACAGGCATGGCGTCCGCAGTAAGCCCGGCGGCGCGGTACTCGCGGAAGAACGCCACCAACGAGTCGCCGACCACCACGTTGAACACCGCGTCGGCATCGGCGGTGCGGATCTTGTTGACGATGGTCGAGAAATCGGTGCTGCCGAGCGGCGTGTAGTCCTCGCCCTTGATCTCGATGCCGTTGGCCTCCGCGTACGCCTTGACGATCGCGTTGGACGTCCTGGGGAAGACGTAGTCGCTGCCGACCAGGTACAGCGACTGCACGCCCTGCTGCTTGAGGTAATCCAACGAGGGGATGATCTGCTGGTTGGTGGTGGCGCCGGTGTAGAAGATGTTGGGGGAGCTCTCCAACCCCTCGTACTGCTGGCCGTAGTAGAGCAGCGCGTTGGCGTCCTCGAACACCGGCAGCATCGCCTTGCGGCTCGCAGAGGTATAACCGCCGAATACCACAGCGACACAGTCGGATTGCACAAGTTTCTGTGCCTTCTCGGCGAACACGGTCGGCTCCGATGCGCCGTCCTCACCGATCAGGTCGAGCTGCTTTCCCAGGACGCCCCCGGAGGCGTTCACCTGCTCGACGGCCAGCACGATCGCGTCGCGGATCACGGACTCGCTGACGGCCAAGCCACCGGACAGCGAGTTGATCGCGCCGACCTTGACGGTTTCGCCCGAGGTATCGGCGCAGCCTTCCTGAGAGGCGTAGGCGGTGTCGTCACCCGCTCTGCTGCCGCAGCCGGCGGCCAGCAGCGTCGCCGCTGTCGCCAGCGCGAGAGTGCGGCGGAACGGGCCGGAGGAACTTTTCGATGAACCAAACATGTGAGGTACGCCTTCTGATTCGTGCCGTCAGCTCGGGCACCGCGCTGTGCCGTCGTTCGTGGTGTCGTCAGCGTAGGAACCGCATGGTTCGGGTGACTATGGGATGAATCTCCCATTTGCCGCCGGTGTTTGCGTGTCCGTCCCGACGGCGAAACACAGCCGAAACGTGGGCTGTCGATGATGTGCCAGATGGCAGGCACCTACGGCGACGTGCTGGGCAGCACCGCCAGTATCGAGACGCGCGCGCACGAGATGCTCGATGCGCTCGGGTCGCGCGCCGCGTCTTCGGCTTCGGCGATCTGCCTGTGGGACCCGATTGCCCGCAGCCACGTCGCAGTCGCCAACCACGACTATCCCGATGAGGTGATCGCCCACCTCAACACCTGGTTCATCGACCACGACCCGCTGTTCGAGTCGATGTGCAGCCGCGACCTCGGCGCGCTGCGCTGGCGCGATTTCCCCGACTACCGCAGCACCTATTCGGTGACCTCGGTCTTCACCCCCGCAGGATTCGACGAAGGGCTGTCCGCGCGTCTGGTGACCGCCGACGGCAGCTATGCCGGCACGATCCACGTCAACTGCGACGACCCGCGCTACCCGAGCGACGACGACGTCCGTGAGATCAACACGTTGCGCCGGCAGATGGCCGATCACCTCGATTTCTCGATGCGGCCACGCATGGTTGCCGAACTCCTCTCGCCCGACGCCCAGGCCTGGGCGGTGGACGGGTCCGGACGAACGCACCTGCTGCGACGCGGGGATGCGTTCGAGCATCCACTGGACCTCCGACTCGTGTCGGACATGGCGATGGCCACCCAATCGCTCGGCGTGCACCTGCGGCCGGAAGCGACCCGGTGGCACGACGGCTCGTCCTGGCTGCATACCCGGCACATCGCGACCTCGCCGCGGTATCGCAACGACAGCCTCAGTGGAGTGATCCTGATCAGTAGGGCGGAGCTGCCCTTCGGGATCACGCCACGCGAACTCGACGCCCTGACGTTGGCCGCGTTCGGCCTGACCAACAACCAGATCGCCGGACGGCTGTTCATCAGTGCCCGCACTGCTGGTCACCATGTGGAGAACGCGATCGTCAAACTCGGTGCAAGCAACCGGGCGTCGTGTGTGTCGCTGGCGATGTCCTGGGGCCTGGTGTCGGGGCGCATCCTGGCCGACCTGAATGCGGCCAGCGTGGCTCGCGAGCTCGCCTGAGCGACCCGAAATCCAATTCTCCCGATCACGTCGACGACGCCCCGCGGCCGATCCCAAGCCGCCCCTTCGCCGGTCGGGGCTTGCGAACGATTGCACCACCTTGCCTTCGGTGCGGGTTGCGGGCGGTAATCTGACCCAGGAGCCCACCAGCCCGGGCTTCAGGGAGGGTAGGGGAGCCCGGAGCATGCCGCGACGAGTGACGATCGATGATGTGGCACGCCTGGCGGAGGTCCACAAGGCAACGGTGTCGCGGGCGCTCAACGCCCAGACGCGGGATCAGGTCAACGTCGAGACGCTCAAACGCGTCAAGCGCGCGGCCCGTCAACTCGGATACGTACCGAACGCGATGGCCAGGGGACTGCGCACCAGCAGGTCGATGACCATCGGGGTGATCATCCCCGATCTGATGAACCCGATCTTCCCGCCCATCATCCGCGGCATCGAACACGTGCTGCAGGCACAGGGATACACCGTGCTCGTCGCGAACACCGACTCCCATGACGATGTGGAGATCTCGGCCTTCGAATCATTGCTGCAGCGCCGGGTCGACGGGTTCATCCTCGCGACAGGGCGTCTCGACGACCACACTGTGGTTGACGAGGCGAAGGCCGCCGATGTACCCGTCGTGTTGGTGAATCGGGGCGCCGGAATGGGCGGCTTTCCGTTGGTCTCCGGTGACAATGCACACGGAATCGACTTGGCGCTGGCGCATCTCATCGAACTCGGGCATCGGCGTGTTGTACATGCCGCGGGTCCCACTAATTTCTCCACCACTCGCTCGCGTGCTGAGGCATTCGAAGCCGCCGCGACGAAGGCGGGTGTAGAGCACGACACCAGCTACGCATCAGGGCTCACGATCGAAGCTGGATTCGACGTCGCCGACGAGATCCTTGCGGGTGGGGGCGGGTGTCCCACCGCACTGGTCGCCGGGAACGATCTTGTGGCGCTCGGTCTGATCAGGCGCCTGCGCGCCGAAGGCCTACGCTGCCCGGAGGACGTGTCGGTGGTCGGATTCAACGATATGCCGTTCGCGGAGGACTTCTGGCCGCCGCTGACCACTGTGCACATGCCGCTTCGGGAAATCGGCGCCGAGGCCGCCCGACTGTTGCTGCGCGGCATCGACGCGGGCGAGCAGGAAGCTGCGACGGTGACGCTGCCGGTGTCACTGGTGGTTCGAGGCTCCACGGGACCCGCGCGCACCTGACAGCCCGGCGGTCAACAGGGAGAGGCGACCGAGGTATTGTTCCTGCCAACCGGCCCCTACAATCGATTGCAACAGATGGATCAGCTCACGCTCGGCGTTTTCTCCCCATCGGTACTCCTCGAGGTCGCCCGCTGCACCGGTCGGCTCGCGGAAGTCGATCTAGACGTACGCGACGTATCGGTGCCGTCGTCACCTGCGCAGTTCACCTCGCTGCGCGCAGGTCATTACGACGCCGTTTTCACCAGCCCCGACAATGTGTTGGCCTACCGGTTCCTGCCCGCGAACCCATTGGGCGATTTGTTGGATGTGGAGATCGTCGCCGGCATTGACCGCGGCCTCGGACTGTGTCTGGGGGTGCGTCCGGACGTGACCGATCCTGCGGACCTGCGCGGTGGGCGCCTCGGAGTCGACGTGCCGAACTCCGGCTTTGCGTTTGTCGCCTACGCGCTGCTGGAGGAATTGGGTCTCTCGGTGCGCGATGTCGAGATCGTCGCGCTCGGTTCTACACCCAAGCGGGCCAGTGCCTTACACACCGGCGGCTGCGATGTGACGGTCCTCAACGCGGGTAACGAGCTCGCCGCTCGCGGCCAAGGGTGCTCGGTGCTGGCCGACGTCACCTGCCTCGGACCCTATCTGGGAACTGTGGTGGCACGCATGCGGCAGGCACCAGGAGCTGAGATGGTGGACCGGTTGATACAGACCCTGGCTGAGACGTCCGCTGCCATCGTCGGCGGTGAACTCGAACGGGAAGCCCGCGAGGCTGCTGCCCGGTTGCTCGGCCTCGCACTGGAACTGGCCGCCGAGCACGTCGCGGTACTGCAGGATCCGGCCCGTGGACTGATTCCGGGCGGGACGGTGGACACCGCCTCGCTCAGCACGCTCGTGGAGCTTCGGCGCCGGTTCCTGCCTGTTCCCGAGCTCGACGACCTGGTGTCGCGTCTGGACGAGGTGACACGAAATGGAGTTCTGATCGCCTGATCTCGATCATTCGCGCTCTACGTATCTGGCGCGGGCGACGCTGGTGGCGATTGCGTAGACCACTGCTACGGCGGTGCTGACCGCGAACAGCAGGCCGAAGCGGTGTGCACCGGCGGCGAGGTTGCCCGCCGCCGCGCCGATCGATGCACCGACAAACAGTGCTATCGAGAAGAACGACATCCCGATCGCACGGCTGTCGGCGACGGCATCGGTCATCCAGGTCTGCATCGTCGTGTGACCGAGTGCCCAAGCCAGTCCGAGCAACGACGCCGCAGCCGCGACTCCGGAAAGCGAGACATCGATGGCGACAGCGGCATACGCTCCGATGGTCGACAGCCCTGCCAACACCATGAGCACCCACGACGGCCACCGCCCCAGAATGATTTTCATCAGCTGGCTCACGATCACCACCGCGGCACCGAATGCCGCGGTGGCCAGCCCGGCTGCGAGAACGCTGGACCCCGTGGCCTGCAGGGCCACCGCGAGGTAGTTGAACACCCCGATCAGCAGCACGCCCTCGATCACGGTGAATACCAGGATGGTGAACGCCCAACGGTTTCCGGCCAGTCGACGGATTGACGCCAGCAGGCGTTTCTCGTTGCCCGGGGCCGATTCCCTCAGGCGGGTCAGGCAGCCGGTGAGTACCAGACACGCCGCGGCGACACCACCGTAAACCCAACGCCAACTGAACCATTGGGCGATCACTCCTGCTCCGAGGGTTCCTGCGGCTAGACCCAGCGAGATCGCAGCAGCCAGGTTCGCCGTCGCCACGGCACGCTGCTTGAGCGCCAGGGTATCTCCGTAGTAGATGAGCACGGTGGTGATGGTCGCGGAGAAGGCCGCGCCGGCGAGTCCCCGCATCACGCTGTAGGTCAGCGCATCGGTGACCAGCGCGGAGCCGAGATTGGCCAGCCCGGCCAGGGCCGTTGACGCCACCAGTACCCGCACCCGCCCGAACCGGGCCGCCAGCGTGCTCCACACCAACTGCAACGCCGCGTACGAAACCGCATAGACGGTCAGCGACTGACCCACCGCGTCGATCGAGACCCCGAGGTCCGCGGCGACAACCGGCACCAACGTCGGCATCACCGAGCGGTCGATCATCGACAGGAATGCCGCGATGATGAGGATCATTCGCCAGTCGCGTTCGCCCCGCGACCGATCAGCGGCCGATCACCCACGTCGCGGCGGCCACACCGGAATCTCACCCCGGCCGGACCGGAAACGCACCGCCTTGGACCGCACGAACTCGTGCAATGTCTCCGGCGCATTCTCGCGGCCGAATCCGCTGCCTTTGATGCCGCCGAAAGGGGATCCCAGAAACGAACGGCGCATGTAGTTGTTGACGAAGACCATGCCGGCCTCCAAGCGCTGCGCGACGTGCCACGCCTGTGCTTCGTCCCTGGTGATCATGGCTGCGGTCAGTCCGTAGCGCGTCCCGTTGGCGATCTCGATCGCCTCGTCGAGGGTCGAGTAACGCATGATGAGGGCGATGGGGCCGAAGATCTCTTCCTGACCGACCGTCGAATCAGGGGTCACGTCGGCGAGCACGGTGGGTGGCACCCAGAAGCCTTCGGCGTACGCGGGGTCGGTGGGCGCCGTGCCCTGACCGACGAGGCGGGCGCCCTCGTCGAGCGCGGTCTGCAGGTAGCCGAGCACCCGGTCGCGTTGTCGGGCGTCGACCATCGGACCGACATCGGTGCGGGGGTCGAGGCCGTCACCGACGACCAGCGCGGTCGCCGCCGCAGTGAACCGCGCCAGGAACTCGTCATAAACGTTGTCGTGAACCAGGATTCGTGCGGTGGACGTGCACGCCTCGCCCTGGTTGTAGAACATGCCCTCGATGGACACTTCCACAGCCAGATCCATTTCGGCATCGGGGAACACGATCAGCGCGTTCTTGCCGCCGAGTTCCATGGTGGCATAGGTCAGGTTCTGTGCGGCCGTTTCCAGCACCCGCCGCCCGGTCGCCGTGGCGCCGGTGAAGCTGATCCGCTCGACCCGTGGGTGACCGGCCAGCGCCGCGCCGGCCTCCAACCCCGGCACCGCATTGAGCACGCCGGGCGGTAACACCTCGTTGGCGATTTCGACGAGTCGGAGCACGGTCAGCGGCGCCTGTTCGCCGGGTTTGATCACCACCGTGTTGCCGGTGATCAACGCCGGCGCGCCCTTTTTCGCGAAGTGAATAGGCGGCCAGTTGAAGGGCAGGATGCACGCGACGACGCCATAGGGTTCGTAGAGGACCCGGGTTTCGATCGGGCCCTGGTCGATGATCTCGCCGGGCAGGCTGTCACCCAGGCCGGCGAAGAAGTCGAAGCAATTGGAGCTGAAAGCGACGTCGTTGGCCAGCGCGTCGCGCTTGGGCTTGCCGTTCTCCCTCGAGACGAGTTCGCCGAGTTCGTCGGCATGGGCACGGATCCGCTCGGCCACCTGTTTCAGATACATGCCGCGTTGCCGGCCTGACAGTTCCCGCCAGGCGGGCAGGGCCAGGCGGGCTGAATGTACGGCGCGGTTGACCACTGCCGCATCGGCCGAGACGACCCGGGCCAGTGGTCGAGCCGTCGACGGCTCGACGACTTCGAAGGTCTCCCGATCGTCGACGGGGACGAACTGGCCGTCGATGAAGGCGCCCCATTCCCTGCGCTCCAGCGGTCCGGGCCTGGTGAACGCGGTGTCGGTCATCGTCATGATCACTCCAATGTCGTCTGATCGACTCATGCAATCGATTGCACCCGACTATAAGGGTGCGCACGCTCGGGCGAAAGATCGGTTCGCAAGTGCTCAGCTTGAAAATCGAATTCGACAGTGAGTGCAGTGATCACTACTTGCCCACCGCCGTCACCTGTTGACACCCACTGCGGGCATGTGTGACGATTCACTGCAATCGATTGCAAGTGAGCTATGCAACAGACGCGGGCTCGTCGGGGCAATCGGTCTGACAGAGAGGTTGGACATGCGCAATACCAAAGTTCTTCGCGCGCTCGCGGCGGCGGCCGCGATCGCGCTCGCTGCTGCGGGGTGTGCCGCTGATGACAGCGGCGACAGTGACACCATCCGAATCGGTGCGTCGCTTCCCCTGACCGGTGAGTTCAGCCAGGGCGGACTCGACACTCAACGCGGGTACGAAACCTGGGTCGAGATGACCAACGAGGCCGGTGGGTTGTTGGGCAAGCAGGTCGAGATCGTCGTCAAGGACGACGCCACTCAACAGGAGACGGCGGTCAGCAACTACAACAACCTCATCTCCCAGGACGGCGTCGACCTGCTCCTCGGCAGCCAGTCTTCGTTGCTGAATATCCCGGCCTCGGCCATCGCCGAGAAGAACAACATGCTTTTTGTCTGCCCGTCGTGCGGTTCGCCCGATATGTTCAACCGCGGGTTCCAGTACACCTTCTTCTCGCAGCAGGCCATCGCCACCGATCAGGCGAAGGTGTTCGCCGAGTGGATTGCCAACCTGCCGGCCGAGCAGCGTCCCAAGACCGCCGCGTACCCCGCGCTCGATGATCCGTTCGCCGGACCTGTCGCCGAAGGCGCCGAGGAGATCCTCTCGGCCGCTGGCATCCAGACCGTGTACAAGGATCTGTACCCCGCCACCACCAAGAACTTCGACTCGGTGGTCAACGCCATGCGTGATGCCGGGGCTGAAATCGTGGTTCAGGGATCACACTTCGAAGATGGAGTCAACATGATCCGGTCGATGAACCGGGCGAACTACCAGCCTTCGATCTTGTACCAGAGCAGCTCGCCCACCTACGGCGCGCAGTACCTCGCTGCGGTCGGTCCACAGAACGCCGAAGGTGTGTTCTTCGCATCGAGCTATAGCCCGCTGGCCGATACGGTGGAGAACCCTGAATTCGTCCAGCGGTTCGAGGAGAAGTTCGGTCAGAGCCCGCCTGAGGATGCCGCCGACGGATTCGCTGCGGGTCAGGTGCTCGCCGCCGCGGTAGCCGCAGTCGGATCCATCGACGATCAGGAGGCGTTGGCGGATTGGTTGCGCGCCAACAGCGTCGACACGCTGCTGGGCAGACTCAGCTGGAATGAGGACGGTAGTCCCAAGGGCGACTTCCTCGTTGGACAGTGGCAGGACGGGGTGTCGCAGGTGGTGCTGCCCACCGACGTGGCGACTTCCGACCAGATCATGCGCTGGCGCGGCGGCGAGATCTGATGTCCGCAGACCTCTTTAGGAGCTGAGTCCCATGACGTCCCTCGTGCAAACGCTCATCCTGGGCACGCTCGTCGGCGCGCTGTATGCGCTGATGGCGTCCGGCCTGACCCTGATCTTCGGGGTCATGCGGGTGATCAACCTCGCCCACGGCGCCTTCGCTGTGCTCGCGGCCTTCCTGACGTACACACTGTGGAAGCAACTCGGGTTGGACCCGCTGCTGTCCATCCCGATCGTCATGGCGGTGATGTTCGGGTTCGGTTGGCTGGTCTACGTCCTGGTGATCCGCCACGTCCGTGGCGCACACGTCACCATGACCGTACTGGCCACGTTCGGGATCGCGTTGATGCTCGAGGGCGTCATGGGCTTCATCTGGGGCAATACCTCCAGCACCGTGGTGGTTTCGTACACCGACGCCTCCCTGTCGCTGGGGTCGATCTATGTCCCGCAGGCCATGCTCATCGCCGCGGTCATCGCGGTCGCGGTGATGGGCGCGCTCTATCTCCTGCTCAACCACACCTGGGCGGGCCGGGCCATCCGCGCGGCCTCGTCCAATGAGAGCGGCGCGTTGCTGGTGGGGGTGAGTGTTGCGACCATCGCCGCGCTCACCTTCGCCATCGGCGTGGCCACGCTCGGAGCCGGTGGTGCGATGCTGTCGACCATCTACCCATTCCTGCCCGGAACGCACTACCAGTGGATCGCCCGACTGTTGGCGATCGTGGTCCTCGGTGGTCTCGGCAGCCTGCCGGGCGCGATCCTGGGCGCACTGGTGATCGGCATCGGGGAGATGGCCGCCACCGCGTATGTCGGCGCGGCCTGGCCGGTCGCGGTTCCGTTCCTGGTCATCATCGTCGTGCTGATCACCCGGCCGCAGGGCCTGCTCGGCACTCGACTCAGAGAGGACGCCGTGGCATGACCAACTCTCGTCTGCTCGATCCGAAGCTGTACACCTGGGCGACCCGCGCAGTGGTTGCCGTCGCGGCCATCGGCATCCTGCTTTTCCCGCTCTCACCAAGCATGTCCGCCCAGAACATCGTGATCCTGTCGCTGGTGCTCGCCATTGGCGCCAGCGGACTGAACATCATCACTGGCTTCACCGGCTACGTGTCGTTGAGTCAGGGCGCGTTCATCGGGATCGGCGCCTATGTCGGCGCCATTCTGTCGAACCGGTTCACCGACATCGAGCCACTGCTCTGGGTCCCGCTTGCCGGGGTCATCGCCGCCGGTATCGCGATGCTGCTCGGCCTGGTCACCTACCGTTCACGCGGCCCCGCGTTTGTGATCATCACCGTGGCGTTCCTGTTCCTGATCCAGTTCGTGGCCATCGAGTGGGTTCCGGTCACCAACGGATCCGCCGGGCTGACGCTGCCACTGCCGGATTGGCTTGAATCCTGGGGTAATTGGCCGTTCCACCTGCTGCTGTGCGTGCTGCTCGGGCTGTCTCTGCTCATGACGTGGTGGATCCGGCGCACCAAGTTCGGCATGGGTTTGATCGCGATCCGCGAGGACGAGGGCAAGGCAGGCACCATCGGCGTCAACGCGCCCGTCTACAAACTGCTCGCATTCGGTGCCAGCGCGTTGTTCGTCGGCATGGCCGGCTCGGTGTACGGGTACTACCTGTCTTTCGTCGATCCGATCGGCATGTTCTCGATCATCACCAGTGCGCTCATCGTGCTCTCTGTAATCCTCGGTGGCCGCGGCACCCTGTTCGGCCCAGTACTGGGCGCCTTCATCATCCAGCCCGTCAACATCTACGCCAACCAGGCGTTCGGTGGGGGCAATGCCCGCCTCGTCCTGTTCGGCGGCCTGCTCATCCTGCTGGTGATCCTGCTGCCCAAGGGCATTCTGCCGACACTGGCTGGTTTCCTCGAAAGTGCGAGAGCCAAGGGCACGGTGGGGCTTTCGGGTGCTCGACTCAACCCGTTGGACCGTCCGCTGGCGCCCACCGAGGTCCGCAGGCCCGAACCGACCGGCAAAACCCTGCTCGAGGTTCGGGGCCTGCACAAGAGCTTCGGCGGAAATCATGCGGTCGCCGACTGCAGCTTCACGGTGCCCGAGGGATCGATCACCGCGCTGATCGGTCCGAACGGATCGGGCAAGACGACGGTGTTCAATCTGATCTCCGGGACCATGGCCCCCGACAAGGGCGAGATCCTTTTGAACGGTGAACACCTCGAAAAGATGTCACCGTGGTCCCGCGCGCACCGCGGGGTCGGCCGGACCTTCCAGATCACGCGGCTGTTCCGGGAGATGACGGTGCTGGAGAACGTCGTCTCACCGCTGCGGGACTTCTCGGTCGGCCAACTCGGATTGGGTGCGGTCAGTGGATCTGAGGCCGCTCGGGCCGAGGAACTGCTCGAGTTCGTCGGCATGGCGGCCTATCGCGAGGCTCGGGCCGGGGCGTTGTCCTACGGTCAGCAGAAGCTCGTCGAACTCGCCCAGGTGCTCATGCTGGATCCGAAGCTGATCCTGCTCGACGAGCCAGCCGGTGGCATCAACCCGACCTTGATCGAGCGGATGGGTGATCTGATCCGCGAACTGAACGCCAAGGGGACGACGTTCCTGCTGGTCGAGCACAACATGCCGTTCGTGGTCGGATTGTGTGACCCCATCCGGGTGCTGGCTCGCGGAGCGGTGATAGCACAGGGGACACCGGAGCAGATTCAGAAGGATCCGCTGGTGCTCGACGCCTATCTCGGCGACGACTATCTGCTCGAGGCACCGTCCAAGGGCACAAGCGTCTCAGTGGNGGAAAGGAATCCCGCATGATCCGACTCGAAGGAGTGGTCGCCGGTTATGGCGGCGGCAATGTCCTCCAGGGTGTTGATCTCGAGGTCGCGGCCGGAGAACTCGGCTGCATCGTCGGACCGAACGGCGCCGGAAAGTCCACCGTGTTGCGCGCGGTGAGCGGGATCCTCAAGCCGAGTGCCGGCCGAATCCTGCTCGACGGCAAGGACATCACCGGGATGGCGCCCGATGCGGTGCTGGGCTGCGGTGTCACTCAGGTTCCGCAGAGCAACGGGCTCTTCCCGACGCTCACCGTGAAAGAGAACATTCTGATGGGCGCCTATGTCATCCGCCGTCAGCGCGCATTGGTGAAGCAGCGCTATGACGAGGTGCTCAACATGTTCCCGCTGGTGAAGGACAAGACCGGGATCCGCTGCGGCAACCTCTCAGGTGGGCAGCGGCGCATGGTGGAGTTCGCACGGTCCCTCATGCTGGATCCCAAATTGGTCCTGCTCGACGAGCCGTCCCTGGGCCTGGACCCGAAATCGCTGACCGTCATCGACGAGGCCGTGGCGATCATGCGCTCCAGCGACAAAGCCGTGCTGATGGTGGAGCAGAACGTCCGGTTCGGCCTCCGGATGGCATCCAGCGGCATCGTGATGGAAAGCGGGCGGGTATTACTCACCGGCCCAGCACAATCCGTGCTCAACAACCCCGAGATCGCTGATCTCTATTTCGGCGGAGCGGTACAGGCGCCTGCGGCCTCCGACACCCCGGCCACCCAACCCACGGCCTGAAGAGAATAGGAAATCACATGTCTGTCGCGAATCTGAAGATCGGCTGGATCGGTGCGGGCCGGATGGGTGCTCAGCTCATAACTCGGCTGCTGGACGCCGGTTACGACGTCACGGTGTACAACCGAACGGCGTCGAAGGTTGCTCATCTGGCAGAGAAGGGCGCAAGAGTGGTTGCCCGGCCGGTGGATCTGGCTGATCGTGATCTGGTGTTCTCGATGGTGTCGTCGTCCAATGATCTGGAGGAGGTGATGCTCGGTGAGGGTGGCTTGCTGACCGGCGAGGCCTCGCCTCGGATCATCGCTGATTCGTCGACGGTGTCGGCGGAGGCCAGTGCGCGGATTCGGGAGGCGGCCAATTCGCGCGGGTGTGACTTGTTGGCCACCCCGGTTAGTGGGAATCCGAAGGTGATCGCCGCGGGCAAGTTGACGGTGGCTGTGTCGGGTCCGCGTGAGGTCTTTGAGTCGATCGAGCCGGTGCTCAACGTGTTCGGTCGCAGTGTCACCTACGTCGGTGAGGGCGAGGTGGCGCGATTGGTGAAGATCGCCCACAACCTGATGCTGGGTGTGGTCACTCAGTGTCTGGCCGAGATTACGGTGTTGGTGGAGAAGGGCGGGGTCAGCCGTGCTAACTTCCTGGCTTTCCTCAATGACTCGGTGATGGGTTCGGTGTTCACGCAGTACAAGACGCCGGCGTTGGTGAATCTGGACTTCAGCCCGACGTTCACCATGGAGTTGCTGCAGAAGGACTTCGATCTGGGGCTGGAAGCGGCGTACGCGCTGAAGTCTCCGATGCCGATTGCGTCGGCCACCCGGCAGATCGTGGCTCAGGCCGCGGGTGCGGGGTTGGGTATCGAGGAGGATTTTGCGACGTTGTTGCTCGAGGTGGCCCGTGGTGCGGGTATCGAGTTGAAGCCGGAGAACGTGTCGGTGGACGACGGTCTGACGCCGGTGCATTCATGACAGCGCTGATTGCCCCGCCGGTCACGGTGCGCCCCCTCGGCGCACCCGGCCACATGGGTGTCGACTATGAGGAGCGGGTGGATCTTGCCCGACTGAGGGATTACCGGATCGGGCGGGCGAAGGCGGCGCTGGAGGCCAGCGGTTGCGGCGCCTTCCTGCTCTTCGACTTCTACAACATCCGCTACACCACGCAGACCTGGATCGGTGGTGCACTGGGCGACAAGATGATTCGGTACTGTCTGCTGACCCGCGAGGGTGACCCGATCCTCTGGGACTTCGGTTCCGCAGTGCGGCACCACAAGCTGTACTCCCCGTGGCTGCCGCAGGAGAACTGGCGGGCGGGTTTCCTCGGATTTCGTGGCGCCGTGGCTCCGGACGCCGGGCTGATGCGTGATGCGGTCACCGAGATCAAAGGCATTCTCTCCGATGCCGGGCTGTCAGACCTGCCGGTGGGCATGGACATCGTGGAGCCGCCGTTCCTGTTCGAGATGCAGCGCCAGGGGCTGTCGGTGGTAGATGCGCAGCAGAGCATGCTCGACGCGCGGGTGATCAAGTCGGCCGACGAGATCATGCTGCTCAACCAGGCCGCGGCCATGGTCGACGGGGTGTATCAAGACATCGTCGATGTGCTCAAGCCCGGGGTCCGGGAGAACGAGATCGTCGCACTTGCCAACAAGCGGCTTTACGAGATGGGCTCGGATCAAGTCGAAGCCGTCAATGCGATCTCCGGTGAACGGTGCAATCCCCATCCGCACAACTTCACTGACCGGCTCATCCGGCCGGGTGATCAGGCGTTCTTCGACATCATCCACTCGTACAACGGGTATCGCACCTGCTACTACCGGACGTTCGGAGTGGGCAGCGCCACGCAGAGCCAGCGTGACGCCTACAAGCAAGCCCGGGAATGGATGGATCGGTCTATCGAAGCGATCCAGCCCGGGGTCGGATCGGATCAGATAGCCCGGCTGCTACCGAAGGCCGAGGATTTCGGCTTCGAGAACGAGATGGCCGCGTTCGGACTACAATTCGCCCACGGTCTGGGACTCGGGTTGCATGAGCGGCCCATCATCTCGCGGTTGAATTCGCTGGAGAACCCGGTTGAGTTGCAGGCCGGCATGGTGTTCGCGATGGAGACCTACGCGCCGGCCTCCGACGGCATCTCCGCTGCCCGCATTGAGGAAGAGGTCGTGGTCACCGACAACGGGCCGGTGATCCTCACCAAATTCCCGGCACAGGAGTTGTTTGTCGCCAACGAGTACTAGCTCGGATGTTGGACGGGGTATTGAGAGTCTTGGGGCGCGGATACTCGAAATATCCTGTCCTGCAGGGTGGAATAGGACTCCCCTAGGGGCTAATCACTCCAGCGGAAAGGCGCTTCGTAGGCGCCTACCAACTGCGGCTACGTCTCGACGCCACCTGGAGGCGGGCCGCCTGGATCGCGACCGACTCGATGCATTGAACTGTTGGCCCCAAAGACGTTGCGCGGCAGACCGACGGCATAGCTGTACTCAAGCCCGGCTACCGGTCGATCTGAGCTACTCTCCGGGCAACAACGCGGTCCTCCCGGCGATCACCTCAGGTGGTGCACTCACGAACAGTGGTGCACGTGGCGGATATGTATCGCAGCAACATCGGCGGCCCCCGCGATCTATTGCGAACATTCGTTGGATCAGTGACGGTCGAGAAAATCGACGATGGAGGCGAGCGCTTCGCGTTGGGTCTCGTCGACTCGGGGCGCACCGTCGGCGTTGCTTTCCGGATATATGTAGCCGTGTATCTCGTGGTTCCAGGTGCGCCACTCGGCGTCGGTGCGCTTCTCCGCTAGCAGGTCGAAATTCAACCGGAAGATTCCTTGGAGTTCGTCCTGGTCGCGGCCAATGATGAGGACCGGTATGTCGACACTATCTAGGCGGGCCGACACTTCATCGGGGTCGGTTATCCGAGCCCGGGCGTGCTCGACACTACGAATATTGAGAGAATCAAGCTGGCGCAAGCCGTCATGACACGCCACAGTCGGCTCCTCGTCGAGTCCGAGTGTTAGTAGCTCGTGGGATGCTGGCTCCGCTGCGACCCCTGCACGGAGCAGGCCTGGATACTGCGAGAGTAGCTTGAAAAGCATCTCCGCTGCGTGACTCACTCCTAGGTGAAAGAGCCGGCTTGCGTCAATACGCGGGTTCTTCGAAACATCTCGAAGTACTGCGACTTCGTCTTCGAATTCGAGTGGGGCGCGATTCATCAGCTCCATGCCTTGTCGACTCTCGACCAGTAGCGGTCCACCGGTGTTGTAGCCAAGCTCGACCTCCGTCCGATAGCGCGTCCAGGCGCACGCGTAACCCGCTTCGGTCAGAACGTCGGTCACGTACCGAAAGCGACGCACCCGGTCTTGCAGCCACTCAAGTCCGCCGCCGCCATTTCCGTACGCGACGAGGACGAACGGATGAGGGCCGTCCCCCGCCGGGATCCGCAGTGCATACGGTGCATATAGACCGTCGAGCGTCTCGGCGAGCATGTATTCGACCGGAAGGTCCGAGCCGGGCAGTTTTTCAGAGAATAGTTTAAGGGCCACGTAATAGATGATAGCCGTCAGCGCAAACGATTGCAACGTCCAAAATTATTGTAGACCACCGTAATTCGCGCATATGGGATGTGTGTTTTTGCTGTTGGGACGGGAGTGCGCAAACGCCACCACGCTCGTGCCGGCAGGTGCGCCACCACACGAATTCTGCTCCAACGCATTTGGGGTTTACTGAGGCCGCTGCTACTGAGGAGTCTTACAAGGCTAAGGCTAAGGCTAAGGCCAAGGAACGGGGTCGGGATATGTTGCGCTCAGGGCCGCACACGATACGTAGTCCGAGATTGTTTTTACCATCAGTGAGAACCGTTTCTATGTACCATGATTGGACACCTCGTGATAGAGGGGCCCAACCTCAAGAATGGTGATCGCACCGTAAACAGACTGCTATCGGTACTGGTGTGTCCAGCTGGTGTCAGCGGTCGGATATCGGTCCTCCCTATCGATTGCTCGTTTCGGCGACGTCTGGCTTGTTCACAGCCCAGTTCACCCACAGGTGGGCGCGGCGTTCATCCACAGGTGGGCGCGGCCATCGTCGTCACCTGCTTATTGCCGGCTCAGCGGAGGCCGACGCTTGCGCGAACTCGATGACTTCAGCGTCGAGCAGGGGCTTTGGTTTGGCGCCGACAATGCGTTTCACGACCCGCCCCGAGCGAAGGTCAACATAGAGGGAACGAAACTTGTCGCGAATTGTACTACTGTTTACGGGTTTTCGTCGACGTCGACCGTCGACAATCGGCCGGCGTTTTCTTCGGCGATCCTATTGAGGATCGGCGACACCGCACGACATGGGCCGCACCACTCCGCCCAGAAGTCAACGAGGACGGGCTTGTCGTATTCGCGAACCTCGGTTTGGAACGTCGCATCGGTGACTGCTTTCGTGCGCGACATGCTGCCTGCTTTTATCGAGGGATCTTCGTCAAATCCTGGCTACGCACGCAGAGCCAGGTAGTGTTCTGCGTCGACGGTCGCCACAGTTCCCGACCCAGCGGCCGTGATATGGCCTGCTTGTTGGTTGGGTCGATCACATCCCCCGCCGCGGACACGCAGGGAACGGTCGTGCGTGATGAGCGACCGTCGACAGCAATGGAGTTGCCAATTAAGCGTGGCTGCACGTTCGCACGGGCGGTGTAGTTCGCTGACGTGTATCCGGCTGGTCCGGAACCGGATGATGATCACCTGATGTCTGCTGTTGATCGGATCAGCTGTGGGGGGAGGCGGTAAGCGCATCGGCTACTTCTTCGGTCAGACCTGCCGTGGACTCGGTGCCCAGGTCTCCGTGCTTGATGCCCAGTGTTTTGAGAAATTTCTGCTGGCCCATCGTCAAACCGATGAAGTACCCGAGTTCGACGATCTGGGGTTCGGTGAACTCGGCGTGCAGTGCCGCCCACACCTGGTCGTCAGCCATATCCGGATCCCAAGCAATGGCCTCGGCGAACAACAGCGCCGCCCTCTCACGTGGCGTGAAGCGGTCTGATTTGCGGAACTCGATGACGTCATCGAACTCACGCTCGGTGAGGCCAGCTGCGGTAGCCAGATGGGAGCGCTGTCCAGCGCAGTAGCCACACTCCAACGACTTGGCAACGAACACCCGGGCGAGTTCTTTGACAGAGTGGTCAAGTACACCCTCGCGGAAGACGTTCTGCCACGCCTGATTAAAGCTGCGCAGTACCGCAGGCACGTGTGCGCGGATCGCCTGGCTCTCGACGCGGGGCGTGCCATAGGTCCTGGAGTCAGCAATGTACCCGGCGAGCTCGGGGTCGGTAATCGAGTCGGGGTCAACGTAACTGATACGGGCCATCAGAACTCCTTTCCAGTTAGCAATCGATTGCCAACTGGTGAATTCTATCGTGAGGTGGCAATCGATTGCCACCGACGTTACCGCTGGCTGACGATGCGCGCAACCTTTGGCGTTCCGTCTGCCTGAAGTGCCTGGATAGGCGCGCATCCACCGCGCGGCTGTGAGAGACGGGGGCCTAGCCCCAAGATTCAAGTGGCGCACAGGGCTGACTACGCTTGCCGCGTGTCCAAGCCGACGATCCAGGATGTCGCCCGCGCTGCCGGCGTTCATCCGGGTACGGCGTCGCGCGCACTCAACCCCGGACTCACGGGCCGGACGACCCCGGAGACCACCCGACGTGTCAGGGAGGCGGCGACGCGCCTGGGCTATGTGCCCGACCAGTCCGGGCGAAACCTGCGCACCCGCCGCTCGCACACCATCGGGGTACTGATCCCCGATCTCGGCAACCCGGTGTTCCCGCCGATCGTCCGCGGTATCGAGGACGGTCTGCGCGACGCTGGCTACGAGGCGCTGATCGCCAACACCGATGACAGTCCTGAGCGCGAAGACCAGTTGATCAGGGTCCTCACGGCGCGGAACTGCGATGGCTTCATCATCGCCTCCTCACGACGCGACGACCCCGCCGTGGCCGCCCTATTGGATTCGAAAATGCCTGTAGTGCTGGTCAACCGGTTGATGGACACCGTGACAGCCTCGGTGGCCAGCGACGACGCCACCGGCATGCGGGCCGCGGTGAACCATCTCGTCGGGCTGGGGCACCGCACCATCGCGCACGTCACCGGCCCGAATACGCTGTCGATGACCCAGGTTCGGCGAGCTGCTTTTGAGGAGGCAGTAGCCGCGGCCGGGCTGGCTGCCGATCCGGGCCTGATCGAGACCGCCGCTCGCTACGCAGTCGACGAAGGCCATCACGCATTCAGCCGCCTCTTGGACCGCCGCGCACCGACAGCAGTGATCGCCGGCAATGACATGATCGCGATCGGCTGTTATACGGTGCTGCGTGGCCGCGGGCTCCGCTGTCCCGAAGACGTGTCGGTCGTCGGCTTCAACGACATGCCGTTGTCAGGCTTCCTGGACCCTGCCCTGACGACGGTGGCCATCCCGCAGAATGACATCGGAACAGCTGCGGCGCAATTGATCCTCGAAATGATCGCTGATGGCCGCTCGTTGCATCGGCTGTTGCCGGTATCGCTCGTGGTGCGGGGGTCGACGGGCCCGCCGCCGGTGCGGTAGCTCAGGCCCTCCAGACCGTCTTGAGGTTGCAGAACTCGCGGATACCCGCTGCGGCGAGCTCGCGGCCGTAACCCGAGTCCTTGACCCCGCCGAACGGCAGCTCAGGGTAGGAGACGGTCATCCCGTTGAGGAACACCGCCCCGGCGTCGAGGTTCGCAATGAACCAATCCTGTTCTGCTTCTTCGTTACTCCACACCGCCGAGCTCAGGCCGAACGTCGTCTGGTTGGCGATGCGCACGGCCTCGTCACGATCTGCCGCCTTGTACACCGAGGCCACCGGCCCGAACGTCTCCTCCATCACGATCCGCATATCGTCGGTCAATTCAGCCAGAACAGTCGGTTCGTAGAACCACCCCGGCCTGTCCGGGGCGGCGCCACCGGTGAGTAGTTGCGCACCCTTGGCCACCGCATCGTCGACAAGTTCGGCGACATCGGTGCGACCGGACGCGGTGGCGAGGGGACCCACTTCGGTGGCTTCGTCCATCGGGTCACCGACGACCAGAGCTTTCATCTTGTCGGCGAACAGCCCGACGAACTGGTCGTAGACATCGGCGTGGACGATGAATCGCTTTCCGGCGATACATGATTGACCGTTGTTGGAGATCCGGGCTTTGACAGCCACAGCGGCCGCGGCCTCGAGGTCGGCGCTGGGCATGACGATGAAGGGATCTGAACCGCCGAGTTCGAGCACCGCCTTCTTGATCTGGTGGCCGGCGGTCGAGGCCACCGAACGGCCTGCCGGCTCGGAGCCGGTGAGCGTGACGGCCTTGATGCGTCGGTCCTCGATCACCGCGGCGACCTCGGCAGACCCGATCAGCAGCGTGCGAAACGAACCGGCGGGAAAGCCGCCCTTCTCGAAGATCCTGTCGAGGTACAACGCGGACTGCGGGACGTTTGAGGCGTGCTTGAGCAGGCCGGTGTTGCCTGCCATCAATGCCGGCGCGGCAAACCGGATGACCTGCCACAGCGGGTAGTTCCATGGCATCACTGCCAGAACGACCCCGAGAGGCTGCCACACGGTGCCTGCCGAGGACGCAGCAACTGCCGATGGATCGGCGAGCTCCTCAGCGCCGAGGAAGGATTCGGCATTGTCTGCGTAGAAGCGAATGTTCTTTGCGCACTTGAGTACCTCCGCGCGCGACTGCGCGATGGGCTTGCCCATCTCGAGCGTGATCATGGCGGCGGCGGCGTCCACATCGGCTTCCAGGAGGTCGGCCGTTGCGTGCATCCATTCGGCTCGCTGGGCGTAGCTGGTGCCCCGAAGCGTCTGCGCCGCCGCGAAGGCCTCGGCGATGCGCCGTTCCACCTCGGCGCTGTCGTGCGGTTCGAAGGTTTCGACGGTGTCGCCGGTGGTCGGGTTGATGGTGGCGATTGCCATGTGGAGGTCCTGTTCGGTAGTAGGGAATCACTCAAAAACTTCGGGATGACGGGCGAGTTGGCGCCGGGTGCGCCGGATGTGGCCGAGGAGCACCCGCTCGGCGTCATCGGAATCGCCGTCGCGGATCGCGGCGACCAGCATGTGGTGCTCGTCGTGCAGGATGCGATGACTGTCTTCGTCGAGCAGTTGGGTGAACGCGCGGCGATAGTGCTGGGTGGTGTTCCACAGTCGCTCCACGGTCGGCCCCAGGAACGTGGTACCTGCTCCGGCGTAGCTGCCGAGGTGGAATTCGCGATCCAGCTCCAGGAATCGCTCGACGTCGTGGACTGCCCGCATCTCCTCGGCAAGGGTGGCCAGCCGGTCGATGTGCTCCGGCAGCAGGTGCGGCAGGCTATAGCGCAGCAGCAGCGGTTCGATTCGTTCGCGGACCTGGTAGAGCTCCACGCATTCGTCGAGGCTGAGGCGGGCGATCCATGCGCCGGCATTGGCCACCGTAGTGACGAGGCCATCGGATTCCAGTTTTCGCAACGCTTCTCGCACGGGCACTCGGCTGGCGCCGTACTGGCTCGCGAGCTCCTCCTGCCGTAACCGCGTTCCGGGCGGATACGCCCCGCGCAGGATGGCGTTGCGTAGTTCATCGGCTACCCGGGTGCCGGTGACGCCGTCACGCACATGTGGTTGGGTCATCGGGGAGTCAGTCCGCCGGGTGGTTCGGATTCCACAGCAGCACCTCTGCATCGGCTTCGTAGGCCTTGCCATTGGGAAAGCTGACCAGTTCGAATTGCATGCCCCACGGGCTCAAAAAGTACACCCAACGTTGCCCTTCGCTGGCGTTTCGACTGGTCGTCGGCTCACCCAGCACCTCAATCCCTTCGGACTGCAGATACGTCACCGCGGCGTCGAGATCTTGGACGTAGAAAGCCAGATGGTGCCCGCCGACGTCGCTGTTGCGTGGGGCTGGTGCCTGACCATCGGCGGGCTCGTAGTCAAAGACCTCAAAATTGGCGCCCCTGCCGCAGCGGTAGAACCGCAGCTCACGCATGACCGTGCGCGGATGGACATTGAGGTGTTCCTTCATCCAGTCGTCGTCGTGGGCGTACGGCCCGAGTGTGTAGACGTGGGTGCAACCGAGGATGCGGACGAAGAAGTCGTGCGCCTGTTCGAGGTCGGGCACGGTGAAGCCGATGTGGTCGGTGCCGACCAGACCGGGTAGTGACATGAGACCTCCTGAGTGGATCCAATAGGGCCCATAGTAATGGCAATATTGCGAATCGTTGGGAAATCACTAGCCAAAGTGGATCCAATCCGGGTATCTTCGGCACCTGGAGCTAAATGATCGACCGGCAATTCATGCCGCCCCGCCGTCGATGGAGATGAGGGACATGCCACAGCAGCGCAGCCTGGAAACGGGCTCACCCTGGGTCGAACTGTCGACCACTCCCGACGACTGGAAGGCCGCTGATCCGGTGCTTCTGGGCACCATGCTCGCCGAGCTGCACCTCATCCGCGTATTCGAGGAAACCGTCCTCGAGCTTGCCGGCGACGGTCTTGTGCACGGACCCGCGCACTCCAGCATCGGGCAGGAGGGCGGCGCGGTTGGATCCATTGTCGGCCTGCGGTCAACCGACGCGGTCAACGGTTCCCACCGCGGGCATCATCAGTTTCTGGCCAAGGCGTTGACCCACGTGTCCGGCGGGGTGATCGACCCGGCCGCGGCGGTCACCCCCAAGATTCAGCGCCTATTGCAGAAGACGCTGGCCGAGATTCTCGGCCTGGCCCAGGGATTCTGCCGCGGTCGTGGGGGCTCGATGCACCTGCAGTGGTTCGAGGCAGGTGCACTGGGCACCAACGCAATCGTCGGTGGCGGGGTTCCGATGGGCGCCGGGAACGCGTGGGCGCAAAAGCACAGTGCTACAACCGACTTGACGATCAGCTACTTCGGTGACGGCTCCAGCCAGATCGGCTCGGTGCTGGAGAGCATGAACCTTGCGGCCGCCTGGAAGCTGCCATTCTGTTTTTTCATCGAGAACAACCTGTACGCGGTGTCGACCCGGGTCGACGAGATCACCGCCGACCCGCGCCTGTCGGTCCGCGGGCAGGGCTTCGGGATTCCCGGCTGGCGGGTCGACGGAATGGATCCGCTCGCGGTGTATCTGGCGACCCAGCAGGCCGCCGAACAGATGCGCAACGGCGGTGGTCCCGCCGTCATCGAGGCGGAGGTCTACCGGTTCTTCCACCAGAACGGTCCATACCCGGGCAGTGCCTTCGGCTACCGCGACAAGGACGAGGAAGCGCAGTGGCGCGCTCGGGACCCCCTCGAGAAGGTGGCGGGCCAGATGATCGCGCTCGGGCTCATCGACGAGGCCGGTGTGGCTGCACTGCGGAAACAGGCGCAGGACGCGATGTCCGCGGCAGTTTCCGAACTGTTGGAATCCGATCCGGAAAAGCCTGGGAAGCACCGGATCCGCCCTGAGCTCTGGCCGGACCCCAGCTTCGTCAACGTCGGTATCCGCGGCGATGCCAGCGAGCTGGACTCGCTGCCGGTACTCGAGCCTACGACATTCGAAGGACCCTGGCGGGGAGTGAAATTCGTGGAAGCGGTCTCGGGGGTGATGGACCGCCGGATGGAGACCGACGAGCGGATCGTGATCTTCGGCGAAGATGTCCACCATCTCAACGGTGGCACCAACGGTGCCACCAAGGGCCTGGCCAAGTACGGCGAGAACCGGTTGGTCGGCACCCCGATCAGTGAGAACGCCTTCACCGGAATCGGGGGAGGCATGGCGCTCGACGGGCGGTTCCGACCCGTTGTGGAGTTCATGTACCCCGACTTCATGTGGGTAGCCGCCGACCAGGTGTTCAACCAGATCGGCAAGGCGCGCCACATGTTCGGCGGCGAGAACCCCGTTCCTTTCGTTCTCCGCACCAAGGTCGCGATGGGGTCCGGCTACGGCTCGCAGCACTTGATGGACCCGGCCGGGATCTTCGCCACCAGCCCGGGCTGGAGGATCGTGGCGCCGTCAACAGCTGCCGACTACGTCGGACTCATGAATGCCGCACTTGCACTGCAGGATCCAGTACTGGTGATCGAACACGTCGACCTGTACGGGATCAGCGATCAGGTGCCCGCCGGAGACCTCGACTACATCATTCCACCCGGCCGGGCCGCGATTCGGCGTGTCGGCAACGACGTGACGGTGATCAGTTACCTGTCGATGGTGGCCCACTGTGCCCAGGCGATCGAACAGACCGGCATGGACGCCGAATTGATCGACCTGCGTTGGCTGGACCGCGCATCGATCGACTGGCCCACTCTCGAGGCCAGCGTGAAGAAGACCAACGCTGTGCTCATCGTGGAACAGGGCGCGCAGGGCAGTTCCTACGGCGGCTGGCTGGCCGACGAGATACAGCGCAGACTCTTCGATTGGCTCGATCAACCTGTCGAGCGGGTGTCGGGGGAGGAGGCGTCACCGAGCATCTCGAGAGTGCTCGAACGCGCCGCCATCGCGCGCACCGAGGAAGTGGTTGCCGGACTCGACAAGATCCGCATCGGCATGGGTGCGGTGAACTGATGGCGACCGTGGTGCGGATGCCCGAGGTGTTGGCCAACGCGACCGAGGCCATCATCCAGACCTGGCTGGTGTCCGTCGGCCAGGAGATCTCGATAGGTGATCCGATTGCCGAAATCGAAACGGACAAGGCCGTTGTCGAGTATGCGGCCGAAGTGGACGGGGTGCTGTCGCGGCTGCTGGCAGACGCCGGAGCGACGGTAGCCGTCGGCGAACCGATCGCCCTGGTGCTGGCGCCGGGCGAAGCCGATACCGACGAACCTGCCCCGGTGACCAGCGAGGCGCCGCGGGATCCGGAATCGGGGGCGCCGATGCTCGAGAAAGCTGAACCGATTCTCGACGCGCCGACCTTGACCAACGGCCGACGGCTGTTCGCTACTCCGCTGGTGCGCAAGCTGGCCCGGGAGAAGGGCATCGACCTCGATGCGGTGACCGGCACGGGCCCGGGTGGACGCATCGTCCGCCGGGATCTGGACCGGTTGCCGGCCGAGAAGGCCGAGCCTGCGGCGCAGCCGGTGACGGAACCCATGCCTGCTGCTGCAACAAATTTTGCCGACGTTCCACTCAGCGGCATGCGCAAGGCGATCGCACGAAGGCTCACCGAGAGCAAGGCTACGGCGCCGCACTTCTATGTTGTTGCCGACTGTCGGGTGGACGCCCTGCTGGACTTGCGGCGCACCGTCAACGAAGCCGGCGGCACCAAGGTGTCGGTGAACGACTTCGTACTCAAGGCGGTGGCGGGTGCGTTGGTGGAAGTGCCTGAGGCGAACGCGATCTGGAACAGCGATTCGATCCGGCGTTTCTCGACCGTTGACGTCGCAGTAGCGGTTGCGGTGGACGATGGCCTGCTGACGCCGGTGATCCGGGGCGTGGAGGACCTGACGGTGTCGGCGATCGCCACCCAGATCGCCGACCTGGCGGGACGCGCCCGTGCCGGCAAGATCAAACAGCACGAACTCGAAGGTGGCAGCTTCTCGGTATCGAACCTCGGCATGTACGGGGTCAGCGAGTTCTCCGCAATCTTGAACCCGCCGCAGTCCGGAATCCTCGCCGTTGGCGGGGCAAGCCAACGTCCCGTCGTGGTGGATGGTCAACTGGCCGTGGGCACAGTGATGACCGTGACCCTGTCGGCTGATCATCGTGTGATCGACGGCGCGGTGGCCGCGCGGTGGATGTCAGCATTCGTACGCCGGATCGAGAATCCCCTGCTGATTCTGATCTGACGAGCTGGCACGCACCTTGGGCACTTGCCATGTCCGACGATCAGGACATCGGTGGTCTCTTGCGACAGTCACGCGATCTTCATCGGCGAGGGGCCTTCATCAAGGGCAAACTATCCATACCCATCGGGAATGAAAGCCCGTTCAGGGGCGCTGACTGCAGGCATGACCTTCGCTCTTGGTGAGAACTCTGCGCTGTTGAAGCCCGTCACGCTGGGTGCTGACACCCTGCCGAACCGGATTTTCATGGCGCCGTTGACCAGAACCCGTGCCGACGCCGACGCGACACCCTCTGATCTGGCCGCTGTCTACTATGCGCAACGGGCGTCAGCGGGCCTGATCATCAGCGAGGCCACGGCCGTCTGCGAGCAGGCCAACGGCGCCTACCTGAACACCCCGGGTATCTACACCGACCGGCATCAGGACAGGTGGGCCGAGATCGCGTCCGCGGTGCATGCCGCCGGCGGCAAGATGTTCGTCCAGTTGTGGCACGTCGGCCGGATGGCGCACCCGGATATCAGCGGTTTTGAGACAGTGGGTCCATCGCCCATCGCCGCCGACATGGCGGCCCACACCCCGGCGGGCAAGCAGCCCCTGCCGGTGCCGCGGGCGCTGACGGAACGCGAGATTCAGTCGATCGTCGGGCAGTTCCGATCGGCTGCACGCCGGGCCGTCGATGCCGGCATGGACGGTGTTGAGATCCATTCCGCCAACGGTTACCTCCTCCACGAGTTCCTGTCGGACGTCGTCAACCAGCGCACCGATGGCTACGGCGGGTCGGCGCGCAACCGTGCCCGGTTAACCGCTGAGGTGGTCGAGGCCGTGGCGGCCGAGATCGGTCCGGAGCGCGTCGGACTGCGCATCTCGCCCGGAAACGGTGCGGGCGACATGCACGAGTTCGATCAAGTCAGCGCCTACGAGGCACTGCTCTGCCGGATCGCCCCGCTGGGCATCGCCTATCTGCACATGTTGATCGAGCCCGCGAAACCCGCGTTCGCCACTCTGCGCACCCAGTGGGAGGGTGCGGTGGTGCTCAACACGCCGCGTGAGGTCGACTCCGACTTCGCCACGCTCGAGCAGCTCGCCGAGTGGGGCGTGATCAGCGCAGCCGCCGTCGGCCGTGCGTTTCTGGCCAACCCGGATCTGGTTGAGCGGCTGTCCGTGGGCGCAGAACTGAACGAGCCCGACGTCGCGACGTTCTACGCCGCCGGGCCCGCCGGGTATATCGACTACCCGACGCTCGCCGAAGCTGCGCAGCTTTCGGCCTAGTTCGCGACCAGACACAAACTCGCACGATTCCGCTCGGGATCGTGCGAGTTTGCGTCTGCTCGGCGGGAGGCGGTCCAGCAAACCCGCCCAACCAACGGGTTGGGCGAAGCTGCTAGGCTGCGGTCCAGAGGACTGTCCTCCCGCGGACCCGCACCATGGGGTCCGCACACCAACGTCAATAGGAGTGGGACACCGATGTCCGAAGAAGCCTTTATCTATGAGGCCATCCGCACCCCCCGCGGCAAGCAGCGAAACGGCTCGTTGAACGAGATCAAGCCCGTCAACCTGGTGGTCGGCCTGATCGAGGAGATCCGCCACCGCCATCCCGATCTGGACGAGACCATGATCAGCGACCTGATCCTCGGCTGCGTCTCGCCCGTCGGCGATCAGGGCGGCGACATCGCCCGCACTGCCGGTCTGGTGGCCGGCCTGCCCGAGACCACCGGCGGATTCCAGCTCAACCGCTTCTGCGCCTCCGGCCTGGAGGCCGTCAACCTGGGCGCCCAGAAGATCCGTTCCGGCTGGGACGACCTGGTGATCGCCGGTGGCGTCGAGTCGATGAGCCGCGTGCCGATGGGCTCCGACGGCGGCGCCTGGGCCAGTGACCCGGAAACCAACTACCGCATCGGTTTCGTGCCGCAGGGCATCGGCGCCGACCTGATCGCCACGATCGAGGGCTTCTCCCGCGAGGACGTCGACGCCTACGCAGCGCGCTCGCAGGAGAAGGCCGCCGCAGCGTGGTCGGGCGGATACTTCGCCAAGTCCGTCGTGCCGGTGAAGGACCAGAACGGCCTGGTGGTCCTCGACCACGACGAGCACATGCGCCCGGGAAGCACCATCGAAAGCCTCGGCAAGTTGAAGACCGCCTTCGACGGCATCGGTGCGATGGGTGGCTTCGACGATGTGGCGCTGCAGAAATACCACTACGTCGAGAAGATCAACCACGTCCACACCGGCGGTAACAGCTCGGGCATCGTCGACGGTGCCGCCTTGGTGCTGATCGGTAGCGAGAGTGCCGGCAGCGCTCAGAATCTGACCCCGCGGGCCCGGATCGTGGCCACCGCCACCAGCGGCGCGGACCCCGTCATCATGCTCACCGGCCCGACACCGGCCACCCGCAAGGTGCTCGACCGCGCCGGGCTCACGGTCGACGACATCGACCTGTTCGAGCTGAACGAGGCGTTCGCCTCGGTGGTGCTGAAGTTCCAGAAGGATCTGAACATCCCCGATGAGAAGCTCAACGTCAACGGTGGCGCCATCGCGATGGGTCACCCGCTGGGCGCCACCGGCGCCATGATCACCGGAACCATGGTCGACGAGCTCGAGCGCCGCGGCGCGCGACGCGCGCTGATCACGCTGTGCATCGGCGGCGGCATGGGCGTGGCGACCATCATCGAGCGGGTCTAGGAGATATGACCATGGCAGAGAACACTATTGCGTGGGACAAGGATGCCGACGGCATCGTCACCCTGACGCTGGACGACCCCACGGGTTCAGCCAACGTGATGAACGAGCACTACAAGGAGTCCATGCACAAGGTGGTGGAACGCCTTGTGGAAGAGAAGGATTCGATCACCGGCGTGGTGATCGCGAGTGCGAAGAAGACCTTCTTCGCCGGTGGTGACCTCAAGGGCATGATGAACGTCGGCCCGGACAACGCCGCCGAGTCGTTCGCCGAGGTGGAGTTCATCAAGGCCGATCTGCGCACGCTGGAGACCCTCGGGGTGCCGGTGGTCGCCGCCATCAATGGCGCTGCCCTCGGTGGTGGCCTGGAGATCGCGCTGGCGTGTCATCACCGCATCGCCGCCGACGTCAAGGGCGTGGTCATCGGCCTGCCGGAAGTGACGCTGGGTCTGCTGCCCGGTGGTGGTGGCGTCGCCCGCACGGTGCGGATGTTCGGCATCCAGAAGGCGTTCATGGAGGTGTTGTCCCAGGGCACCCGGTTCAAGCCGGGCAAGGCCAAGGACATCGGTCTGATCGACGAACTCGTACCGTCGGTGGACGAGCTGATCCCCGCGGCGAAGGCCTGGATCAAGGCCAACCCCGAAGCGCACACGCAGCCGTGGGATCAGAAGGGCTACAAGATGCCCGGGGGTACCCCGTCGCAGCCGGCGCTGGCGGCGATCCTGCCGTCGTTCCCGGCGCTGCTGCGCAAGCAGCTCAAGGGCGCGCCGATGCCGGCGCCGCGGGCGA